>NZ_JAGQEJ010000007.1:0-205752 GCF_018101075.1 Alistipes sp. Marseille-P2263
CACGGTCCGTGATGTCGAGCCGCAGGGTATCGTCGCCCGCGACGTCCGTGAAGAAGTAGCGGTCCGCCGAGGCGGCCGAAGCACGCCGGAGGGCATGTCCCAACTGCCCTCCGGAGCCCGTGACAAGGATGTTCATGACTTGTAAAGGTTTTCGTTATACTCGAACGGCGATACGAAATCCCGCAGAAGCGGATGCCGTGTATCTTTCTCGCTCAGGATGATCTTCTCCTCCGGTCCGCTACCTCGACGCCACGAGCGACGAGGGGGTGACGCCCATCGAGTCGCGGGCCCAGTCGCCGCGGGCGCGGAGCACCTGCTCCACGATGTCGCGCACGGCGCCTTCGCCGCCCCGGAACTCCGAGACGTAGCGCGAGGCTTCGATCACCTCGGCCGCGGCGTCGGCCGGGCAGACCGGAATGCCCACTTCGCGCATGCACTCCAGGTCGGGAATGTCGTCGCCCATGTAGATTGCGTTGGCCGGGTCGATGCCCTCCTCGGCGAAGTATTCGCGCATGGCCCGTATTTTGTCCATGCAGTCGGTGTAGAAGCGTTCGATGCCGAGCATCCGGAGCCGGTGTTCGAGCGTGCGGCCGCGGCCGCCGGTGATGATGCAGACCTTGTAGCCGTGCTTGACGGCGTAGGCCAGCGCGTAGCCGTCCTTGGCGTTGTAGCGGCGGATGAAGTCGCCGTCCGCGGTGGGGATGATGCCCCCGTCGGTCATCACGCCGTCCACGTCGAAGACGAAGGCTTCGCAGCGGGCTATGTCCTCTTTGAAGTTTCCCATATGTTCTGACTGATTTTCGAATAGAGTTCCTGCATTTCGGGGTCGTCGGCCAGCAGCGCGAGGTGGCGCTCCAGCGTCGCCGCGTCGTGCCGTGCGGCGGGGCCCGTCTGCACGTCGAGCGGCGAGCGGGCGTCGCGGGCTTTCGCGGCGGTCTCTGTGACGAGCGGTTTGAGCACCCCGAAGTCCAGCCCGGCGTCGCGCGCGATCCGTTCGCCGAGAGCGTACATGCGGTTGGCGAAGTTGCAGGCGAAGACCGCCGCGAGGTGCACTTTCGCCCGCTGCGCGGAGTCGCTGCGGATCACCGTGCGGGAGAGGCGGCGGGCGAACGCCTCCAGCTCGTCGCACAATGCCGGCGAGGAGGCTTCGATGAATACCGGGATCTCGCCGAAATCGACCTCCCGGCCCCGCGTGAAGGTCTGCATCGGGTAGAAGACCCCCCGGCGGGCGAACCGTTCGGGCAGGGCCGCGAGGGGTACGCTGCCCGCCGTGTGGGCCACCGCGGCTCCGTCGGGTATGGGCAGCCGTGCGGCGACCTCCCCCACGGCGCGGTCGCTGACGGCGATGAGGTACAGGTCGGCCCGGGCGAGCCGCCGCGGGTCGTCCGTCCACTCCGTGCGGGCGAGTGCGGCCACCTCGCCGCCCCGTGCGGCGTTGCGCGCGAAGAGCTGCACGAGGCGCAGCCCGTCGGCCGCCGCCACGGCCCGGGCGAGGGCTTCCGCCAGGTTTCCGCTTCCGATGATTGCGATCTGTTTCATGGCTGTTTCGTGTCGGCGTCCTTCATCAGGTCGGTGAGCGTTACGTTGTCCTCGGCGTTGCGGGCCGCCTCCTTGAGTCCGTCCAGCTCGCGGTCGATATGCGCCAGTTCGGGCGTCGCCGCCAGGTCGAAGGAGGTCTGTCCGCTCCGTTCCACCGCCTCCAGGATGCTGTAAATCGTCATCGAGGCGATGTCGTATGCCGGCGTGTAGCCCACTTCGCGCTCCCCGTCGCCGCTGCGCACGGCGATCAGTTGCCCGGCCTGCACGAGCTGGAACAGCACGTCGTTCACGATGCGCGTGGGGAGGTTCAGCCGCCGCCGGATCCGCTCTGCGGGCATCGCCCCGCCGTGGTCGCGGAAGTGCCGCACGACGATCAGCATGGCCGCGAGCAGGATTTTGCGCCGCTGGTCGTAGCTCACGAGCAGCGACTCGCGCTCCTCGTCGAACCGTTCGACGTTCTGGTAGGCGAACGACAGTTCGCCGCCGAAGAGGAGGATCTCCCACGAGGTCTGCAACCAGATGAGGAAGAGCGGCAGCGCGGCGAAGCTGCCGTAGATGGCGTTGTAGGAGGTCATCCACCGCTGGAGGTAAACGTAGCCCCACTGGAACAGGAGGAAGATCGTGCCCGCGACGATTCCGGCCATCAGGGCGCTGCCGACGCGGACCTTCGCGTTGGGGATCACCAGATAGAGCAGCGTGAACATGCCCCAGATGACCACCATCGACGCCAGATGCGACAGCAGGCCGAAGTACCAGCTGTCGTCGAATCCCAGCAGCCGTTCGGCGTAGTTGGTCATGGCGTTGGCCACGATCCAGAGCACCGGGACGATCATCACCACGGCGATGTAGTCGGTCCATTGGCGCGTGATGCCGCGCTCGACCTTCACTTCCCAGATGTTGTTGAAGGCGCTCTCGATCGACCCGAAGACGCGGATCACGGCCCAGAAGAGCATCACGAGGGCCACGGCGGCCACCACGCCGCCCTGCGTGCGGCCGAGGGCGTTCTCGGCGAAATCGACGATGTAGCGCACGATCTCGGGGTTCTGCGGGAAGAGCGCGTAGAGGTTCTCCACCAGTCCGTCCGCCAGGCCGAAGCCCTTGACCACGGCGAACACCACGGCGGCGATCGGCACGAGCGACATGAGCGTATAGAAGGTCAGCGCTGCGCTGCGCACGAGCGTCCCGTGCTCCTGCAACCCCCTCGCCGTGTAGAAGAGCAGCTTGTACTGCTGCACGAGCCACCGCACGACGGGGTTGCGCCATTCGCTGGCGTCGCGCCGGAAGATCGTGTCGGTGAAGTATGTCGGAATGTCGCTGATTTTCATGGGAACGGCGTCGTGACGGTCGAACAAAGATAGCTATTTTAGGCGGATCGCCCAAAAATCGTTCCCCGTTTTCGTGAAGGCCAGCCGCACCTCTCCGCCCGGATGCAGCCCCAGCCGGCGGTACAGTTCCTCGGGCCGGAGCGGGAAGTCGCGCTTGAGAATCTCCGCGCCGCGTCCCTTCAGCTCGCGCTTCAGCCGTGCGGGGTCGTACGGCTCGATGCGGTCGATTTCGAGGATGCGGCCCAGCACGCCCTCGGGGCGTTCGGCGGCGAATCCGTAGCCGTTCTCGCTCCAGCAGTCGGCGCGGCCCGCGAGGTGCAGCCGTACGAGGCGGGTCTTCTGCAAGGCCACGTCGGGAATAACGAGCCAGCGGTAGCGCGCCGCGCCGAACGTCGCGGGCGGCTCTCCGGCACGCTCGCCGGGCCGGGCCGAGAACTCGCCCAGCCCGATGGCCGAGGCGGTGAGCAGCGGTCCCGCGCCGTCGGCGTAGATCACCACCTCCTTGCACTCGCCGCCGACCGAGACGGCCTCCACGCGGCTGCGGGGAAAGAGCCGCAGCGCCTCGTCCGTGTCGAAGAGTGGGGAGTTCTTCACGCACAGCCGCTCCGACGCCCGGCCGATGAGCGGTCCGAGCGCGAGGATGTCGGGCGAGCACGCCTCCAGCCGCACCTGCCTGCGGCCTTCCGCCGAACGGCGGTCGGGGTCGGCGTAGATCCAGTCGAAGCGCAGCCCCTCCTGCGCGAGGTACTCCTCGGCCGAAGAGCAGACGACCTCGATGTTTCCGGCGCCGAGCCGTGCGAAGTTCTCCGCGGCGATGCGGGCGAGCGTGGCGTCGCGCTCGAGCGTCACCACGCGGCGGAAGCGGCGGCTCAGGAAGAGCGCGTCCGCGCCCAGTCCGCAGGTGAGGTCCAGCACGCTGTCGCCCGCGATGCGTTTGTGCGCCGCGCACGCCTCGCTCGACGCCTGCTCGAAGGCCCGCGGCGGCAGGATGCACTGCGCCGCGGCGTACGAGGGGAGTTTCCGTTCGGCCCGCGCGAGGTATTTGACCTGCGTGGCGACCAGACGGGCGTGGGGCACGCGGCGGTCCGTCGCCACCTCCAGCGGGTCGCGTCCGCGGGCCCGGGCGATCGCTTCGCGCACCTCGTCGGTGCGGAGCAGGGCGTATTCTTCGGGGGTTATCATGTCGGCAAATGTACGCTTTTTTTCGGTTCCGCGCTCCATGCCGCGAGGGTGGCGAGCGCGAAGAGGAGGTAGAGGATCGCGGTCTGCGTCCCTCCGAGCGCATATTCGGCCGCGCCTCCCGGCAGCGAGGCCGTGAGGCGGGCCAGCGCGTTGATCCCTTCGGCCGCCGTACCCGTCACCAGGGCGAAGGCCGGGGCGAGCGGTCCGGCGGGCAGGAGCATCCACAGCGCCCCGCCGAAGACTACGGCCGTCGCCAGTGCGATGGCCGCGGGATTGACGAGCAGTCCGGCCAGCGGAACCGTTCCGAAGGTGTGCGAGACGAGGGGCGTCGTGGCGACGGCGGCCGCGAGGCCGATCAAGTAGGCGTCGATCGCGGCGTTCGCCGCCCGGCAGCGCGTCCGGCAGCGGCGGCAGAGCGGCACGCCCCAGGCGAGTATGCCCGCCACGGCGAGGAACGAGAGCCGGAAGCTGATGTCCCCCAGCCAGGCCGGCTGCCAGAGCAGCATCCCGAAAGCCGCCGCGGCGAGCGCATTGAGTGCGACGTATTCCGATGCCGACGCCAGGGCGGTCTGCAGGACCGTGCACATGACGGCGGCCCGCACGGCGCTCGGCGGGGCTCCCGCCGCCGCGACGAACAGCCATACGGCCCCCGCCGCCAGCACGTTGCGCACGAGGTGTCCCCGTCTGAGGAGCGGCAGCCACCACAGCGCGAGATTGACGAGCGCGAAGACGATGCCCGTGTGGAGTCCCGATACGGCCAGCAGGTGCGACAGCCCGCTGCGCGAGTAGGCCGTGCGCAGCTCCGGCGTGATGCCGCTCCGGTCTCCCGCCGCCATGGCCCGCACCACGGCTCCCGCATCCCCTCCGAGCGGAAGCCGGGCCAGCCGCTCTGCCGCGCGGTGGTGGAGCCTTCCGGTGTGTCCGGGCAGCCGTTCGAGCAGCGTGCGTCCGGAGACGGAGAGCGTTCCGGCGAATCCCCGCCGCCGCATCAGGCGGCGGTAGCTCTCCGCCCCGCCCCGGAAGGGCCGCACCTCACCGCGGCACACGAACCGCTCTCCGGCCGTCAGCGGAGTGAGCGAATCGGCGTAGAGCATCACCCGGTCGCCCGACGGATGCCAGCGCCCCGTCGCGGGGTCCCGCCAGAGCGCGACGACCGCTTCGGCCGCGACGTAGCGGCCCCGGTCGGCGGGGATTCCCTCCACCGCGACCTCGAAGGCGGTGCGTACGCCCCGCGGCACGGCCGGTTCGGCCGCCCGGAGCTGCGCCGCGGCGAATCCCGCCGTGAGGAGCATCCCCGCCAGCGCCGCGGAGGAGCGCAGCAGCAGGGCCGTGAGCCCCGTCAGCACGAAAGCCCCTGCGGCGAACCACAGGGGCAGTGTGAAACGGTCGGCCAGCGCGATGCCCGCCGCGAAGGGGACGAGGATTTTCAGCATCGGCATCCGGTCGAGCCGTGCGAGTAGCTGCCGGATCGACATGTGCGGATAATCTGTTCGGATGCAAATATAGCAAATTCGGATGCAAATCCCCCGCCCGGTCCGGGTTTTCCGGCTGCGGAAGCGTTCGTTCCGGTCTTTTCCGCCCGTCGGCTCCGACGGCGGCGCTCCGTCCGTTCCGGCGGCCTCTGTCCGGCTGTTTTCCCCTCTTTCCGGGCGCCGTGTCCGTCGGCCCGTCTTTCGGCTGCCGGGGTTCGCCGCCGGACCTGTTTGCCGGTTCCGCTCCCTTCGGGCGGAGGTCACTCCGCGAACAGCTCCCAGCCGCGTTCGACCTGGCGGCGGTCGGCCGCGATGCCGTTCTCCACGCGCGAGATGGATGCCGCGACCGGAACCATCGTCTTCCGGTCGCGCGTGTCGATCGGTTCGTCGGGGTCGATCCCCGTGTCGTCCGCCACGGCGCGGATATAGGCTTCGGTGCGGTTCTCCGACGGCGGAGCCCAGCGCGAAATCATCTCCCGGAGACTCCGCAGCCCGTGCCGCCGGCGGTAGGTGTCGAGCAGTACGAAAATGGCCCGGTAGCCCCATGCCGGCGATTCGAACTGCTTGAACTCCGGGTCGCGCGAAGGGCGCACCTCGCCTTTGTAGCGCACGCGCGACTGCCGGATGTTGCCCGGGTTGCGGTTTTCCAGCCCCCGGCTCATCGTCCGGCCTCCTTTCCGATGCGGCGGCGGGCGTAGCGGCGCAGCCGGCGAAACAGCGGGGCGTCGGAGAGCTGCGCGGCGTTTTCGAGGAACGACCACATCTCCACGCCGCAGATGAAGCCGGCGAAGAGCCGTGCCGTGTCGAGCTGCGTGAAGCCGAGCACGCAGCGGTCGATGAGCCATGCCATGGCGATCGCCGTCAGCGCCAGCGCGAGTTTGAGCACCGTGCGCCACGCCTCGCGGCTCTCGAAATACCAGGTGCGCCCTTCGCGGCGGGCCGCCGCACGGTCGGCCGCCACGCCCGTCAGGAAGTCGATGCCGATGAAGGCCGCCGTCGTGGCCGCCATCGGACCGATCGGGGCGAAGAGGGCGGCGGCTCCGGCCGCGAGGCCGCTAACGCATCTGTACAAAGCCTCCATCGGTCGAGCAGCGTTTGAGTATGTTCTCCGTCGGGTCGTATTCCGGAAATTCGGTGCGGTGCGCGTCGAGGTGCTCCGCCGCGCGGCGCAGCAGCGTCCGGGCCTCGGTGCGCAGCGCCCGCTGCCGCCGGCGCAGGGCGTCGTCGCCGGCGGGCTGGGTCCACGACGATTTCGGAGCCGTCGTGCCGCATTGTCCGGTGCGTATGTCCAGCCGGGGCTGGAGCTGGAGACGGGTGAAAAGGGCCGTCGGTGCGGCCAGATAGTCGGTGCGGAACGTTTCGTAGGCGCCTTCGAGCAGCCGTGCGTGGAGCGCGCGGCCGATGACCGGGACGATATACCGCCGTTCCGCGGCGGCTATGTCCGCTTCGGCGACGGTTCCGGGCGGCAGCGCTTCGCCTTCCGGAAAGGCGAGCCGGAGCGCCTGAAGGGGTGTGACGAGTGTCTTCATGGAATCGTGTTTTTTGGTGTGCGTACCGTTCCGGAGGCTTCGCGTGCGCTCCGGAACGGCTTCGGGAGATGTCGGAGACCTTCTTCCCGGATGCCTCCTGCCGACCCCGGCCGGGCGGATCGGCCCTCATGGCGTTGCGGGCGATGGGGCCCGGCCGCGGCGGACGCATCCGGTCAGTCGATGCTCCGGATGTTGTACTTCGTGATTTCGGAGAGGAACGCCTGCTGCTTCGGGTCGTCCGGATCGTAGTCCAGACCGTCGGCCTTGCGGGCTTCCCAGACCTTCATGTAGATGGGTTTCGACCGGGTCGGCGGCCGGTTTACGATCTCGAGCGAGGAGACGTCGGCCCCGAGCGTTTCCGCGGCGAGCGCGCGGATCGGTTCGGTCAGTTCGGCCTGTTCGGCGAGGATCACGGTGTTCAGCGCCACCTCGTATTCGTGGAGGATGCGTTCGGCGCTGAATCCCGAGCTGTAATCCAGTCCGCTCAGCGTCCGGAACCACGAGTGCGCCACGACGATGTCCGCCGTCGCCTGCTCGTGGAGGGCCTGCCAGTCGCCTTCGTTCTGCGAGGCGATCGGGATGAAGCGCGAGTTGTCCTCCTCGCCGCCTTCGCGGATGACGAACATCACCTGCCCCGGGTTCCCGGCGAACCGTCTCTCGGCCAGCCGCACGATGCGCTCGGCGTCGGCCTCGCTCGCGGCCGACGAGTCGAGCAGCATGACGCCCGAGAGCTGGAACGAGTTGTCGAGCCGCGAGATGTTCCAGCGGTCGGTCTTGTAGGCGATCGCCGAGACGTTCAGCCCGGCGATATAGGGCGGAACGCCGTAGTGCTCGAACGCCGGTTCGTAGTCCTTGTAGTGGACCATCGTGCGCAGCGTGCCGTCCGGCTGCTCCTCGAAGAGCGGGTAGAGCGGCAGCCGCCGCGCCTCGGATGTGCGGAAAGCGCTCCAGTCGTGGTGCAGCAGAACGTGCCGCGAGTCGCGGGCCACGCGGCAGCGCGTGGCGTCCTGGTGGTAGAGCGAGAGGAACGAGTGCCCGGCGTCCGTCACCGCTTCGAGGAAGGCGTTGCCGAACAGCGCCTTGTCGAACGCCAGCTTGTTGAGCACCTGCCGCAGGCTCTCCCCGTCGCCGTTCGCGTGCCGGACGAAGGCCGCCAGTTGCGGCTGGGCCGCCTCGTCGCAGACGAATCCCTTGCCCGAGATGTAGTCGGCCTTGTCATTGACGATACGGCGGTGGGTCGTCGAGCGGCGGGCCATCGTCGCCAGCGCCGCCGGAAAGAGGTTGTCGTCGCCCCAGCGCCAGAACTCGTCGCTTTCGACGCGCGCCGCGGCAGGCGGCATGCAGGGGTCCGTGCGGTCGATCACGCCGACGGCCGGTCTGATTTTTTTCGCTTTGCTCATGTGTCGTGTCTTCGGTTCGGGCCGCCCGCCCGCGGACGATCGCCGCAGGCGGTCCGGCCGGGGGAATTACTGTTTGTGGAGGTACGTGACGAGGCTCTCGTCGAGGATCGCGCAGCCGGCCATGAAGACGGCGCGCTGGCGGTTCTCCATCTCGTCGGGGTTGTACCACATGCGGACCTCGTTGCCGGGCATGTCGGCCGTATTGACCGCCAGCACGAGGTTGCGGCGGTCGGTGAGCATGCAGAACGACTTGTCGAACGACGTCGGGGCGAGGTAGCCGCCCAGCCGGACGTCGATGACCGGGATGCCGTGGTAGGAGAGCGTCGGACGGCCGTTCACCGCATCGGCGTAGGCGGCGTCCGCACCCTTCGCGTCGAGGTACTTCTCGTAGAGGTGGCAGAGGTCCGAGGTGAGGAAGTAGGCCAGCTGTCCGTCGGCCTTGAGGTCCTGCGTGCGCGTGTCGGCGTTGGTCCACAGCTCGTCGAAGAACTCGACGATCTTCTCCGCCGACGCGAGGTCCGCGTCCTGATAGGTGTTGTGATAGACGCTCTCCTCCGCGACCAGTTCCCCGATGAGCTTCAGGAATCCGTCGAAGGTGTTGTAGCCCGTCTCGGCCGAGGTGTCGCCGACCCACATCGTCGCGCGGAGGTTCTCGGCGAGCGCCTGCCGGAAGAGCGCCGTTTCGGCCTTCTCGAGCTCGGTTCCCGTGAGGTCCTCCAGGTGGACGTTCGTGACGGAGGCGATCTTCTCGCAGACCATCGAGAAGTAGTCGGCCGCCGAGAAGCTCATCTCGGCCTTCACGCGCCGCAGGTCGATCGTCTTCTCGAACTTGGCGGCCGCCGCGCCGCCCGACCAGCCGGCCGCGGTGTATTTTTGCAGGATGTTGCGCTGTCCGTCCCAAAGCTGTACGTGCGTGGGCGTGGGCATGTTGTAGAGGACGCGCACGCCCAGTTCCCGGGCCGATTCGCCGGTCAGCATCGGGCGGAAGAATACGGTTTCGAGCTCCGAACCGGTGTACTGTTTCGCATTTTCGAGGTAAGTCATGTCTTTCGTGTTTTTGAGGGTTTGTGGAATAGTCTGTGGAATAAGGGGTGTCCGTTCGTTTTCCGGAGCCGGGCCGCGGCTCCGGTTCCGGATCTCCGCGGCCGGATCAGCCGCGGAAGCATTTCGCGTCTTCGGCGTAGGCGCGGGCGTTGGCCGACTGTACGGCGTCGCCGTAGGAGGGGTCCTCGCACGGAAGCGTCTCCGTGGCGCGGAACCGCCGCCGCATCGCTTCGGCTGCGGCCCGGCGGCGCGGGCCGTCGTCCGGGACGGCATGCAGCACGTTGCGGTCTGCGGGTAGCGCGTTCCGTCCCGCGGCCGTCGCTTCGCCCGGGCGCAGTCCCAGTCCGGCGAGCAGCCGTTCCCATCCCCGCGAGAGGTTCTGCGCCAGCGTCGGCGCGGCGTGCGGGGCGGCGTCGGTCACGCGGTCGGCCAGTCCCGCCTCCACCGCCTCCGCGGGCGAGAGCCAGCGGCCGCTGCCGTTGTTCTCGGCCATCAGCGCCTCGAATTCCGCCGCCGGACGCCCCGAACGGGCGGCATAGACCGCGGCGATGCGGGCGTCGGTCTGGCGGAGCAGGGCGATCTTCCCCTCCAGCTCCGAGGCGTTGCCCTCCGCGGCGCATACCGAGTCGTGGATCAGGTAGAGGGCGTTCGCCGAGATTTCGCGGCGCCCTTCCGACGCCGCCTGCGCGATGATCGTGGCCGCCGAGGCGGTGTAGCCGTAGCAGCGGGTCGTGATGCGCGCCCCGAGCGATCGCAGCGCGTCGTGGATCAGCAGCGCGTCGTTCACGTCGCCGCCCGTCGAGCGGATTTCGACCACCACCTCCGGCGCTTCGATCTCCGCGATGCGCCGCACCGCGTCGCGGAACCGCTCGTAGGTCGCCACCCGGTCCGCCGGGTCGTCGAACTGCCACTCCTCGGGAACGCCGATCGTCCCTTCGATTTCGATGCGGCAGCTTCCGGCCTTGTCGTTGATTTGGATTTCCGATTTCATGTTTCAGTCTTTGAATGTGTTGTAAAATGCGTTCCGGGCCTTTTCGTACGAGCAGCAGAACACCCCGGCCGCGACGTGCAGCGCCTCGCAGCGTCCCATGCCCCGCTTTTCGAGCCGCGCCACCTCTTCGCGGATGGCCAGCCTTTCGCAACCCCGGCGGCTGACCGCGCCCAGTTCGAACAGCCGCTTTACGGCCTCCTCCTCCGACAGCCCCGCGATCGCACGTCGCAGGATTCCGGCCAGCCGTTCCTCGTGCCGTGTCATAGGGCGTCCTCCGTGAGCCGCGTGAAGGTGCAGCGGACCGATGCCGCCTCCGGGTCGTACTCCTCCACGGTGTCGAGCAGGGCGCGCACCACCCCCGTTCCCGTGTCGATGCGGAACACCGACCGGATGTCGGGAGCGCCCGTTCCGGGGGCCAGGAGCGCCGCGAATTCGTCGGGGGCCAGCCGCAGCGAGAGGGCGATGCGTTCGCGCCTCGCCTCGCGCGTCGTCTGCCGGTCGTAGAAGCGGTGCAGCCCCCGCACGCCGTCGCGGTCCTCGAAGCAGAGCGTGAACCCCGCCGCCGCGGCGTCTCCCGCGAAGTGGAAGGCCGCGAGCGGGTAGGCCGCCTCGCCGGACGGGTATCCCCACCGTTCACCCTCCGGCAGGGGGTGCATCCCGGCGTAGCGGACGATGCGGGGCGTGAAATTCGTGCCGTCGTCTTCCGTGTCGTCGCGGTCGCCGACCTGCAGGAGCCGGGCCGAGGGGGCGTTCGGGTAGTGCCCCGCGGCGTTGAGCGACGGGCAGAACAGCGGGTTGCGGAGCACCTTCTCGCCCGTGAGGGCGGCCTGCGACGGACACCGGACGCTCCACGCCCCCAGCGGCTCTTCGGCTCCGGCGTCGAAGCGGCTCACCGCGCCGTCCCCTTCGCGGTAGCGCCAGCACCTCGTCTCGTGCACCTCCTGCGCCGCATCCCGCCGCTCCACCGGCTGCGAGAAGTCGGTCCGGCCGCTCCAGTCCGTCTCGGGACCTGCGCCGAGAAAGTCGTCGGCCGGTTCGATCCAGACCCTTTTCGTCGCCTCCTCGGTGTAGAACCGCAGGTTGAACAGGTGTGCGAGGGCCCCGAGCAGCTCCGCCTGCCGGATGCGGTGCTGCGCCACGTCGGCGAAGCGGACCGCCGAGCCGAATCCCGGTCCGGAGCGGAAGCGGGGCCGCAGGGCGCACTCCTCGTGCAGCGTGAGCGTCATGCCCTCCTCGGCCCCCGCGAAGTAGATCTGGTCGAACCGCTTGGGCTTCGATGGGCCGAGCTCCTCGGAGGCCGTCCGCAGCCGCAGCTCCACGGTCGTCTCCCCCGTCTCCCCGACATATCCGGCATAGAGAGCCCAGTCCCCTTCGAAGGGCTCCCATCCGAGGCTGTTGCGCACCTCCAGCACCGGATCGGCGAAGCGTCCCGACGCCGGGGTCGTGACCTGCGCCGAGCGGGCCGCGAATTCGGTCCATACGACCCCTTCCACCCCGTCGCGGGTGTACCGGAGCCGGTATCGCGCCCCTTCGCGGTGGTCGAAGACGAGGGCCCGGTAGGTGCGGTTCGCCTCCGGCGCGGCGCGGTGGTCCTCGTAGCGGTTCGCCAGCGTGAAGGCCATCTCCGACCCCGGCCCGAGGTAAACGGTGTCGAACCCCCGGAGCCGCGTGCGCGAGAGGATGCGGTGCGAGGTGGTGTAGCGGAGGCGGTATTCGAACCCCGCGGTCGTCTCCGCGAGGGGCGTGAACAGGATGCGGCCTCCGTCCGTCGAGAAGCATCCCCCGTGATTGTACAGTCCGTCGATGGGGTTTCCGTCGGCGTCGATGCTCTGCGGCGTGGCCGTCTCGACGATGTTGCCCACCGAGTTGAGCGCGGTCGCGGGGTCGGCGACGACCTTCCCCGCCTCGTTGGCCTTCGCCGTGACGGGGGCGGTCCGGCGGGCCGAGAAGCCCATGCGGGCTTCCGCCGCGGCGGTGTCGTGCGAGGGGTAGGCTCCGCTCATGTAGAGCGAGCGGAAGAACTCCGAGGCGAAGAAGCGGCTCTCGACGCGGTAGCCGGCCTCCGCGAAGATGCGTTCGGCGAGCGTGGCCACGTGCAGGAAGGGGTGGTAGTCGTCCGGCGAGAGCACCCGTTCGGCGGGCAGCAGGTCGGACGGGCCGTTCCGTGCGGGGTACTCGTCGCGGAGCACGGGGAAGAACTTCACGGGCCGGCCGTCGGTCCATCCGGCGCGGATGTCGGTCGGCGTGAGCTCTCCGTCGTATTCGACCCCCAGCGTGTTGAACATGCGCCGCGCGGCGTTCTCGGCCCATCCCGCGCCGCCGCTGCGGATTTCGAGCGTGTATTCCGCGTCCGTCGCGGCGAGCAGCCGTACCGGTCCGCGCAGCAGCTCGGCCCCTCCGGCCGTCAGCACGGCTTCGTGGCGCGTGTCGTTGAACTTCCCGGCGGTGTGGGGCTCGCAGGGGTGTCCCGCCGCCGCGGCGTTGCGGGGTGTCGCGGGGAGTGCGATCCGGAGCGTGCGGCCTTCGCGGCAGCTCTCCGGGGTTGTCGTCTTCCGGGCGTCGTAGCCCGGTACGGCGATCCGTTCCGGCCCCAGGTCGCAGGGGCGTCCGTCGATCGTCAGTTCCATCGTGCGGGAGCGGTTCGTTTGTCTCGGATTTCGATCTCCAGGCAGCTCATCGTGCCGCGGCGGAGCACCGTCGCCTCGTCGGTCAGGACGTCTGCGGGCGTGTAGATCTCCTCCCCGGCGATCCAGACTTCGGGCGTCTCCGTCAGTTCGGCGAGCGCCTCCAGCATTTCGGGCGTCTCGTAGGCCGAGGCCAGTACGGTGCGCCTTTCGCTCCGCTGCGGCACGACGACGTGCCCCTCGGGGCCGCAGGCCCGCCGTTTTTGGATGCTTTGCGTCACCTCCCGCACGACCGGGAAGCTGTAATGTTCGACCGACCCCGCGCTGCTGCGCCACGCCAGCCGCACGGCCTCCCGCACGGCGGGTACGACGGTGTATTCCACCGTCCCGATCTCTCCGAAGTCGATCGAGAGCGTCTCCGCCCCCGGGAAGTCGCGCGTGTCGATGCGGAACAGCAGCGGTCCCGACGTCCGGACGGAGTAGCTCTCCGCCGTCAGCGAATCGGCCGTCCGGGCCGTCACCACCGCTTCGGCGTCGCCGGCGGTCAGCAGGGTCAGCTCTTCGCAGGCTCCTTCCGGGATGATCCGGCGGCGGGGCAGGGTCGTCAGCAGCGCCGGGGCTTCCGCGGCTTCCCGTCCCGGCAGGAAGGTCCTCGCCGGAGCCGTCGCCTCCGTGCCTTCCGGAAGCGTTCCGGCGGCTCCGGCCGTGACCGCGGCC
This sequence comes from Alistipes sp. Marseille-P2263, assembly GCF_018101075.1. Classification (NCBI taxonomy): domain Bacteria; kingdom Pseudomonadati; phylum Bacteroidota; class Bacteroidia; order Bacteroidales; family Rikenellaceae; genus Alistipes; species Alistipes sp. Marseille-P2263. The sequence goes on from NZ_JAGQEJ010000007.1 coordinate 13,824, forward strand.
TTTACGACGCGTCCCGTGGCGGCGTAGAATCCCGTGTTGCCGACGAGGGGGATGAAGCGGAGCGCCCGGCGCAGGGCGGGGGCGGCGTCGAAGCGGGCCGTGGCCGCCGCGGCGAAACGCAGGGCTCCGAGCGTAGCCCCTCTTTCGTCCGCGATGCGGATGTCGAGGTCTCCGCCCGCGGGATTCTCCACGGCGTAAATCGCCTCCGCGCCGAGCGGAGCGTACTGTTGCGGAATTTGGGTGAATGTCATGGTGCAGGGATTTTGGATTGAATGATGATGCGTTTCGCTGTCCGGCCGGAAAGCCTCCTTCCAGGAAGATGCGGGACCGGACGCCGCGGAGGGCCGGAACGAACCGGTGCGGGCTGGAGAGGAGCGGGGATACGGATGTCTCCGGGACCTCCGGGCGTGTGGATAAGTTGTGGATAATTTGTCGATTGTTGTCGGGAACTATTCGCATCCGGTTGGAACAGAGCGGTTCTCCGATGTCGATAACCGGCCTTGTCTTTGCGGCCGGGTGTGGATTACGGGGCAAATATACGGCGGCCGATACCCCCTTGTCAAGAGTTTTGCGCAGTTTTTCCAAAAAAAATGGAAACCCGCTCCCGAATGCCGGGAAAATCGGTTATCTTTGTCTTCCCGAACCGGCGGCCCTTCCGGGGCTTCGGACAGGGCCTTCCGGGCATCGGTCCGGCGGCCCGGACCGATTCGGCGAACCCGGACAAACCTCAAACGAATCGCTGATATGAAACGTCTTTTACTCTTTTGCGCCGCGCTCTGCTGCGCGGCGACCTCTTCGGCCCAGAAGTGGGAGGGCCTGGCCGACACGCCGCCGATGGGCTGGAGCACGTGGAACAAGTTCGGCTGCAACGTCGATGAGCGGATGGTCCGCGAAATGGCCGACGCGCTGGTCGAGTCGGGGCTGGCCGAGGCCGGATACGTTTACCTCAATATCGACGACTGCTGGCACGCCTCCGAACGCGACGCCGACGGTTTTCCGCAGTGCGATCCCGAACGGTTCCCGAGCGGTATGAAGGCGCTGGCCGATTACGTGCATTCGAAGGGGCTGAAGCTGGGTATCTACTCCGATGCCGGGCGGCGGACCTGCGCCGGACGTTTCGGCAGCTTCGGCCACGAATACCAGGATGCGCTGCAATACGCCCGCTGGGGCATCGACTACCTGAAATACGACTGGTGCAACACCGAGAATATCAATCCCGTGGGAGCCTATACGCTCATGCGCGACGCCCTGCGCGCCGCCGGGCGCCCGATCCTTTTCTCCATGTGCGAGTGGGGTAACAGCAAGCCGTGGACCTGGGCGCGGGAGGTCGGCCACATGTGGCGTACGACAGGCGACATCGGCCTTTCGTTCTCCGACCCCGCGGTCTTCACGGGCGACTGGAAACCCCGCACCGTGATGCAGAATTTCGACGACAACGCCGGACTGCGCCGCTATGCTGGTCCGGGTCACTGGAACGACCCCGACATGCTCGAGGTGGGCAACGGCATGTCGGTCAATCAGGACCGTGCGCACTTCACGATGTGGTGCATGATGGCTGCGCCGCTGATCCTTGGCAACGACATACGCGCCATGTCGGACGAGACGGCGGCCATCGTGACCGACCGCGACGTCATCGCCATCGACCAGGACCCGCTGGGCGTGCAGGGGTTGCGCTACGCCACCGACAACGGACTGGAAATCTGGTTCAAGCCGCTCGCCGGCGGCGAATGGGCCTTCTGCCTCTTCAACCGCACGCACGAGGCGCGTCCCTATACGATCGACTGGCAGCTGTTCAGCTTCACCGATACGGAGGTGTCGCAGTGCTCCACGGCTTTCGACCGGATCGTTTACGAGGGCCGCGACCTCTGGAACGGCGGCCGTAGCTTCCGCACGGACCGCAAGCGCGAGGTGGTCGTTCCGGCCGAGGACGTCGTGCTCTACCGCCTCCGACCCGTCGTGAAGCGGTGACGCGGCAGGTCCGGAAAAGACTGCGCCCCGGGAGTTTCCGTCTCCCGGGGCGTTTTTTCTTCCGTCCGGTCCGTCCGGATTTTCGCGCCGCCCTCCCTCCCGTTTCGCCCCGGAAAAGAAATCTGCGGGTTTTGTGCCCTTTTTCGGGAATAAAGTGTATCTTTGTGCCGTCGAACCAACCGTTTCGTACCTTATGGATGATGGTCACAGTTCCACGTATAGCCGCCGTGTCGTGCTTCAGCGCGACGCCATTCATCTATGGTATCCGGCACGAAGGTAACCTTCGCGCCGAGTTGCTGCTGTCCGATCCCGACACCGTCATCCAGCATTTCATCGAGCGGAAAGCCGACATCGCGCTGCTTCCCTTTACGGCCGTTCCGCTGCTCTCCGATGCGCACATCGTCACCCGATACTGCATCGGCGGCGTTCCGTCCGCCCGCGAGGCGCTGCTCGGCGGCGACGACCCGCTGCTCGCGGCATGGAAGGAGTGCGGCGAGCTGCCCTTCGCCTTCGCCGTGTGGGCGGCGCACGGGGATACGGATCCCGATACGGTCGAAGCCTTGCAGCATGCGCTGACCTACGGCCTCGAACGGAGTTACGAGGCGGTGCTTTCGTCGCCGTTCGCCTCCGATCCGCAGCGGGGCTACGACACGCTGTCGCATTTCGACTACATCTTCGACAACCAGAAGAATCAGGCGCTCCGAAAGTTCTGGGACTCGGGCGTAAAGGTCGCTCCGAGAGCCAATCCCGGCTGAAGAGGTTAGCGGGCCGCGCCCGCCTCTCTACAGCTTACGGATTCGAGAACTTTACAGAGAGCGATTTATGATTACGATTTACCTCAAGCAGTACAACAAGATCATCCGGAATGCCGACACCAAGCTTTTCGACGAGCTGGGCTACGACGACATCCTGTGGATCGACATGCTGCTGCCCACGATCAAGGAGCAGAAGGCCGTCGAGAACTTCATGGAGATCAGCCTCCAGACCAAACAGCAGGTCGAGGAGATCGAATCGACCTCGAAGTACTCCGAGGACGAGAACGCCATCATTTCCAACTCGAATTTTTTCGTTCCCACGGGCGATTCGTTCATCGTCGAACCCGTGTCGTTCATCATTTCGAACGAGGGTGTGCTCGTCTCGGTGCGCAGCGCCGAGTTCCGCACCTTCCGCGAGACGGAGAAGCGCCTGCAGATGAACTACCGCAGCTATTCGACGGGCTACCACCTCTTCATTTCGCTGCTGGAGGTGCGCATCGACTTCGACGCCGACCTCGTGGAGCTGATCGCCAAGCAGGTCGCGGCCCTCTCGAAGGACGTCAATTCGGAGGATTCGATCGACAAGGAGGTGCTGCACCGCATCAGCGCGTTGCAGGAGAGCACCATGTCGCTGCGCGAGAACATCTTCGACCGCCAGCGCGTCCTGTCGGGCATCCTGCGTTCGGAGCGCTTTCCGAACGACATCTACCCGCGGCTGCAACTGATGATCAAGGACGTCAATTCGCTGATAAACCACGCCGACTTCAGTTTCCAGCGTCTGGACTATATCCAGGACGCCGCGCTGGGTCTGATCAACATCGAGCAGAACGGCATCGTCAAGATCTTCTCCGTGGCGGCCGTGATCTTCATGCCCGCGACGCTCATCGCCTCGATCTACGGCATGAACTTCAAGGCCATGCCCGAACTGGAGTGGACCCTCACGCTCTCCAACGGCTGGGTCGTTCCGCTGGGCTACCTGTTCGCCATCGGGCTGATGATCGTCTGTTCGATCCTCACGATCTGGTTTTTCCGCTATAAGAAGTGGCTCTGACGCCGCTCCCTCGACGCCTTCCGTGCCGCGGGAGGAACACCTCGCGGGCCCGGACGGGGCGCTTCTGTCTCCGGACGCTTCCCGGAATCGCCTTTCCGGCGTTCCGCGGCAGCGTCCGGTCTTTTTGTGCCGTTCCGCCCTCCGGCTTTCGCGGCACACCCGCTGCCGCCGGCCGCGCCTTTCGTTCCGTCGCTTCCTTTCTGCCGATCCGGTTCCGTCCGCTCCCCGCCGGTTCGGGTTGCCCTGCCCGGGAATCCCCGGGCTTTTCTCTTCTTTCTTCGAAAGAAGGAGAAACGGCGGCTTTTTCCGCCGAAATTTGTATCTTTGCTGCCTATTAAGCACTCTTTATGCTCGAAAAGCTGGCCAGACAGACCGCCATTTACGGCATCAGCACGATCGCGGTGCGTTTCCTGAGCTATCTGCTCACGCCTTACTATACCCGTGAATTCGGGCAGGAGGCCTACGGAATCGTCACCGACGTCTATGCCCTGATTCCGCTGGCGCTCACGCTCCTGACGATGGGCATGGAGTCGAGCTATTTCCGCTTTTCGGCCCGGGCCGAGGCGGCGGGCGGCGACGTGCGGGGGGCCAAACGGCGGCTCTTCGCCACGACCTGGGGCGCCACGTCGCTCGCGGCGCTGCTTTTCGTCGCGGCGATGATCCTTTTCCGCGGCGACGTCGCCCGCCTGATGGGCGAAGCCTATGTCGCGCACCCCGAATACGTCGTCTGGGTCGGCCTCATCATCCTGTTCGACGTCTGGGCCTGCATTCCCTTTTCGCGGCTTCGCGAGCAGGGGCGCGCGCTCACCTTCGTCGGAATCAAGGCGCTGAGCGCGGTGCTCAACGTCGCGCTGGCCGTCGCCTTCGGCGTCGCGGGACTCTTCTCCACCGACTTCGGCGTGGGGTGGGTCTTCGTCGCCAACTTCGTCGCCAGCGCGGTGACGTGGCTGGTGATACTCGCCACCGCCGACCGCACGCTGCCTGCGATCGACCGGAAGCTGTTGACGGCCGTTTTCGCCTATTCGCTGCCGCTGCTGGTGGGCGGCCTGACCGGTACGGCCAACGAGTTCATCGACCGCCAGCTCATCAAGTTCCTGCTGCCCGAGGGGGTGGCCATGGCGCAGCTGGGCGTCTATGGCGCCGTCACGAAGATCGCCGTGGTGATGATGCTCTTCTACCAGATCTACCGGCTGGCCGCCGAGCCCTTCTTCCTTTCGAATTTCAAAAAGTCGGACTTCGTGGCGATGAATGCCGCGGCGCTGAAATACTACGTCATGGCCTCGATGGTGATTTTCCTCTGCATCGCCCTTTTCCGCGACGCCTTCGCGCTGATCGTGGGACGGGAGTTCCGCGAGGGTATCTTCATCCTGCCGGTGGTGCTCGGGGCCAACGTCCTCACGGGCGTATGGCTCAACCTCTCGTTTTGGTACAAGCGCGAGGAGCGGACGTCGCTGGCGATCGTCGTCACCGGCACGGGGCTTGCGGCCATCCTCCTTTTCGGGTGCTGGCTCGTGCCCTTGTGCGGTTACTTCGGGGCGGCCTGGGCGCGGCTGGCGAGCGAGGTGGCGATGGTCGCCGTGAGCTGGTGGCTCAACCGCCGCTTCTTCCCCACGCCCTACGACTGGCGGCGCATCGGCGAGTATGTCGCCGTCGCGCTGGCGGGGTTCGCCGCGGCCGAGGCCGTCGGGGGCGCCGCGGGCAATATGTTCGTGGGCTATGCGTTTAATATGTTGCTTCTTGCGTCCTATGTCGCCTACCTCGTCCGCCGGGAGCGGATCGACCTCGGGGCGATGGCGCGTGCGGTGCTGAAGCGGTCTTAACGGATTTTGAGGAGAAGGATATGCGGTTTGCGGACATTACGGGACAGGAGGATCTGAAGCGGCATCTGGCGCGGTCGGTCGATGCGGGGCGCGTGAGCCATGCGCAGCTCTTTTCGGGTGCGGCGGGCTACGGGACGCTCGCGCTGGCCGTGGCCTATGTGCAGTATCTCTGCTGCCGCCACCGGCGGGACGGCGATTCGTGCGGCGAATGTCCCGACTGCCGGCAGATCGCCGCTCTCGCGCATCCCGACCTGCATCTGGTCTTTCCGGTGAACAAACAGGGCAAGAAGTCGGGCGAGGCGGTCCGCAGCGACGAGTTCCTGCCGCAGTTCCGCGCGCTTTTCGCCGAGCGGGGCGGCTGTTTCTCGCCGCAGGAGTGGTACGACCGGCTCGATCTGGGCAAGACGCTCAAGGGCATGATCGCGGCCCGCGAGGCCGACGAGATCATCCGCAAGCTCTCCTTCAAGAGCTTCGAGGCCGACTACAAGACGATGCTCGTCTGGCTTCCGGAGACGATGAACGAGGAGGCCGCGAACAAGATTCTCAAGATTCTCGAGGAGCCGTGGGAGCGGACGCTCTTCATCCTGGTCTCCGAGCACCCCGACCGCCTGCTGCCGACGATCCTTTCGCGCACGCAGGAGGTGGCCGTCCCCCGCATCGCGCCCGAGGTGCTGGAGCGTGCGGCCCGCGAACGCGGCGTGACGGATCCGTTGCAGGCGCGCAACATGGCGCGTCTTGCGGGCGGCGACCTGCTGGAACTGGGACATCTGGCGGCGGGCGAGAACGACGCCGCGCGGCGGGAGAACTTCGGGCTTTTCTGCTCACTGATGCGCCTGAGCTACAACGACCGGCATCTGGAGCTGATCGGCTGGGCCGAGGAGGCCGCCCAGCTCTCGCGCGAGCAGCAGCGCTCCTTCCTGCGCGATGCGGCGCGGCTTTTGCGCGAAAGCTACATGCTCCACGCCGGTCTGAGCGAGGTCTGCTACCTGTGGGGCGAGGAACTGGCCTTCTGCTCGAAATTCGCCCCCTTCGTCGGCTCGCGGAACATCGAGCCGCTGATCGCCGAGATCGAGAGTGCCGCGGCGCAGATCGCGCAGAACGGCAATCCGACGATCGTATTCACCCATTTTGCGCTCTCGGTGAGCAAAATGATAAAACATCTGTGACGATGGCACGAGTGACACTTCTTCTGGGGGGCAACGAAGGCGACGTGAAGCGCACGCTGCAAGCGGCGCAGCAGCTCGTCAATGCCCGCGTGGGCGCAGTCCTGCGCTGTTCGCACCGCTACGAGAGCGAGCCGTGGGGCTTCGCTTCGGCGGCGCGCTTCTCGAATCAGGCCCTGGAGATCACCACGGACCTTTCGCCGCTCGAGGTGCTCGACGCCGTGCAGCGCATCGAGTGCGACCTGGGGCGCAACCGTGCTGCCGAGGCCGTGGAGAAGGCCTCCACGGGAGCCGCATACACCTCGCGCCCCATCGACATCGACATCATTTTCTACGACGACGAGGTGATCCGCGAAGAGCGGCTCACCGTTCCGCATCCCCGACTCGCCGAACGGGAGTTCGCCCTCGTGCCGTTGTGTGAAATCATGCGCCTGCGCCGCCATCCCGTGACGGGGGAGACCGTCGGCGGGATGCTCGAGGCGCTGCGAAAAAAGAGAGAACGATGAATCCGACCCGAATCCTCGCGCCGCTGGCTGCCGCCGCGCTCCTCGCGGGGTGTCTCAAGGACACCTCGAGCGACAGGACCGAATACGTGCTCAAGCCGCTCGCGCAGACCCTTTCGACCGATCCCTACGAACCGCTCGATGGGGTGGTGGCCTACGCCTTCGATGCCGATACGGCCCGTTACACCGTCGCCTCCTACGAGGATGCGCTCAACGGCATCGCCTCGCTGAAGGACGACCCTTCGGCGCAATTGCAGGCCGTCGCCTCCTCGGAGCCTTACGCGCAGGAGGGCACGACGGGCTGGGTCCGCATGTCGCTGCCGATGGCCGAGCGGCGGATGATCCTGGCCGTCGATACCGAACACCGGCTCTACGCCTACACGGAGCAGGAGCTCGTCGAGACGCTGCCGTCGCTCTACGTGACGCTGATCTTCAAGACGTGGAAGGAGGGCACTTCCTACAAGGACGGCAACTGGTGCTTCTTCAACGAGTTCTATACGCCTCCGCAGCGGCTCGACACCTACGTGCGCCCGTTGTTGCAGAGCGCCGAGGACGCCGCCGCCGCGCCGTTCGAGGATCCCGGCAACCTCAAGGTCTATGCCTATGCCGTCGATACGACCGCCTGGCGCATCGCCTCCTACGACGACGCCTATGCGGGCCGCATCACCTCGAAGCGCGACGAGAACGACACGCGCACCACGCCCTCGTTCCAGGCCTATGCCGACGAGGAGACGGGTCTCTTCTCGATGCAGGTCAGCGTGGAGTCGCTGATGGTGGTGGTCGTGGACCGTGTCAATCGCCTTTACGCCTATTCGCAGCAGAGCGTGGACCTCGACGGCGCAAGTCCGACGTTCGAGGTGCTCTTCCGGCCGTGGCGGGGCGTTTGGATCGACGTGCTTGACGGCTGGCGCATCGTGAACGAGGCGCTCGATCCCGATCGGGAGGAGCAGGAGACGCAAAATACCGCCCGGCGATGAATACCCGCAGACGACATACCCTGAACCTGCTGCGCGGCGTCGTCGCGCTGCTCTTCGCGTCGGCCTTTCTGAGCCGCTGCGCGAGCATGATGACCCCCACGGGCGGTCCGATCGACTCGCTGCCTCCCGTGATCGTGAACATGGTCCCGGACAACTTCTCCACGAACCGGCCTACGGTGAACCACGGAAAGATCTACATCGAGTTCGACGAGTTCATCCAGATCAAGGACCAGCAGAAGGAGTTCTTCACCTCGCCGCAGATGAAGAAGAAGCCGACGATCACCCAGCGCGGGCGCGGCATCGTCATCCAACTGCGCGACACGCTGCTGCCCAATACGACCTATTCGCTCAACTTCGGCAGCGCCATCCGTGACAACAACGAGGGCAACCCGCTCTATTCGATGCGCTACGTCTTCTCGACGGGCCCCGAGATCGACTCGATGGTCTTTTCGGGCTATACGGCCGACAGCTACAAGGCCGATTCCGTGTCGAAGAGCTTCATCTGGTTCTTCCCGGCCGACTCGGTGGAGAACGTCCCGGAATACGACTCCACGATTTTCAAGTACAAACCCGCCGTCATCGCCCGCGCCGAGACGAACGGCATCTTCATCGCGCAGAACCTCAAGCCGATTCCCTACCGCATCTATGCCGTCGAGGACAAGAACGACAACCAGATGTACGAACCGGGTTCGGACCAGGTGGGCTTCCTCGACGGGACCTACAACCCGGCCGAGATGCCCGATTTCGCCATCTGGTACGACTCGCTGCGCCAGTATGTGACCGCCGAGCCGCAGCTCTATTTCCGCATGTTCACCGACAAGGCGTTCCGCCGCCAGCTCCTCTCCGAGAGCGAGCGGCCCCTGCAGCACAAGGCGATGCTCTATTTCGGCGCGGCGAATCCCCGCATCACCTCACTGCGTTTCGACAGCATTCCCGAGGACCGGGTGATCGTGGACCCGCAGACCGAGGGGCGCGATACGATCGCACTGTGGTTCAACGTCCCTTCGGCGTCGCTTCCCGACACGATCAAGGGCACGATCACCTACTTCAAGCACGACACGGTCAATCGCCTGCAGGAGGTCACCGAGGATTTGAAACTCCCGTGGCGGCTGATCGAGACCAAGGAGCAGGAGCGCGAGCGCGAGCGCCTCGAACGCGAACGCCGCAAGGCCGAGGCGGCGGGCGAGGAGTGGACCGAACCCGAGAAGGAGAATCCCTTCGCCTTCAAACTCCCGCTTTCGGGCGAGATCAACCCCGAGGAGCACCTGACCGTCGATTTCGACTATCCTCTCGCACGGCTCGATTCGGCGGCGCTGCTGCTGACCTTCACGGCCGGGGACCAGTCGATCGAGGACGTTCCCGTGCACATGCGCCCCGACACGGCGCAGTTGCTCCGCTGGCACATTTCCGCCCCCTGGAAACTCGGGGGCGAATATACGCTGACCATTCCCGCCGGGGCCATCACCGACGTCGCGGGTTTCTCGAACGATTCGATCATCGGCAAGTACACGGTCTTCGATCCCGAGAAGTTCGCCACGGTGAAGATTCATGTCGTGGGGCGCGACGACGGCACGAAGTACATCGTACAACTGCTCGACGGCAACAACTCCCTCAAGCAGGAGAAGCGCAACGTCGGGACGGGCGACATCCGGTTCAACTACGTCCCGGCCGGCGACATCAAGTTCCGCATCATCGAGGACCGCAACGGCAACGGCAAATGGGACTCGGGCAATCTGGTGGAGCGCCGCCAGCCCGAGCGGGCCGAATTCTTCGTCAATGCGGAGGGCGAGGACACCTTCGCCACGAAAACCAACTGGGAGATCGAGTTCACGATGGACATGAACCGGATCTTCGCCCCCGTCACGATGCAGTCGCTTTCGCGCCTGCTGGACGAGCGCGAGGCGCAGCGGCAGCGGCGCGAGGCGGAGAAGCGCGCCAAGGAGGGCCCGAAGCGCGACGACAGAAACCGTCAGCAGAACAATTCGAACGCGAACTTCAACTCCGCGGGCAGCATGTTCAACACGTTCAGATAGGATGACACTGAGACGATATATTCTTGCGGCGGCGTCGGTGCTGCCGGCGCTTCTGGCCTGGAACGGCGCTTCGGCGCAGCATACGCTGGGCTTCATCGCGGGCTACGGCATGGCCAACGGCCGTTTCCAGCCCCAGCAGGAGATGCGCGCCCTGTGGGGCATGTACAGCGGCGGCCTCACGTGGCGCTACTACGGCCGCCAGCGTTTCGTGGGGGGCTTCGGCGTGGACCTCGAATTTCAGCAGTCGGGATTCTCCTTCGCGACCAACTCCTCGCAGGTCGAGGAGAAGAAGGACTACCTCTACTACACGCGCCATGTCAATACGCTCGTGATGCCGGTCGTCTGGCAGCCGCATTTCTACATGATCCGCAACCATGTGCGAGTCTATTTCGAGGCCGCGGCCACCTTCTCCTACAACCTTTCCTCCACCTACGAGAACGAGCAGGCGAAGCGGCGGGGCGAAGCGGACTGGCGGGGCGACTACCGCTTCAAGACGCCGCGCGACAGCCGGTGGGGCTACGGATTGGCCGGCGGCGGCGGCATCGCCTTCCTGATCCGCCGCTACGAACTGAACTTCCGCGTGCGCTACTACTTCGGCTATTCGGACATCGTGCGCAACCGCAACCGCTATGCCGACGGCGGCATCGACGGTCCGGAGAATCCCTTCCCGGCGACGCCGATGCGGTCGCCGCTCGACAACCTGACGATCTCCGTGGGGCTCAACTACCGCTTCAACAAGGAGGGCTTCGAGACCTGGAAACCGCGGCCCAAACGGTCGAAGAACCGCGAAGTGTTCAAATACGAATTGTAAATCGAGACAGCTATGGAAACCACCCGTCAGCAGAAAATCGCCAAACAGATTCAGAAGGACGTGGCCGAAATCTTCCAGAAGGAGGGTGCGGCCGTCGTCCGCGGGTCGCTCGTCACGGTTACGGCCGTGCGCGTGTCGCCCGACTTCGGATACGCCAAAATCTATGTCAGCGTCTTCCCCTTCGAGCGCAGCGCCGGGATGATGAAGACCCTCGAACAGCAGAACTGGTTCATCCGCCGGGCTTTGGGCCAGCGCATCCGCAACCAGTTGAAGAACGTCCCCGAAATCCAGTTTTTCCTCGACGATTCGCTCGAATACATCGAGCATATCGAACAGGCGTTGAAATAGGATGCCTGCCGTCCGCCGCAACCCGTTCCGCCGCTTCCGGCCGTAACCGCTCCAGCCCATGCTCGCACGCCTCTTCGCTCGCCGCTATCTCTTTTCGCCTCACTCCCGGTCGGTGGTCAATCTGATTTCGGGACTGAGCGTCGCGGCCGTTGCGATGCCTGTCGCTGCGATGATCGTCCTGCTGTCGGTCTTCAACGGTTTCGAGTCGCTCGTACGCTCCATGTATTCGGCCTTCGATCCCGACCTGAGCATCACCCCGCGGCAGGGCCGGACCTTCCCCGCCGGGGCGGTCGATACGGCCGCGCTGGCCCGCATCCCGGGTGTCGGGGCCGTCTCCTTCCTGCTGGAGCAGAGTGCGCTGCTCGAGCGCGGCGGACGACAGGCCACCGCCGTCGTGCGGGGTGTGGACGACGCCTACGGGGCGGTCTTCCCGCTCTCCGACGCCGTCGTGACGGGCGCGTGGCGGGTCCGCGAGGGCGACCGGAATTACCTCGTGGTCGGGCAGGCGATGGCCTGGACGCTGGGCGTCCGGTCGCTCGCCGATGCCGACGTGGCGCTCTACGCCGTCCGTCGGGGATCGTTCTCCTCGCTGCTGCCGATCGAGAACTACACGCGCCGCACGGTCCCGGTGGGCGGGATCTTCTCCCTCGACCTGGAGACCGAGCAGAGCTATGTCCTCACCTCGCTGGAGCTGGCGCAGCGCCTTTTCAACTACCCGGACCGCGTTTCCTCGCTGGTCGTCCGGCTCGCTCCCGGGGCGGATGCGGAGCGGGTCCGCCGGGCCGTGGCGGAGGAGGCGGGCGACGGATTCCGCGTCCGCACGCGCGATGAGCTGCGCGCCTCGTTCTACCGCATCATGACCTACGAGAAGTGGGGCATCTTCTTCATCGCCCTGCTGGTGCTCGTCGTGGCCTCCTTCTCGGTGGTGGGGGCGCTGGCCATGCTGATCGTCGAGAAGCGGGACGACATCGCCACGCTCCGCGCCCTGGGGGCCGATCTGGGGCTGGTGCGGTCCGTGTTCCGCGCCGAAGGGCTGCTGATCTGCGCCCTGGGGGCCGCCGCCGGTGTCGTGCTCGGCGTGGGCGCGAGCCTCGTGCAGCAGCATTTCGGTCTGATCGAGATTCCCGCCGAAACCTTTCTTACGAAGAGTTACCCCGTGGAGTTCCGCCCTGCGGACCTCGCGGCCGTGCTGGCGGCCTTCGCCGCCGTCGCGCTGCTGCTGACCGGCATCACGGTGCGGGGCATGATAAAAAACGGAAAACGATGATGAAACGACCTCTCCGCACGGCGCTTCTGGCGCTTCTGGGGCTGCTCGCCGCGGCCTGCGCCCGCCATACGATCATTCCCGACGAGACGCTGGCGATGATCTTCCGCGACGCATTCCTCTCCAACGCCTATATTTCCGAGGAGCGCATCCCGACCGACTCGCTGCGTATCTACGAGCCGATCTTCGCCCGTTACGGCTATACGACCGACGACGTGCACTATACGATCGGCAACTTCTCGAAGCGCAAGAGCGCCCGCCTGAGCGACGTCGTCGAGCGGGCCATCGACCTGCTCGAAGCCGAAGGGAAGGTCTATAACCGCCGGGTGGCCATCCTCGATACGATCGACAACGTGGCCTGCCGGACCTTCACGCGCACCGTGTTCGCCGATTCGCTGCTTCGCGTCGGCTCGCTGCGCGACACGGCGCGGCTGACCTTCTCGATCGACGTCGAGCCGGGCGAGTACCGCATCACGGCGCATTACCTGATCGACTCGCTCGACCGCAACCGGCGGGGCGTGAAGGCGACGGTGTGGCTGGAGAAGGAGGACGGTTCGCGGGCGGGCGTCTATACGACGAGTCTCCGCCGCAACCGCGAGGAGACCTTCACGCGCACGCTGACCGCCGATACCGTCCACCGCCGCCTGCACGTCGATCTGCTGGGGTTCTACGGCCGTCCCGAGCGGCCTTCCATGACAGTCAGCCGGATCCGCATCGACCATACGCCGCCCGCCGCCGAAGCGGTGGAGCGGCTCTACGACAGCCAGTTGAATGTCCGTATCTTCGCCGATGAATTCTTCCGCGCAGCCATGCCGGCGGATAGCCTCTAACCGGCTCTGGACGCCCCGGGGCATCGTCCGCGATCCGCTCGTGGAGGTCGCGGAGGGGGGCCGCATCCTTTCGGTCCGCAGTTGCGGCGAACCCGACCGGCTCCCCGCCACGGAGTTCTACGCCGGACTGCTCGTCCCCGGCTTCCCGTCCGACTGCCGCGCCGTTTTCGAACGCCTCCGCGCCGCCTCCGCCTCCCTTTCCGAACAGTTGCCCGGTCTCGTGCGTTCGGACGGCGTGCTGGTCGTGATTTCGGGTCTCGACTACGATACGCTGCGGCTCACGGCGCAGTCGCGGATCCGGCGGTTGTAGCGTTCCGTCCGCCCGTTTCTCCTCCCGGGCCGTTTCCGTGCCGCCCCTCTCCGTTTGGTCTGTCCGCTCGGCTCCGTCTCTCCGGTCTCTTTCCGGCTCCGTCCTGTGCCGGACGCTTTCCGGATCGCCCGTTCCGTCCGGTTTCCTTTTGCCGTTCCGGCGGTCCGTCGGCCTCCCTCCGGCTCCGCTTTTTCCGGCTTTTCTCATCCGGCCGTTCGTCGCCTCTCTTTTTCAGATTTTTCCGTCCGCGTCCCGCCGTCTTCTCTTTTTCCGTCCTTCTTTTGCCCTTTTCCCCTGCGGTCAGATCGGAAGGTGTTCCTCCACCGTCTGCCGCAGGCGGCTGTTGTCGAGGTGCGTGTAGATTTCGGTCGTCAGGATGCTTTCGTGCCCCAGCATCTCCTGCACCTGCCGGATGCTGGCGCCCCCTTCGAGCAGGTGCGTGGCGAACGAGTGGCGGAACGTGTGGGGCGAGATCCGCTTGTCGATTCCCGCCCGCCGGGCAGCCTCCTTCAGGATCGTGAAGATCATCACCCGCGTCAGCCGCCCGCCGCGGTTGTTCAGGAAGAGCGTCTCCTCGCCGGTCCGCGCGGCGCGGCGCTTTTCGAGGTAGAGCTGGATGCGGTCCCGCGCCGCGGCGCTGATCGGCACGAGCCGCTGTTTGTCGCCCTTGCCGGTCACGCGGATATATCCCTCGCCGAAGAAGAGGTCCTGCATCCGCAGCGACGTGAGCTCCGAGACGCGCAGTCCGCACGAATAGAGGGTCTCCAGCATGGCGCTGTCGCGCAGTCCCTTGGTCGTCGGGGCGTCCGCCGCGGCGACGATGCGGTCGATTTCGTCGGTCGTGAGCACGTCGGGAAGCTGCCGTCCGAACTTGGGCGCGGGGACGAACTCCGCCGGCGACGACTCGATCCGGTCGTTCAGCATGAGGAAGTTGAAGAAGCTCCTTACGCCGCTCAGCGCCCGTGCCTGCGAGGTCTTTTCGCGCCCCCGGTCGTAGAGCCAGGCCATGTAGCGCCGGATCATCGGCTCCTCGACCTTGGCCGGCGCGACGTCGTACATGCGCAGGATGAAGTGCTCGAACTGTCTCAGGTCGCGCATGTACGACTCCACGGTGTTCGCCGACAACCGTTTTTCCAGTTTTATGTAGGTGCGGTAACGCCGTCCGGTCTCTTCCCACTTTTTCGTATTTTCTGCCATTTCGCCCGGTCCGATTCGGAGAATATCGTTAACTTTGTCCGTGCGAAGGTACGAAAATTTTACATAATCATAATTTTTATGGATTACACCGTGCTCAACGTCCCCTGTGCGGACGACGGACAGGCCGAGATTCTGACGGCCGAACTGGCCGACTTTCCGTTCGAGAGTTTCGAGACGGAGGGCGGCGTGCTGAAGGCTTACATCCGGCGGGAAGCGCTGGCCGACTGCAAGGACGGGGTGGATGCCCTGCTGGCGCGCTACGGGACTCCGGGGCGCTATGTCGTCATCGAGACGCAGAACTGGAATGCCTTGTGGGAGAGTAATTTCCCTCCGGTGGACGTCGAGGGGCGCCTGCGCATCCGGGCGCCTTTCCACGAACCGGCCCCGGCCGGGGAGACGGAGGTGGTCCTCATGCCCAAAATGTCTTTCGGCACGGGCCATCACGCGACCACGTGGCTCATGGCCCGCGCCGTGCTGGACCTCGGGGTGGCGGGCCGCACGGGGCTCGACATGGGCAGCGGTACGGGCGTGCTGGCGATCGTCGCCGCGAAGTGCGGCGCCGCGCACGTGGATGCCGTGGACATCGACGACTGGGCCGATGCGAACTGCCGCGAGAATGTCGCCGCCAACGGCGTCGCGGACCGTGTCTCTCCGATGCTGGGCGACGTGCGGCGCATCGCCGGACGGCGTTACGACTTCATTCTGGCGAACATCAACCGCAACATCCTCGCGGCCGACATGCCGGCCTATGCCGCGGCGCTCGCCGCCGGAGGCGATCTGGTGATGAGCGGTTTTCTCGAGGCCGATCTTCCGGCGATCGCCGGCGCTGCCGCGCGCGAGGGGCTGACGCTCGCCGGGAGCGCCTCCCGCGACGGGTGGATGCTGGCGCACGTCCGGCGGCCGTAACCGATTCCGCTTTTCCGATCGTGAAGACCTACAAGGGGCGCGGCATCGTGCTGCATACGCTCAAATACGGCGACTCGTCGATGGTCGTCTATCTGCTCACCGACGTCGGGGGACGGCGCAGCTACATGGTCCAGGGGGTCCGCAGCCGCAGCGGCCGGGGTTCGAAGCTGGCGCTGTTCCAGCCCGTCTTTCCCGTCGAGTTCGAGGGGTTGGAGTCCCCGCGGCAGGAGATGCACCGCTTCCGCGAGGTCCGTGCGGGCTTCGCGCTGCAAAGTCTGCCGTTCGACGTCCGCAAATCGACCATGGCGCTCTTCATGGCCGAGGTGCTGTACCGCCTGGTCCGGGAGTGCGAGCCGAACGAGCCGCTCTTCACCTTCGTCTGGAACTCGGTCGGGGCGCTCGACGCGATGCGGGAGGGGGTGGCGAACTTCCACCTCTGGTTTCTGGCCAACCTGAGCCGTCTGCTGGGCTACCGTCCGGGCAACGACTACACGCCCGGCGCCTGGTTCGACATCCGCGAGGGCGAGTACGCGTCCGTGCGCCCGTCGCATCCAGGGGTCATGTCGCAGGAGTGCGCCCGCCTGCTCGACGAGCTGCTGCACTGCGACGTGCGCCGTCTGGGGACGATTCCGCTCAACCGTGCGCAGCGTTCGGACTTTCTGAACGCCATGCTCGTCTATTTCGGCTACCACCTCGACGCCATCAGCGCCGTGCAGTCGGTCCGCATACTAAAAGAGGTATTCTGACGTTTGAAATAAAAAGGCAAAGGAGGCGATTATGAGAAAGATGTTGCTTGCGGTCCTTGCGCTCGCCGCAGCGCTGACCGCTCCGGCCCAGCAGCCGCCCGAGTTGCGGCGCGAACGTCCCGATTCGACCCGGCTCCGGGAATTGGAATACCCCGATTCGATGACGCACATGCGCTACTGGCGTCCCGACTACGAGACGATGGAGCCGCTCGAAATCCAGCCCGCCGTCTCCATGACCTCGCTCGTGCTCGTTCCGATGAACAACCTTCCTTCGAAGGTGCGGGTCACCGAGAACAATTCGTTGCGGCTGATTCCGCACATCACGCTCTCGAACGGCCAGGCGTGGAACTGGGGCGCGTTCCCCGACTCCTACCTCGATGCGCGGACGCTGTCGTTTCCGATGCCGCGCTGAGGCTATCCGATCCGCAGCGTGAAGGTCACCCGGCTGTCGGTGTTGGCCGTCAGGCGCAGCGAGCCTCCGTGCAGTTGCATGATGCGGCGCGAGACGCTCAGTCCGATGCCCGAGCCGTCGGTCTTGGTCGAAAAGAAGGGCGTGAAGATATTTTCGGTCACTTCGGCGGGGATCGCCCCGCCGTTGTTGCTTATTTCGATCACGACGTGTTCGGCGGCGTCTATGCGCGCCCTGATTTCGATGCGTCCTCCGGGCCTGCCGCCCACCGCCTCGCGGGCGTTCTTGAGCAGATTGACCGCCACCTGTCCCATCAGTGCCTTGTCGGCGTAGATGAGTGTCTCCTGCGGTTCGATGTCCGTCGCGATCTCGATTCCTCCGCCCTCGGCCGCGGTCAGCGCCACCGCCTGCCGCACCAGCTCCCGCACCTCGAACGGCTCCTTCTGCGGTTCGGGGATCCGCGTGAAGCGGCGGAAGCTCTCGACGAAGGCCATGAGTCGCCGGCTCGTCGCCGAGATCGTATCGAGCCCCTGCTCCACGTCCCGGTCGAGCGGCCTCCCGAGGTGGAGCAGCGTGTCGCTGAGCGAGGTGACCGGCGCGAGCGAGTTCATGATTTCGTGTGTCAGAATCCGCGTCAGTTTGCTCCACGACTCGATCTGCATTTCGTTCAGTTCGCTGTTGATGTCGCCCACGGTGACCACCCGCAGCCGCTGTTTCTCGAGCACGATTTCCGAGCAGCCGAGCGTCAGCGCCATCTCTCCGCTCTCCGTGACGCACGTCACGCGGAGCTTCTCCCCGGGGCGGATCGCCGCGAGTGCCCGGCAGGCCTCCGGAGCGGAGGTCTCCAGTTGCCGGATATGGGTCATGCGCTGCATGCCGAAGATGCGCAGCGCCTCGCCGTTGGCCTGATAGACGCTTCCCGTGTCGTTGATCGTGATGAGCCCCGTCTGCGCGCACTCCATGATGAGCTGGTAGTAGCGTTCGCGCTCCTCGGCCCGCATCTTCGCGCGGAGGAGAATCTCCTTGATGCGGTTGAGCGCCGCGTTGAGCATCGCGCTGTCCACCTTCGAGGGATCGTCGTTGAAGCGGAAGGTCAGGTCGTCGTTGTCCACGGCATTGAACATGAACGTCACGCGGCGGATCGAACTGCCGTAGAGGCGCAGCAGGCGGTAGAGCGCCAGCAGCAGGAGCGGCACGAAGAGAATCGCCAGCGGATACCACGGGCTGGTCACCGCCCAGCCCAGCGCCGCGGCCGATCCGGAGAGCAGGGCGGCGTACCCCGCCACGGGTCCGTACGCGATGCCTTCGTGCCGTTTCATAGTCCGTAGCGTTTGATCTTGTTGTAGAGCGTCTGGCGCGTGATGCCCAACTGGCGCGCCACCTCCGTGAGGTTGCCGCCGCAGCGGGCCACGGCCTCGGCGATCATCGCCCGCTCCATCTCTTCGAGTGTCGAGAATCCCGTTTTCGGCGATGTCTCCGCAGGGGCCGGGCGCAGCAGCAGCGTGGCGGGGGCGATCGTGCGTCCGTCGCAGAGGATGACCGCCTTCTCCACGGTGTGCTGCAACTCGCGGATGTTCCCCGCCCACGGGTAGTCGTGCATCTCGCGCACGGCGGCTTCGTCGAACCCCTCGATCGGCTTGTTGTACTTCGCGGCGTAGCGTCCGAGGAACTTTTCGGCCAGCGGCAGGATGTCCTCGCGCCGCTGGCGGAGCGGCGGCAGGTCGATGTGGATGGTGTTGATGCGGTAGAGGAGGTCTTCGCGGAACTCTCCGTCGGCCACCATGCCGAACAGGTCGCGGTTCGTGGCCGATATGAGGCGGATGTCCACCTTCACGGGCGTGTTGCTGCCCAGGCGGACGATCCGTCCGCTCTGGATCGCCGTCAGGAGTTTCGATTGCAGGCGGGGCGGCAGGTTGCCGATCTCGTCGAGGAAGAGCGTGCCGCGGTCGGCCACCTCGAATTTGCCCGCGCGGTCCGTCCGGGCGTCGGTGAAGGCTCCCTTCACGTGGCCGAACAGCTCGCTTTCGAACAGCGTTTCGGGCACGGCGCCCATGTCCACCGGAACCATCAGTTCCCGCCGGCGCGCCGAGCGGTTGTGTATCTCGCGCGCGAGCATCTCCTTGCCCGTGCCGTTCTCGCCCGTGATGAGGATGTTGGCGTCCGTCGCCGCGACCTTCTCCACGATCTCGCGGATGCGCGCCATCGCCGGGCTGCCGCCCCAGAACATGGGCTCCTCCTGTTTCAGCTCGCGTTTGATCTCCTTGAGCTGCTTCACTTCGCGCTGCGAGCGGGCGAGGTTGTAGGCGTTGCGCAGCGCCGCCACGAGGCGTTCGTTGTCCCACGGCTTGACCACGAAATCCACCGCCCCGTCGCGCATGGCCCGCACCGCCAGGTCGATGTCGGCGTAGGCCGTGAAGAGCACCACCTTGACGTCGGGCCGCGTGCGGTGAATTTCCCGCAGCCAGTAGATGCCCTCGTTGCCGGTGTTGATTCCCGCCGTGAAGTTCATGTCGAGCAGCACGACGTCTATCGGCTCCTCGCGCAGCAGCGTCGCCAGCCGGTTGGGCGTCGGCAGCGTCAGCACGCGTGCGAAGTAGTTCCCCATCAGCAACTGTAGTGCCGCGAGGATGCTGCGGTTGTCGTCCACGACGAGCAGTGTTCCCTCTTTTGCCATGTTTTTCGGTCGTTTGGTGTCGTCTCCGCCGTGTCCGGCGATGCTTCCGTATGCGGAAAAATCCCTTTGTACGCCTCTTTTCGAGGATAAAATTAGTTATTTCAGCCGGAAAACGCACCTCCGGTGTCCAGATTTTTTACGCAAGTGTAAAAATATTTTACATTCCGGACAGCGGGCGTGAAATGCAACCGCCTGTCGTTCATCCGTCTATCCGGTTTGGCATCGGGTTGGCAAGTGTTGCGGGCAAAGAGAGAACAGTTGAAAATCCGCATGAAACGAACGGTTTTGATCGCCCTGGCGTCTATTTTATGGACACCCGCTTTACGGACATCCGCCGCCTTCGCGGCCGGACCGTCCGCCGGTATCTCCGCCGGAGTCGTAGCCTCTCCGCTTCCCGCTCTTTCCGGGGCGGCGGGGAACGCGCGCTCCTTTCCGTCCGTCACGGATACGGTGTCCGTGTCCGCCCCCGGTTCTGATTCCGTCGCCGCACCCGCCGCCGCGCCGGTCCCCGACACCGTGTCCGCCCCGGAATCTTCCGCCCCGATGACGCTCGACGCCTGCATGCGCTATGCCGTCGAACACAGTCCCGCCGTCCGCCGGCAGGATTACGCCAACCGCAACTACCGGCAGGATTACATCGCCTCCGTCGCCGCGCTGGTCCCCTCGGTGAACGGTGCGGTCAGCGCCTCCACGAGTTTCGGCCGTTCGGTCGATCCCGAGACCAACACCTACACCGACGTCTCGAATTTCGACAACTCCTATTCCGCTTCGGGACAGATGCCCCTCTTTGCGGGCCTCACGGGGATCAACACCGTCCGCGCCGCGAAGGTGATGCGTCTGCAAGGCGTCGAGGAGCTGCAACTGGCCCGCGACGAAGTCGCGCTCCGGACCATGGAGGCCTATTTCGACGTGGTCTATTATACGGGGAGCGTGCGGCTGGCCCGCGAGCAGCTCGAGACCAGCGCCGCCGAGCTGGCCAAGAGCCGCAAGCTGCTCGAACTGGGGCTTAAAAGCGCCGCCGACGTCGCCGAGGTCGAGTCGCAGTGCGCTTCGGACGACTACCTGGTGACCCAGCAGGAGAACAACCTCGCGCTCGCGGAGATCGCCCTTTCGGAGGCGATGAACTATCCGGCGGACCGTCCGCTGGTCATCGACACCGATATCGCCGTCGGGACTCCCGCCGGCGCGGTTCCCTTCGACGACGTGTTGGCCTACGCCCTCGACAACCATCCCAAGGCGCTGGCCGCCGGTTACGACGTCCGCCATTCGCGTCTGCAATTCTCCGTGGCCAAAGGCAACCTCTATCCCTCGATCTCCGTGGGCGGCGGCTATTCGACCAATTTCTTCATGAACCTCGACGACCGCACGCAGTACGCCGCCTTTCCGGCGCAGTTCCGCGACAACCGCGGCTACTACTTCTCCGCGCAGCTCAGCATCCCGATCTTCGGCGGGCTGTCGCGCCGCACGAGCCTGAACCGCGCCCGCAACAACTGGCGCATCGCCGAGCTGCGCCGCGTCGAGACGCTCCGCGCCCTGCAGAGCGAGATCGCGCAGGCCTACCAGCAGATGCTCGGCTACGGCAAGGAGTTCGTGCAGGCGTCGAAGAAGTCCGACGCCGCGCAGTTGGCCTACGACGCCGTCGCCGGCAAGTACGAACGGGGCATGGTCTCGGCCCTCGACCTCCAGACGGCGGCCGACAAGCTGCTTCAGGCCCGTTCCGAACGGCTCCGCGCCCGCCTCCAGTACATCGTCCGGGTCCGCCTGGTGGAGTACTACAACGGCGAGCCCCTCATCCGCTGAATCCGCTGACGAAAAAACAACCGACATATCATGGACATCCGTATCGAAAAGAAGAAGGGCATCCGCGCCCTGTTCACCAGGCGGGGCCTTCCCTATCTGGCCGGGGCCCTGCTCCTGTTCTTCGTGGTGTGGCTGCTGCTGCGCGACGACTCCTCGACGCTGCGCATCGACGCCCGCACGATTTCCGTGGGCGAAGTCGTGCGCGGCGAGTTCAACGACTACATCCGCGTCACGGGGCAGGTGCAGCCCATCACCACCGTGCAGCTCAGCCCGCTCGAAGCGGGCGTCGTCGAACGGCTCGTGGTCGAGGAGGGCACGACGGTCCGCAAGGGCGACGTGCTCGTGGTGCTGAGCAACACGTCGCTCACGCTCGAGATACTGAACAGCGAGGCCGAACTGGCCGAGAAGCAGAACATCCTGCGCAACACGCTGATTTCGATGGAGCAGGAAAAGCTCGACCTGCGGCTGGACAAGGTGCAGTTGGACCTCGACGTGGAGCGCAAGCGGCGCACGTGGCGCCAGAACGAGGAGCTGTACCGCAACGACCTGATCGCCCGCGAGGAGTGGTTGCAGTCGAAGGAGGACTACGAGCTGGCGGCCAAGAAACGCGAGCTGAACGTCGAGCGTCAGATTCAGGATTCGCTCTACCGCTCCGTGCAGATCGAGCAGATGGAGGAGAACCTCGACAACATGAAACGCAACATGCAGCTCATCCGCGAGCGCATCGGCAACCTGAACGTCAAGTCGCCCATCGACGGCGAGGTGGGGCTGCTGGACGTCGTGCTCGGACAGTCCGTCACTTCGGGGCAGAAGATCGGACAGGTGAACGACCTGTCGGACTACAAGGTCGAGGCGCAGATCGACGAGAGCTACATCGACCGCGTGCGTGCGGGTCTCGACGCCTCGTTCGAACGGCAGGACACGAACTTCACGATGCGCCTCAGGAAGGTCTATCCCGAGGTGCGCGACGGCCGTTTCCGCGCCGACTTCGCCTTCCGGGGACCCCATCCGGACAACATCCGCAGCGGCCAGACCTACTACCTGCACCTCGAGCTGGGGCAGCCCTCCGAAGCGGTCATCATTCCCCGCGGGTCGTTCTACCAGACCACGGGCGGCGCGTGGGTTTACGTCCTTTCGCCCGAAGGCGACCGTGCCTTCAAGCGTCCGGTCCGCATCGGCCGCCAGAATCCGCAGTACTACGAGGTGCTCGACGGCCTGGAGCCGGGCGAGCGGGTGATCGTTTCGGGCTATGAAAACTACGGTGCGAACGACGTGCTGATTCTCAACCGCTGACTCCTTATCCGTCCGCCATGCGTGTCATTCTGAAAAACCTCTTCACGGCGTTGCGCCGCTATCCTGCGGCCGTCGCGCTCAACGTCGCGGGTCTGGCCGTGGCCTTCGCCGCCTTTCTCGTCATCCTGATCGAGGTGCGTTTCGAATACGGGTTCGATACGTGTCACCCCGGCTCCGAACGGATCTTCCGGGTCGAGATGCGCTCTCCGGAGCTGGCCGACTCCTGGTTCACGATGCTGAACTATCCGCTGATTTCCGACCTGGCAGGCTCCTCGGCCCATATCGAGGCGGCTTCGGCGCTGGAGATGCTGGGCCCCGGGCTGGAGCTGGAGGTCCCCGAGCCGAACGGCGAGCGCAGGCTCTTCCGCGAGACGGTGAAGCGGTGCAATTCCTCCTTCGTGCGTGTTCTGGGGCTGCGTCTCACCGAAGGCGACGCCGCCGGACTGAACACCTCCGCGGGGCTGCTGCTGCCCCGGTCGCTGGCGCGGCGCATGTTCGGCGACGAACCGGCCGTGGGGCGGATCGTCCGGATCGGCGGGGAGACCTGCACGGTCTGCGGCGTATATGCGGACCTGCCTGCCAATTCGGTCTTCCCGAACTGGATCTGCCGGGGCGGCTCCGATTCCGATTTCGAGCCCTTCCGGTCGTCCCACAACTACATGTGTTTCATCCGCCTCGATTCGCCGGCCTCGCATGACGAGGTCGCCGCGGAGATGAACCGCCGCATCCGTGCCTTTTACGGCTCGGAGGAGGTCGGCGTGCGGCTGACCTGCGTCCGCGACATCTACTTCGCCCGCGACATCCTCTACGACTTCCCGACCAAGGGCAACCGCCGGATGACCGACATCCTGCTGGCCGTCGCCGTGCTGGTCATCGTCATCGCCTCGATCAACTTCGTCAATTTCGCCTCGGCGCTGGCCCCCGTGCGGATGAAACTCATCAATTTGCAGAAGATTCTGGGCGCCGGCGTCCCGTCGCTGCGCCTCTCGCTGCTGGCCGAGTCCGTCGCCGTCGCGTTTGCCGCCTACCTCGCGGCGCTCTGCCTCGTCGGCTGTCTGGCCGGCACGCCCTTCGCCGGGTATGTCGATGCCGACATGTCCTTCGCGGCGAACCGGCCGCTCGTGGGGTGGTGCGCGCTGGTCGCGCTGGGCGTGGGGCTCGTCGCCGGGCTGTATCCCGCCTTCTACATGACCTCCTTCCGTCCCGTGCTGGCCGTCCGGGGGACGTTCTCTCACTCCGCGGCGGGCCGCCGTTACCGCATGGCGCTCGTCGGCGTGCAGTACGTCATTTCGATCGGGCTGATCGTCGCCGCGCTTTTCGTCGGCCTTCAGAACCGCTACCTGCGCCGCTACCCCACGGGGTACGACCGGAACCGCGTCGTCGTGGTCAGTCTGACGTCCGGGGCGCTCGAGCGGCGCGACGCGCTGGTCGGAGCGCTGAAGTCCCGCGCCGAGATCGAGGAGGTGGCCTTCGCCTTCCAGCGGTTCGGCGCCGAGGAGAACTTCTCCGGCTGGGCGCGCCCCTACCGGGACCTGGGCGACATCTCTTTCCGGGTGCTCGTCGTGACACCCGAATTCCTGCGCGTACTGGGCGTCCGGCCCTCCGAGGGAAGGGACTTCTCCGACGCCGATCCGCTGCGCGAGCAGGGAACCTATATTTTCAACCAGACGGCCCGCCGCAGGTGGGACATGCGCCCCGGCGACTGCATTTCGGAGACACGCCATGTTTCGGGCTGGGGCGAGATCGCGGGGTTCCTGCCCGACGGCTTCCGCGCCTACTCCCGCCACCGGGCCGAGGATCCCTTCGCGCTCTTCGTCCCGGGGACCGTGGGGTGGACGCTTCCGCTCTCCTATTGCTATATCCGCATCGCTCCCGGAGCGGACCTCTCCGCGGCTGTAGAGCACATCCGCAGGTCGCTGCACTCCGTCACGCCGCTCGAACCCGACATCGAGTTCCTCGATACGGCGGTCGATACCCTCTACCGCAAGGATTTCCGCGCCGGCGTGCTCGTCTCGGCGTTCTCCGCGCTGGCGATCTTCGTCTCGCTGATGGGCGTCTTCGGGCTGGTGTTGTTCGAGACCCAGCACCGCCGCAAGGAGATCGGCATTCGCAAGGTCTGCGGCGCTACGTCGGCTTCGGTTCTCCGCATGTTCAACCTGCGTTTCGTGCGGATCGTCCTCGCGAGTTTCCTCGTCGCCGCGCCGCTGGCCCGGTACGGCGTCTCGGTCTGGCTCCGCGGCTTCGTCGATGCCGTGCCGCTGAGTGCGTGGGTCTTCTTCGCGGCCCTTGCGATCGTGCTCGCGATTACCGTCCTCACCGTCACCGTCCGCTCCTGGCGCACGGCCGGCGAAAATCCCGTCGATTCCGTCAAAACCGAATAACCCATGAAAATCGCTTTCAGAAACTTTCTGACGATGCTGCGCCGTTACAAGGCCTCGTCGCTGCTGAATATCGTCGGCCTGACGCTGGCCTTCACGGCTTTCTACATCATTCTGGTCCAGGTGCGCTGGGAGCTGACCTACAACCGGTCGATTCCCGATGCCGACCGCATCTACCTCGTCGAGTTGCAGAGTTGGTACGAACCCGGCTCGTGGCAGTCGTGGATCAACCGGCCCGTTTCCGAACGGGTCATCGCCTCGGCTTCCGGCGTCGAGGCGGGAGGCTGCTCGTGGGGCGGCTTCGGTTCCGGTCTGGTTTGGCGGCAGAACGCCTCGCGGATGGGCTACGACAAGTTCGCGGTCTCCGCGGGCGCGATCTCCGTGCCGCTGCTCGACGTCTTCTCGTTCCGCTCCGTCGAGGGCGACGTGTACGACATGGCCCGTTCCGGCAGCGTCATCGTCTCCCGCCGGACGGCCGAACGGCTGGACGTCGGCGTGGGCGACATGCTTTGGGTAGATACCGAGAATCCTTCGCCGGAGAACGCCCGGGAGATCGTGGCCGTCTTCGAGGATTTTCCCGACAATTCGCTGCTCGCGGAGTGCGAGGTCGCCTACGATCTGGGCGACAGGTGTCTCGACGATCCGTCGGAGTGGAGTTTCAACTATTTCGTCAAGCTGCGCCCCGGGACCGATCCCGGGCAGTTCGTCGCCTTCTGGGACGGGGTGCGCCGCGAAATGAACGCCGAAGCGGCCGCGGACGGCGGATATACCTCGGACGAGCTGCCCGTCCGGCTTTCGTCCCTTCCGCAGCTCTACTTCGAGACCGATGCCCGCGTGCCGTGCGCCCAGGGGTCCGAGGCGACGACCTGGACGCTGCTGGGCATCGCCCTGCTGGTGATCGTGCTCGCCTTCATCAACTTCGTGAACTTCTTCTTCGCGCTGGTTCCCGTCCGCATCCGCACGGTCAATACCTTCAAGGTCTTCGGCGCGTCCGCCTCCTCGCTGCGTTTCGGTTTCGTCTTCGAGGCTGTCGGGCTGGTGGTCGTTTCGCTTTTCGCGGCATGGTATCTGGCCTTCTTCGTCAAGGGTACGGAGTTCGCCAGCTACATCTCCGCGTCGCTCGCTCTTTCGGAGAACCTGCCGGTCGTGGCCGCCGTCGTCGCCGTGGCGCTGGTCATGGCGTTGTCCGCGAGCCTCTATCCGGCGTGGTACATCACCTCGTTCGCTCCGGCGCTGGTCGTCAAGGGCTCCTTCTCGGGGACCGCGGGCGGGCGTTTGCTGCGCACGGTGCTGCTGGGGGTCCAGTTCACGATCGCCGTCGGGCTGATCGTCGCCACGGGCTTCATCCGTCTGCAACACGATTACATGATGAATCACGACATGGGATTCGACAAGCGCGACCTCGTGGCCGTCCGGTTGTCCAATACCGCCGCCAGGAGTTACGACGTCCTGCGCGACAGGCTTCTCTCCGATCCCCGCATCCTCGACGTCACGGGGGCCGAGGGACGGCTGGTCAATGTGAGCCGCATGGGCTGGAGCCGGGAGTTCAAGGGCAGGCAGGTCAGCTTCCAGGCCTATATCGTGAAGTGGAACTTCCTCCGCATGATGGGCATTCCCGTCACCGACGGCCGCGACTTCCTCGATTCCGACGACCGCAAGCCGGTCGGCTCGCTGATCTGCAACGAGGCGGCACGCCGCGAGTTCGACCTGCATCTGGGCGATCCGATCGGCGGCTTCTGCGACGACGACCCCATCGTGGGTTTCTGCGCCGACTTCAATTTCAAGCCTTTGCAGTATGGTGTCGCGCCCTTCGTCTTCTACGTCCTGCCCGAGGAGATGTCGCAGCTCTCGGGCGGCCGTTCGGCACGGGTGCTCTACGTCCGCCATGCGCCGGATGCCGACATCGCTTCGGTGACCGAGTGGATTCGCCGCTGCATCGTCGAGACGGACCCGCGCCTGACGCCGGGCGAGTTGCAGGTCCGCACCTTCGGGGAGGAGCTGGGGGCCGAGTACGGCAAGGAGCGTCGTCTCTCGACCGTGGTCGGGCTGTTCACGCTGCTGTCCGTGGTCATCGCGCTGATGGGCGTCTTCGGGATCGTGCTCTTCGAGACGCAGCGCCGGCGGCGGGAGATCGCCATCCGGAAGGTGATGGGCGCCACGACGGGCGAGGTGCTCCGCATGTTCAACCGGCGTTACGCCGCGATGGTGCTCGTCTGCTTCGCCGTGGCGGCTCCGCTGAGCGCGTGGGCCGTCTCGCGGTGGCTCTCGACGTTCGCCTACCGTGTGCCGATGCACTGGTGGGTCTTCGCTGCGGCGTTGCTGGCCGTGCTGGCCGTGACGGTGCTGACGGTCACCGTCCGTTCGTGGCGCGCCGCCTCGGAGAATCCCGCCGATTCGGTCAAGTCCGAATGATACCGAAACCGACAACGATTCATTAATCTTAAAAAACATTTAGTCATGTCAATGCTGAAAGTCGAGAACCTCCGCAAGGTCTTCCGGACCGAGGAGATCGAAACCATCGCCCTGAACGGCGTGTCGTTCGACGTGGACGAGGGCGAGTTCGTCGCCGTCATGGGGCCTTCGGGATGCGGCAAGTCCACGCTGCTCAATATTCTGGGCCTGCTGGACAATCCCACTTCCGGGAGCTACTCCCTGCTGGGGCAGGAGGTCGCCGCCTTCCGGGAGAGGGACCGCACGAAGTTCCGCAAGGGCAATATCGGCTTCGTCTTCCAGTCGTTCAACCTGATCGACGAGCTGAACGTCTTCGAGAACGTCGAGCTGCCGCTGATCTACATGCGCGTGAAGGCCGCCGAGCGCAAGCGCCGCGTGAACGAGATCCTGGGCCGCATGAACATTTCGCACCGTGCCGAGCACTTTCCGCAGCAGCTTTCGGGCGGTCAGCAGCAGCGCGTGGCCATCGCCCGCGCCGTGGTGTCGAATCCCAAGCTGATCCTGGCCGACGAGCCTACGGGCAACCTCGATTCGAAGAACGGCCGCGAGGTGATGGAACTGCTCTCGGAGCTCAACCGCGAGGGCACGACGGTTATCATGGTGACCCACTCGCAGTACGATTCGACCTTCGCGCACCGCGTGCTGCACCTGTTCGACGGCGAACTGGTCAAGGACCTCGCGAACCGCATGTGACCGGCGTTCCCGCCGCCGTCTGCCGATGCCGTACGGAAGTCCCCGGGCGGGAAGGGCAAGCGAAACCCGGCGGACCTTTGCGGTCCGCCGGGTTCGTCGTATCGGGTCGCACCCCGCGCTATCGCACGATGCGCAGCACGTCCTCCGCGATCTGCTCTCCGGTCAGCCGGTTCGCGCGCAGCAGCTCTCCGAGGTCGTAGCGGTCGGCGAACTCCTTGCGGAGTCCGTAGTTCAGCACCCGCATCGGCGTGGGGCCGTACCGCCGGGCGATCTTCTCGCCGAAACCTCCGTCCAGCGAGCCGTCCTCCAGCGTGACGACCGCCCGGTGATCGCGCAGCAGCTCCTCCAGCAGCTCCTCGTCGAGGCCCGTGATGTAGCGCGGATTCACCAGCGTTGCGTCGATTCCCGCCTCGGTTTTCAGCCGGTCGGCCGTCTCCTCGCCCAGCGCATGGAACGACCCGAGCGCCAGGATGGCCACCTCCCTGCCCCTGCGCTCCACGCGGTAGCGGTTCAGTTCGCCGTATTCCGTGTCGAACGGCCCAGGACGGTGCACTACGGCGGCTCCCGGCACACGCACGGCCACGGGGTGTTCCCGCTGGCGGATCGCCCAGTCGAGCATGGCGAAGTACTCCTCCGCGCAGGTCGGCGCCAGATAGACCAGATTCGGGATGTTCGCCAGCAGCGGGATGTCGAAGAACCCGAGGTGCGTCGCGTCGTTCATGCCCGCCGCGGTCCCCATGAATACGGCGATCACCGCCGGATTCCCGTTGATGCAGAGGTCCTGCGAGAGCTGGTCGTAGCAACGTTGGATGAAGGTGCTGTACACGCCGTACACGGGGCGGCCTCCGGCCTTTGCGATGCCTGAAGCCAGCGCCACGGCGTGCTCTTCGGCGATACCCACGTCCACGAGCTGCCGTCCGGCTTCGCGGCGGCGTTCGGGCGTGAATCCCATGACGGCCGGGGTTCCCGACGTGATGGCCACCAGCTCGGGCTGCGTGCGCATCCGTTCCAGCAGGAAGCGGCCCGTCAGGTCGCAGTAGTCCTCTCCGCCGCCTGCGGCTTTCGGTTCGCCCGTCGCCAGGTCGAACGGCATTCCCCAGTGGAACCGCTCCTTCTGCCGCTCGGCCGGGGCGTATCCCTTGCCCTTGAGCGTGCGGATATGCACGACGACCGGTCGCGGCGTGTCCTTCACCTGCCGGAAGGCGGCGGTGAGCGCCTCGATGTCGTTGCCCTCCTTCACGTAGAGGTAGTCCAGCCCCAGCGCGCGGAAGAAGTTGCACGGGGCCTTGCCGTCGCTTTCGCGCAGTTCGCGCAGGTTGGCGTAGAGGCCGCCGTGGTTCTCGGCGATCGACATTTCGTTGTCGTTCACCACGACGATGAGGTTCGTGCCCGCCTCTCCGGCATTGCTCAGTCCTTCGTAGGCTTCGCCGCCGCTCAGCGAGCCGTCGCCGATCACGGCGATCACGTTCTCGCTGCCGCCCCGCAGGTCGCGGGCCTTGGCCAATCCGCAGGCCAGGCTCACCGAGGTCGAGGTGTGGCCGATCGTGAAGTGGTCGTGCTCGCTCTCCTGCGGATTGGTGTAACCCGACACCTCGTCGTAGTCCGCCGGATCGAGGAACGCCTCGCGGCGGCCCGTCAGCATCTTGTGGACATAGCTCTGGTGCGAGACGTCGTAGATGATCTTGTCCTTCGGCGAGTCGAATACGCGGTGCAGGGCGATCGTGGCCTCCACCATGCCCAGGTTCGGTCCGATATGTCCGCCGTGGGCGCTCAGTTTCCGCAGCAGCGCCTCGCGGATCTCGTCCGCCAGCGCATGCAGTTGCTCCGTCGTGAGACCCCGGAGGTCCTGCGGAGCGTCGATTTTTTCAAGATACATGCTGTGTTCGTTTTTGTGTTTGTCCTGTCCGGTATCTGTCTGTGTCGGCCGTCGCGTTCACAGTCTTTCCTGCCCGGTGCGGCCGGAATGCCTTTCCGGAGACCGCCGTGCGGCCGATGGAAGGGAGGGGTCCGGTCAGATGCCTTTCCCCGCTTCGTAGGCTTCGCGCAGGGCGGGATGTCCCGCGATTTCGCCCGCGTGCCACACGCCCGTGCCGAATACGGTCGCACGGAGGTGCGGCTCCTCCAGGCAGTCGAAGAACCCCTGGAAGGTGTCTGCCGTGCGGAGCATCTTCTCCCGCTCCTCCTCGGCGGCCGTGAGCAGGAGGTAAAACTCCTTGCCGCTGATCTCCGTGTAACGTGCGCAGCAGCGGTCGATCAGGGTTTTCATCTGGGCCGCCATCGTGTAGAAATAGACCGGCGTGGCCATCGCGATCACGTCGGCCCGCACCATCTTGTCGATGATCTCCGCCGCGTCGTCCCGCTGCGGGCAGGGTTTGCCGTCGCGGCTGCATGCGCCGCATCCCGTGCAGTAGCCGATGGTCCGGTCGCGCAGGAAAATCTTCTCCGCGTCGTGGCCCGCCTCGGCGGCTCCGCGCAGGAACTCGTCGCAGAGCCGGTCGGAGTTGCCGCCCCGGCGCGGGCTGGATGAAAGAATCAGTACTCGTTTCGCCATTGTCGTTCGTGTTTTTCTGCGGTGCAAAAATAGCGGGAAAAAACGACTTCCGCCTAATCCCGATTACGGATAATATTACCCGGATTCCGGTTTCGCCCCGCCGCCGGGTTTTTAGGTATTTTCGCGTATTGCCTCATCCCGCGGGAATAACGACCTTTGCACCGTGAACGAAAAACCCGTGCGTATGAAACCGATCGCCCTCTCGTTGCTGCTCGTACTGCTGCCTTTCGGCCTGCGGGCGGAGCATGCCGCCGGATACTCCGCGCTCCCGGCCGCGGACAGCGTCGCCGCGGTATCCGCCGCCGATGCGGCCCGCCTTCCGGCCGAAGCCGATGCCCTGCGGGAGAAGACCTCCTCGTGGGAACGGATTCTGGAGCGCCTCCCGGCGATTTCGGGCTATGTGCAGTTGGGCTACGAGGCCGCGGAGCGCTCCTCGACCTTCTTCATCAAGCGCGTGCGGCTGAATCTCGCGGGGAATCTCGCCCCGAAGCTGGGCTACCGCGTGCAGATCGAGTTCGCCTCGCCCAAGGTCGTCGATGCCTACTTGGAATGGAAGCCGCTGCGCCAGCTCAACGTCAAGCTGGGCGAGTACAAGGTTCCCTTCTCGATCGAGAACACGGACTACGTGCCCCTGAAGTTCGAGCTGATCGAATACCCGCTCGGACTGCGCCGGCTGATGGGCTTCGAGGATGTCTGCGGCCTCTCGGCCACGGGGCGCGACATGGGCGCCACGCTCTACGGCGGATTCTTCCGGCGCGACGGGTACGACGTGCTCAGCTACGACCTGGGCGTGTTCAACGGCGAGGGCATCAATACGAAGGACAGGAATACCTCGAAGGACCTCTCCGCGCGGTTGGGCGTCCGGCCCTTCCCGGGGCTGCTCCTTTCGGCCTCCTACTACCGGGGCGAATACGGCGCCTCCTACCTGCGGCGCGTCCGCTACGGAGCGGGCGCCTGCTACGACCGCGGTCCGGTCGTCCTGCGCGGCGAGTGGATCGGCGGCGAGACGGGACTTCCGGCCGGGGACGAACGCCCGGCGGGCGGCCTCCTGGAGAGCAGCGGCTGGTATGTGCTGGGCGGCTGGCGCGTCACGCGGACGCTGATGCCCGTCGTGCGCTACGACACTTTCCTCGAGAATGCCTCCGCGCCGTCCTCCCGCCAGACCAACTACACGGCCGGCATCCTCTGGCAGCCGGTGAAGTACCTGCGCTGCCAGCTCGACTACACCTATGAGGACTACGCTTCGCACGGTGTCTCGAACCGCAACGTCGTCGCGGTCATGTTTTCCGGAATCTTTTAAAGTTCTTGCGATATGATGAAAAACCTGCTCGAAAAACTCCGTGTCGAAGACTGGGTGGCGGTCTGGGTCTCCGTTCCGCTGCTGCTGCTCTCGGCGCTCGTCCCCCGCAGTCTGCCTGCCGTTCCCGCGACGCTCGTGGGCAGCGTGGCGTGGTATAACATCGCCCTGCTGTTTCTGATCGTGCTCGTCGTGCTCTACGTCGGGAGTCTCCTGCTGCGCCGTCCGGTCCGGGGGCTGCTGCCGTCGCTGGTCGTGGTCTTCGCCGTCTCGCTCGTGGCGCAGGTCGTGGCCAAGATTCCCGTCGTGGCGAAATACGGCTTCGAATCGGTCTTTTTCTCGGTGCTCTTCGGGCTGCTGATCCGCAATCTCTGGCGCCTTCCCGATTGGATGAAACCGGCCGTTCAGGGCGAATTCTTCATCAAGATCGGCGTCGTCTGTCTCGGAGCGACGATCCTTATCGGCGACGTGATGAAGTCGGGCGTCTTCGGCCTCGTGCAGGCCTGCCTGGTCGTGGCGCTCGTCTGGTTCTTCGCCTTCCGGTTCTCGCGCCGCCGGGGCGTGGACGAACGTTCGGCGATGATTCTGTCGAGCGGCGTCTCGATCTGCGGCGTCTCGGCCTGCATCACCGCGGCGCGCGTGGCGGGCGGCGACGACAGGAAACTCTCGTATATCGTCTCGCTGG
The DNA here is from genome assembly GCF_018101075.1 of Alistipes sp. Marseille-P2263. NCBI lineage: Bacteria > Pseudomonadati > Bacteroidota > Bacteroidia > Bacteroidales > Rikenellaceae > Alistipes > Alistipes sp. Marseille-P2263. The sequence goes on from NZ_JAGQEJ010000007.1 coordinate 46,737, forward strand.
TGCTCATCGTCGTCGTGCCGATGATCTACCTCATGCCGTGGCTGGCCGGACTGATCCTGCCGCATCTGTTCGAACCCTCCGTGGCGCAGGAGGTCGCCGGAGCGTGGATCGGCGGCACGATCGACACCACGTCGGGCGTCGTGGCTTCGAGCGAGATGATCGGCGACGCGGCCAACCGGCAGGCCGTCATCATCAAGGCGGCGCAGAACGTGCTGATCGGCGTGGTGGCCTTCTTCATCGCGCTCTACCTCTCGACCCGCGGGGAGCGGGGCCGCGAGGCCCCCTCGTTGGGCATCGTCTGGGAGAAGTTCCCCAAGTTCATCCTCGGATTCGTCGCCGCCTCGCTCGTCTTCAGCCTGATGCAGTCGGGCGGGTTCTTCGTCCCGGGCGACGGCGGCAAACTCGCCGAAACGGGTGTCGCCAAGACCTTCTCCACGGTCTTCTTTTCGCTGGCCTTCGTCTGCATCGGCCTCGACACGCGTCTGAAGGAGATCGTATCGAAGGAGAACCGCAACCTGCTCCGTTCGTTCCTCGCGGCGCAGGGTTTCAACATCGTCGTCACCTTCGTGATCGCCTGCTTGTTGTTCGGCGTGCTGAAGCCCATGTGGACGGCATAGGTGCGCCCCTTCTGCGCGAAATGAAAGCTGAATCCGCCGGTGACGGAGCCTTTCGGACTGACCGTAGGAACGTTGGGGCTGTGGCGGAACATTCTTGGAACGCTCGGACTTGCCGGACGTATTGTCGATGACGGTCGGATACTGGAATGCAGACGTGCCGTCGCAACATGATAATCGCCGTTTCCGGGAGAATTGTGTGTAAGGGGCCCGGAACGATCGTTTCGGCGGTTGTCGGTCCGTATCGCGATCGGTTTCCGGTCTGCGCTGAAAGTCCGGTTCTCAGCCGTCTCCCAAAACAGCGGATCGGAGCGGAACGTCTCTGTCCTGAAGCAGCCGGACGGAATTGCGGACGATGATATTCGGAGGCAGCAGTATCTGGGTATGGCTCGGTTCATTGTTCTTCAGGGCCTGCAGCAGGATCTTTACGGCCAGAATGCCCATCTCTTCGATCGGCTGATTGACCCGTGTAATGGCCGGGGACAGAAAATCCAGGTAGGTGTAATTGTCGAACGAAATGACCGACAGGTCGTCCGGAACATTCAGTCCGGCCTCTTCGACCGCTTTGAGCGTACCGAGCAGGATTGTGTTGCTCAGGGCGAAGATAGCCGTCGGGGGTTCCGGCCCTGCAAGCGCCAGTTTGGTTTCGACATACCCGTTCTGGATTGAGAAATCGGTGCCCGAGACCATTCCGCCGTCTTTTATCCCGTAGGATTGCAGGGCTTCGCTGTAACCGCGTACCCGCTCTATCGTCGTGATGGATGAAGGAGGTCCCTGGATGCAGCGGATCTTCCGGTGTCCGCTCTCCAGCAGCATCCGTGTTGCATTGTAGCTGCCCAAGTAATTGTCTGTCGAAACGTAGGGCAGGGTCGTTTCGGGGAAATAACGGTCGATCAGGACAATCGGTGTCCTGGTTGCCGCCTCCTCCAGCGAGTGGGCGTCGCGTCCGCAGGGTACGATGATAATACCGTCGATATTCCGGCTCATCAATGAGTCTATTCCCTCCCGTTCGTCCTTCTCGTTTTCCATCGAGTCGATCAGGATCACGGTATATTTATACAGGCGGGCCTCGTGGATGATCACGTTAGCGATGTTGGCGAAGAAAGGATTGTCGATGCTCGGCACCATCAGTCCGATCGTGTTCGTGCGCTTCGTCCGAAGACTTTGCGCCGTCAGATTGGGCTGGTAGTTGCATTTCCGGGCCTCTTCCGTGATCGTTTTTACCGTCTGGTCGGCAATTCGGTATTTTTGCGCTTTGCCGTTTAGTACCCGGGATACCGTAGATATTGAAAATCCCGTCCGCTCTGCTATTGTAATCAAGGTTTCTTTTTGCATTGTTATGTATAATTGGATAGCCAAAGATACTTTTTTTTCAAAAAAGATCAAAGAAAATTTGGTTGTTTGAGATTTTTTTATTTATATTGCACAAACGATTGCGCAAAATACGATCCCAACCTGTCGAAAGCAATGCGCAAACCATGCTGCAGAAACCTAAAACACTTCGAAATGAACCTTAAAAAAATTGTTGTCATCGGTAGCAGCAACACGGACATGGTCATCAAGTCCGAGAAACTGCCTGCCCCCGGAGAAACTGTGCTGGGTGGCACTTTCCTGATGAATCCGGGAGGGAAGGGGGCCAATCAGGCCGTTGCTGCGGCCCGTCTTGGCGGCCGTGTCACTTTCATCTGCAAAACCGGAGACGATCTGTTCGCCCGGCGGGCCGAAGAGGGATACAGGCAGGAGGGTATCGACACGGCCTTCATGCTCTGCAATGCCGAAGTTCCTTCGGGTGTGGCCCTGATTACCGTCGATGCCAAAGGCGAAAACTGTATCGCCGTCGCTCCGGGGGCCAACAACACCCTTCTGCCTGCCGACATCGAACAGGCCCGTTCCGAGATTGAGTCGGCCGATCTCGTCATCATGCAGCTCGAAATTCCTCTCGAAACCGTCATCTGCGCGGCCCGTATCGCTCACGAATCCGGAGTGAAGGTACTTTTGAATCCTGCACCCGCATCGGCTCTTCCGGAAGAGCTGCTCCGAATGGTGGACGTCCTGATTCCCAATCGCGGAGAGGCCAGCGCCCTGACGAACATCGAAGTGACGGACTGGGAAACCGCCGAACGGGCCGCTCGGGTTCTCCATGGATACGGTGTCGGCAGCGTGCTCATCACGCTCGGGGCGTACGGAGCTCTCTGCTTCGACGGCTCCGAATGTACGCACATCGCTCCGTTCAAGGTGAAAACCGTAGACACTACGGCTGCCGGCGATACCTTTTGCGGAGCTCTCTGTGTTGCGCTGGCCGAAGAACGCGATCTCGTGCAGGCTGCCCGTTTCGCCTCGCTCGTCGCCTCGATCTCAGTAACTCGGCTCGGCGCGCAAAATTCCGTTCCTTATCGCCGGGAAATCGACGATATTCGGGTCGCACAGCTCTGACCAATCCAAAATCAGATACACGAACCTAAAAACCCAAACATCCATGAGAAAATTGAACTTTATGCTTCTTTTCTCGTTTTTCGCACTCGCAACCGCGGGATGCGACGATGAGAACGAACAGAAAGCGGAGCCCGTGGCCCCGATTCTGAAAGATGTGGTCATGCCGGCGGAGAGCAGTACGATTCCCGGCACGACGGTAACGATCTCCGGCAAGGGTTTCGACACAGGGGACAAACTTTATTGTACGTCGCTTTCGCAGGAAAAGGACTTTGAACCCCAGGTAATCGAGGTGACCGATTACGGCATTTCGATCGTTATCCCGTCCGATGCCGCCGGCACATACGAGGTGGACGTAGAGCGTGCGGGTCTTGTCAGTACGCTGCCGGACTACTTGAAAGTGGCTTACGTGATCGCTATCGACGATCTGGTGATGCCGACGGACCATGCGGCCCGGGGTACGAAAATCCGGATCGGAGGCAAGGGCTTCGAGGCGGGCGACAAGGCCGTCTTTACTTCCGACGCCTATCCGTCCGGCGTATCCCATACGGCGGACGTCGCACTGACCGGCGAGGGAGTCGAGATCGTTGTTCCCGAGGAATGCTATGGAGTGAATACGCTGACGCTGACCCGGGGAAACCGGCAGGGACGTCTGGGAGAGGTCAGTGTGGCCGTCGCCGTGGGAGACGAGATAGGCGGAGGTATCGTCTACTATGTTTCCGACGGAGGCATTCACGGACTGATCGCCAAGCGCAGCAATACCGGTTCGGCGACCGAACAATGGGGACCGACCTCCAGACACGGCGAAACCAGAAAGGATATATACGCCGGCAAGGAGAACACGCGTATTTGCGTGGAGGCCATGAAAAATTTCCACCAGCAGTTCGAGACATGGCCGTCGAGCAAGAAGTCGGCTGCCGAACAGTGCGATGCGGAGACCGAGACCGTGGACGGCATCGTGTACGACGATTGGTTTCTCCCTTCGCAGCAGGAACTCGTACAACTGTTCTACCAGAAAAACATGCTTGCCGAAAAGGGTGCCGGACTTGCGGCCAACAACTATTGGTCGTCGTCTGAAGGTGATGCCGACGACAGCGCGCCGATATGGAGCGCCTACTACGTGAACTTCTATGAAGCGGAGAATCTCGTGACGGCGGCTTCGGACAAGGAGGGATGGGCCATCGGAATCCGCGCGATCCGTCAATTTTAGCGTCTAACTACTAACCGAGAACAACAATGAAAAAGATATTGTTTTTACTGGCAGCACTGCTGCTGGCAGCGGCCGGTTTTGCCCAAAACAAGGTCGAAGGCATGGTGATGAATGAAAATTCCGAACCGCTCGCAGGTGTTGCCGTTGTCGTAAAAAATACGCAGAAGGGTGTATCGACCGATGCTATGGGATGTTTTTCGATCGATGCAAAAAAAGGTGAGACCCTGGTTTTCTCTTTCATAGGCATGATCGATCAGTCCGTTCCCGTGGGGAAGGATACACGAATGGAAATCCGCATGGTCCCCGATAATTACAACATGGACGATGTGGTGGTCATCGGTTACGGGTCGGCCAAAAAGAGCGATCTGACGGGCTCGGTGGCCTCCATCAAGTCCGATGTGCTCAAAAACAGCAAGATCGGAATGGTTTCGGCCGCTCTGCAGGGTGCGGCGGCTGGCGTACAGGTCACGCAGGGCAATATGAAACCCGGAGCCGATGCCAGCATTCTGATCCGTGGCGCCGGCTCGATCAACGCTGGGACGGAACCTCTTTACATTGTGGACGGTGTGCCTGTGGAGGGTGGTCTGCAGGATCTTTCGGCCGGCGATATCCAGTCCATCGAGGTGCTGAAGGACGCTTCCTCGGCCTCGATTTACGGATCGCGCGGCTCGAACGGCGTCGTACTCGTCACCACCAAAAGAGGTACGGCAGGAAAGACCCGCGTATCGTTCAACGTCACGGGCGGCGTACAAAAGCTCATGAACAAGCAGGACATGATGACCGCTCAGCAGTATTACGACCTGATCGAATCCACCGGGCAGACCTATACCTGGACTTCGGCGGAATTGCGCCAGCTCAGCCGCGGCGAATCGACCGACTGGCAGGATGCCGTGACGCAGAACGGCAGTTTCCAGAACTATAATTTTTCGATTTCGGGCGGCGGCAAGACAACCACCCACTACCTCGGTCTCGACTATTACGACCAGCAGGGAACCGTCAAGCGCTCCTCGTTCAACAAATTTACCGCTCGTTACAATATGGACGCTACGCTGAACAAATGGCTGCGTTCGGGTGTGAGGATGAATGTCATCGAATCTAAACTGATGAATATCAACGAGGAGTCCGACTCGGGTTACGGTACGATGCACAGCGCCATCACTGCACAGCCCACCGCTCCGATCTATAATGCCGACGGCAGTTATTTCGACGGTTTCCTCAATACGAAGGCCAATCCCGTAGCCATCGTCGATTTGCTGGACAAACCCACCAAGAAGACCCGTGTCGTGGGATCGTTCTATCTGGAGCTGGAGCCTGTCAAGAACCTGCGCATCCGTTCGGACAACGGCGGGGAGCTGGTATTTTTCAAGGTCAATGAATACGAAGACGGACGCATGGGTCAGCACTATGCCGCTGACGGACATGCCCGTATCATGACCAACAAGAAACGGTACTGGCAAACCGAGAACACCGTCACCTACGACTTTATGCGCAACCGGCACAAATTGACGGTCATGGGCGGATTCTCCGCTTCGCGGACCGACTACGAAGAGGTCACGGCCGATTCGAAGGGACTCAATGCGACGACTAAATACAACAACCTGGGCGGTGCGACCACCCACGGTCCCAACGGATCCTATGCTTCGGCTTCGACGCTCGTGTCGTTTTACGGACGTGCGACCTATAATTTCGACGAGCGTTACCTCGTAACGCTGACCATGCGCGGCGACGGTTCCTCGCGTTTCGCTCCGGGACACCGGTGGGGCTACTTCCCCTCGCTGGCTGCCGCATGGCGTATCTCCGAAGAGCGGTTCATGCAGAAAGCCAGATGGGTGGATAACCTCAAACTGCGTGTCAGCGCCGGTATGCTCGGCAATCAGAATATCGGCGATTACTCCTATGCCGCGCAGATCAGCCAGGGCGGTTCGGGTCTCGACTACGTTTTCGGCAACAGCCTCGTATCGGGAGCCGTCTACAGCAGTATCAGCAATCCCGATCTCACCTGGGAGAAGGCCAAACAGTTGGATATCGGTCTGGACTTCGGCCTGTTCGGCAACCGTATCGCCGGTACCATCGAGGGTTACTACAAACGCACGAACGATCTGCTCTGGACCGTGCCGCTGCCCAAGGAGTCGGGTTACACGAGCTCGATGACCAACGTGGGCGTACTCGACAACAAGGGCATTGAGTTCACGCTGAACACGGTCAATCTGAATCTGCGTAATTTTCAGTGGACCTCTTCGTTCAACATCTCCTATAACCGCAACGAGATTATCGAGCTTTACGACGGCAAGCAGGATGTCGATAAATCGCTTTTCGTGGGGCACTCGCTCGGGGAATTTTACCTGCTCCACTCGCAGGGCATATGGCAGCTCGATGAAGCCGACAAGGCCGCTGTCTACGGCGCCTATCCGGGCGATCGCAAGATCCTCGACAGAGAGCCCGACAACGTCATCAACGGCGATGACCGTATGTTTGCCGGTCAGAGCACTCCGACCTGGTACGGAGGTTTCTCCAACACGTTCCGCTTCTATGGTTTCGATGTCACGCTGTTCATGAACTTCGCCGGCGGCCACAAGATCAACAACACGCTGCTGCGTTCGCAGAGTTCCTACAACGTATGGGGCAATATGAGCCGGGATTACTACTTCGGTTATTGGCGCATCGACCGCCCGAGCAACGTCTACCCGGCTCCGCGCGTAGGCAGCGCTTATGCCAACGGAGATGGCACCGATGCCAATCTGCAGGATGGCAAATACCTGCGCATCAAGAATCTGGAGATCGGCTACACGCTGCCTAAGCGTTGGACCGATGCCATTCGCGCCAACAGCATCCGCGTATTCTTCTCGGTGCAGAACCTCGCGACCTTCACCGCCTACACGGGCTACGACGTAGAGGCGTGGGACAATACGAACCCTTATCCCGGTTCGCGCAGTTTCATCGGCGGAGTTTCCGTCAATTTCTAAAACACGCAACCTAAAAAAACGAACCATGAAAAAGATGATATGTGCCGCGGGATTCCTGCTGATGCTGGGTGCGGTCACTTCCTGCGAAAGTTTTCTCGATGAAACCCCCAAAAGCAAGTTGACTCCCGAAAACTCGTTCAAGACCGAGGACGATTGGGACAACACCCTGACGGCCGCTTACGGGGCGTTGCAGAACATCACCGCCGGATTCGAGGCGAAATATGCCATTACGCTGGGTGAATTCGGCACCGACGAGGTGCTGCCGTTCGATCTCGGATGGGCAGCCTATGCCGAGTTGCATTATTACACTTTTTCGGCCTCGCATTCTTTTTTCGATAATCACTATACCCTCTGTTACGATGGTATAAAGCGTTGCAATATCGTCATCGACATGCCTTCCGAGGCTCCTGTGAGCGGACAGGCGCGCAGTCTGATGATCGCCCAGGCCAAATTCGTGCGTGCGCTGCTCTATTTCGATCTGGTGCGCATGTACGGCGGCGTGCCGCTCTGGACCTCGGCGTCGGTCGATAAGAACCAGATCATGAAACCGCGTTCGACGGCCGATGACGTTTACGGAGTCATCGTACAGGACCTGCGCGATGCCGCGGGCGTACTTCCTCCGTCGTGGGAGTCCGGATCGGACAAGGGCCGCGCCACCAGCTATGCGGCCTATGCCCTGCTGGGCCGTGTCCTGTTGCAGTGGGGGCGTCCCGGCGAGGCGCTGACCGCTCTCGATCAGGTTTACGGCAAGTTCCATCTCTACGACGACTATGCCGACATTTTCTCGCCTGACCATAAGAACGAAGAGTATGAAAACATCTTCGAGGTGCAGTTCAAGCACTCGGGCAAATGGGGCGAGGAGGGTTCGCTTCAGCACAGCTATTGGGGACCGCGCAACATTCCGGGCAGCACGACGGCTTTCGGAGGCTGGGGTGGATTCGGCCCTTCGCAGTATCTTTATGACAGTTACGACGCCGAGGACAAGCGCAAGACGGCTTTCTTCTGGACCGAGTTTGCCGGTATTCCGCAGACTCCGCCGGCGATCAAGAAGTTCTGGGATCCGAAATACGGCAATGAGATCGAGAACGACGATCTGAACTTCATCTACATCCGTTATGCCGACGTGCTGCTGATGCGGGCCGAAGCGCTCAACGCCATCGACGACAAGACCGATGCCAAGTACGATTGCCTCAACGAGGTGCGCAGACGCGCCGGACTGGGCGAGATCACCGCGGCGGACAACCTTACGAAGCAGCAGTTCGCCGATGTCCTTCTCGAAGAGCGCCTGCACGAGCTGTGCTGCGAACACGTGCGTCGTTTCGACCTGATCCGTTTCGGCAAGTTGGCCGAACAGGTGAAGGCTGCCTACGATATCACGATCCGCGACTTCCATGTGCTTTATCCGATTCCGCAGAGCGCCATGGATGCGAACGATGCCATTACGGAAAACAATCCGGGTTATTGATACGGTTCTGACGGGGAGGCGTTCCGTCGCCTCCCCGTTCCGAAAACTCACGATATTCAATCTGTTTATGAAGACAATCTTTCGGTTGGGATTCTGCCTGCTGTTCGCCGCCGGGGCAGGATGCGAAAAAGATAGCGGCGAACACTTCCCGCAGGGTGGGGACACGGGAAGCACGACCGTAGAGAACGGTGTCGTGAAGGTCGTTCCCTACGAATATTACCAGGCATTCCGCAATCCGATGAAGGGATTCCGCGAGTTCTTCGGTCCCGGCATCGACAAAAAGAGGGCGGAATATCCCTATCCCTACGGTTCGCTCATCAAAGAGTACATGCAGTGGAACATGATGGAGAACGTCGAATCGGACGGCGTGGACAAAGTGATCGCTTACAGCAACCACCGTTGGGAAGGCGTCGAGGAGATGAACGTCAAGGTCGTGCCGCGCCCCTTTATCGTATGGATAGAGCCTTACGAGGGCGGCGTGGAGAAGAATACCTACACGGATCATCCCGATGACCTGAACGGCTGGCACTGGCCTTCGGACATTCCGCGCGAGGTGCGTTCGGACGACGACAACACTCCTTCTACGGGCGGATATTTCGACCCGACGTTCCAGGAGCGTGTCAAGAAGTTCGTCGCCAAACTGGGCGAGGCGTGGGATAACGATCCGCGTGTGGCCTATGTCGAAATGGGCATTGTCGGCGAATGGGGCGAACACCACGACCCCAACATCACGACCTATTGGAAACCTCATTCGCAGCCGGAGCATGTCGCCAACCGGACCTGGATTCCCGGCATTGAAAAGACGTTGGGCGACGCATTCAAGGCCGCTTTCAAGAACAAGAAGGTCATGATCCGCTATGCATACGAGTTCGAGGACTACGATTTCGGCGTCTATTGGGACTCGTGGGCCATCTCCGAGGAAGAGGGGCGCGGTTACAACGCCATGATGCGCCGGGGCGACTATTGGCGCACGCAGCCTGTCGGCGGCGAGATAACCTGGAACTGGGGCGATCTTTACGACAAGGGCTACCGCAGCCTCGAAGACTGTCTGGCCAATGCGGAGACCCGCGCGAAGGTCATCGAACAGATTCGCTCGCTTCACTGCAACCATCTGGGCGGCGTGACATGGGCCGATTTCAACGATCCCGTGTTCCAGGTCAATGCATCCACGGTACAGAAAGCGCTGGGATACCGCTTCGTCATCAAGGAGTTCTGCTATCCCGCGCGCATCGAGCAGGGTAAGCCGTTCGAGGTGAAGCTCAAGGTGGTCAATACGGGTTCGTCGCCTTTCTATTACGACTGGCCTGTCGAGGTGGCGCTGCTCAACGTATCGACGCACCGCAAAGTGTGGTCCGCCACGCTCGCCGATGCGCACATTTCTCAGTGGATGCCCGGGGAGAACTGGGATCCTGCGAGCGGCAGTTACGGTACGCCGGCTCCCGAGAACGAGGTGACTGCCGCCTTGACGCTCGACGAGGAACTGCGGCCGGGCAAATACATCGTGTCGCTCGCCGTCCTCGATCCTGCCGGTATGCTGCCTTCGCTGCGCTTCGCCGCCATGAACTACTTTACCGGAGGCCGCCATCCGATGGGATACGTCGGAGTGGGGGCCGACAGCGACGAATATGAGCTCAAAAATGCCGAATTCGACGACATCCAGAGCGACAAGACCTTGAGATATATCGTAGACTGACGATGCCCATGACACGTTTTCCGACGATCGCCCTGTTCTGTGCCTTCGTTTGCGCAGGTTGTGGCACCCCGCATTCCGCGGCGCATTATACGGCCATTTCCGACGGAGAGACCGTACGCGTCACGATGGCCGAATACGACTCCGCTTTCCGCAATCCGCTGAAAGGATTCCGGGAGTACTTCATGGTCGGGACCGACGCTCGTCGGCCCGAATACCCTTATCCCTATGGTTCGCTCATCAAGGAATACATGCAGTGGAACCTGCTCGAGCGCAATGCGGCGGACAGCGTAGCGACCGTCATCGCTTACAGCGACCACCGCTGGCAGGGCGTTGAGGAGCAGAATGTCAAGGTGATTCCGCGCGTGTTGCTCGTGTGGGTTGAGCCGTGGCACGGCGGATGGGCCAAGGACCCGGCCAACCGCGACGACCTGAACGGCTGGCACTGGCCCGAGGACCTTCCCGGAGAGACGGGGCCTTACAAACAGATTCCCGGTTCGGTGGGCGCCTATGTGGAGCCGCAGGACTCGCTGACGCCCATTTCGGGCGGTTATTTCGATCCGTCGTTTCCCGACCGTGTGCGAAACCTGGTTCGCAAGCTGGGAGAAGCATGGGACAACGATCCGCGCGTGGCCTATGTCGAAATGGGTATCGTCGGAGAGTGGGGCGAGCACCACGATCCCGACCTTTCGACCGTCTTCCCGCCCCACGACGAGCCGCGTCATGTCGCCGGCCGTACCTGGATTCCCGGCATGGAAAAAGTACTGGGCGACGCGTTCCGCGAGGCGTTCCGTAATAAGAAGGTGATGGTGCGCTATGCCTATGAGTTCGAGGATTACGATTTCGGAATCTATTGGGATTCGTGGGCCCAGCCCCAGGAGATGGAGCGCGGCTACAACGCGATGATTCGTCGGGGCGATTACTGGCGGACGCAGCCCGTCGGCGGCGAGATCACCTGGAACTGGGGCGACCTGGCCAAATACCGTAGTTTCGAGGCGGTCGTAGCCGACGACACGACCCGGCATACCGTTATCGAACAGATTCGCAATCTGCACTGCAATCATCTGGGCGGCATCACCTGGGCCGACTTCAACGATCCGGTCTTTGCCCGCAACGCCGCGGAATTGCAGAAAGCGATGGGATACCGGTTCGTGCTCTCCGATGCTTCCTACCCTTGCCGGATCGACAGGGGCGAGGCGTTCGGAATGGAGTTTTCGCTGCGGAACACGGGCTCCTCGCCTTTCTATTACGACTGGCCCGTCGAGGTCGCCCTGCTCGATGTCCGAACGCATGCGAAGGTCTGGGGGACGGTACTCGACGACGTGCGTCTCTCGCAGTGGATGCCGGGAGAGGATTGGGACGGAACGTCCTACCGCATCCGGCCCGAAACCGTGACTGTCCGTGTACGGCCTCTTCTCGGCGATGACCTTCCCGAGGGCCGTTACATCCTGGCGCTGGGCATTCTCGATCCGGCCTGCGGCCGTCCCACCGTCCGTTTTGCCAATACGAACTATTTCACGGGCGGTTATCATCCGTTGGGATATGTCGGTGTCGGGGAGTCCGAATCGGCTCCGGCCCTCGATCCGGCGGACTTCGACGACCTCCGAAGCGACACGACTTTGAATTACAAACCGAAAAACGACCTGAAACCATGAAACGACTTCTGATTATCGTCTTGTTGCTGTCCGCCGTTTCGTGCGGACAAAAAGACCCCGCACCTGGCGGGGAACCCGTCCGGATCATCTTCGACACTGATCTGGGCAACGACATCGACGACGTGCTGGCCCTGCAGATGCTTCTCAACTATGAAAAGGAAGGCCGGGCCGAACTGCTGGGCATCACCCTCTGCAAAGCCAATCCCGCCACCATCGCCTTTACCGACGGCTACTGTCGGTTCGACGGACGCGGCGACATTCCGCTGGGTTACGCTTATGACGGTGTCACGCCGGAGGACGGAACCTACCTGTTGCCGACGCTGGAGGCATCATTCGGCGGCGAACCTCTGCTGCGACCGGCCCGCACCATCGACAGCGGGCTGCCCGAAGGGTACAAACTGCTGCGGCGACTGCTTGCGGCCCAGCCCGACGCATCGGTCGTGCTGGTCGCCGTGGGACCGCTGACCAATATCGGCAACCTGCTGGTCAGCGAAGCCGACGAATTTTCATCCCTTTCGGGGCGTGATCTGGTCGCCGCCAAGGTACGCCGCGTGGTGACGATGGCCGGGCTGTTCGGGGACGAATTCGATTTTCCGGAGTACAACGTCGTCTGCGACCTCGAGGCCTCGCACCGCACGTTCGAACTGTGCCCCGTTCCCCTGACCACCACCGGATGGGAAGTCGGCAATCTGCTGCCGTATCCTCATGAAAGCATCCTGACGGATTTCGGCGATCCCGAAGCGCATCCGCTGCCCGTCGCCTACCGTCACTACATGCAGATGCCCTACGACCGGCCGACGTGGGATCTGACGGCTGTGCTCGAGGCCGTGGAACCGGGCAAATGGTTTGACCGTTCGCCGAAAGGTACGATCCGGATCGCCGCCGACGGCCGCAGTTCGTTCGAGGCGTCCGAGACGGGTATGCAGGAATACCTCGTCATTCCGCAGGAAAAGGCCGCCGCTGCGTTGCAGGCTCTCGTGAACTGTACGACCGGCAAGAATCTTAAAGACATGAACCCATGAAAAGTCTGCTGACCTGTCTGCTGCTCCTGGCATCATTGTGTCCGGTCGCCGCGAAGGAACACCGCGTGGCGAGCGTGGCTTCGCCCGATGCCAAAAATATCGTGAACATTCTCTACGACGGGCAGACGCTCCATTACGAAGTCTTCCGTAACGAAGAGCGCATCCTCGCGCCGTCGCCGCTGACCATGACGGTTGACGGTCGTATCTGGGGCTCCGACGCCCGGCCGAACGAAATCTCGTGCGGCGGCGCGGACCGAACCGAACGTTTCGTCGTCGCTCGTAAATACCCATCCGTACGCGACAGTTACCGGGAGGTTTCGCTACACTATTCCGGCTACCGGGTGGAAGTGCGCGCCTATAACGACGGCGTTGCCTATCGGTTTGTCGGGACGACCGGCCGCGAAGGCTGTGTGGAACGGGAGGGAGTCGCCTACGCATTCGATGCGGACTGCCCCTCCTATACCCTGCTGACCGGGAATTTGCAAAACTGGTTTGAGGAGAACTACTCTGAACGGATGCTGAGCGAGCTCCCTTCCGACAGTATTTCGATAGCCCCGGTCCTGGTCCGTGTCGGACGTTACGGCGTGTTGCTGGCCGAGGCCAACCTCTACGACTATCCGGGCCTCTACCTGCGCCCCACGGGGCGGGGGTTCGAGGGTGTGCAGGCCGCCTATCCCCGCAAGGAGGAGTTTTTCGACGGCACCAACAAGATCTATGCTACCGAGCGTGAACCCTATCTGGTGAAATGCGGGCTCGACCGGGCCTTTCCATGGCGTGTCGCGGGTATTTTCGATGACGACGCCTCGATTCTCGGCAGCGAGCTTATCTATCTGCTCTCGGACAAGACCCGGAACGACTATTCGTGGGTGCGTCCCGGCAAAGTGCTCTGGGACTGGTGGAACCACAACAACATCTACGGGGTGGACTTCAAGGCGGGCATCAACACCGCGACTTATCTCTATATGGTGGATTTCGCGGCCGAACACGGTATCGAGTATCTGCTCATCGACGAGGGATGGTCGGAGCGTGACGATCTTCTGACGCTCAATCCCGAGGTGGACATGCCTGCCGTTTGCCGCCATGCTGCCGAAAAAGGTGTGGGCATCATGCTTTGGGCCAAATGGATCAATGTGGACAGGCAGCTCGACGAGGCATTCGAAATGATGCGGTCGTGGGGCGTGAAGGGCGTGAAGATCGACTTCATGGACCGGAACGATGCCAAGATGGTCAATTTCTATGAGCGTGTGGCCCGTAAGGCCGAAGAGTGCCGTATGCTGGTCGATTTCCACGGGTCGTATCCTAACGAGGGCATGCGGGCGAAATATCCGCTGCTGATGACACGCGAAGGAGTCGTGGGTCTCGAATACAACAAATGGAGCGATCGCGCCACCCCGCGTCACGACCTGATCATTCCTTTCCTGCGGATGTGGGTGGGGCCGATGGACTACACTCCCGGCGCCATGCTCAACGCCCAGCGGGAATCGTTCCGCGTCAATGCGGTAGAACCGATGAGCCAGGGTACGCGCGTGCACCAGTTGGCGATGTACGTCGTCTACGAAAGCCCGTTGCAGATGCTTTCGGACAGTCCGACCAAGTACCTTGAGAATCCGGAGTGTTTCGATTTCCTGAAACAGGTCCCCACCGTCTGGGACGAGACGCGTCCGCTGTTCGGGGAGATCGGCCGCAATATCGGCGTGGCGCGCCGTAGCGGTGACAGCTGGTTCGTCGGCATCATGAGCGGCGACACACTCCAGAATGTGACGCTCGATCTTTCGTTTCTCGGTAACGGGAACTATGTCATGACGGCCTTCTGCGACGGTGTGAATGCCGAGGTGAATGGCCGGGATTATAAATGTTTCGGGCAGGAAGTGACGGCCGCCGACCGGATTCCGGTCGCATTGGCGACGGGAGGCGGTTTTGCCGCCGTGATCCGTCCGAAGATGGATTCGGGAGAACATTCGGACCGATAATGCCCTCCGTTGGGGCCGCCGTGCTTTGTACGAAGGTCAGGTCGGTCTCTCGCCCCGACGTCCGGGAGACCGGCCCGATGCTCCGACGGAATTTGGCAATCGGTCCCCGGAAGCGGGTACTCCGGCAGTCGGACTCTCGGCGTGAAACGGCGACCCGTGGCTGTTTCGGCGATTCTCTGCGGATTGTTTCATTTCGCTCCGGCCGACGGACCGGGCAGCTTCGGCATCTGCTTCCGCTCATTTCCCGAACTGCACCGGCAGGCACTGCGCGAAGCGTTGTCCGCTCTTTAACAAGCTATCGATCGGGCACTAACCAAAAAAATGAATTATGTATATTGTCGGTAATTATTTTACGGCCGTCGTTTTCTGCATGATCACGATGCTGTGCTGGGGTTCCTGGGGCAATACCCAGAAACTCGCGTCGAGGAGTTGGCGTTACGAACTCTTTTACTGGGACTATGTGATCGGTATGGTGCTTTTTGCACTGTTGCTGGGGCTTACGATGGGCAGCGCCGGCGATGCGGGCCGTCCGTTCCTTGCGGATCTGGGACAGGCTGCCGGCGTATCCGTCGGATGGGTCGTTCTGGGGGGTGTGATTTTCAATGCTTCGAATATTTTGTTGTCGGCCTCCGTCTCGCTGGCCGGCATGGCCGTGGCATTCCCGTTGGGTGTGGGTATCGCACTGGTGCTGGGCGTCATCATCAATTACGTCGGAGCGCCCTCGGGCAATCCGTTGGTGTTGTTTCTGGGGGTTGCGTTCATCGTGCTGGCTATCGTCTGCAACGGCATCGCTTCGGGGTGCGTGCAGCATGGCGAGGAGAGCCGAAGAAACAACCGCAAAGGACTGTTGCTGGCAGTCGTCGCCGGTGTGCTGATGTCTCTTTTCTACCGATTCGTCGTCATGGGCATGGACGTTGCCGATTTCCATCATCCTGCTGCGGGTATGCTGACTCCCTATTCGGCCGTTTTCGTCTTTTCGCTCGGCGTATTGGTCAGCAACCTGCTTTTCAATACGCTGGTCATGCGATGGCCTTTTGTCGGCGCTCCTGTAGGCTACGGAACCTATTTCAAAGGATCGTTGCCGACTCACCTGGTCGGTATGCTGGGCGGAGCTGTCTGGTGTCTGGGCACGGCGTTCAGCTACATTGCCTCGGGCGAAGCGGGGCCCGCCATTTCCTATGCACTCGGGCAGGGTGCTCCGATGGTCGCCGCTGTTTGGGGCGTTTTCATCTGGAAGGAGTTCAAGGGCGCGACACCCCTTGTCAATCGGCTGCTCGCCCTGATGTTCCTGCTTTTCATCGGAGGATTGGGACTTATCATCGTAGCCGGAAATTGATTGGCCGAAAGGATTGTCGCCGCAGATTGGCGTACCCTCGTCCGGTCGTATCCCGTATGTCGTATCCTGCGGTGCACGATACGGAGGGGCCTTGCTGGAAATACCTGATCCGAAGCTGTCTGAAATGGAGGACAGCTTCGGTATCGGACGTGCATGGACCATGACGGTCCGAACCATGTGGTTTCGTGTCCCGGGCTGCCGGCGGCTTGCGGGCGTCCGGTCGCCGTTGGAATCGAAGGGAGATCCCGGAACCCATTGTTCCGGGATCGGTCGGATTTCCTTATTTCGGTCGGCCTTTTTTTCTTGAACAGTGTTTTGCCCGGTCCGTGCCTCTCGTTGCGGATGCGTCCCTTCGGGGCGCAGAACGCCGGAAATTCCGCCGTGTCACCTCCGTCCCCTGCCCGCTTCCCGCCGGAGAAAAGGACCGCAAACCGTCTGTCCCGGTTTTCCCTTCGTCCGCTTCCGGCTTTCTTTTGTCCGGGACCGGTTTTCTGCGGTCCGGTCCGGGGCGTCTTCCGCCGAAGAAGTAGCTCTTCTGCCGCCGTTTCTCCTCCTGCGAGCGGGCGACGTAGATCCGTTCGTGGGTGTAGGGGTTTTCGCCCGTCCAGAACATTACCGACGAGAGGGTCATCGGCGTCGGGGTGAGGTCCTGCACCTGCTCCAGGTTGAAGTGCAGGCGGCCCAGCACCTTGTCGGCCAGCGATTTCATGTCCTGCTCGGTGCAGCCCGGGTGCGAGGAGATGAAGTAGGGGATGAGCTGGTAGGGCAGATGTTCCTCATCGCAGATGCGGCGGAAATCCGCATTGATCCGCTCGAAGAGTGCGAACGGCGGTTTCCGCATGAGTTTCAGTACGTTGTCCTCCGTGTGCTCGGGCGCCACCTTGAGCCGGCCCGAGGTGTGGTGCTTCAGCACCGTCTCCAGATAGGCGGGTCCGTCGAACAGGTCGTAGCGGATGCCGCTGCCGATGAAGGCCTTTTTGATCCCCTTCACCGCGCGGATCTTTTCGTAGAGCGCCAGCAGCGGCCGGTGGTCGTTGCAGAGGTTGGGACACCTGGCGGGGTGGAGGCACGACGGGCGGCGGCACTTGCGGCACAGCTCCCGGTCGCGGCCGCCCATGCGGTACATGTTGGCCGAGGGGGCCCCGACGTCCGAGAGGTAGCCCTTGAATCCGGGCATGGCGGCGACGCGCCGCACTTCGTCGAGGATCGACCGCTCGCTGCGCGAGTTGATGAACTTGCCCTGATGGGCGGAAATCGTACAGAACGAGCAGCCTCCGAAGCAGCCCCGGTGGATATTGACCGAGAACTTGATCATCTCCCACGCCGGAATGTCGCCCTTGCCGCGGTAACGCGGGTGCGGGGCGCGTTCGTAGGGGAGGTCGAACGAGTGGTCCAGCTCTTCGGTCGTGAGCGTCGCGTTGGGAGGCGTCACGACGACGTACCGGTCGCCCGTGGGTTCCACGAGCGTCGCCTCCGGTTCCATGAGGTTGCTCTGGGTCTCGATCACCGTGAAGTTCTCCCCGAAGGCCCGTTTGTCGCGCACGCACTCCTCGTAGGAGTGCAGGCGGATCGTCGCGGCGGGGTCGAGCCGCGCGACATAGCTTTCGTCGGCGAGGAAGGCTACCTGCCGGATGCGGCGCAGCAGCTTGGCGTTGTAGCCGTTGCGCAGCGCCCGGGCCACCTGCTGCACGACCCGTTCGCCCATGCCGTAGATCAGCAGGTCGGCGCCCGACTCGGCCAGCACCGAGGGCTTGAGCGAGTCGCTCCAGTAGTCGTAGTGGGTCAGGCGGCGCAGCGAGGCCTCGATGCCTCCGACGACCACCGGGACGTGGGGATACAGCCGTTTGAGGATCCGCGTGTAAACCGTCACGGCATGGTCGGGGCGGAATCCCGCCTTGCCGCCCGGCGTGTAGGCGTCGTCGTGGCGCAGCCGGAGGTTGGCCGTGTAGTGGTTCACCATCGAATCCATCGCTCCGGCCGAGACGCCGAAGAAGAGGCGCGGCGGTCCCAGCTTGGTGAAATCGCGCAGGTCGTCGCGCCAGTTGGGCTGCGGGACGATCGCCACGCGGTAGCCCTCGGCTTCGAGCAGCCGCCCCACGACGGCCGGTCCGAAGGCGGGGTGGTCGATGTAGGCGTCGCCCGAGAAGAGGATGACGTCCAGGCTGTCCCATCCGCGTTCGCGGACCTCTTTTATGGTGGTGGGCAGGAACAAGGCGGAATCTTTTCAGGGGGTTATTTTACGGTCCGGGCCACGGCGTCGCGCAGCCGTTCCAGCGCTTCGCGGACGACGGCGCGCGGTGCGCCGACGTTCAGACGCATGAAGCCTTCGCCCTCGCGGCCGAACAGGGCGCCGTCGTTGAGCGCGAGGCGCGCCTCGTCGATGAACAGGCGCTGCAACTCCTCGTGCCGGAGGCCGAGCCCGCGACAGTCGAGCCAGACGAGGAACGATGCCTGCGGCCGCAGGGGCCGGATGGCGGGAAGGTGCTCGGCGCAGAAGCCGATGACCAGTTCGACGTTCCCTTCGACGTAGCGCAGCATCTGCCGCCGCCATGCCTCGCCCTCGCGGAACGCCGCGACGGTGGCGATGGGCGCGAAGAGGTTGGGTGCGTCGAGTTCGTTGGCCGCGAGCCACGAAAAGAAGCGGTTGCGCAGCGTCTCGTCCGGCACGATGGCATAGGAGCTGACGATGCCGGCGATGTTGAACGTCTTGGTCGGGGCGCCGAAGGTGATGCTGCACCGTGCGGCGGCTTCGGAGACCGAGGCGAAGGGCGTATGGCGGTTGTCCCACAGGGCCATGTCGCAGTGGATTTCGTCGGAGACGACCAGTATGCCGCGTTCGTCGCAGAAGGCGGCCAGCCGGCGCAGCGTCTCCGGGTCCCAGACGATGCCGCCCGGGTTGTGCGGGTTGGAGAGCAGCAGCAGGCGGCATCGGTCGTCCGCCACGCGCGCCAACTGGTCGAAGTCCATCGAGTAGCCCCCGCCGGGGTACTCGCGCAGCGGGTTGAGGACGACCTGCCGGCCGTTTCTCTCGGGAACGAGCCGGAAGGGGTGGTAGACGGGCGGCTGGATGATGACCTTCTCGTCCTTCCCGACGAAGCGGTCGATGACCAGTCCGATGCCCTTGACGATTCCCGGGATGTAGGCGATCCATTCGCCGCGCACCTCCCATCCGTGGTGCGTGCGGATCCAGTCGGTGATCGCGGGGCGGTAGTCGGCGGGTTCCGCCGTGTAGCCGTAGAGCGGGTGCTCCAACCGCCGACGGAGCGCGCCGACGATGAAGCCGGGCGTCTCGAAATCCATGTCGGCGACCCACATCGGCAGCAGGTCGCCGCGGCCGAAGTGCTCCGCGAGCGTGTCGTATTTCACCGAATTCGTGCCGCGCCGGTCGATGGGGCGGTCGAAGTCGCAGGTCCCGGTGGCCGGGGTGTCGCCGGGATGTCGGGCGGGAGTTTGTCGTTTTTCCATGTTCGTAATCCGGTATGGGTCGTTGCCGGGGCGGGCCGTCACTCCTCTTCGGGGCGGGCGGCGTAGGCGTCCCACTTGGCCAGCAGGGCCTTGAAGTCGTCCGGCAGCTCGCTGTCGAAGAGCATCGGGCGGTGCGTCGCCGGGTGTTCGAATCCCAGCAGCCGGGCGTGCAGGGCGTGGCGCGGCATCACCGCGAAGCAGTTCTCGACGAACTGGCGGTATTTGGCGAAGGTCGTACCCTTCAGGATACGGTCCCCGCCGTAGCGCTCGTCGTTGAAGAGCGGGTGGCCGATCCAGGCCATGTGCACGCGGATCTGGTGCGTGCGGCCCGTTTCGAGCCGGCACTCCACGAGCGTCACGTAGCCGTAGCGCCGCAGCACCTTCCAGTGCGTCACGGCGTGCTTGCCGTCCGATCCGTCGGCGAAGACGTACATTTTCTGCCGCTCGCGGGGGCTGCGTCCGATGTTGCCCGTGATGGTCCCCTCGTCCTGTTCGAAGTTGCCCCACACGAGGGCCACGTAGCGGCGCTGGATCGTGTGGTCGAAGAACTGTTTGGCCAGCCGGGCGTGCGCCTGCTCGTTCTTGGCGATGACCAGCAGCCCCGAGGTGTTCTTGTCGATGCGGTGCACCAGCCCGGCGCGGTTCTGCTCCCCGGCGGGGATGCCCTGCGCGTTGAGGTGGTGCATCAGACCGTTCACGAGCGTGCCGGTGTAGTTGCCCACGCCCGGGTGGACGACCAGCCCCGCGGGTTTGTTCACGATCAGCAGGTCGTCGTCCTCGTAGGGGATGTCGAGCGGCATCGGCTCGGGCCGCAGCTCCGTCTCGCGCCGCGGGTAGGGCATCACGATCCGGATGCGGTCCAGCGGTTTCACCTTGTAGCTCGACTTGGCGGGTTTGCCGTTCACGAGGATGTTGCCGCTGTCGGCCGCCGCCTGGATGCGGTTGCGCGAGCAGTGCTCCATGCGGACGGTGAGGAACTTGTCCAGCCGCAGGGGCGTCTGCCCCTTGTCGGCCGTGACGGCGAAGTGCTCGTACAGCCCCGCCTCCTCGCCGTCTTCCTCGTCCTCCTCCCCGGTCACGGCGTCCCCGTCGGACGCGGGGAGATCGCCGGTCGCGTCCGGAAATCCGGGCGCGGGAAGCCGCTCTTCCCCGGAGCGTTCCGTATCGTACCGTTCGGTGCGCATCAGTCGAAGAATTCGTCGGGTTCGGTCCGGGGACGGCGGTGTTCGGCCTGCTCCGGGCTTTGGCGTTCGGAGGCGGGGGCGGCGGTGTCCGGGAGCCTCTCCTCTCCGGTGTCGGGGCGGTCGAACGCGCCGGCTCGGGCGAGCGAGTCGCGCTCCCGTTCGGTCCGGATACGCTCCTCGGCGGTCTCGGCCGCCAGTTTCTCGGCCTCGGCGCGGAACCGGGCCAGCTTTTTCTCGTCGAGCGTCAGGCGCAGGTCCACGCGCGACCCGAGGTTGGCCTCGCGTTCGGCCGAGGGGGTCTGCACGAAGACGCGGGCCTCCTTCTCGTTGAGCAGGTTCACTCCTTCGTCGAAGTCGATGCGTCCGACGTTGAGTCCCAGCTCCCAGAGACGCCCTTTCGCCTGCGCGAGCGGTACGCCCACGACCTGCGGTACGACCGTGAGGCTGTCCCCGTCGCGCACGCCGACGTAGAGCGTCACGCCGGAGCCGATCTCGGCTTCGAGGCGGCTCGTCTGCGTCACGGGCTTCTCCCCGCAGTACTCTTCGAGGACGTAGTTGGTGGCTAGGTCGGGGCGGTAGATCAGCTCGTCGATCTCCAGCCCGGCCACCTCGAGCATGTTCTTGGCCTGCCGGAGCGACCGGCCCGCCACGTAGGGCACGCGGACGGTCTTCTGCCGGAAGGAGTTGATCGTGATATAGACCGTGCGGCCGGGTTTGACCTCGACACCCCCTTCGGGCAACTGGTCGAGGACGATGCCCCCGGCGTAGGCCGGGACGAAAAGCGAGTCGTTCACATGCAGCTCGAGGTCGTTCGCCCGGGCGATGCGGCGGGCTTCGTCGAGCGCCGTGCCCGAGAAGTCGGGCACGATGCGGCGTGCTCCGTGGCGCGTGCCGGCCTGCATGACGAGGTGCGCGGCGACGGCCATCGAGAGGATGATCGCGGCGATGAGCGAAAGGTTCCAGAGCAGGCGGTTCCGTCGGAACCGGGTGAGGAAATTCTGCGGTTTTTCCATGCGAGCGAAGAGTAGTACGGGTTATTTCGGCGCCTTCCGGTAGAGGTAAATGGCGATACAGAGATAGATGATGTTGGGCAGCCAGACGGCCAGTCCGGGAGGCAGGGAGCCGCTCTTGGCGAACTCCTCGAAGAAACGGTTGAAGAGAATGTACGAGAAGCAGAGGCCCGTGCCGATGCCGATGTGCAGTCCCGTGCCGCCGCGCACCTTGCGCGAGGAGAGCGAGACGCCGATGAGCGTCAGGATGAAGGTCGAGAAGGGGTAGGCGTAGCGCGAGTGGCGCTCGACCTCGATGATGTTGATCGAGTCGGAGCCCTTGGCGCGCTGCTGGTCGAGGAATTCGTTGAGCTGGGAGATGTTCATGGTCTGGATCAGGTCGTTGATCTCGCCCAGTTCGGTCACCTCGAGGTTGATGAGCGTGTCGAGGTTGCGGAACTGTTCGAAGGTCTCCATGCCCAGCGAGTCGAACTCGCGCTTGGTGTAGCGCGGGGCCGTCCAGCGTTTGGTCTCGGGGTTGAACCGTATGTCGGCGGCTTCGAGCGAATGGGTCATCGAACCGCCGTCGTAGTGCTCCAGCGCGAAGAACGACGCCTGCTGCGTCGTGCCGTTGTAGCCGCGGATGTAGGCGAACGTGCCGGGTTCGATCTGGCGGTAGATGTGGCGTTCGTAGGACCCTTTCTCCTTGTCGATGTACTCCTGGCTGAAAGCCACGACCTTGCGCTGCGAGATCGGGATGAGCCAGAGGTTCAGCGCGAGCGAGAGCGAACCGATGATCAGCGCGCCGAGGAAGTAGGGCCACATGAGCCGCCGGAACGACATGCCGCCCGAGAGCATCGCCACGATTTCGGTCTGGTAGGCCATCTTCGAGGTGAAAAAGATGCAGGCGATGAAGGTGAACAGGCCGCTGAACTGGTTGATGAAGTAGGGGATGAAGTTGAGGTAGTAGGTGAATACGATCCCCTTGAACGGCGCGTGCGATTCGGTGAAGTTGTCCACCTTCTCCACATAGTCGAAGATGACCACGATGACGATGATCATCGCGATGGCGAAGAAAAAGGTCGAGAGGAACTTTCCGAGTATGTAGCGGTCCAGTATCCTGAACCCGGGCCAGCGCGCTTTCATCTTTTCAGAGTCGTCTTTGCAGTTTTCCGACCATCGTCTCTTTCCATGCGGCGAAGTCGCCCGCCGCGATGTGTTCGCGGGCCGCGGTCACGAGGCGCAGGTAGAAGGCGATGTTGTGCAGCGAGGCGATCTGCGCCGCGAGCATTTCGCCGCAGACCGCGAGGTGGTGCAGGTAGGCTTTCGTGTAGAGCGTATCGACGAAGGCCGTGCCTTCGGGGTCGATGGGCGAGAAGTCGTCCTCCCACTTCCGGTTGCGGATGTTGATGATGCCTTCCGACGTGAAGAGCTGCCCGTTGCGGCCGTTGCGCGTCGGCATCACGCAGTCGAACATGTCCACGCCCCGCGCGATTCCCTCGAGGATGTTCACCGGCGTGCCGACGCCCATCAGGTAGCGGGGGCGGTTTTCCGGGAGGATGGCATTGACCACCTCGATCATTTCGTACATGACCTCCGTGGGTTCGCCCACGGCCAGTCCGCCGATGGCGTATCCGTCGGCGTCGTACCGCTTGACGTTTTCGGCGGCCTTCGCCCGCAGGTCGGGGTAGGCGCATCCCTGCACGATGGGGAAGAGGGCCTGGTAGTGGCCGTATTTGGGCTGCGTCCGGTGGTAGCGGTCGAAGCAGCGGTCCAGCCACCGTTCGGTCAGCGCGAGCGATTTGGCCGCATAGTCGCGCGGCGCGTCTCCGGGGGGGCACTCGTCGAAGGCCATCATGATGTCGGCGCCGATCGTGCGCTCGGTGTCGATCACGCTCTCGGGCGTGAAGAGGTGTTTCGAGCCGTCGATGTGCGAACGGAAATGGCAGCCCTCCTCCCGGAGCTTGCGGCACGCCGCGAGCGAGAAGACCTGGAAGCCGCCGCTGTCGGTCAGCATCGGGCCCTCCCACGTCGAGAAGCGGTGTACGCCGCCGGCCCGTTCGATGATCTCCATGCCGGGCCGCAGGTAGAGGTGGTAGGTGTTGGCGAGGATGATCTGCGCCTTCGCCTCGTCGCGCACGTCGCGGTGGAAGAGACCCTTGACGGTCGCGGCCGTGCCCACGGGCATGAAGATCGGGGTGCGGATCGTGCCGTGGTCGGTCCGCAGCTCCCCGGCGCGGGCCTGCGACGCGGGGTCTTTGTATTGCAGGGTGAATTCCATACTCGATATATTCGGCAAAAATACGCAAAAAAATCCGGATTCCGGAATTCCCGAATCCAAAATAGATGCGCAAATAAATTTGGCATTGCGCCCGGCTTGCACTATCTTTGCCTGACAATTCGCCTATATGCAGTTCTTCGATCATTTTCTGGCGTGCTACGGTTGGGAGGGCGCGGCTCTCGCGGGGGCGATGCTCGTGATGCTGGGCGTGCAGCTCTATTACTATCTGGCCGTCTATGGACGCATCCCGGGCTACAGGAACAACCGCCGTGCGGCGAAGCTCGGCGCCGAGCCGCCCGTGTCGGTCGTCATTCCGCTCTTTGCGGAGGACTACTCGTTCGTCGAGGAGCGGCTGCCGCTCGTGCTGGCCCAGAACTATCCCGATTTCGAGGTCGTCATCGTCTATGTGGGCCACGATTCGGACTTCTACGAAGACCTCGTGCAGTTGCGGCACTCCTTTCCGCAGATCTCCACCACGAAGATCCAGCTCGATCCCCGCTTTCCCATCTCGCGCAAGATGGCGCTCAACGTGGGCATCAAGTCGGCGCACTACGAGCATATGGTCTTCACCTCGACCGACGCCGTGCCCCAGACCGACCGCTGGCTGTCGCTCATGGCCAAGGGGTTCATGCGGGGCGACATCGTGCTGGGATACTGCGGCGTGGAGCGCGCGAAGGGGCTGGCGAACTACCTGATGCGCACCTGGCGGATGATGCACGCCGCGGACTGGATCGCCCGGGCCGTGCGGCGCCGCGCCTACCGGGGCACGCTTCACAACTTCGGATTCACCAAGAGCCTCTATTTCGGGGCGAACGGCTTCAGCCACCTCAATATGAACATCGGCGAGGACGACCTCTTCCTGCAAAAGGTCATCACGGCGGACAACGTGAGCGTCATCCTCTCGCCGCGGGCCACGCTGCGCGAAAAGGCGTGGGGCGGCATGGGCTGGTGGATGGGCCGGCTGCGCTACTACGGCTCGGCGTTCCGCTTCTACCCGCTGTCGGTCCGGACCTTCGTGCGGTGGGAGCTGGGATCGCGGGCGCTCTTCTTCCTCACGGCGCTCTGCGCCCTCGCGGTGATGCCGGTCGAGTACAAGCTCGCGACGGCTGCGCTGGTCGTCGCGCGCTATGCCGTCGTGGCCGTTCAGGTGCGGCGCATCGCCCGCCGGCTGGGCGAGAGCGGCATCGCGGGGCTCTATTTCCTCTACGACCTGTTGAGCCCGTTGTGGGCTGCGGCGCTGGGACTGCTGCTGCTGCGCCGCGACGAACGCGTATGGAGATAGACGACTATATCGTAGCCTCGGACCGCGAGCTGGTCGGACGGGTGCTGGAGGGCGACGACAACGCCTTCGAGTACCTCTTCAACCGTTACCGCGACGCGATCCACCGCCTGTTCGTCCAGCGGCTCGGCGGAGCGAACGACGCCGACGACCTGCTGCAGGAGACCTTCATCAAGGTCTATATCAACCTGCACCGCTACAATGCGGAGTACACCTTCGGGCAGTGGGCCTACACCATCGCCCGCAACACCTTCATCGACTTCGTGCGGCGGCGGCAGGACGGACTGTCGATCGACGACCGCTTTGCGGCGCCTGCCTCGAGCGCCCCGACGCCCGAGGAGAGTTTCATCAACCTCCAGCAGCGGACGCAGATCGAACACTACCTCGAACGCCTCACGCCCCGCTACCGGCAGTTGGTGCGGATGCGCTTCTTCGAGGAGTACTCCTACGAGGAGATCGCCGCCAAGCTCGCGCTGCCGCTCGGAACCGTGAAGACGCAGATACACCGCGCCCGCGAGCAGATGTGCCGGATGATCTCGGAGGGCGAAAAACACTGATGCCGGAAAACACGGACACATGGAACTCATCGACAAATACTTTCCCGACCTCACGGAGGAGCAGCGGCGGCGGATCGCCGCGCTGTACGGTCTCTACGCCGACTGGAACGCCAAGATCAACGTCGTCTCGCGCAAGGACTTCGACCAGCTCTACCTGCGTCACGTGCTGCACTCGCTCGCCATCGCGAAGGTGTGCGCGTTCGCCGACGGGGCGCGCATCCTCGACGCGGGGTGCGGCGGCGGATTCCCTTCCGTGCCGCTGGCGATCCTCTTTCCCGGGGCGCGCTTCACCGCCGCGGATTCGATCCGCAAGAAGATCGCGGTGGTCGAAGGGGTCGCCGGAGCGCTCGGGCTGCGGAACCTGACGCCCCGCTGCGTGCGGGTCGAGACCCTCGAAGAGCGTTTCGACTACGTCGTTTCGCGCGCCGTGACGGCCATGCCGGAGTTCCTGAAACTGACCTGGAACCGGATCGAGCGCGGACAGGCCGGTTCGCTGCCCAACGGCGTGCTCTATCTCAAGGGGGGCGATCTGGCCGAGGAACTGGCCCTCACGGGAAAGCGGTGGTATGTTTACGACATTCCCCGCTTCTTCGACGAACCGTTCTTCGAAACCAAGAAGGTCGTTTACACGCCTAAGAAATAGGTGTCTCGCCGTCTTTTCTGCCGGGCGTTCCCCGTCCGCAGAACGGCGCCGTGCGGTATGGAGCCCGGTTTGAGCCCGTTTCGGGTATGGGGTTGCAAGAAAGATTGCGATCCGTGCCGGGCGGCTACCGGCTGCCGAGCGCCTCGGTGCTCAGCAGTCCGCAGGCGGCCTGGATGTCCTCGCCGCGCGAGGCGCGGATCGTGGTCTGGATGCCGCGCGCGGTCAGCGCGTCGCGGAAGCGGCGCATCGCTTCGTCGTCGGGCGAGAAGTAGGGCGAGCCGGGGATGCGGTGGAAACGGATCAGATTGATGCGGCACTTGATGCCGTCGAGCAGCCGCGAAAGCCCCCGGATGTGGCGCGGCGAGTCGTTGAGTCCCTCCAGGACGATGTATTCGAACGAGACCCGCCGCTGGTGGGTGAAGTCGTACCCGCGCAGGATGGCGGCCACCTCGGCGATGGGCCACGCCCGTTCGACGGGCATGATCTCCATGCGCTCCTCGCGGAAGGGGTTGTGCAGGCTCACGGCCAGATGGACCTTCGTGGCGTCCAGAAACCGCCGCAACTGCGGCACGACGCCCGCCGTGGAGACGGTGACGCGCGTGGGCGACCAGCCGAAACCCCACTCCGAAGTGATGACGGAGAGCGTCCGCAGCAGTTGGTCCGGGTTGTCGAGCGGTTCGCCCATCCCCATGAACACGAGGTTCGTGAGACGGTCGCGCTCGGGCAGGGAGACGATCTGGTTGAGGATTTCGGCCGCCGGCAGCGACTCCTGCAGCCCCTGGCGGCCCGTGGCGCAGAAACGGCAGCCCATGCGGCAGCCCGCCTGCGAGGAGACGCAGAGCGTGGCCCGCTCGCCGTCGGGGATGTAGGCCGACTCGACGTAGTGGCCGCGCCGCGTGCGGAAAAGGTACTTTTTCGTGCCGTCGGCGGAGACCGAGACCCGCTCGGGGGCGCTCAGCGCCGGGGCGAACCGTGCGGCGAGGCGTTCGCGGGCCGTCGCCGCGAGGTCGGTCATCCGCATCGGGTCTTCGGTTCCGCGCACGTAGAGCCAGCGGGCGATCTGCCGCGCGGCGAAGCGCGGCAGCCCCAGCTCGGCGCAGAGAGCCGCGAGCTCCTCCGGATTTTTCCCGTACAATGTCTCCTTTTCCGTCATATCCGCCCTCTCCGGGCCTTTTCTCGGGAACAAAAATAGGCAAAATCCGAAGATTTTTGCGCGGGAACGTTCATTTTTGAATTTTTATCCATATATTTGTGGTGGATAGCGCGCGTATGCGCCGGTCCCGTTCAGCGAACAATTAAAATTTAGATAGATGGAAATCAAGAAATCACGCAAAGCGGACCTTCAGAACAAGCGGGGTCTTTTGCTCGAAATCGGCCTCGTCGTATCGCTCGGCCTGGTGATTCTGGCCTTCTGGTACACGCCGAAGGAGCGTAAAATCGAAAAGCTCGATCTGCAGACCGCGATCGTCGAGGAGCAGATCACCGAGATCACCCGTCAGGACCAGAAGCCGCCCGAGCCTCCCAAGAAGGTGGAGGTGAAGGTGATCGCCGACCTGTTGCAGGTGGTGACCAACGACACGAAGATCACGACCGAAGTGGACTTCGCCGAGTTCGACGAGAACACGGAGGTGATCCAGCAGGTCGAGGTGCAGGAGGAGGAGATCGAGGACGACCAGCCCTTCCTGATCGCCGAGACGATGCCCTCGTTCCAGGGCGGCGACCTCAATACGTTCCGTACGTGGGTGCAGCAGAACGTGCGCTTCCCGCAGATCGCTCTCGAGAACGGCATTCAGGGCCGCGTGGTCCTCACGTTCGTGATCGAGAAGGACGGCCGTCTGACCAATATCGAGGTGTTGCAGACGCCCGACCGTTCGCTGTCGGAGGAGGCGATCCGCGTGCTGAGCAAGTCTCCGAAGTGGAGCCCCGGCAAGCAGCGTAACCAGGCCGTGCGTGTGAAGTACACCCTGCCGGTAGATTTCCGCGTGCAGCAATAGGGTTGCGGACCGCAGATTTTGAGGGTATCCTGCTTTCGGGCGGATACCCTTATTTGTAGTTTGGAGCGACGTTTCCCGTCCGGTCCGGAAGGCGGGCGGAAACGGCGACGGATCAAAAAAACGAAACGATTGAAAGAGAATAACGAAAACAACAAGCCGGCCGCGGCTTCCGCAGCCGGGACCGGAGCGCCGTGCGAACGTGCGGTGCTGGTGGCCGTCGTCCGCGACAACCAGGACCCGCGGCAGGCCGAAGAGTTCCTCGACGAGCTGGAGTTCCTGGCCGAGACGGCCGACATCCGGGCCGTCAGGCGCTTCACGCAGCGGCTGCCGCAGCCGTCGGCCCGGATCTATGTCGGGCCCGGCAAGTTGCAGGAGATAGCCGACTTCTGCCGCGAGGAGGAGATCGACGTGGTGATCTTCGATGACGAGCTGACACCGTCGCAGACGCGCAACATCGAAAAGGAGATGCCCTGCCGTCTGCTGGACCGCACGCGCCTGATCCTCGATATCTTCATGTCGCGGGCGCAGACGGCCTACGCCAAGACGCAGGTGCAGCTGGCCAATTACGAGTACATGCTGCCCCGCCTGTCGGGGTTGTGGACCCACCTCGAACGGCAGCGCGGCGGCACGGGAACCCGCGGCGGCGCGGGCGAGCGCGAGATCGAGACCGACCGCCGGATCATCCGCAACCGGATCGCCAAACTCAAGGAGGACCTCCGGCGGATCGACCGGCAGATGGCCGTGCAGCGGTCGAACCGCGGCGCACTGGTCCGCGTGGCGCTGGTGGGTTATACGAACGTGGGCAAATCGACGCTGATGAACCTCATCGCGAAGAGCGAGGTCTTCGCAGAGAACAAGCTCTTCGCCACGCTCGACACGACGGTGCGCAAGGTGGTCTTCGACAACCTGCCGTTCCTCCTGTCGGATACGGTGGGATTCATCCGCAAGCTCCCCACGGAGCTGATCGAGTCGTTCAAATCGACGCTCGACGAGGTGCGCGAAGCCGACCTGCTGGTGCATGTGGTGGACATTTCGCATCCGCAGTTCGAGGAGCAGATCGCCGTGGTGAAGCAGACCCTGCAAGAGATCGGAGCGGGGGACAAACCCGTTTATCTGGTCTTCAACAAGGTCGATGCCTACACCTATATAAAAAAAGAGGAGGACGACCTCACGCCTCCGACGCGCGAGAACCTGTCGCTCGACGACCTGAAGCGAAGCTGGATCGCCCGGGCCAATACGCCCTGCATCTTCCTGTCGGCGCTGACGAAGGCCAATCTGGAGAAGTTCCGCACGGACCTCTACGGAATGGTCCGCGAGATTCACGCCGGACGCTACCCGTTCAACAATTTCCTCTACTGAAAACCAACCAACCGCACATAACCGTATGACATTGCACATTCTTTCCCGGCAGAACACCGTTCTCAACAAGTTCATCGCCCAGATCCGCGACAAGGCGGTTCAGCGGGATTCGATGCGCTTCCGCCGCAACATGGAGCGGATCGGCGAGATCATGGCCTACGAGATTTCGAAGGAGTTCACCTACCGGCCGCAGATCGTCACGACGCCGCTGGGGGAGGCTTCGGTCGAGACGATCGGGAACGAGATCGTGCTGGCCACGATCCTCCGCGCCGGGCTTCCCTACCATCAGGGATTCCTCAACTATTTCGACGACGCGCAGAACGCCTTCGTGTCGGCCTACCGCAAGAGCACGAAGGACGGCAAGTTCACCGTGAAGGTCGAGTACATTTCGTGCGGCAGCCTGGAAGGCAAGACGCTGCTGCTGGTCGATCCGATGCTGGCCACCGGGACGTCGCTCGCACTGACCTACAATGCGTTGTGCGAGAAGGGCGGGACGCCGGCCCATACGCACGTCGCTTCGGTCATCGCCAGCGAGCAGGGTGTGGACTACGCGATGAAGCACATGCCGCGCGAGACGACCTCCATCTGGGTCGCCGCCGTGGACGAGGAGCTTACGTCGCGTTCCTACATCGTGCCCGGAATCGGGGACGCGGGCGACCTGGCCTACGGCGAAAAGCTCTGATTCCGGCGTCCGGGCGGCGGATGAGAAACGATAACCGCGGGAAAAACTGGAGATGAAAAGAAAAATTACGTTCGTTCTTGCCGTTTTCGGCGCGACCCTTCTTGCGATGGCGGTGCAGAAGCCCGTCTTTCTGGCGTGGTACGCCGCGGAGGCGGCCGGCGCGGGTTTCGGCGGCTGGTGCGCCGTGATCTGGCACGGACTGTCGCTCGATGCGACGGTGGCGGGGTATGTGACGGCGCTGCCGCTGCTTCTGACCCTGCTGTCGTGCTGGGTGCGCTTCCCCGAACGCCTCTGGAGGCGGGTGATGACGGGCTATTTCGTCCTCGTCGCGCTTCTGACGGCCGTCGTTTTCGCCGTGGATGTCGCCCTGTACGAGCATTGGGGGTTCCGGCTCGATTCCACGATTCTGATCTATCTGGCCGATCCGAAGGAGGCGATGGCGAGTGTCGATTGGGCGCTGGGCGTGCGGCAGACCCTGCTGGGAGGCGTATATACGGCGGCGATGGTGTGGCTCTACGGCCGGGTGCTGCGGCTCTTCGACGGGGAGCCGTGCGGCGCGCGGCGCGCTTTGCCCGCGACGCTGCTCTTCCTGCTGCTGGCCGGGGGCGACTTCCTGGCGATCCGCGGCGGTACGGGGGCTTCGGTGGCCAACGTGTCGAAGGTCTATTTCAGCTCCGAGATGTTCCTCAACCATGCGGCGACGAACCCCGTCTTTTCGTTTCTGTCGAGTCTGGGCGACAATGCGGATTACGCTGCGGCCTATCCCTTCTTCGACGAGCGGACGCGGGCCGTGCGGTTCGACGCCCTGCGCGGAAACGGCCGGAACGCGGAACCCGCAGTGCGGGTGCTCGACACGCTCAGGCCGAATGTCGTGGTGGTGATTCTCGAGAGTTTCGCCCGCACGGTGATGGACGAGGAGGTGGACGGCGAACCGGTCATGCCCAACATGCAGCGGCTGAAGCGCGAAGGGGTGTGGTTCGAGAACTTCTTCGCCAACTCGTTCCGCACGGACCGCGGCGAGGTGGCGATCCTGAGCGGTTTCCCGGCCCAGACGAAGACGTCGGTCATGAAGCTGCCGGCCAAGAGCCGCACGCTGCCCTCCGTGGCCCGGTCGCTCGGCCGGGAGGGGTATGCCACGAGTTTCGCCTACGGCGGC
The DNA here is from genome assembly GCF_018101075.1 of Alistipes sp. Marseille-P2263. Taxonomy (NCBI): domain Bacteria; kingdom Pseudomonadati; phylum Bacteroidota; class Bacteroidia; order Bacteroidales; family Rikenellaceae; genus Alistipes; species Alistipes sp. Marseille-P2263. Next base: position 78,681 of record NZ_JAGQEJ010000007.1, read on the forward strand.
GATCTCAACTTCACGAACCAGGCGCAGTACATGTACGCTACGGGATGGCAGGAACTTGTCTGGCAGAAGGACCTGCGTTTCGACACGCCGCCCGCGGACTGGGGCTACGACGATGCGGTCATGTGCGACTGGTTCGCCGACCGGGTCATCGCGCTCGACGCCGCGGGCCGGCCCTTTCTGGCGGGGCTGCTGACGCTGAGCAGCCACAAGCCCTTCGACGTTCCCTATGCGAAATTCGAAAACGAGGTGCTCAACGCCATGGCCTTCTCCGATGCGTGCGTCGGGGCGATGATCGACCGGCTGAAAGCCTCTCCGGCGTGGCGGAACCTCCTCGTCGTGCTGGTCGCCGACCACGGCTATCCCTATCCGAAGACGCTGCCCTACAACGTGCCGCTGCGTCACCGGATTCCGATGATCTGGACGGGCGGGGCCGTCGCCGCGCCGCGTGTCGTGGAGGAGTACGCCTCGCAGATCGACCTGGCCGCGACGCTGCTCGGCCAGTTGGGGATCGGGCACGACGATTTCGAGTACAGCAAGGACATTTTCGCCCCGGCCCCCCCCCGCAAGTTCGCCTACTACACGTTCAACGACGGCTTCGGCGTCGTGGACGCCACGGGCGAAGCGATCTGGGACGCCACGGGCGACCGCGTGGTGTCGGCGACGAACCCCGAGCTGCTGGACGTGGGGCGCACGATGTTGCAGACGACCTACACGGATCTCGCGGGGCGCTGAGAATACCCTGTTTTAGGTATTGTTCCGCAACGGGGCCCGGCTTATTTTTGCAAACGATAAAAATACCTATATGTATGTATGGAAATAGCGGATACACGGGCGAGGACCGGATGTGCGATCTGGTCTGCGACCGATACCCTGTTTTGCAGGTGATGAGCCGCTTCGGAATCGCTCTGGGATTCGGCGACAAGACCATCGCCGAGGTGTGCGCCGAGAACAAGGTCGATACGGCGACCTTCCTCGCCGTGGTCAATATGCAGATGAATGCGGGCTGCAACGCCTCGGAGGCGGCTGCCGGGGTGTCGGTGCGGGCGCTTACGGACTACCTCCACAATTCGCACGGCTACTTCCTCGACTTCCGCCTGCCGGCCATCCGCCGCAAGCTGATCGAGGCGGTGGACTGCGCGCAGAACGACGTGTCGTTCGCCATCATGCGCTTTTTCGACGAATACGCCGCCGAGGTGCAGCGGCACATGTCCTACGAGGAGCAGACCGTCTTCCCGTACGTCGAGTCGCTGCTGGCCGGTGAAAAGAATACGGCCTATTCGATCGACGTCTTCCGCCGCCAGCACGACCAGGTCGATGCGAAGCTGCGCGAGCTGAAGAACATCATCATCAAGTATTACCCTTCGGGCAGCACGAACGAGCTCAACGGCGTGCTGTTCGACATCTTCACCTGCGAGCAGGAGCTGGCGTCGCACAACGCCGTGGAGGACGACATCTTCATTCCGGCCGTCGAGCGGCTGGCGGCCGACGGCGTCCGCGACGAGAAGCCCGAGCCGCTGAGCGCCCGCGAGCGGGAGATCATCGTCTGCGTGGTGAAGGGCATGACCAACAAGCAGATCGCCGAGGCGCTCTGCATATCGGCCCACACCGTCATCACGCACCGGCGCAATATCGCCGCGAAGCTGCAAATACACTCCGCGGCGGGTCTGACGATCTACGCCATCGTCAATAAGCTGGTCGAATTGTCCGAGATCAAGGACACCATAACGGATCTGTGACATGGCACACGAACACGCACACGCCGGGCTCCATCACCACCACGAGCACCGGATCACGTCGCTCAACCGGGCGTTTCTCGTGGGGATCGTCCTCAACGTGGGATTCGTCGTCGTGGAGTTCGCCGTCGGACTTTTCTACGGTTCGATGGGGCTGCTCTCCGACGCCGGGCACAACCTCTCCGACGTGGCCGGCCTGTTGCTGGCCATGCTGGCGTTCCGGTTGGCGCAGGCGCACGCCACGCCCAGGTACACCTACGGATACAAGAAGAGCACGGTGCTCATTTCGCTGCTCAACTCCGTGATCCTGCTGATCGCCGTGGGCGTCATCGTCGCCGAGAGCATCGGGCGGATGCTGCATCCCGAGCCGATCGCGGGCGGGGCGATCGCGTGGACGGCGGGCGTCGGGGTCGTCGTGAACGGCTTTACGGCGTGGCTCTTCATGAAGGACAAGGAGAGAGACCTCAACGTGAAGGGCGCCTACCTGCACATGGCCGCCGATGCGCTGGTGTCGATCGGCGTGCTGGTCTCGGGCGTCGTGATCTCGTGGACGGGCTGGACGGTCGTGGACCCCGTTGTGGGGCTGGCCGTGGCCGGAGTGATCGTGGCTTCGGTGTGGTCGCTGACCCGCGACAGCCTGCGGCTCTCGCTCGACGGCGTGCCGGAGGGAATCGACGTCGGGCGCGTGGAGGCGGAGATGACCTCCGTGGAGGGGGTCCGGGCGGTGCATCATATCCATATCTGGGCGATGAGCACCACCGAGAACGCCCTCACGGCGCATGTCGTGCTGGAGGACCTCGCCCGGCTGGAGGAGGTGAAACGGCGGCTCAAGGAGCGGCTCGCCGGGGAGGGCATTCCCCATGCGACGCTCGAATTCGAGTCGGCGGCGGCCCGCTGCTGCGATCTGTGCGACTGAAATGATTGGTTGAAATAACGAATGCTGGAGAGCCTCCGGTTCGGGTCGTTCCCGGACCGGAGTTTCTGTTCCGGGGGCTTTCCTCTCCGTTGCGGGGAAAGCCCGGCAGCCGGCCGGGGTGGCGCGGCTTTCATGCGGGAGCCCGGACGGCCCCGTGTGCCGGCGGTCTTTTTTGCGACGTCACGGCACGGGGTCGTAACCGCTGCCGCCCCAGGGATGGCAGCGGGCGAGCCGCCGCAGGGCGAGCCAGCCGCCCTTCAGGGGGCCGTATTTTCGTAGCGCCTCGAGCGCGTATTGCGAGCAGGTGGGGGTGAAGCGGCACGACGGCGGCGTGAAGGGGGAGATGCAGAGCTGGTAGAAGCGCACGAGCACGATGAACGGCAGGGCGCAGAGCCGCCTAAAGACGCTCCGCGATCGTTTCCAGAATCCGGCGGACCGCATGTGCGATGGTTTTGTAGGGCAGCGCCTCCTTCGAGGAGTAGATGAGGGCCAGGTCGAGATTGACCGGTGCGCCGCAGCGGACGATCCCTTTTTGCAGCCGGTAGGCCTCCTTGGTGCGGCGGCGCAGCAGATTCCGCCGGTTCGCCCGTTTGTGGAACTTCTTGGGGACCGAGAAGAGCACCTCCACCGACGGCACGCTGTCCGCCTCGGCGAACCAGACGTACCGGAACGGGAAGACGAAGCCGCTCTCGCCGCTCTCGAACAGGCGCCGGACGGCTCCGAGCGAACGGAGCCGTTCCGTGCGGGGAAGCGAGCGGTCGTCGGACATGGCGGGTCTCTATTTGCGGGGTTCCGCCGTTCCGGGACGGCGCACGCGGCTCTTCTTGGTCAGCTTGTGCTGCTGGCTGCGGATGAACTCCTCCTTGCGCGTGTCGGTCGTGACGGCGACGGGTTCGATCTCCTCGCCCGCCTCGACCCGTGCGAGGTAGATGTCGAGAGCCTTGGCCATCGAAGGGGCTTCGGGCGTCGGGGCGTTGGCCAGCACGGTGATTCCCGCCTCCACGGCGGCGCGCAGCGTGCCTTCGCCGAAGACCGCCACGGCGGGCAGGTTGTCGGTCCCGAACTTCTCTACGAGGGTTTTGATGTCCGTCGGCGAGTAGAGCGCCAGCACGTCGTAATCGGAGAGCTTCACGTCGTCGAGGTCCGATGCCACGGTGCGGGCGAGAATCACGGGGTCCACCGGCAGTTTGAGTTTGGCCAGCGTCTCGGGCAGCTCGGGCTTGTGGGGTTCGCTCAGCGCCAAGAGGAACTTCTCCTCCTTGTGCTTGATAATCAGCTCTACGAGCGAAGTGAACGATCCGTCGGCGAACGAAATCTTGCGCTTGCGATAGACGATGTATTTCTGCAGATAGAGCGCCACGGCCTCCGTCTGGCAGATGTATTTCATGGTTTCGGGCACGGTGATGCGCGCCTCTTCGCAAATGTGGAAGAAACTGTCCACCGTCGTGCGCGACGTGAAGATGACGGCGGTGTGGTCGAGTATTTCGACCCGTTGAGCGCGGAACTCCTTGAGCGATACGCCCACTACGCGGATAAAAGGCTTGTAGGCGATCTCTGCCTGGTATTTCCGGGATAATTCGTAGAACGGAGACTTCTCGATGTTAGCGGGTCTCGGCTGCGAAATGAGCACACTCTTTACTTTCAATTGCGGAGATGTTTAGTTTGTAGCTTTCGGGGGTCACCTCACCAGCGACAGCCACAGAAGGCTCACCGGGAAGATTTCCACGGTGCAAAGGTACAAAAACCAATGCAAAATTGAAATTTTTTTGGAAATAAACAGATTCAGCGACTCTTTGAGGTACAAGAAAGCCGTCATGGCTAATTCGATGGTAATGACGGAGAACCACACGTTGCCCGTACCGCGGGGACAGAGCGCGAAGAGCAGCAGCGCGGGTGAGGTGACGATGACCGCCAGTGCGAAATAGGTGCGGCGGAGCAGCATCAGTTGCGAGACGAACGGCTGCGAAACGGTCACGGCCCCGGCGATGCGGACGAGCGCGGCCTGACAGGCGACGATGGCCGTGCAGGCCAGCGTGGCCAGCAGGCTCATGGCCAGCACGGCGCCGTGCGAGAGCGTGTCGGTGAGCAGGCGGGGCATCAGGGCGTCGCCGTATTTCACGGCGAAGACGCCCAGGAAGAGCATTCCGATCGCCGTGACGATGTGCAGAAACCGCGAGAATCCGCTACTGCCCGGATCCTCGGAGAGACGTTGCCGTGAGGCGGCGTCGCGCGAGATGTGGCCCACGAGGGTGCGGATGTCGCCGATGTTGCGGTAGAGCAGGGTGGCGTAGGAGGCGGCGAGCAGCAGGACGAAGCTCTGGAACACGGCATTGTCCGTGAGCGACGGCGCGCCGGAGGGCGGCAGCGTACGGGGGGCCGCTTCGACCGAGGCCGGACCGAAGACCGCGGCGGCGGTCGTGTCGCGCCAGCGGACGGCGGGCGTCTCTCCGGGGAGGTCGGCCGGGCCGGACTGCACCGGAAAGGGAAACGCCGGCAGCGAGTCGGCGTGCAGCGAATCCGTGCGGAGCGAATCCGCGGGTGCGGGCAGGGTGCCGGCCGGCATTTCCGTCCGTGCCTCCGCCCGGAACGGGGCGGTTCCGGACGAATCGGAGCGTCCCGCGTCCGAAGCCTCTGCGGCGTTTATGGCACGGGGTGCGGCCTTCGGAACCTCGGCTCCGTATGGTGCTGCGGCGCGGGTCTCTGCGGTGCGGATTCCGGCGGTTGTCCCGGCCGGGGCGTGTGCGCCGGAGAGGGAATCGACGGGAAACGCGGCGTCTTCCGGATATGCCGTCCGCGCATCCATCAGGCGAAGATGCGTTTGAGGGTGATGCGGATGGTCGTGCCCTTTCCGATTTCGGATTCGGTCACGGCGATCTTACCCTGGTGGTACTCCTCGACGATCCGGCGCGAGAGCGACAGCCCGAGGCCCCAGCCGCGGGTCTTGGTCGTGAAACCCGGTTCGAAGATGCGCTTCCAGTTGCTCTTGGGGATTCCCTTGCCGGTGTCTTTGACGTCGATCATCACGTGCTGTTCGTCCGAGGAGATGCGCACGGCGATCGCTCCGTGGCCTTGCAGGGCGTCGAGCGAGTTCTTCATCAGGTTCTCCACGACCCACTCGAACAGCGCGGCGTTGATGTTGGCCTGCACGGGGGCGATGGCCAGCCCGTTGTAGTCCAGCGTGACGTTGCGGGGGATGCGCTTGCGGAAATACATGACCGATTCGCCCACGACTTCGTTGATGTTGGCCGGGGTGAGCGGGGTTTCGGACCCGATCTTCGAGAAGCGGTCCACGATCTTCATCAGGTGCGTGAGGTCCTTCTGCATTTCGTCCACGGCCGACTGGTCCACGGGCTGCGCGCGCAGGTATTCGATCCACCCGAGCAGCGACGAGGTGGGCGTGCCCAACTGGTGGGCGGTCTCCTTGGCCAGGCCGATCCAGACGCGGTTCTGCTCGTCGTGCTTCGACGAACGGAAGGCGATGAACCCCAGCGCGATGAAGGCCGTGATGACGAGTATCTGGACGTAGGGGAAGTAGTAGAGCGACTTGAGCAGCGCCGACTTGCCGTAGAAGATGATGTGGTAGTGCTGCGCCGACCAGAGCACCTTGACCGGGATGGGGGTGTTCTCCTCGGTGAAGCGGTCGATCTGTTCGCGCAGCCGGTCCGGGTGTTCGATGATCCGGTCGGGGATGAGGTGCGAATGCACCACCCGGAGGTTCTCGTCGGTGATGATGAACGGGATGTTGTTGCCGTTGGACATGATGTCGCGCAGCAGCGGGTCCTGGAAGGTGCTGCCGCCCAGCACGTCGCGGTTGATGCGTTCCATGGCGTGAGCCCATAGCGCCACGTCGTGCTGCTCCTTCTCCCTGAGCCGCCGCGCCATGTCGTTGGTGTAGAGCAGCGACATGGCCCCCAGCGAGATGCCGACGACGATCACCACCACGCGGTTGCGGAACGAGAGCAGATTGGTGCACCACTTTTTCATCGCGACGTCTTTTTCGGGGTCATTTGCGCCGGGTGTCCTGCTCGCGGGTGATGCGCGCGTATTCCGCGGAGTCGCGCAGCACGGCGACGGCCTCGGTCACCTCCCGGTCGCCGGGCAGCGCGTGCTCGATCACTCCGGCCGTGTAGCCGTGACGCAGCACGATGTCGTTGTTGATGGCATCGACGACCTGTTCGCGGTAGGTTTCGAGGTTGGTCCGCGTGTCGTCCTTCAGCTCGGCCTCCACCCGCTCGAAACGCTCCTTCAGCTCGGCGAAGCGGTCGTCCTCGGCGGCCTTTTTCAGCGCCTTGAGCGCCCGCCGCGTGTCCGACTCGTAGGGAACCTCCTTGTCCTGCATGAACTCGACGAAGTCGGCGTAGTCGGCGTCCGTGATCGAGAAGGTGCGCAGGTCGATCCGCTGCCCCGGGTGGCGGCGCGTGTAGTCGTCGCCGAAATCCTCAATGAAGCCCAGCGCGTAGAGCGTCGCGGCGAAGCGCGAGATGTACTCCGGTTCGGTGGCGATGTCGGGCATGATGCCGCCGCCGTCGTAAACCTTGCGGCCCGCACGGGTCGTGAACTCCGAAACGAGCGAGTCGGGAACGACGCGCACCGAGCCCTCCTGCGAGTGCGAGTAGTCGATGGCCTGGATGCAGCGGCCCGAGGGAATGTAGTATTTGGCCGTGGTGAGCTTGAGCATCGTGTTGTAACCCAGCGGGCGGGTGGTCTGCACGAGCCCCTTGCCGAAGCTCCGCTGGCCGATGAGCACCGCGCGGTCGAGGTCCTGCAACGCGCCGGCCACGATTTCCGAGGCCGACGCCGTGTTGCCGTTCACCAGCACCGCCAGCGGCAGGTCCGGGAGGATCGGCTCCGACTCGGTGCGGTAGTCCTGCCGTTCGTTGCGGCCTTTGGTCGTGACGACCGCCGTGCCTTTGGGGACGAACATCGAGAGAATCTTCACGGCCTCCTGCATGATGCCGCCGCCGTTGGAGCGGTAGTCGAGGATGAGGCCTTTTAGCCCGCCCTCGGCGCGGAGCCGCTCGACGGCCGCGCGCATCTCCTCGTAGCATCCTTCGGTGAAGTCGCTGTGGCGGATGTAGCCGATGCCGTCGGCCGCCCAGCCGGCGTAGGGTACGCCGGGAATGGCGATCCGCTCGCGGCGCAGCGTCACCGTCTGCCGCGTGCTGTCGAGGTGCAGGACCGTCACCTTCACCCGGCTGCCCGGCTCGCCCTTCAGGCGCGAGGAGACCTCCTCGGTCGTGAAGCCCCGGGCGTCCCTGCCGTCGATTTCGAGAATCCGGTCGCCGATCCTGAGCCCCGCGCGGTCCGACGGAGTGCCCTGGTAGGGCTGGGCGATGACCACCCAGTCGCCCTTCTTGCGGATGAGCGCCCCCACGCCGCCGTATTTGCCCGTGGTGAGCAGCTCGAAATCGGACATGCCCTCCTCGGAAATATACTCCGTGTAGGGGTCCAGGTCGCTGACCATGCCCGCCGCGGCCCCCTCCATCAGACGGTCGGGGTCGATCGGATCCACGTACCCGAGCGACAGCTCGCGCATCATATTGACCGTGATCTCCATGTTGCGGCCCAGCCCGAAGTCGTTGTGCGACGCATGGATCGTCGCGCCCGCCACGGCGGCCAGCCCGGCCGCGAGGGCCAGGATGCGGTATTTTCTACTCTTTGTCATATCGTGCCATGCGTATGTGCGAATCGAGGCGGTAGATGACCCGGGCCACGCCCCGGCGGATACCCTCCAGCTCGATCCACTGTCCGTATTGCGAAACCTTTATTTCGTCCTCGCCCAGCAGCAGGAGCCTGTGCAGCGGTCCCTTGGCCCGGAAGAACAGTGCGTCGTCCTCTTCGCGGCGCAGCTCGAAGCCGGCCGAGCGGAAGGCGTTCACGATCTGTTCGCGGTGCTCCTCCACGTCGCCCTCGACTCGCCGGACGATGAATCCGAACCGCGGATAGAAGGCCGCGAGCAGGACGATGACGGCGGGCAGCAGAAGTCCCCGCGGGGTGTGGAACATGACGTAGAGCGTCTCTTCGAGAGAGAGCGAGGCCATGCCCGTCGTGAGGTTCAGCGCCATGATCGCCATACAGAGAACGCAGAGGGCGGCGAAATATTTCAGCGAGCGGATCAAATAACGTTTCATAAGTTCGAAATTTTGCGTGTCGTGTATTCTGTCGGATGCCCTGCCGGGAGCGGCGGCCGTTTCCGGAGCGGGCGGTTCATTCGCTTTCGGGTCCCATCGCACGGATCGCCTCCGCGACCCGCTGCATGAGCCATTTGGGGGTCGAGGTGGCGCCGCAGATGCCCACCGACCGCACTCCCTCGAACCATGCCGGGTCCAGCTCCGCGGGCTCCTCGATGTTGCGGCAGCGGGGGTTGGCCCGGCGGCACACCTCGTAGAGGACCTTGCCGTTCGAGGATTTGCGGCCGCAGACGAACACGACGGCGTCGAAACGCGCCGCGAACTGCGCCAGGTGCGCCTCGCGGCCCGAGACCTGCCGGCAGATCGTGTCGTCGAGGCGCACCTGCGCCGGATCGGCCGCCCGGCGGCGCATTTCGGCGCCGAGCTCTTCGAACAGGGCGATGCTCTGCGTGGTCTGCGAAAGGAAGTGTATCGGCCGTGCGAAGTCGATCTGCGCGAGGTCTTCGGCGCGCTCGATGACGACGGTCGGCTCGGCGACCTGTCCGGTCAGCCCCACGACCTCGGCGTGGCCCCGCTTGCCGAGGATCACCACCTGTCCGCCGACGGCGCGCATCGCCTCGTGCGCCTGCTTGACCCGCCGTTGCAGCCGTGCGACCACGGGACAGGTGGCGTCGATGATCCCGATACCCAGCCTGCGGGCCGCGTCGTAGGTCGTCGGCGGCTCGCCGTGGGCGCGGATGAAGAGACGGCAGCCGGCCAGCCGCGGCATGTCGGCGTGGGTCACGGTCCGCAGCCCCAGCGCTTCGAGCCGCTGCACCTCGATCCGGTTGTGGACGATGTCGCCCAGCGAATAGACCGTGCCGCCTTCGCCGAGGGCCCGTTCGGCCTCGGTGATCGCCCGGACCACGCCGAAGCAGAATCCCGATTTGTCGTCGATCTCTATGTGCACCGGCTCCATGCGGCGTCGTTATTCCGCGATTCTCCTTTCGAACAGCTCCATGAACCACGCCATCTGTTCCTCGACGCTCATGCGGCTGTTGTCCAGCACGACCGCGTCCGGCGCCTGCCGCAGGGGCGACACGGCGCGGCTCATGTCGGCCCTGTCCCGTTCGCGGACATTGCGTTCGATCTCCTCGAGCGACACGTCGTCGCCCTTGGCGCGCAGTTCGTCGTAGCGGCGCCGCGCCCGCACGGCGGGGTCGGCCGTCATGAAGATCTTCAGTTCGGCGTCGGGGAAGACCACCGTGCCGATGTCGCGGCCGTCCATCACCACGCCGCGGCGGCGTCCCATCTCCTGCTGCATGGCCACGAGCTTGCGGCGCACCTCGGGGATGGCGCTCACGCGGCTCACGCAGTTCGAGACCTCGATGGTGCGGATCTTCCCTTCGGCCAGGTCGCCGTTCACATAGATGTCGCTGGCTCCCCGTTCGGGGTTGAAGCGGAAGGTGATGGCGGTTTCGCCGAGCAGCTTCACCACGGCCTCCTCGTCCACGATGCCCGAGCGGATCGCGCCGTGTTCGAGCGCATGGAGCGTCACGGCGCGGTACATGGCGCCCGTGTCGATGAAGATATAGCCCAGCCGTGCGGCGATGGCCTTGGCGAAGGTGCTCTTGCCGCACGACGAGAAGCCGTCGATGGCGATTATGATTCTGTGCTGTTTAGTGTCCGACATTGGGGAAGATGGCGTAGAAGGTGGATAATATGGTGTAAATGCCTAAGATGCCGATGATGAGGCCCGCGACGTGGTTGATCGTGAGCATGTGCCGCGGACGGAACCGGCGGCGGAACAGGCTGATGACGCACGCCAGCAGGGTCCACCATGCCGTGGCGCCGCCGAGGAATCCGGCGATGACGAACACCGAGCGCACGAAGCCGCTGAATCCCGAGCCGGTCACGTCGCCGCTCGAGATCTTGAAGACGGCGAAGAAGGCCAGGATGTAGGGGATGACCATGATGAAGTTGGCGATCGTCAGTCCGAAGATCGAGGCGAAATCCTGCCAGAGCGAGGTTTTGCCAGCCCGGTTGCGGCGAATCTGCGGCACGGGGTTCTGGGCGAAGATGAAGACGCCGACGATGACGACGAAGATGCCGCCGATGACGCGCAGCAGCGTGTTGTACTGTTCGATCTGCGTCTGGAGCATCGAATAGAAGAACAGTGCGGCCATGGCCATGAAGGTGTCGGCGCACGCCACGCCGATACCCGAGACGATGCCCGACCGGCGGCTTTTCGAGAGTGTGCGCTGAATGCAGAGCACGGCCACGGGGCCGACCGTGATCGACGCCGCCACCCCCACGCAGATACCGCGGAAGAGATCGTTCAGGATTCCGAATGTCATTTTCTCGGCTTACCGGGTTTTTAGGGAACAAAGATAATACAACCCGTGCGCAGAAACAAATTTATTTGCCCCGTCCCGGGCTGCCGTCGGATGCGGAAATGCGGGTCGGAGGGCGTCGGCGCGGCTTTTCGGGGAACGGTTCCCGGATTCGTCCGCGATATTGCGGATTTCGTCCGATGCGGGCGTTCTGTTGATAAAATGTCGAAATTTTGGCCGCGGGGCCGCATACCGGAGCCCGAAAGCCCCTATTTTTGTATGACAAAGACGAAACGCTTATGGCAGAGACGACACAATTCGGAATCGACCTCCAGTTGGACGAAGCCGTGGCCCAGGGCCACTATTCGAATCTGGCGATCATATCGCACTCCACATCGGAGTTCATCATCGACTTCGCGGCGGTCCTGCCCGGCGTGCAGAAGGCGCGCGTCAAGAGCCGCATCATCCTCACGCCCGAACACGCCAAACGGCTGCTGCGCTCGTTGCAGGAGAACATCGTGCGTTACGAGAGCAGCGTGGGCAAGATCGAGATTCCGACGCCGGCCGGGACGCCCGACGCGGGGCCCAAGATGGGGCAGGCCTGACGGGCCGTCCGGGGCGGCAAGCTCCGCGTCCTCTTTCCGGCGGAAGAGCGCCCTCCCGACTTCTTCTGCCGTAGCGTCCTCGGGAACCGCCCGTTTCCGGCTGTCGGGCAGGTGACGCCGGTATGGCCTTGGAGTCGTAGAGCGCATCCTGCGTCGGCCGTCCTTCCGGCACGGCGGCGCGCTGTCATGGCCGAGCGCTCCGGCTGGGATAGAGGCGGTCGCGTCCGGATCCGAAAGGGGGAGCCCGCGGCATCGGGGGCGTTGTCGTTATTGTTCGCACGATTTTCTGCGAAATGATTGCGGATGTCACGGTTTTTTCTGAACTTTACGATGGCGTTGTGCATGCGCTGATTCGTAATTTAATGGTCCGATTGCTGTTATTTGGTGAATGTCAGGGATATGTGTGGATTTTTCATCGGCAGGCATTGGTGTTTTGATTCGACCGGCGGGTTTTCGGACGGGTTCCGAGCGGATGAAAGGTCTTTGAGTTTAAAATTTCCGAATATCTGAATTGAAAAAACGAATCTTTTCGATTGGGGCGCGGCTCCTGTTGCCGTGCGGAACGGGCGCTTGTCCCCAAGTTGGCGAATACGGCGGAGTGATCGTGGGCGGCGCGAACGCGGGGCGGTCGGACCGGACGCGGTTCGACGTCCTGACGGACCCGTTTCTCCGTCTCGAGGCGGCGATCGGCGGCCGTTTTCTGCCGGACGGAGAACCCGCGGCCGATTCTCAATGAACAAACGCTATGATCCGGATTCTGCTGCTCGTCGATTGCGCGAACGATTTCGACCGCAACCTGCTTCGGGGGATCGTGCGCTATTCGCGCGAGAACGGTCCGTGGCTCTTTTACCGGTTGCCCTCCTATTACAGGAGCATCGAAAACGGCGAGCGGAGCATCCTCGAGTGGGCCAAGGCGTGGAAGGCCGACGCCATCATCGGCCAGTGGAACGACGACGCGATGGATCTGCTCAAGGAGCTGAACATTCCGGTCGTCCTGCAGAACTACCGCCACCGCAGTACGACCTATTCGAATCTGACCGGCGACTACGAAGGCACGGGCCTGATGGCGGCCCGTTTCTTTGCCGAGCGCCTGTTCCGTAACTTCGCCTTTTTCGGCGTCAAGGGGGTCGTCTGGTCGGACGAACGTTGCAAGGGGTACCGCAGCGAGGTGGAGCGCATCGGCGGGACGTTCCATGCCTTCGAGACCGGAAAGGACAGCGAGAAAAACCGCGAGGTGTTGGGCCGCTGGCTGCGCGAACTGCCCAAACCCGTGGCGTTGTTCTGCTGCGACGATGCCCATGCACTCATTATCTCGGAGATATGCAAAATGGAGAACATCTCCATTCCGGAGGATGTCTCGCTGCTGGGCGTGGACAACGACGAGCTGATCTGCAACATCTCCGATCCGCCGATCTCGTCGATCGAGCTGGAGGTCGAGAAGGGCGGTTATGCTGTCGGGAAGCTGCTCCATAGGCAGATCCGCAAGGAGTTCGTGGGGCCCTTCAACGTGGTGATCAACCCGATCCGCATCGAACTGCGCCAATCGACCGAGAAACACAATATCGAAGATCCCTACGTGCTGCGGATCGTCAAATACATCGAGCGGCATATCGCGGCCGATCTGACGATCGATGCGATCATCGGGCAGATTCCGCTTTCGCGGCGCAACATCGAACTCAAGTTCAAGCGCGTCATGAACACCTCCATATACCAGTATGTGCTGAAGTGCCGCGTGAAGCGTTTTGCCAACCTGCTGCTGACGACCGATCTCCCGCTGGCCGAGATTGCCGGCGAGGCGGGTTTCCGCGACTGCAACAACATTTCGCGGATTTTCAAGAAGTTTATGGGTTGCTCGCCGATCGAATACCGTCAGCGGCGTTCGGCCGGCAAATAGTGCGTTTTTCGAAACACGCTTTTCGTTTTTCGACGACCGATCCGTGGCGGTGCCCCGTATCTTTGTACTACGGGGTGCGAAGCTCCGGCGGATCATTATGCGCGACATGAAATTTTTATCGGGTATCCTGCTGCTGGGGGCTTTGCTGACGGGCTGTCGGGATGCCCGGGACCGAACAGCGGAGCTCGGGCGGGAATTGCGGCCCTTTACCGAACCTCCCGAAATCTATCGGGAGGAGTATGGAACCTATCGTTCTCCGCTGCTTTTCTACAACGGCGACAGCGTAAGGACGGCTGCCGATTGGGTTCGCCGCCGTGCGGAGATCCGCACCCGCTGGGATTCGCTTTTGGGCGCCTGGCCGCCGGTGATTGCGGGACAGCGCTTCGAATATGCCGATACGCTTCCGGGTGAGGATTTCGACCGTTATCGCGTCCGGTTCCGCTGGCTGCCTTCGGAAACGACCGAAGGATACCTGCTCGTCCCGCACCGCAAAGGTCGCAAACCCGCCGTCATCACCCTTTTCTACGAACCGGAGACAGCCGTCGGCCTGGGCGGCAAACCGAATCGGGATTTTGCGCTCCGCCTTGCCGAACGGGGCTTTGTCGCCCTTTCGCTCGGGACGACGCAAACCACCCGTACGAAGACCTATTCGCTTTACTATCCCTCGGTCGATAGCGCGACGTTGCAGCCCTTGTCGGCGTTGGCATACGCCGCTGCGAATGCCTGGGAGGCGCTGGCCGGGTTTCCCGAGGTCGATTCCACGCGCATCGGCGTCATGGGCCACTCCTACGGTGGCAAGTGGGCGATGTTCGCCTCGTGTCTGTGGGAGAAGTTCGCCTGTGCGGTCTGGGGCGATCCGGGCGTGGTCTTCGACGAGACGAAAGGGGGGTATGTCAATTATTGGGAGCCCTGGTATCTGGGCTACTATCCGCCGCCCTGGGAGCATACCTGGGACGAGCAGGGTGCCGTGAAGGCCCGCGGCGCATATCCCTCGCTGCGCCGCGACGGGCACGATCTGCATGAGCTGCACGCCCTGATGGCGCCCCGGCCTTTCCTCGTGTCGGGAGGCTGTTCGGACGGTTCCGAACGCTGGACGGCACTCAATCATGCGGTGGCCGTAAACCGCCTGCTCGGATACGAAGGGCGTGTCGCCATGACGAATCGGCCGCTGCACGATCCCGATTCGCTGTCGAACGCCTTGGCCTATGCCTTTTTCGAGTTCTGGTTGCATCCTGAGACGGTGAACAGGTGAAAAAGGGCTGGTTTTTCGTTTTTTGAATATCGGTTTGCGTTTTTTCTGCGTAAAATGCCGTTTTTGCTGCCTAATTTTGTTTGGATAAAATCCGTAGGGTGCATCTTTTTCGGGTGCGGCCCCTGCGGAGAATCCGATGAGCGAACCTTAAAAAAATAGCCTTATGAACTCGTGCTGACGGTTCTCATGTCCGGTTTCCCGCCGGTGTCCGGAGACCGGAACATCCGCAATGAAGCGCTTTCAATCAACCTATCAACCTAATTCTATGAATCTATGAAGGACAATTATTCGAAACGAGAACGCGTTTCCCGGATGCGGCATTTCGTCGCATGCGTATTGATGTTGTTCGGAGCCGGTCTGTCAACCGCTTTCGCACAGTCGTACATTTCGGGAACCGTTACCGACGCTCAGGGGAATCCGCTCGTGGGTGTCAATGTGATCGTCAAGGGGACCACCGTGGGCACGATGACCACGAGCGACGGATCGTATCGTCTGGATACCCCCCCCCGGGCTGATGTGCTGATTTTCTCGTACTTGGGTATGAAAGGCCAGGAGCTGGCGATAAACGGCCGTACGGAAATCAATGTCGTGATGCAGGAGGATGCGGCCCGTATGGACGAGGTCGTGGTGGTCGGTTACGGTACGCAGAAGAAGGTGCATCTGACCGGATCCATTGCGGCGGTTTCCGACGATGAAATCAAGAAATCGACCGTCAGCACCATTTCGCAGGCCCTGGTCGGAAAGCTCCCGGGACTGATTACGCAGCAGGCGACCGGCGCTCCCGGATCCGACGGCGTAACGATGCTCGTGCGCGGCTATACCTCCTACAACGGCTCGAGCCCGCTGGTGCTGGTGGACGGAGTCGAGCGTCAGATGGGTACGGTCGATCCGAACGACGTGGAGACCGTAACGATTCTCAAGGATGCTTCGGCAAGCGCCGTCTATGGAATGAAGGCTGCCGCCGGCGTCATCCTTATCACGACCAAGCGCGGTCATCAGGGCGCCATGTCGATCAACTACCGCGGCAACGTAACGCTCTCGCAGATGACGACCATGCCCGATTTCATGAACGGCACGCAGTATATGGAGTACTATAATGCCGGTCTTGCCCTCGACAAGCTGGGCGGCGACGACGTGCCCGACTACCAGTTCACCCCCGAGGAGATCGCCATGACCTACAACGGCGATCCGTCGGACGGTTATGAGAATACGGACTGGATGTCGCCGATGCGCCGTCTGACGCTCATGCACCAGCACAACCTTTCGGTGAGCGGCGGTAGCGAGAAGGCCCGTTATTTCGTCAGCGGCGGTTTCCGCAACCAGGAAGGCATCATCAAGGGACATGAGGATTCGCGCGGCAACCTCCGCTCGAACGTGGACCTGACGCCGCACGACAATCTGCGCGTACAGCTCAACGTGGCGGCATCCTTGCAGGATTACTACCAGCCCGGAGCCTATTCGTATGCCAACCAGGAAGGTTACAACATCTTCCATCAGATGATGTACTCTATACCGTTCGTTCCGAAATGGCTGGAGAAGGACGGAACCGTTTATCCTGTCTCGGGATATCGTGCTTCGTGGTCCGCCGCCAGCCCCGAATACGGTTCGGCCCACTCCGGCTTCAGCAAGTCGCGCAACCTCCGTCTGGAGACCTCGGCCAACGTCGAGTATTCGGTTCCTTTCGTGAAGGGTCTGAAACTGGGCATGTTCACCAGTTGGGACTACCATTACTATACGGGTCGTACCTTCTCGCACTCCTACGAAGTGCTGGCCTATACGTTCCAGCGCGGTTCGGGCATCGGAGCCGATCCTCTGAGCAAGTATTCGCTCGTAAATGCGGCCAATCTGACTCCGGACGGCAATCTCTACGTGGCCCATTCGAACGACCAGCGCGTGGTGCTGCGTCCGCAGATCTCCTATGCGAACAAGTTCGGCAAGCACGATGTGGGAGCCCTGTTCCTCTACGAGCAGACGACTTATACCTCGGAATCGATGAACGCCGGACGCCGCGATTTCCCCGTGTTCGATCTTCCGGAGCTCAATTTCGGTGATCCGACGACCGCCACGAATGCCTCTTCGTCCGGAAAGTCGGCCTTTGCCGGTTTCGTGGGACGTCTGAATTATGCATACGATGACAAATACCTCATCGAAGCCTCGTTCCGTTACGACGGTTCGTACCTCTTCCACAAGGATCATCGCTGGGGTTTCTTCCCCTCGGTATCCGTGGGTTGGGTGATGTCGCAGGAGGATTTCTTCCAGTCTGCACTCCCGAAAATCGAATACTTCAAGCTGCGCGGTTCGATCGGTACGCTGGGTAACGACAACGTAACGGCATTCCTTTACCGCAAACAGTTTGCCTACAATGCCAGCAGCGTGGCCTTCGGAAGCACGCCTGCCTCGCAGGGTACGCTCTCCAACTCGGTGGCCTTCCCCTTTGAGGATCTGACCTGGGAGCGGACGCGTACCTACGATATCGGCTTCGAGATGAGCGCTTGGAACGGCCTGTTGGGCGTGGAGTTCGACTACTTCTATAAGTACACCTTCAACATCCTGCAGTCGATCGGCGGCATCTATCCTCCTTCGCTGGGCGGCCACTATCCGGCCTATATCAACGACGGTACTTTCGACAACCGCGGTTTTGAGTTGGTGCTCCGCCACCGCAACCGTATCGGCAAGTTCAGCTACGGCGTCACGGGCAACCTCACCTTCGCCCGCAACCGCATTCTGAGCAAGCAGCAGGCCGACAATACGCTGCCGTGGAAGAACGTGCTCGGGTCGTCGCTCGGAGCTCTTTGGGGCCTGAAGTCCGACGGCCTCTATCAGACCGAGGAGGAGCTGGCCAATGCGCCGAAACCGATCGGCGTGCAGCCCCGTCTGGGTGATATCAAATATGTCGATATCAACGGCGACGGAGCCATTACGGCCGACGACTATGTACGGATTGCCCGCAGCCGTATGCCGGAGATGATGTTCTCGCTGTCGCTCGATGCCGACTACAAGGGATTCGACCTCTCCGTGCAGTTGCAGGGAGCCGCTCTTTGCGACCGTATGCTCCAGGCTACCTGGAACAACGGCGTGGCGGACCAGACCCCGCTGACCGTTCCCTGGTACGGCAATTACGACAATGCACCGCTCTATCTGGTCGAGGGAGCCTGGCGTCCGGACAACACGAATGCGGAGTATCCGCGTCTGTCGGTAACCAAATCGTCGGCGGGCAACAACGCCCAGGTCTCCGACTTCTGGAAACGCAATGGAGCCTACCTGCGTCTGAAGAATGTCGTGTTGGGTTATACCTTTCCCAAGCGTTGGATGAACCGCATCGGTATCGACAACCTTCGTATCTATTTCAGCGGCAACAACCTGCTTACGGCAACCGAGTTCCGATGGATCGACCCCGAAAGCGCGAACGTTCCGACGGGTTATTACCCGCAGCAGCGTACCTTCACCTTCGGTGTGGATCTCTCATTCTAAATCTACGAACGATATGAACAAGATCAGAAAATATACGGCGGGACTTCTTTCGGTCCTCTGTCTTTCGGCGGCGTCGTGCGATGTGCTCGACGTGGAGCCGACGGGAAGCTACAGCGAAACTACGGCTTATTCGTCCCTGAGTAACCTGGACCTGTATGTCAAATACTTCTACGGCGTGCTTTATGCCAATGCCGATATAGCCTGCGGCAGTTCGTGCCTGATGGACGACGGCGCGACCGATCTGGTGAAATACTCTTGGTACGGCGTATCGGCCGGCGCGATGAACAGGTTTTTCTATCAGCCCAATTACGTCACCGAGCAGAGCAACTTCCGCTCCAACTGGTCTGCTATGTACACCTGGATCAGCAAGCTCAACGAATATCTGGAGGACCTGAACAAAGGGCTTATCAGGCTCGATCCCGACCAGGTGAAGATCCGTACGGCCGAGGTCCGTTTTCTGCGTGCGTTCGCTTATCAGGAACTGGTGATCCGTCACGGCGGGGTGATCCTGCGCAACAGCGACACGGCCGTTGACGGGCCCGATGAGCGCGCTAAGGCCCGCTCGACCGAGGAGGAGTGCTGGGATTTCATCATCGGTGAATACCGGAAGGCCGAGGCCGATCTTCCGGCAAGTTGGGAGGCTGCGGAAGCCGGGCGTCTGACCAAAGGCGCCGCCTGGGGTATGATCGCCCGCGCGTCGCTCTATGCGGAGCGTTGGGGCGATGCCGTCACGGCCTGCGACGAGGTACTGAAATTGGGCTACGACCTGCTTCCCGGCAAGACTGCGGCCGATTACTACAAGATCTTCTCGACGCCTAATAACCAGGAACTGATTATCCCGGTCTATTTCCAGTCGGGCATCAGCATGAAGCAGCACAATTTCAACACCTATTTCTGCCCTCCGTACGACGGTCAGCCCTATGGCGCCGCCGACAAGGTGGGTGCATCGGCCACGCCGACCGACGAGTACGCCTCGTCGTTCGACATCAGGGTAGGCGGCAGCTACGAGGCCTTCGATTGGGATAACCTTTCGAAATACGGCAATAAGCCCTTCGACAACCGCGAGCCGCGCTTCTATGCGTCGATTCTCTATAACGATGCCACCTGGATCGGCCGCAAGCTCGAACTCTATGCCGGAGGCAAGGACAATTACATGGACTTCTCCATCACCGGACAGGACAACGTGCACAAATCGACGACCGGTTACATTTTCCGCAAATTCATGGACGACAGCGGCAAGGTGAACTTCACGAACATTCTTTCCGGAACCTACTGGACCGAGATGCGCCTGGCCGAGATCTATCTGATCCGTTCGGAAGCCTATGCGCGCCAGAACCAGTTCGGACCGGCGTACGAAGACCTCAGAACGATTCGTGACCGCGTGGGGCTTCCCGTACTGGCGCAGAAGGGCAACTGGCAGGATTACCTGCATGATCTGGCCAAGGAGCGTATCTGCGAGCTGGGGCTCGAAGGCCACCGCTTCTTCGACCTGGTGCGCTGGGGCATTGCCGTCGAGACGCTCAACAACAAGCGTCTGCATGGTGTGAAGATTACCAGGACGGGCGACGGCTTCAGCTACGAGCGCGTGGAGTGCGACACGCAGGATCGTCTCTTCCCCGAGAAATATACGATCTTCCCGATTCCCTACACCGAGCTGCAGAACAATACGTTGTGCGAGCAGAACGAGATCTGGAAATAATTTGACAAATCATTCAATACGCGATAATTATGAAAATGCGACATTTGATTACCGGACTGTTCGTATCGGCGCTGGTCCTCGGGGCCTGCGAGGATCCGGATGAATTGGTGATGTCCGGCAGTGAAAATATGCAGACCCTTACCGTCAAGGGCCGTCTCGTCTCGGACGAAAACGTCGAATACGATGCCGTCGTGGACGAAGCGGCAGGAATCATTACCGTGCAGGTTCCCTATTACATTTCCGACACGGAGGCCGTCCAGGGCGATCTGACGGCCATGAAGGTCCGTGGGTCGCTTCCCTACGGCACCCGTTTCGAGCCGGGCCTTTCGGGGATTCACGATCTGGCTGCGGGTATCGAGCGCACGCTGGTGTCCGATGTGGACGGATCGAGCAGGCACTACACGATCAATGCGGCTTATGTGAAGTCGGATCAGGCCTTCGCTACGCGGGTTTCGTTAGCCGATATGCCCAATGCCGTCGTCTCGATCAAGGAACCTGAGACGGAAGACGGGACCGGATCTATTACCGTGTACAAGACCTCCTCTTCGATCGACGGAGCGCTGAAGGCGGCAACGGTCACCGTATCGCCCTGGGCGACGATCGAATGCCGGGCCATGAACGGGGACGGCACGATCGACCTGTCTGAATTCCCTGACATCGTGGTGGTTTCGCAGGACGGGTCCGTTCGCAAGACCTACAAGACCGCAGTCGATCTTCCGTCGTTCGTGCCTTCGGGCAAGGCGGGATATATTGCCAGCCTGTTCGGTTTCCAGATTCTGGAGAACAACGAATACGGATTCGAAGCGGAGAACAACCGTACGCTGGCCGTTGTCGGCGACTACCTGATCGTCGGCAACAGCGGCGATGCGTCGAAGATGGTTGTCATGAACCGCTTTACGGGCAAGCCGACGGGACTGAGCGTCAATGCGACGGGCATATCGAGGTCGATCCACGCCATCACGAGCGATTCTGCCGGTCATCTGGTGGCTGTCGCCTATACGAACTCATCGACTTTGCCCGACTTCGAGGTGTGGGTATGGAAAAACGGCATCGGGGACGCTCCGACCCTGATTTTCTCGAAGAGCCTGCCGTCCGATCCCTATTTTGCTCCGCTGCGCAGTGCCAATCCGGGTACGACGACCTACGATATCGGCCGTATGGTCGATGTGATCGGCGACGTGACCTCGGGCGAAGCCATAATCGGTACCTCTTGCATCCAGAAGATCCGTTCGGTCTTCATTCCGCTCGCCGATGGCGTCGCTTCGACCGCGACGGCCGTCGTGGAGTTCCGCTCCAACAGCCTCGCCTCGATGTGGTACACGACCAAGCCGGTGCTCTTCTCGATGGGCGACGACAACCTGTCGCCGGGGTATGTTTACGGATCGGGCAACGAGCGGCGTACGGTAACCTATGTTCCCGCGAACGGAATATCCGCTACGCAGTTCACGGTGCCGACGACGCACTTCTGGCTGACGGACAAGATCACGGGTGTCGATTGCATCGACTTCAACGGCATGCGGCTTATCGGCATTCAGAACTGCCATAAGGATAATGCCAGCGGTATCAAGTCTGCCCGACTCTATGTCGCCGATATTGCGGATCCTGCCGCCGGAGCCCTTATTTCGGGATTTCTCTTCGATTCGCGCGAGGGCAATCTTACGACCGGAACGGCCGATATTCCCGGGACGGGCTACTCTCCCACGGGCATGACCTCCTCCTATCCGTTCGTTTCGGGCGATGTCGTGCTGGGCGCGAACGGAAACGGCACGGGCGACGTGGCCTTCGGAGCCAGCGAGGACGGTAATGCCGTGCAGGCCTACATGCTGACGACCGATAACGGTATTCTGGCTTACGAAATCACGCGATATGACATTTGACGTCTGAACCGGCTGCCGGAAGGCTCTCCGCAAGGGGGCCTTCCGGTCGGTTCTTCCGATCCCCGGCATCGAGATCGAGGGTTATCCGCGTCTTGCATCGGTCGGCGGAGTCGGGAGCCGCCGCGATCCCGGTACGCCGGCACGGTTCTATGCGCGGGAGGAGATTCGCGATATCGTCGCCTATGCCGCGGCACGCCTCGGTCCGGACGCAGCCCGAAGTGAAGGACTATGAGGATTGCATGCGGCGTATGGATTCCGTGTCCGCGCTTTCCGAGCGGCAGGGCATCCGCTGTTTCGATCCGCGCGATCCGGCCCGCCGTCCCGAACCCGCGGGCCCCGGGATCGTCGGGCGCCGTCCGCAAAAGATGGATTTCCGCGATTGATTTCCCTGTAACGACGAATCACATGAAACATGTACTTTCCACTCTGTGTGTGCTCCTCTTTCCGCTCTTGGCGCAGG
Organism: Alistipes sp. Marseille-P2263; assembly: GCF_018101075.1. Taxonomy (NCBI): domain Bacteria; kingdom Pseudomonadati; phylum Bacteroidota; class Bacteroidia; order Bacteroidales; family Rikenellaceae; genus Alistipes; species Alistipes sp. Marseille-P2263. The sequence goes on from NZ_JAGQEJ010000007.1 coordinate 101,031, forward strand.
CCGGCGGTGCGGATGTCGTCATCGAGAATGCCGCTGTGCGGCTCGTGATCGGTGCCGACGGTGCGGCCCGCAGCCTGATCCACAAATCCACGGGCGAGGAGTGCCTCGCCGCGGAGGTGCGGACCCCGATCTGCGCGATTACGCAGTACCGGCCCTATGATAACGAGAATTTCCTGATCTATCCGGCCAAACCGCGCGTTTTTCCGGCCTGTCGGGTCGAACGGCGCGGCGACCGGCTCTATGTCGGGTTCGAGGATACCTATGACATCGCCGTCATCCGGCTCGACATCGAGGACGACTACATCGGCTTTTCGCTCGAGCGCGTCGATTACCGCATCGAGGCCTACGGCGTCAAGCGCCAGACCGAGATCGACGAATTCGCGCTCCTGCGACTGCCCCTGCGTCCGCGGGCGCACTTCGGCGAGTGGCTCAACGTAGTCTGGGACGACCGGGTGGCCATCAATCTGCTGGGGACCCATCCCGGGACGCGTATCGACGCCTTCCCGACGGCGGAGGCGACGACCCTCTATGCGGGTCTCGACGCGCAGGTGGGATTGTTCGGTCCGGGGGCGGCGCTCGTCGTCTCCTCGCGCGAGGGGCTGCTCCCGGCCATCGGACAGATAGAGCGGGATTACGACCTGCCGCGGGGTGTCGAGAGCCGCCGTGACGGGTCCTACCGCTGCTCGTACTATTCGTTGCGCGGCGTGACGCCCGAAAACATCGACGCCCATATCGAATACGCCCGTCGGGGCGGATTCCGCACGATGATGGTCTATTACGTCGATTTCGCCCGTTCGTGCGGCCACTACGGCTGGCGCGAGGAGTACCCGGGCGGTATGGAAGACCTGCGTTACGTCACCGACCGCATCCGTGCCGCAGGCATGATTCCGGGTCTGCATTTCCATTATTCGAAGGTGGGGGTGAACGACCCCTACATCAACGGCGGACATCCCGATACGCGGATGAACTCCGTCTGTGAACTGGTTCTCGCCGAGCCGGCAGGTGCCGCCGACACGGTGCTCGTCGTCGAGGGCAACACGCAGGGGCTGCGCCGGGAGGAGGGCCGCCGGCTGCTGCATCTGGGCGACGAACTGATCTCCTACGCGGACTGCACGACCCGTCCGCCCTATATGCTGACGGGATGCCGGCGGGGGCTGCACAACTCGCAGCCCGCCGCACATGCCGCCGGAAGCCGTGCCCGGCTGCTCGATGTGGACGACTGGCCGTTGTTCGTGCGGATCGACCAGAATACGGGCATCCAGCGCGAGATCGCCGGACGCCTGGGGCGCATCTATGCCGAGGCGGGTTTCCGCTTCGTCTATTTCGACGGGGCCGAGGATGTCCCGATGCCTTATTGGTACAATGTTTCGCGGTCGCAGTCGGTCGTCTATGATGCGCTGCGGCCTGCGCCGCTTTTCGCCGAAGGAGCGCTCAAGTCGCATTTTGGATGGCATATTCTTTCGCGCGGCAATGCCTTCGATATCTTCCCTCCGGAGTATATCCGTCCGGCGATGAAGAAATATACGCTGCGCTGCGCTGCCCGCAACGCCGAGGACTTCACGGCGGTCGATTTCGGATGGGTGAATTACCTGGCTCCGGGCGGCGCGACGATCGGCATGCAGCCCGACATGTACGAATATATCTACTGCAAGGCGTTGGCCTGGGATGCTCCCGTGTCGCTCGTGGGCAATCTGGAGGAGCTGCGCCGGCATCCCCGTACGGAGGACAACCTGCGGGTCATGGAGCGCTGGGAGCGAGCCAAGCTTGCGAATGCCTTCACGCCCGAACAGAAGGAGCGGCTTAAGGATCCCGACCGGGAGTTTTTCCTTTTCGAGGATTCGCAGGGACGCTTCGAGCTCTATCCCTGCCGGCAGCTTACGCCCGACGACGAGTCGGGCGTGCGGGCCTTCCTCTTTCGGCGCGGTACGAAGAGCTGCATCCTCTATTGGCATACCTCGGGTGAGGATCAGTTGCGGCTGACGCTTCCCGCATCGCGACCGACGCTGACCGATGACCGGGGGCGGCGCATCGCCTTCCGCCGCGAAGGACGACTCTGCCTGTTGCCTGCCGCCGGACGGGCCGTTCTCGAACTGGATCTTCCCGAGGAGGAGGCTGAACGGCTCTTCCTCGGGGCCGTACGGAAAATAAACCGTCCGATCGAACCCCAAAAATGACGATACGCATGAAACACTGTCTGTTGCTTGCCTCACTGTTCCTGACCGCCGTTTCCGGAGCGGCGGAACCCCCGACCGAAAAACTCGTGTTGAAGAACGACCGCGCGGAGCTCGTCTTCTCCGGCGGCAAGACCTTCCTGTTCGAATCCTATCGCTCCGAAGGTGCGGAGATGCTGCCTGCCGGGGGGAGTGCGACCCATCCCTGGCGTCTGGTCTATCGGGGCGTGAACGGCGAAAATCCGAACCTGCTGCCGCGGAACGGATACTACGACGGCGGAGAGCGTCTCGATACGCTGGGAATGGCGGCGCTGCGCTTCACCTGGCGTGTGCATCTCGACAGCGGTCCGGCCCGTGCTGTGCGCGTGACCGTTGCGCTCGGGGCCGATTCCGAACTTCCCGAGTGGCGTCTCGATGCCGATCTGCCCGAAGGGTGGGTGCTCACCGAAGCGGAGTTTCCCCGCATCGCCGTGGCGCGTCCCCGCGATGCGAAGGGCATCCTGCCCGTGGGTTACGGTACGGAGTATGCGATCGGAAACTCCGGTCGGCTGCAGGCGCGTTATCCCTCCTGCACGGGAACCATGCAGCTCGTCATGATGCACCATGCGGGAGGCACGGCCTATTTCGCCGCCGAGGATGGCCGGGGGTGCGGCAAGTGCCTCTGCATGGTGAGCGAGGGCGATGCCGTCGTCTTCGTACAGCAGATGACGACCTCCTATGCCTGGTCGGACGGAGGCCGCTTCGTGCTGCCCTGGCCGACGGTGCTGGGATTCAGCCGCGGGGGATGGCAGGCTGCGGCGCTCCGCTGGTACCGTCCCTTCACGTTCGAAACCCGCTGGGGCGCCCGTACGCTTGCCGACCGTCCTGTCGTGGAGTGGATCCGCAAGGCCGACATGTGGCTGCGCCCGAACGGTGCGGAACCCGGCGCCCGGGAGGCTCTGCGCAAGGCGTTGCGATTCTACGGCCGCGGTGTCGGCCTGCATTGGTACCATTGGCACGCCCGTCCTTTCGATACGAACTATCCGGAGTATTTCCCCGCGCAGGAGGGATTTGCCGAGGCCGTCGCCGAAGCGCAGCGCCTCGGGGCGCGCGTTACGCCCTACATCAACGGGCGGCTGTGGGATCCTGCGACCGACAGTTACCGGACGTTGCACGGTTCGGAGGCTTCGTGCCGCAAGGCCGACGGTACGCTCTATACGGAGGTGTACAGTTCCAAAGTGCCCAATACGGTGACCTGTCCCTCGTCGCCCGTCTGGCAGGAGGTGCTGCGCGACCTGAACCGGAGGATCCTCGCCGAACTGAAGACCGACGGCGTCTATATGGATCAGATCGGATGCGCCGGCAGCGAGGCTTGCTATGCCCCGGATCATCCCCATGCTCCGGGCGGCGGCGGATGGTGGCCGGCCGCCTACCGTGATCTGCTCGAAGGGATGCGCCGCGGTCTCTTCGGTTCCGACCGGGCGATGACCACCGAGGAGTGCGCCGAATGCTATATCGACCTCTTCGACATGATGCTCGTGGTCAATTCGCCTCACAATGCCTCCGTGCGCATGGTGCCGCTCTTCCCGCTGATCTACTCCGACCGCTGCATCTACAGCGGATATACCTATATCCCGTGGCGTTTCGACGACGGCTCGCTCCGTTTCATTACGATGAAGAGCCTGCTGTGGGGATCGCAGCTCGGATGGGTCGATCCCGAGATGCTGATGCGTGAGGAGAACCGTCTCGATGCGGAGTTCCTGAAGCGGCTGTCCGCATTCCGCCGCCGGCAGCACGACCTGTTCGTCGGCGGACGTTTCCTCGGCGAGATCGTTCCCCGGGGCGACAATCCGCGCCGGGAGATTCCGAACTACGAGACGACTCCCGAGGTGCTGGCCGCCGAGTGGGAGAGCCGCTCGGGGCGCCGGGCCTGCGTCGTGGTGAACATGGGCGACACGGCGCGCGGCGTGGAACTTCCCGACGGGCGGCGGATCACGGTTCCGGCGCTCGATGCCATACGTATTGACCGGTGAAACCAGAAACACGATAATAGTATGAAAACGACATTCTGGGCTCTCGTGGCCCTTTGCGCCTGTGCGGCGTGCGCGGACGACGACGACGGAAATCGCGCCTCGGGACGCGTTGCGGTTCCTTCGGATATCCGGATCGAACGGGTGGGAGCCGCCTCGGTGCGGGTCTCCTGGCAGGACAACAGTACCGATGAAAAAGGTTTCGACATCTGGGTGCGCGATGCCGCCGATGCCACGAACCGGTGGATCGCCGGATCCGTGGAGGCCGATCAGACGCGATATACGATATCGCAGGGCCTCGAGGACGGTGCCGGCTACTTCTTCGGCGTGCAGGGTAAGGGCACGTCCGAGGCTGGCGATTCACGCGTCGTTTATGAGTTCTTCACGCTGACCCCGTCGTCGGAGCTTCCCGTGGTGGAGATCGACGGGCAGCCGACCGCCACGGCGACCTGTATCGCTGTGACGTACCGGATCGACAATGCGCCTTCGGATGCCCGCTACGGACTTTGCTGGAGCGCCGACGGCCTGCCCACGACGGAGGATGCGATGCAGTACGGTCCGGCGCTTCCCGAGGACGGCGGCGCCGTGCTGCAGGTCATTCCCAACGCCCTGCTCGAATACGGCAGGGAGTACACGGTCCGTGCTTTCCTGACCTCCGGCGGTGCGACCTGTTACAGCTCCGAAACGAAAGCCTCTCTCGGCGAGGAACCTCCGGCCGTCACCTTCGACTGGACGAAACTCTCGCACGAGTCGCTTCCGGCCGAGATCGGGCTCTACGAGACGACCGGCAAGCTCAACGGCCGCAATTTCCACGCCTGGTATGCCGTGGCCGACCTTTCGAAGGGTACGGTGGAGTTCCGCGTTTCGGTGCCCGAAGGCGCCGCGACGATCGAGGAGCAGTCGGCGGCCTTCGGCGGCGACTGCTACGTGATGATCAACGGCGGTTACTTCTACAACGGCCGCCATACGGGGATTTCCGTGGTCGATGGCGAGACCGCGGGAACGATCCCGGCCGTCCGCGGATCGCTCCGCACGTCCGATACCGAGGAGTACGATACGATGTATAACGTGACGCGCGGCCTGTTCGGTGTCGATGCTTCGGGAACCCCCGGCGTCTGTTGGGCCGGAACCGACGCCCGGGGGGCGGCCCGTTATTTCGATCGCCCGCTGCCTTCGGTCAAGGGGGAGGCTCGCTACGACGTCGTGAGTGCTGAAAACCCCGCTCCGGATATCGCCTGGACGCCGAAGTATGCCCTCAGTGCGGGGCCCGTGTTGCTCAAGGACGGCAAATGCCCGTTCGATTTCACCGAGACCCCGAAAGGCGCGGACTACTATCTGAGCAACTACGAGATCATGCCTTACGATATTTTCGGTGTCGGCGTATCGCCCGACCGCACGGCCGTAGGTAGCACTGCCGACGGCCGTATCGTGCTCTTCGTCTGCGACGGACGCATCGAATCGAGCCGAGGGGCCACACTCACCGAATTGGCGGCCATCATGAAGGGGCTCGGGTGTACGGATGCCGTGAATTTCGACGGCGGCGGTTCGACCGGTATGGTCATTGACGGCAAACATCTTAACGATACGACGGCCGAAGCGAGTCGGGCGGTGGTTTCTACGGCAGGATTCTTTAAAAAGAGATAAAATTTTTCTATTTTTGAAGCGCTTTGTGCTATTTTGTTTATAAAGTTGTCTTTCCATGAAAAAAAATCTCATCTGTTTCTTCCTTTTGGCAGGTTTGCTTTTCCCGTTTTCAGTGTTATCCCAGTTGGTTTACCACGAGGGGTCGTCTTTTCCGGTTTACGGGAAATCCAGGGAATCCACTTTCGGGCGTTACACACGTCTGCCCGGATCGGTTGTAGATTTCGCACGGCGTCCCGTCTGGGACCTGGGGCTGCACTCGGCGGGACTGGCCGTTCGGTTCCGCTCCAACTCCACGACGATCTCCGTGCGGTGGACCAACACCTTCTGCAATTCGATGAACCACATGGCCCCTACGGGAGTTCGGGGCCTCGACCTCTACGCCTGGGTGGACGGCGGTTGGAGGTTCGTGAACTGCGCTCGTCCCGGAAGTGGAAAGACCACGGAGTCGAGGATCGTTTCGGATATGGTTCCGGAGGAGCGCGAGTACATGCTCTACCTGCCGCTTTACGACGGCATCGACAGTCTCTCGATCGGCGTTGATTCCTGCGCGATGATCGGCGCGCCCCGTCTTTCGTACCCCGTTCGCGAGCATCCCATTGTATTTTACGGAACGAGCATTTTGCAGGGTGGCTGTTCATCCCGTCCGGGGATGGCTCATACGAATATCCTCTCCCGGCGTCTGAACCGCGAGGCGATCAATCTGGGTTTCAGCGGCAACGGGCAGTTGGACTACGAGATCGCGCACCTGATGGCCGAAGTGGATGCGGGAGTCTTCGTTCTCGATTTCGTTCCCAACGTGACGGTCGAACAGATCGAGACGAAGCTGCTTCCGTTCTATCGCATTCTCCGAGACCGCCATCCGGACACGCCGATCGTCTTCGTCGAGGACCCAGTCTTTCCCCATACGTTCTTCGACGTGCAGGCCGCCGCGTCCGTCCGCCGGCTCAACGCGGCCCTTGCCGAACACTACCGGCGGCTCAGGGAAAGCGGCGAGCGCAATATCTACTACGTCAGCTCGGAGGATATGCTGGGCGACGACGGCGAGGCGACCGTGGACGGCATCCACTTCACCGACCTGGGAATGATGCGCTATGCCGACCTGCTGTATCCGGTTCTCCGGCGCGTACTGAAATAAAACGAGCCGGTTATGCGCTTTCTGTTTTCCGCGATGCTGTTGTGCACGCTATCCCTGCAATGTACGTTCTGCGGCGAAGAGACGTCGGCCTCTCCGCCTCCGTACCTGAAGCCTGTCCCTCCCGATGCCCTCATGGCCGAACCCTACGATTGGGAACTTTCCCGCCGGGCTGTACCCTCCGTTACGGATCTGGTGCTGATCTATGGCGGCGGGCACCATCGGACTCCGTATGAATGGGACAGAGAGCGTCTGTCCGACTACGTCACCTATACGGATCCGGACGGGAGGACGCAATGGCTCTTCGACGGCTTCCTGCTGCTGGAGATCATGGATCCCGACGGTAACGGAGGCTCCGGGGTGAAATTCGCCGACGGCTACACCTACGACGGTCGGCCGCTCCGCTCGGCCGACCGGGCCGCATGGCAGCGTCTGATCGACTACTGTTTCGGCGACGATACGGGCATCGGCGCCCTGGAGGACGCGGTGGCTGAGGCCGCCGCGCATCTCGGCGCCCCGGCCGTCAAACGCCGGGTGGTGGTCGCGATTCCGGAACCGATTCGCTATCGGGACGTCGATTCGAAGGTCACCCGATACTGGGGGAGTGTCGATGGCGAGGCGCTCGATTTTTCGGATGCGAACGATCGGTTGAAGGCATGCAAATGGTTCATCGACACGGTGCGGGCCGAGTTCGACCGCCGGAAATACGCGCATGTCGAGCTTGGCGGGTTCTACTGGCTTGCCGAGAAGGACTCGGATACGAGCGGAATTCTGGGAGCGATAGCCTGTTACCTCGACGGGCTGAACGAAAGTTTCAACTGGATTCCCTATTTCGGCGCCTCGGGTGCACGTCAGTGGAAGTCCTACGGATTCCATTGTGCCTACTTGCAGCCGAACTATTTCTTCAGCGAATCGGTCCCCGAGTCGCGCCTGGACGAGGCGTGCCGGATGGCCGAGGAGGCGGACATGCATCTCGAACTGGAGTTTGACGACAATGCGCTCGAGAGCCGGGGCAAGGCCAGCCGGCTGCGGGATTACATGTCGGCTTTCCGGCGTAACGGAGTGTGGTCTGACAAACGGCTGGCCTACTATCAGGGCGGCCAGTCGTTGCGGACGCTGAAATATTCGGCCGCAGCGGCCGACAGGGAGCTTTACCACGCGTTCTGCTCCTTCGTCGTGAGCCGTCCGATCCGGACGTCCCGGTGCGGTCCGGACGACATGCGAGGCGATCCGGGCCGTGTGCGGGACGTCGCCCCGGCCGTCGATTTGCACCGAAAGGGCCCGGAGGACGTTTTCTGAACGTTTCTCACGCTCCCCCCCCCGACCTGAAAACATCGTTTTTTATTCATTCACGGAAAACCACCAAAACAACGACCTATGACAAAATCCGTTTCCACCCCGCGCAGAAACTACCTCCTCTCCTTGGGTATTCTGGCCGGTATGTTCTTCATCTTCGGAGCCGTTTCGTGGGTGAACTCCATCCTGATTCCCTATTTCAGGATATGCTGCGAGCTCACCCATTTCGAGTCCTATTTCGTCTCCTTCGCCTTCTACATCGCCTATTTCATCATGGCCGTACCCTCCGGCATCCTGCTGAAAAAGGTGGGCTTCAAGCGTGGAATCATGTACGGATTCATGCTTACGGCCCTGGGGGCCTTCGTTTTCGTCCCGGCGGCCCTTTTCCGTCAGTTCGAGATTTTTCTGCTCGGACTGTTCTGCATCGGTACGGGGCTGGCGGTCCTCCAGACCGCGGCCAATCCCTACGTGACGATCCTCGGTCCGATCGAGAGCGCGGCTCAGCGCATGAGCGTCATGGGCGTCTTCAACAAGACGGCGGGCATCATCGCCCCGCTCATCCTGGCGGCGCTGATTCTCCGGCCCGAGGACAGCGAGCTGTTCGCACTGATCGACTCCGGGACGCTCGACGCCGCGGCGAAAGCCCCGTTGCTCGACGGCCTGATCCGGCGCGTCATCGTTCCCTATGCGGTGCTGGGCGTGCTGCTGCTGCTCGTGGGCGTGGGCATCCGCTACTCCGTTCTGCCCGAGATCGACACCGACTCGCAGAACTCCGCGTCGGGGGCCGACGACACGCCCGGGCGGCGGAGCCTCTTCGATTTTCCGTATCTCTGGCTGGGAGCTCTGGCGATCTTCTGTCAGGTGGGCGCTCAGGTCGTCGCCATCGACACGATCATCAACTACGCGGGGTCTATGGGCATGGACCTTGTCGAATCCAAGGTTTTTCCCTCGTTCACGCTGACCTGCACGATGATCGGCTTTCTGTCGGGCATCGTTCTGATTCCGAGGTACGTCACGCAGAAGCAGGCGCTCGTCGTCTGCTCCACTCTGGGACTTCTGCTCTCGCTGGGGGTCGTGCTGTGCGATTTCGGGGTGACGCTGTTCGGACACCGGGCCAACGCCTCGATCTTCCTGCTCAATGCGCTGGGGCTTCCCAACGCGCTGATCTACGCCGGCGTGTGGCCTTTGGCGATCCGGGGGCTGGGGCGGTTCACCAAGATGGGGTCCTCGCTGCTCATCATGGGCCTGTGCGGCAATGCGATTCTGCCGCTGGTCTATGGCTTCGTCGCCGAGCGCTGCGGCATGCGCATGGGCTACTGGGTTCTCGTGCCCTGCTTCCTCTACCTGGTCTTCTTCGCCGTGAAGGGGTACAAGATCGTGCGCTGGCCCTGGCAACGAATCGAAAACAACGGATGATATGGAACGTCTGATACTGACGAACGGAAACGTGATCCGCCCGACGCGGATCGAGTCCGGCATGGCCGTCGTCTGCCGCAACGGCCGTATCGAGCGGATTCTTCCCGGAAATGGGGTGACGCCCGAACCCGGCGACCGGGTTATCGACGCCCGGGGCGGATATATTGCTCCGGGATTCATCGACATGCACGTGCACGGCGGTGGCGGGCACGACTTCATGGACGGGACGGTCGAGGCTTTCCTCGGCGTGGCCGAGACCCATGCGCGCTATGGTACCACGGCGCTCGTTCCCACGACGCTGACCTGTACCGACGAGGAACTTTACCGGGTGTTCGAGGTCTTCCGCGAAGCCGACCGGTGCAACAAGCGCGGGGCGCGGCTGCTCGGCCTGCATCTCGAAGGACCCTATTTTTCGCACCGGCAGAGCGGCGCCCAGGATCCGCACTATCTGAAGACCCCCCGCCGCGAGGAGTACGGGACGATTCTCGAAGCCGCCCCGGAAATCATCCGCTGGAGTGTCGCTCCGGAGCTGGACGGCGCTCTCGAAATGGGACACGAACTGCGCCGTCGCGGGATTTTGGCCTCTGTGGCGCATACCGACGCCGTGTATGACGAGGTGGTCCGCGCCCATGAGGCGGGATATACCCACATGACGCATCTCTATTCGGCCATGTCTTCCGTGACGCGGCGCAACGCCCGCCGTTATGCCGGAGCCGTCGAAGCGGCTTATCTGATCGACGCGATGACCGTGGAGATCATCGCCGACGGCGTGCATCTGCCTGAGGCGCTGCTGCGTTTCGTTTACAAGTTCAAGGGTGCGGACCGTACGGCGCTCTGTACCGATGCGATGCGCGGTGCGGGAATGCCCGACGGAGAGTCGGTTCTCGGCAGTCTCCGCAACGGCCGGCGCGTGCTGATCGAGGAAGGCGTGGCGAAACTTCCCGACCGTTCGGCATTTGCCGGAAGCGTCGCGACGACCGACCGTCTGGTACGCACGATGGTCGGTGCGGCGGGAGTGCCGCTCGTCGAGGCCGTGCGGATGATGTCGCTCACGCCGGCCCGCATTCTCGGGCTGGATGCCCGCAAGGGCTCGCTCGACGAGGGCAAGGATGCCGATATCGTCGTTTTCGATTCCCGAATTCATGTCGTAACCACAATTTCTGAAGGTCATGTTCTCTATACCGAATAATTTCCGTACGTTCAGCCGGGAAATGCTGAACGTCAAAGTCTTTTCCACGACCGGGGAGATGGGGCGCGCCGCGGCCGCGGAGGTCGCCGCCAAGATTGTCGAACTGCTCGGAAAAAAGGAGGAGGTCAATATGATCTTCGCCGCCGCCCCCTCGCAGGAGGCATTCCTGAACAGCCTGATTGCCGATAGCCGTATTGACTGGACACGCATCAATGCCTTCCATATGGATGAATACATCGGTGTCGGCCCTTCGGCGCCGCAGAGCTTCGCGCACTTCCTGCGCGAGCGGATCTTCGACCGGGTGCCTTTCCGTTCGGTCTATTGCCTCGACGGACTGGCCTCCGACCGGGATGCCGAGTGTGCGCGCTATGCCGGTCTGCTGCAACGCTATCCGGTCGATATCGTTTGCATGGGAATCGGCGAGAACGGCCATATTGCCTTCAACGACCCCGATGTGGCGGATTTCAACGATCCGAAACTGGTGAAGGTTGTGGCGCTCGATCCCGTCTGCCGCCAGCAGCAGGTCAATGAGAAATGTTTCGAGCGGCTCGATCTGGTGCCCTCCGAGGCGCTGACGCTGACGGTTCCCGCATTGCTGCGGGGTCGGTGGCTCTTCTGCATCGTCCCCTTCGCCAGCAAGGCCGAAGCCGTGCGGTGCACGCTTTACGGAGAGATCTCGGAACACTGTCCCGCGAGTGTGCTGCGCAACGAGGCGGATGCGTGCCTCTATCTGACTGCGGAGAGCGCCCGGTTGCTTCCCGCCGAATGACGAACCCGTTCCGAAACGAAAAACTACCGACCATGAAAAAACAGATTCTCATCATCGCATGCCTCCTCGCCGCGGTCTTCACCGTACGGGCCCAGGGGGTGATCCGTATCGGCATCATCGGCCTCGATACGTCGCATTCCACCGCCTTTACCGAACTGCTCAACGGTACGTCGGACGATCCGCTCGTCCGTGAGTTCGAGGTCGTTGCGGCCTATCCCTACGGATCGACGGCAATCCGGTCGAGCCGCGACCGCATTCCCGGATATATCGAGACCGTGAAGAAGTTCGGCGTGGAGATCACCGCGTCGGTCGCCGAACTGCTCGACAAGGTCGATTGCGTGTTGCTCGAGACGAACGACGGCCGCCTGCATCTCGGGCAGGCCGTCGAGGTCTTCCGCTCGGGAAAAATCTGCTACATCGACAAACCGCTTGGCGCGACGCTCGGCGAGGCCATCGCCATCTACGAGATGGCCGAACGTTACGGTGCGAGCGTCTTCACCTCTTCGGCTCTGCGCTATTCGCCGCAGAATGCGGCGCTGCGTCGCGGCGACTTCGGCAAGATCCTGGGTGCCGACTGCTATTCGCCCCATACGGTCGAGCCGACGCATCCCGATTTCGGATTCTACGGCATCCACGGCGTGGAGACGCTCTACACGCTGCTGGGTACGGGTTGTGAGGCCGTGAGCCGTATCCACTCGCCGATGGGCGACATCGTGTCGGGACGTTGGAACGACGGACGTCTCGGTACGTTCCGCGCCGTCGTCAAGGGCCCGGCCGTCTATGGCGGTACGGCCTTTACGGAGAAGGGGACCGTTGCCGCGGGCGGATACGCCGGCTACAAGGTGCTGCTCGACGAGATTCTCCGCTATTTCAAAAGCGGTGCGAGCCCCGTATCGAAGGAGGAGACCCTCGAGATCTTCACTTTCATGAAGGCTTCGAACATGAGCCTCGAACGCGGCGGACGTACCGTTATGATGGATGAAGCCTATGCCGAAGGCATGAAGGAGGCACGCAGGCTTCTCGAGGCTTACGACGAATAGACGCAAGACGATGAAACGCTTCGAATCGCTCCTGCGCCTGCTGCCCGCCGTGCCGCTCCTCTTCGCTTCGTGCTCGGGAAGTGCGGGACAGCGGCCCCTGCGTCTGGTCGTGCTCGATCCGGGCCATTTCCATGCGAGCCTGTTGCAGAAGAACGCCCTTGCGGAGCTTTCGGACACGGTCCGTGTCTATGCCCCGGAAGGAGAGGAGGTCGAACAGTACTTGGCGGCCGTAGCCTCCTACAACGGACGTGCGGAAGAGCCTACCTCCTGGCAGGAGGTGGTCTATACCGGTCCCGACTACCTCGAGCGGATGGTCGGCGAGCGTGCCGGCGACCTGGTCGTCCTGGCCGGAAACAACCGGAAGAAAACCGGTTATATCCTCGCGTCGGTGAAAGCCGGATATCATGTGTTGTCGGACAAGCCGCTGGCTGTCTGCCGCGAAGACTTCGATACGCTGCGTGCGGCCTATGCCGAAGCGCACCGCCGCGGCGTATGGATCTGCGACCTGATGACCGAGCGGTATGATGCGCTCAACGTTCTGACCCGCAATCTGATGCACGATGCGGAGCTGTTCGGGGACCTGCTTCCCGGATCGGCTGACGATCCGTCGATTTCGATGCGCAGCATCCACCACTTCTTCAAGTCGGTGTCGGGGCGGCCGCTGATTCGCCCGGCGTGGTATTACGACGTGGAGCAGCAGGGCGAGGGGATCGCCGACGTTACGACGCATCTGATCGACCTGGTATTCTGGCAGTGCTTTCCCGAGAATCCCGTACGCTATGAGACGGATGTCGAGGTGCTGGCGGCCAGTCATTGGCCGACCGCTGTCCGTGCGGAGGATTTCCGTCTATCGACGGGTGTCGAACCGTTCCCGCCCTATCTGGAGAAGTACCTCCGCGACGGGGTGCTCGAGGTGATGGCCAACGGCCGGATACTCTTCCGCGTAAAAGGGGTGCACGTCGGCATGGAGGTGGTCTGGAATTGGAGCTCGCCGAACGGCGAGGATGCCTTTTCGGCCGTGGTGCGCGGCAGCCGGGCCTCGATCGAGGTCGTGCAGGACGAGACGACGGGAAATGTCAAGTCGCTCTATGTGCTGGCGGCCGGAGGGGTCGATCCCGCGCAGACGCTGACGGCTTTGCGGCGGCGCGTTGCCGCCTTGCAGCCGGATTATCCCGGGCTGCGGGTCGTGGAGACGGATATTCCGGGTCGTTTCCTGGTGGATTTGCCCGTTGCGGCGCGTCCCGGGCATGAGGTGCATTTCGGACAGGTGGCCGAGCGGTTCCTTCGGAGTATCCGCACGGGCGAGATGCCCGCATGGGAGGAGGCCAATACGCTGGCGAAATACTACATTACGACGATGGCCGTGGAACAGGCCCGCACGGCGTCGCCGGAATAGAAACGAAAGGGCCGCCGGAAGGCGTATGCTGACGACCGAACGGGAGTATTATGCGGAAGAGTCGTTCTTCCATGGTTTCGTGCCGCGTGTCATGGGCACGCGGTTCGATCTGTTGATTGCAGGTATCGACTTGCCGCGGGCGGATGCGCTCTGGGAGCGGACAACGGCCCTTCTGGAGCATCTGAACCGGGTCTTCGACCGCTTCGATCCCGCGAGCGAGGTCGCACGGGTGAATGCCGCGGCCGCACGCGCCCCCGTAGAGGTCGGGCCCGAACTTGGCGAAGCGTTGCAGTCTTGCCGGACGTATTGCGAACGGACCGAGGGGCTTTTCGACATCACCCTCCGGGATCTCTCCCGCGTTCGTCTCGGCACGGAGGCGGGTGTCGTCAGCGTCCGCTTCGACGGGGAGGAAACGTCGCTCGATTTCGGCGGCTTCGCCAAGGGCTATGCGCTGAAGAAGATCGGCGTGCTGTTGCGCGAAGCCGGTGTCGGATCGGCCTTCGTCGATTTCGGCAACAGCTCCATTCTCGGCATCGGCCGTCATCCTTACGGCCCCTGCTGGCGGGTGAGTCTGCCCGATCCTGCAACGGGGAATGCTTTGGCCGAGTTCGACCTCGTGGACCGGGCCCTCTCCGTGTCGGGCAATACGGCGGCCCATACGGAACATATCGTGAATCCGCGCACCGGCCTGCGTGACGCCTCGCGGCAGATCGTGGCGGTCGTCGCCGACGATCCGCTCGATGCCGAAGTGGTGAGCACCGCGTGGATGATCGCCGGCGAACCGCAACGGCGGCGTATTGCCTGCGGATTCGACAAACTGGAAGTTTACGCATACATATTGCATCATGGATAGGAAGAATGGCGGAGCGGAGATAAGTCGCAGGGATTTTTTGAAGAACATGGGGCGCCTGACCGGCGGCGTGACGCTGCTGGCCGCCACGCCGTGGCTGACGTTCTGCACTCCCGAGAAGCATCGGGAGATTGCGGGCGAACGGGCCCGTGTGGCGCTCATCGGCACGGGGTCGCGCGGCCAGTACCATCTCCACAACCTGCGGGCGATCCCCCATGCCGAAGTGGTCGCCCTGTGCGACGACTACGAACCCAACCTGCGGGCGGCGCAGCGGTTGTGCCCCGGGGCGAAATGTTATACGGATTACCGCCGGCTGCTCGAGGACCCCTCGATTGACGGCGTTATCGTCTCTACGCCGCTCGACTGGCATGGGCGGATGACGCTCGACGCCCTGGCGGCCGGCAAGCATGTCTTCTGCGAGAAGGCGATGGCCCGTACGCTCGACGAGTGCCGGGCGATCTACGATGCCTACGGGCGGACGGACCGGGTGCTCTATTTCTGCATGCAGCGCATGTACGATGAGAAATACATCCGGGGCATGGAGCTGATCCGTTCGGGACTGATCGGCGACGTGGTCGGCATGCGCTGCCACTGGTTCCGCAACGCCGACTGGCGCCGTGCGGTGCCGTCGCCCGAGCTGGAGCGGCGGATCAACTGGCGCCTCTATCGGGAGAGTTCGGGCGGTCTGATGACCGAGCTGGCCTGCCATCAGTTGGAGGTGTGCAACTGGGCCGCAGGGCGTATGCCCGAGGAGATCGCGGGCATGGGCGACATCGTTCATTGGAAGGACGGCCGCGAGGTCTATGACAGCGTGAATGTCATCTACCGCTACCGCGACGGCCGCAAGATCTGTTACGAGTCGCTTATCTCGAACAAGTTCAACGGCATGGAAGACCAGATTCTCGGAAGCCGCGGCACGATGGAGCTGGCCAAGGGAGTCTATTACCTCGAGGAGGACCGCTCGGCGTCGGGCATCCGCCAGCTTATCGGGCAGATGAAGGACCGGGTTTTCGCGGCGATTCCGGCGGCGGGGCCGAGCTGGCGTCCCGAAACGCGTGTGGAGTATCCGCCGCATCCGATCGTCGAGGGGGCGATCCACGTGAACGGCGGTCAGAGCATGGTCGGCGCCGACAAGGACGGATCGGACATCATCCTCTCGGCCTTTTGCCACTCGTGCATCACGGGCGAGAAGGCTCCCAATGTCGTCGAGGAGGCCTACTGTTCGACGGTGCTCTGCCTGTTGGGCAACCGGGCCATGGAGGAGCAGCGCACGATCCGCCTCCCCGAGCAGTACCGAATTCCCTACATGAAATTTTAGACCATGAAAGATCTTGTTATCTCCGCACGCCGCATCCGTCGCGAGATCCGCTTTGCGTCGGCGGCTTTCATCGTCGCTTTCCTGACGAATCTCTATGCCGTCGTGCGTTTCGACCGTCCGTGGTACGAGCTTTTCACGCAGATGGGTTACGTCGTCGTAATTACGGCGGTGATCTACCTGCTGCTGTGGATCCCGCGGCTGCTCGCGGCGCTCGTTTCGCGTATGGGAGGGCGCCGCGGATGACTTTTGCGTTTTTTGAAGGTTCATTGTCGGGATTGACGAGCCGTAATCCCCGTAAAATCTCTAATTTTGGATAAACATTACGACCTATGACTACGAGAAGAGACTTCATTAAGAAACTGATGACGGGGGCGGCTGCCGTATCCTTGGGAAGCGTCTTGCCCGGCGTGGTGTCGGCACGGGCCGCCGGAGCCAACGAGCGCATCCGGATCGGCGTGATCGGCGTGAATTCGCGCGGCAATGCCCTGGCTCAGGGTTTTGCGAAGATGAGGGACTGCGAGGTAACCTGTGTGTGCGATGTCGATTCGCGCGCTTTGGCCAAATGCCGCGAGGATATCGCCAAGGTCTGCGGGCGCAAGCCCCGCGGCGAGCGGGATCTGCGCCGTCTGCTCGAGTCGGAGGATGTCGATGCCGTGGTGATCGCCATGCCCGACCACTGGCATGCCGCCGCGGCCGTCATGGCCATGAAGGCCGGCAAGCATGTCTATCTCGAGAAGCCTACGAGCCACAACCCTGCGGAAAACGAACTGCTGATCCGCGCGGCCCTGAAATACGACCGTGTGGTGCAGGTGGGCAACCAGCGCCGTTCGTGGCCCAACGTGATCGAGGCCGTTGCGGCGATCCGCGCCGGCGAGATCGGCAGGGTGCGCTACGCCAAATCGTGGTATGTGAACAACCGCCCGTCGATCGGCATCGGCAGGGAGGTTCCGGTCCCCGGGTGGCTGGACTGGGATCTGTGGCAGGGCCCCGCGCCGCGCGTGAAGGCTTTCAGGGACAATGTCGTACACTACAACTGGCACTGGTTCTGGCACTGGGGAACGGGCGAGGCGTTGAACAACGGTACGCACTTCGTGGATATTCTCCGCTGGGGTCTCGGGGTCGAGTATCCCACGCTGGTCACCTCCGTGGGCGGTCGCTACCGCTTTCAGGACGACTGGGAGACGCCCGACACGCAACTCATTACCTATCAGTTCGGCGACGAGGCCTCCTGTTCGTGGGAGGGCCGCAGTTGCAACGGCACGCCGGTGGACGGCTTCGGTGTGGGCACGGCCTTCTACGGCGAGACGGGCACGCTCTTCATCAGCGGCGGCAACGAATACCGGATCGCCGACATGGGCGGCAAGACGGTCAAGGAGGTGAAGAGCGCCCTGAAGTTCGAAGAGGGCAATCTGCTCAATCCCTCCGAGCAGCTCGATGTCATTCACTTCCGGAACTGGTTCGATGCGATCCGCAAGGGCGAGAAACTCAATTCGGGAATCGTCGATGCCTGCATCAGTACGCAGTTGGTCCAGTTGGGCAACATCGCTCAGCGCGTGGGCCGTTCGCTGCGGATCGACCCGACGACGGGCCGCATCCTCGACGACCGCGAAGCCGGCGACCTCTGGGGCCGCACCTACGAAAAGGGGTGGGAGATTCGCGTCTGACGCCGCGTCGGAAACGCATGGGATAAAAACATAACGTATTATATACTAACGATATGCAAAGGAGAATGCTCGTCTCCCTGTGTGGGGTGTTGTCTCTGTTGATCGCCGGATACGAAGTCTCGGCACAACCCGCCCCGGGGAAATATCTGCCGATGACCGATATTCGCGACCTGGTGCTGATCTATCAGGGTGGTTCTCACCGCATGGACTACAACGCCGAACAACTGCGTCCCTATGTCGTCCACGAGGACCGCTTCGGGAACCGCGACTGGCTCTTTGACGGCTTCCTCTTTCTGGAGTTCGACAGCGGCGAAGGGGTCTCGTACCATGTACGGGGCTCCGCGCCGCTGGCCAGAAAGGAGGACTGGGCCTGGCTTGTCGATCGGCATTTCGAGAGCGGCAAGGGCATTGCGGCGCTCGACGACTGCATCGCGGCGGCCGTTCGGGAGTTGGGAGAGCCGCCCTTCCGTCACAAGGTGGTGATCGGGATTCCCGAGCCTCCGCGCGGTCAGAAAGACTGGGGCGAACTGGAAGGCCGCAAGTTGGATTTCTCGAATGAGGAGGATCGCATAGCCGCCTGCAAATGGTATGCGGATCTCCTCGAGGAACGTTTCCGCAGCAGCGGTTTTCGGCACCTCGAGTTGGCCGGATTCTACTGGCTGCCCGAGATACTGCGGCAGAGCCGCGAGGTGACCCGCGCCCTGGGCGACTACGTGCGGAGCAAGGGGCTGCGCTTCTATTGGATTCCCTACTACACCGCCCAGGGTTACAGCGAGTGGCGCGATCTGGGTTTCGATGCCGCCTACCTGCAGCCGACCTACTTCTGGAACCGCAAGATCGGCGACGAACGGGTAGATCGGGCCTGTGAGTTGGCCCGGACCTACGGCATGGGGCTCGAAATGGAGTTCGACATGCGGGCTTCGGTGAAGTCGGAGGAGTGCCGCCGCGACCGCGGCATGGGCTATATGTCGTCGTTCCGCAGGAACGGAGTTTACCGCTCTTCGGCGATCGCCTACTACGAAGGGGGCGGCGGGGTATATTATTTTACGAAGACCACGGCTCCCGAAGACCGGGCCTTTATCGATACGCTGGCCTACTTCATCCGCGACCGCCGGCATCGGATGCTCGACGGAGCGAAACCCGACTTCCGGGAGACGTTCGGCGGAAAGCGCCTTGATACGGCTTCGTGGAACGAGACGCCGGGCGGCAAGGCCGTCGTGCGGCGCGGACGCCTGCTGTTGAAGGGTACGACCCGCCTCGACACGCGCGGCCGGTGGGATCTGCAATACGGCACGATCGCCGTGCGGGCCCGCATCCGCTCGCGCAATCCCGAAGCGAAGGCCCGCATCCGCCTGCTGCCCGTCACGGAGCGGCTCGGAGCGTGGCCCGACAGCGGCGACCTGTTCCTCATGGACTACGACGGATCGCGGCCCGGCGCTGTGGCCTGCGGTGCGAACACGATGCAGATGAACGAGGTGAAACTGCAAAATATCAAGCGGTCGGTCCTGCCGGTCGAGAACTTGTACGACGGATTCCATACCTTCGTCTGCAAGTGGACCGAACGGGATGTCGTCTTCTCGATGGACGGCACTGCGGCCAACATCCAGGAGGACCTCTTCGACAGCCGTTTTTCGTACTATCCGCAGGGATGGCCTTTCAACTGCGACCGTTTCTATCTGGAGATCTCGACCGAGGCGCCCGACGGCGAGGCCGTACTTGAAGTGGAGTTCGCGGAGGGATTGCCCGACTGATTGTTTCATGATCGAGATATTAAGATACCGCGAATGAAGAAGGTGGTTACTTTCGGGGAGATCATGTTGCGCCTGGCGGCCCCCGGGAATCAGCGATTCTGCCAGGCGAACCGGTTCGATGCCACGTTCGGTGGCGGGGAAGCCAATGTTGCCGTGTCGCTCGCCAATTACGGTTACGTGGCGCAGTTCGTAACGCGTATGCCCGAGAACGATCTTGCCGCGGCCTGCCTGATGGACCTGCACAAGTACGGAGTCCGTACCGATCATGTCGTTTTCGGAGGCGAGCGGCTCGGCATCTATTTTCTGGAGACGGGAGCGGTGAGCCGCCCCGGCAAGGTCGTTTACGACCGGGCGCACTCCTCGATGGCCGGGATCCGCCCGGGGATGATCGACTGGGAGCGGGTATTCGAGGGAGCGTCGTGGTTCCATTGGACGGGAATCACGCCGGCGATCAGCGCCGGAGCGGCCGAAGCCTGCCGGGAGGCCGTCGAAGCGGCCAATCGGATGCAGGTCCCCGTTTCGTGCGACCTGAATTACCGCGACAAACTCTGGAAATACGGCAAGACGGCCGCCGAGGTGATGCCCCGCCTGGTGGCGGGTTGCGACGTGGCGATCGCCAACGAGGAGGATGCCGAGAAGGTCTTCGGTATCAAACCCGAGGGTTTCGACGCTGCGACTGCGGGCGGCGGGATCGACAGTCGCCGTTTCGGGGATGTCTGCCGCCGGCTCATGGAACGTTTCCCGCGTCTGCGGAAGGTGGCCGTCACCCTGCGCGGGTCGATCAACGCGAGCCGCAACACCTGGGGCGGGGTGCTCTGCGACGGACGGCGTCTCTACCGTTCGAAACGTTACGACATCACGCATATCGTCGATCGTGTGGGCGGCGGCGACTCCTTTGCCGGCGGGCTGATCCACGGCCTGCTCGCCTGGCCCGGAGACGATGCCCGGGCTCTGGAGTTCGCGGCGGCGGCTTCGTGTCTCAAACATACGATCGACGGCGATTACAACCTCGTCTCCGCGGAGGAGGTCGAGCGGCTGATGCGGGGCAACGGCTCGGGACGCGTCTCCCGATAAAAACAGGCGATATGGCACGATTCGACTTTTTGGAGGTGCTCTGCACACTCCGCGATACGGGCATGGTTCCCGTCTTTTATCACCGGGACGCCGCAGTGGCCTGTCAGGTCCTGAAAGCCTGCTATGAGGGCGGCGTCCGCGCGTTCGAATTCACGGACCGCGGGGATTTCGCCTGCGAGGTTTTCGCCTCGCTCGTGAAATACGCCGGGAAGGAGTGTCCCGAAATGGCACTCGGTGTCGGTTCGGTGACCGACGCGCCTACGGCGGCGTCCTATCTGAGCTGTGGGGCGGACTTCGTGGTCGGTCCCTGTTTCGTGGAAGAGGTGGCGCGGCTGTGCAATCGCCGGGTTGTCCCTTACGTTCCCGGCTGCGGGACCGTTGCGGAGATCGTGGCGGCCCAGGAGGCGGGCTGCAACCTGGTGAAGCTCTTTCCGGCGGGATGTGCGGGCGGACCTTCGTTCGTGAAGAGTGTCCGCGGACCGCTCCCGCGCGTGCAGATTATGGCGACGGGCGCCGTGGAACCTACGGAAGAGAGTCTCCGGGCGTGGTTCGAGGCGGGCGTCGCCTGCGTCGGCATGGGGTCGCGGCTATTTCCCGCCCCGCGGCTTGAGGCGGGGGACTGGATGTGGATCGCCGGCAAATGCCGCTTTGTTCTCGGGGTGATCCGGAGCTGCCGGCGGAAATGACCGTTCCGTTATCGGAAATTTCAAAAAACCATCGGATATGAGAAATCTCTTCAGTGTCGGAGACCGCGTCATCGTCATCACGGGCGCGGCGGGGATTCTGGGATCGGCCATGGTCCGCCACTTTGCCGAGCAGGGAGCGCAGGTCGTCGTCTTGGACCGCAATCTCGAGGCGGGAGAGCGGCTTGCCGCAGAGGTCGCGGCCGAGGGGGGCCGTGCCGCGGCGTATGCGACGGATGTTCTGGACCGTGCGTCGCTTGCGGAAAACCATGCGGAGATCATGGACCGTTTCGGTCGTATCGACGTGCTCATAAATGCCGCCGGGGGCAATATGCCCGGGGCGACGATCCCTCCTGACAAGACCTTCTTCGACCTCGATCCCGAGGCGGTGCGCAAGGTCGTCGATCTGAATCTTTTCGGAACGATCCTTCCGACGATGGTCTTTGCCCGCGCGATGACCGAACGGGGCGAGGGGTCGATTATCAACATCGCTTCCGAATCGGCCCTGCGTCCCTTGACCCGCGTGGCGGGCTATGGCGCGGCGAAGGCTGCCGTAGTGAACTTTACACGCTACATGTGCGGGGAGCTGGCCACGAAGTTCGGTGCCGGGCTACGCGTGAATGCCATTGCTCCGGGTTTTTTCCTTACGGAGCAGAACCGCACGCTGCTGACGAATCCCGACGGAAGTCTCACGCCCCGGGCACGGACGATTCTGGCCCATACGCCCTTCGGGCGTTTCGGCGAGCCCGGGGAGCTGCTCGGCACGCTGCAATGGCTTGCGAGCGACGCGTCGCGTTTCGTTTCGGGAACGCTGACGGTGATCGACGGCGGATTCGACGCCTTCTCGATCTGAACGGTCTGGACGACGATTGATTCTAAAACGAACGAACATGTATTTGTGCAAACAATCCTGGCGCTGGTACGGGCCCGATGATCCGGTCGGTTTGCGGGATATCCGTCAGGCGGGCGCCACCGACGTCGTGCATGCGCTGCACCACATACCCAACGGCGAGGTGTGGCCGGTCGGGGAGATCAGGCGTCGCAAACGGCTCATCGCCGAAGCAGGACTCGTGTGGAGCGTCGTGGAGAGCGTTCCCGTCCATGAGCAGATCAAGACTCGTACGGGCGATTTCCGTCGCTATACGGAGAACTACAAACAGACCTTGCGCAACCTGGCCGCCTGCGGTATCCGTTGCGTGACTTACAATTTCATGCCGGTGCTCGACTGGACCCGCACCGACCTCTCCTTTGCCATGCCCGACGGTTCCCGGGCCCTGCGTTTCGAGCGCGACGCCTATGTCGCATTCGATCTCTTCGTTCTGAAGCGTCCCGGAGCCGGGGCTGAATACGACGACGAGGCGAAGGCACGCGCCCGCCGGCGGTTCGAACGGATGTCCGCAACCGAAAAGAACCGGTTGGTGCGCAACATGATCGCCGGACTTCCCGGTTCGGAGGAGAGTTTCACCCTGCGGCAGTTCCAGGAGGCGTTGGACCGTTACCGCGACATCGACGCGGAGCAGTTGCGGCGGCATCTGATCCTTTTCCTCGGGGAGGTCGCTCCGGCAGCCGACGAGGCGGGGGTCGTGCTGGCCATTCATCCCGACGACCCTCCGTTCCCGATTCTGGGACTTCCGCGGATACTCTCTACGGCCTCCGATTTCCGGCGGCTCGTCTCCGAGGTGCCCTGCTCTTCGAACGGTTTGTGTCTCTGTACGGGATCGTTCGGCGTGCGTGCGGACAATGATCTTCCCGCCATGATGCGTGAGTTCGGCGATCGGGTCCGCTTCGTGCATCTGCGCAACACACGGCGCGATGCCGACGGAAACTTCGTCGAGACGGACCATCTGGAGGGCGACACGGATATGTACGAGATGATGAAAGCCCTTCTGGAGGTCGAACAACGGTACAAGGTCTCGATTCCGGTGCGTCCCGACCACGGACACCAAATGGGAGACGACTTGAAGAAAAAGGGCAATCCCGGCTATTCGTATGTCGGACGCTTGCGAGGCCTCGCCGAACTGCGGGGGCTCGAGACGGGCATAGCCCGTTCGCTGTTCTCCGAACAGTCGCAGGGCGTCCTGGCGATCCCTCGCACCCTCGGACGATGATCCGATGCGGACTGTCCGGCCGGGAGCGTACGGCCACGCGAAACCCCGGTGTCCGGGAAGCTCCCGATGCCGATGTGCTTGCGCGGATTCCTTACAGCGCCTCGCCCACCACGTAGGTGCTGCCGCCGATGAAGATCATGTCCTCCGCGCCGGCCAGCTCGCGGGCCCGGGCCACTGCGGCCGGGACGTCGGCGACGGCCTCGCCCCGCAGTCCGTAGATCGCGGCCTTCGCGGTCAGCTCCCCGGCGGTCATGGCGCGGTCGGAGTGCGCCTGCGTGAAGATATAGTGCGCCTCGTGCGGCAGCAGCGGCAGGATGTGCGCCAGGTCCTTGTCGCGGACGAATCCCATGACGCAGAAGAGCCGTTTGCAGGGCGTGGCCTTCAGTTGCCGGGCCACATAGGCGATGCCGTGGGCGTTGTGTCCCGTGTCGCATACCGTGAGGGGCGCATCGCCGATCTTCTGCCAGCGGCCGTGCAGCGACGTGTGGGCCGCGGCGTCGCGCATTCCCTCGAGGTAGGCGCGGCGCGAGATCGTCAGCGGCGTCTCTTCGTGCAGGAAGTCGATGGCGGCCGAGGCCGTCACGACGTTGCGGCTCTGGTAGATGCCCCGCAGATCCAGCTCCACGTCGAAAGTCCGGTCGTCGCGCGTGCGGCGCAGGCTGAACGACTGCCGGTCCCCCCGCTCGGTGCAGCTCTCGCAGCGGAACTCCCGTTCGGCGTAGATCACCTTCGACTTGTTCGCGGCGGCGGCCTGCTCGATCACGCCGTCGTAGCGTTCGTCTGCCTCGCCGATGAGAACCGGGATGCTCTTCTTGACGATGCCGGCCTTCTCGGCGGCGATCTTTTGCAGCGTGTCGCCCAGCAGCGCGGTGTGCTCCAGCCCGATGTTGGTGATGATGCTCAGGATCGGGACGACGATGTTCGTGGCGTCGAGCCGTCCCCCGAGTCCTGTTTCGATCACGGCCACCTCGACGTCGCTCTGCGCGAAGTAGTCGAAGGCCATCGCCGCGGTCATTTCGAAGAACGACAGCTCCAGATCGACCATCTTTTCGCGGTGCTTGTCCACGAAGTTCACCACCTTCTGCTTGGGAATCATCTCGCCGTCCACGCGGATCCGTTCGCGGAAGTCCTGCAAGTGGGGCGAGGTGAAGAGCCCCGTGCGGTAGCCGGCCTGCTGGAGCACCGAGGCGATGATGTGCGCCACGGAGCCCTTGCCGTTGGTTCCCGCGATATGGATGGTGAAGAAGTTGCGCTGCGGATTGCCCAGGTGGCGGCAGAATGCGGCGATGCGCTCCAATCCCGGCTTGTAGGCCGTCGCTCCCTGGGTTTCGAAGGCGGGCAGCGACGAGAAGAGGAATTCGAGGGTTTGGGTGTAATTCATGGTGTACGGTGTTATTTGACGAGGTAGTTTCGGCGTTTGACGCGGTAGGCGACGAAATAGAGCACGCAGAGCAGCAGCACGTACTCCGCGATGCGGGCGATGTAGTCGCCGTAGCGGGTGTAGAAGGTCTCCTGCGACGAGAGCGGCACGTCGGCCGTGATGACGCCGCGCTGTTCCCAGCCCAGCGTCTGCCCCACGTCGCCGCGCGCCGAGATGAAGCCCGACCGTCCGGTGTTGGCCGAGCGGGCGATGGCGCGGCGGTGCTCGATGGCCCGCAGGCGCGAGATCGAGAAGAGGTGTTTGTAGCCGGGCGTGTCGCCCCACCAGCCGTCGTTGGAGATGATGGCCAGGAACTGTGCGCCGCGCCGAACGAAGTCGCCGCAGAAGTCGCCGTAGAGTCCTTCGTAGCAGATCGCCGGGCCGACCGTCGCCCCGGCGTGCCCGAACGCCGTGCCGTGCTGGCCCATGCCGATCTGGCCCAGCGTGCCCCCCAGGTCGATGACGAGGAACTTCAGCACGTCGAACACCCACGTCGGGGTGTTCTCCACGCCGATCACCAGCCGTCCCTTGTGGTGGAGGCTGACACGTCCTGCGGAGTCGATTCCCACGGCCGTGTTGAATATGTCGTAGTAGCTGCCGTCCAGCCGGTTGTAGCGCGCCGTGGGGGTCTGCGCCCCGGCCTCGTAGCGCCGCAGCGTGTTGGCCCCGGTGACGAGCATCGCTTCGGGATGCGCCGTGCGGAGCGAGTCGGTCAGCTCCAGCCAGAATGCGCCGGGCGTCCGCCCGCCGGGCGCGTCGGAGAGTGACGGCTCCCAGTAGTGTTCCGGTACGGCGGTTTCGGGCAGCAGGATGAACTGCGCCCCGGCGGGAACCTCGTGCAGCAGCTCCGCGATGTTGCGCTGCTGGCGTTCCGCGTCGCCGTGGAATTTGTCGTAGCAATCGACGTTGGGCTGGACGATGCTGACGCGGACCGTCCCTTCGTCGGGCTGCTTCCATCCGCACCGGATCGCCAGCGAGGCGGCCAGCGGTAGGACGACGACGGCCGCCGCCGCGAGACTGCGCCGCAGCGTGCGCCGCCGGAGCGCCTCGAAGACGGCCATATTGCTCGCCAGCACCCACAGCGATCCGCCGAAGACGCCCGTGTATTCGTACCACTGCACGGCCCAGACCTCGTGCGAGAAACCGTTGCCCAGCACGAGCCACGGCCACGAGAACTCGCCGGTCGTGTACCAGTATTCGGTGGCGATCCACGCCGCGGCGAGCGTGGTGTAGGCCAGCGCCGCGGGGGCTTTTTTCGAAACGGTGTGGAACAACATGAAGGCGATCATGTTGAGGGTCGTCGAAGCCAGCGTCGCGGCGAACGGCCCGACGGGCGTGGCGTTCCATATCCACCAGACGGTCAGTGCGTTCCACAGGACGAACGTCAGCGTTGCCCAGCCGAACATGCCACGCCACGAACGGCGTGAGCCGTCGTACGAGCCGCTGATCCACAGCAGGGGGACGAATCCGACGAGCAGCGTCAGTCCCGTCATGCCCAGCCAGCCCGTTGAGAGCAGGAGAGCCGAGAGAGTTGCCGCCGCGAGTTTTCGAGACATGGGAAGGCCGTGTGTGATTTTACGTTTTTACGTGAGGCAAAAGTAGTCAAACGGGCTTAGATTTCAAAAATATTTCCTATTTTTGTGTGAAACTAAAAAATCCCTGATGACATGAAGAAATTTTCCGTTTTGCTATGCGCCTTCGCCGGTCTGCTCTTCTCGGCCTGCGGCGGCGGAGAGGAGGGCTGGAAGCGGGTGGACGGCGTGATCGTGTTCGACACGCCCGAACGCGAACCGGGCCAGAAGTCGGTGCTCGGGCTGCGCACGGCGCCCATGGAGACGGTCCGCGTGGGCTTTATCGGGCTGGGTATGCGCGGTCCGGGGGCCGTGGAACGGTTCACGCACCTCGACGGCGTGGAGATCAAGGCGCTCTGCGACCTCTATCCCGAGCGGGTGGAGAGCGCGCAGGGGATTCTCTCGAAGCGCGGCTTCCCCGAGGCGGCGTCGTACAGCGGCGAGGAGGGCTGGAAACAGCTCTGCGAGCGCAACGACATCGACCTGGTGTATATCGCCACGCCGTGGCTCAAGCACGTGCCGATGGCCGTGTACGCCATGGAGCACGGCAAGCACGTGGCCGTCGAAGTGCCCGCCGCGCAGTCGCTCGAGGAGTGCTGGCAGCTGGTGAACACCGCCGAGAAGTACCAGCGCCACTGCATGATGCTCGAGAACTGCGTCTATGACTTTTTCGAGCTGACGACGCTCAACATGGCGCGCCACGGGCTTTTCGGCGAGATTCTGCATGTCGAGGGCTCCTACATCCACAACCTCGACGAGTTCTGGGACTACTACCAGGGCAACTGGCGTCTGGACTTCGACCAGAAGCACCGCGGCGACGTTTACGCCACGCACGGTCTGGGTCCCGCCTGCCAGTTGCTCGGCATCCACCGCGGCGACAAGATGAACTACCTGGTGGCGATGGACACCAAGTCGGTGAACGGTCTGAAGGCCGCCCGGGAGAAGATGGGCGTCGATACCTTTGCCAACGGAGACCACACGCTGACGCTCATCAAGACCGAGAAGGGCCGCACGATCCACTTGCAGCACAACGTTTACACGCCGCGTCCGTACAGCCGCATGTACCAGCTTACGGGAACCGAGGGCTTCGCCAACAAATACCCCGTCGAGGGCTATGCGTTCCGTGCCGGACAACTGGCCGGGAGCGGCGTGCCCGACCACGAGAACCTGAGCGAGCACTCCTTCATTCCCGAAGAGGCGAAGGCCGCGCTGATGGAGCAGTACAAGGATCCGATCGTCAGGGACATCGAGGATAAGGCCCGCGAGGTCGGCGGCCACGGCGGCATGGACTTCATCATGGACTACCGGCTGATCTACTGCCTGCGCAACGGCCTGCCGCTGGATCAGGACGTGTACGACGCGGCCGAGTGGTCGTGCATCGGCGCGCTTACGGCCATGTCGCTCGACCACAACAGCGCTCCCGTCGCCGTTCCGGACTTCACGCGCGGAGACTGGAACAAGATCGACGGCTACCGCCACGCCCTGTCCGGGGAGTAGCTGCCGTCGGTCCGGTTTCCGATGCGCCGGAGACGTTCTCCGCAACGCCCGGGAACGAGGCTTCCGTCCCTGCCGCAACGGCTGCGGCAGGGACGTTTTTTCGTGCCTTCGCCGCGGCGCGGGCCGGTCGGATGCGCCGCTGGACGGGGAAAGCCGTCTCCGCTGTCCGGATTTTCCCGGCGCGCAGTGCGTACCGACGCGAAAAAAAACGTATCTTTGCGGAACGGAAAACCGATTCGGATGCGAAAGTCGCTGTTGCTGTTCTTTGCCTTCGCGGCTTGCTGGCTCTTCTTTTCGGAGGGCGGAGCGGATGCGTCCGCGCTGCATGAAAGCCCCGTGGCCGAGTTCTCGGTCGATGCCGGGTGCGCGGACCAGTGGAGGCTGGAGCGCATCGGCAACTCGGATCTGAACCGGCTCCGCACCCTCCGCGAGACGGAGACCTGCCCGGTCGTCCGCCTCGTGCAGCGCGAAGGTCCGGCGTCGGCCGGCCGTGCGGCTCTCCTGCGGGAGGGCGTTCCGTGCGGCAAGTGTTCCGGCGCCCTCCGTTCCGCCTTCACTTTCCCGTTCCGCGACTCCTTCGCCGGACCGTCGGTCGCGGATTTCTACGTTTTCCGCCTGTGCCGGCTCATTATTTAGCGATTCGTGCCTTTCCCTTCTTTTCCCGAAACACGAAACGTCAAATAATGTCATAAAATGGATAAAACGAAAATCTGCGAGGCGATGTACGCCTTGCCCGGAGCGGTTGTGATACGCCGCCGCAAATCCTTTCTGATGCCTGTTCTGCTCGTCGCCGCAGGTATCGCTCTGCTGATTCTGAACCGCTCTTTCAGGGCCGACCTGTCGAACGACCTGCGTTCCGCGATCGTCTTCGTCGGGGCCTCGCTGCTGCTGGCGGGAGTGGCCGTGCTTTTCGCTCGCCTCTTCAGCGCCGGTAATCCCTATTATCCCGCGGGACGCTGTTACCTGCGCTACGAGGAGCTGTTTTTCGAGATTTACGAGAAGACCGCCGTGGCGCGGTGCGTCGAGGAGGGCGGTTTCCGGGAACTCCTCGGGAAACCGCAGGCCCGCGTTCCGGCCGTGACGGTTTCCATGTACCGTTCGCCCGACGACCGGTTCGTGGCGATGCAGGCCTTCGAATACGCCGATCTGGAATACAAGCCATTGACGCAGGTGCGTATCGTGGACGGAACGTCCGTCTGATGGCCCGGAATCCGCTGGCGGCATCCCTGTGCGGAAAGCCGGAACGATCGGCTCTCCCCCGCGGGACGCTGCCGGAGCCGGTGGTCTGAAAATACCCCGCCGCAGATTACTGCGGCGGGGTATTCCGTCAGGCGTTGCGGGTCCGGCGCCTGCTCCGGACCACCTCCGCGACGGCCGGCAACAGGGAGACGAAAACGATCGCGACGATCAGCAGCCTGAGGTTCTGCTGCACGAAAGGCAGGTCCCCGAAGAGATACCCGGCGTAGCAGAACAGCGCGATCCACGCCGCGCCTCCGAGCAGATTGAAGGCCATGAAGCGCGTGTAGTGCATCCGTCCCATTCCGGCGACGAACGGCGCGAACGTGCGCACGATGGGGACGAAGCGGGCGAGGACGATGGTCTTGCCGCCGTATTTCCGGTAAAATGCGTGCGTCTTGTCCAGATGGCTCCGTTTGAAAATCCGGGAGTTTGGGTCGGCGAAGAGTTTTCGGCCGAAGAATCGGCCGATCGTGTAATTGCAGGAGTCGCCCGCGACGGCCGCGGCGAAGAGGATGGCGGCGAGCAGGTGTGCGTTCACCGATGTTCCGGGCTGCGCCGCGATGGCGCCCGCCACGAACAGCAGCGAGTCGCCGGGCAGGAACGGCGTGACGACCAGTCCGGTCTCGCAGAAGATGACGGCGAAGAGGATGGCGTAAGTCCACAAATGGTACTCCTGGACGATGCGGAGCAGGTATTGGTCGATATGTAGGATGAAATCCAGCAGAAAATCCATGTTTCGGGTATTGTTTGCGTGAATGAATACGGAAGACCCGCCGGGCGCCGGCGGGACGGGGTGTGCCGCACCGGATTCCGGTCGGATTCCGGCGGCGGGAGGGTCCGGAGGCTAAATCCGGATACGCTCCAGGGTGTAGATGT
Source organism: Alistipes sp. Marseille-P2263 (assembly GCF_018101075.1). Classification (NCBI taxonomy): domain Bacteria; kingdom Pseudomonadati; phylum Bacteroidota; class Bacteroidia; order Bacteroidales; family Rikenellaceae; genus Alistipes; species Alistipes sp. Marseille-P2263. Next base: position 131,144 of record NZ_JAGQEJ010000007.1, read on the forward strand.
AATACCGCGGAGGTTTCGGGGCCGGCCCCGTTCCGTTTCCGCGTTTTCCGCGGAACTGTCCGGATGCGGCGTTCCGGGGGGCGATGCCGGGGCGTAGCGCCGGGAGAAGCGGATTCCGGAATCCGGGAAGGGTGCGTATCCGGGACGGAGGCGGGACGGTTTCGGCCGCGGCGGCCAGTCCGCACCGCGGTGCGCCGCACGTTTCGCGGACCGTTGCCGCCTCACGGTCCTCTTCCGCCGGGATGCGGAGCTCCGTGCGGACGGAAGGTCCCCCTGCCGCGGCCTTATTGCCGGACAGGACCGTTCCTCCCGCCAGCAGCAGGATGCCCAGCAGCGTATGGAGCAGGCGTTTTCCCATCGGTCCGTTCGCAATCCGTCGCAAAGATAGGGCTATTCGGGTGAAATCGGGCCGGACGACGGCCGAAATCCGTCTGCGGACTTGCTCTTTTCTCGGATTTGTCCTAATTTTGCCAGAAGAGATTTCCGGAAGATGAGAACGTCGCTGCGCATACTCTTTGTCGTGCTGGCCGCCTGCTCGGCGGCCCTGCTGAAGCAGGGCTCCGCCGGAACTGCGGCGGCAGATACCCGGCGTTCGTTCTCGCAGTACTGTTTCGACGCTTCCGGATTTCCGGGCGATTTGGCCACGGAGGCGGTCCGGACCTCCGTTCCCGCGCCTTCGACGCGCGCGCTGCGCAAAAGTCCCGAGACGCGTCAGCGGACCGGCGGCGAAGCGCCGGAGGCTTTCGGGCTCCCGTCGTTCTGCATGGAGCCGGGCCGCCGCCCTTGTAGTGCGGCCGTACGCCTCTTCGCCGGGCGCGGCGCCGTCGTGTCCCATCGTTCCGATTACCTTCGTTTCGGCATCCTGCGGATTTAGCCTTTTTCCTTTCCGATCCGTTTTCCCGTGCGAGTTCCGGCATGACCGGACGCCGTACGGGCTTTCCGACGTCTCCGCACGGGCCGCTCCGGCCTGCGTGCGGGGCGATTCCGGTCTTCCGCACGCGCTCCGGAGACGGCGTGCTCCGTCCCGTTTCCGGGCGGGGACCCGTCCGGCGGTGCGGCGGGCGGCCGAGCAACAACCATTCGAAAAAAATCCGTAAGATGACACTGACTTATATTATCCGGGAGACGCTGCTGATGATGGGCTTCACGTTCGTCGTGGGGGTGGCGTTCGCCTATGTGCTGAAACTGATGACGCTGTTCTTCTCCTACCTGAATGGCGAGGACCTGCCCTCGCTGGTCCGGCGGAGCCGGATCTGGGGACGGGCCTACCGTATGGAGGTCGCACACTCCTACCGCTACATCCGTTCCTTCGTGGGCGACGAGCGTTCTGTGCGCGAAATGCCGATGGACCCTGCGACGGAGGAAGAGTCGATTCACGGCATGAACGGCCTGACGGAGTATCATTTCGGCAACCCCGAAACTCCTGAACGGGGATATGCAAACCGTTAAATCACGCTTTTTCAGTCATGGAAAAATTCGATCTGAACAACATATTCCAGGGCATCTCGACCCTGTTGCAGTCCGATCCGGCGATCATGTACGCGCGCATCGGACTGATCCTGCTCGGCATCCTGCTGGTCTATCTGGGCCGCAGGGGCGTTCTCGAACCGCTGGTGATGATCCCCATGGGGCTGGGCATGGCCGCCGTGAACGCCGGCGTGCTGATCTTTCCCGGCGGTACGCCGGGAAACCTCTTTCTCGATCCGATGGTCACGGACACCGACGCGCTGATGAACATCCTGCAGATCGACTTCTTGCAGCCGGTCTATACCTTCACCTTCAGCAACGGCCTGATAGCCTGTCTGATCTTTATGGGCATCGGAACGATGCTCGACATCAATTTCCTGCTGGCCAAGCCGTTGCAGAGCATGTTCCTCGCGCTGTGCGCCGAGCTGGGGACCTTCGCCGTCGTGCCGATCGCCTACGCCATGGGGCTGAGCCCGAGCGACAGCGCCTCGATCGCCATGGTGGGCGGAGCGGACGGGCCGATGGTGCTCTTCGCGTCGCTCAACCTCTCGAAGGAGATTTTCGTGCCGATCACCGTCGTCGCCTACCTCTATCTGGGCCTTACCTACGGAGGCTATCCCTATCTGGTGCGGGCGATGGTTCCCAAGCGCCTGCGGGCCATCCGGATGAAGCCGCCCAAAAAAGCCCCCAAGCAGTACGGTCCCGCGACGAAGATTTCGTTCGCCGTCGTGATGTGCGTCATCCTGTGCCTGCTCTTCCCGGTGGCCGCACCGCTCTTCTTCTCGCTTTTCATCGGCATCGTCATCAAGGAGTCGGGGCTCAGGCACGTGAACGACTTCATCAGCGGGCCGATGCTCTACGGTTCGACCTTCTTCCTGGGCATTCTGCTGGGTATTCTCTGCGACGCCCACACGCTGCTCGATCCCGCGGTGCTCAAACTGCTCGTGCTGGGCATCCTCGCCCTGCTGATTTCGGGCATCGGCGGCATCTTGGGCGGCTATGCCGTGTATTTCTTCAAGCGGGGCAACTTCAACCCCGTCATCGGCATCGCGGCCGTGAGCTGCGTCCCGACGACGGCCAAGGTGGCGCAGAAGATCGTCTCGCACGACAATCCGTCTTCGTTCGTGCTGGCCGACGCGCTTGGAGCCAACGTCACGGGGGTCATCACCTCGGCCGTCATCGCCGCGATCTACGTGACCGTGATTCCGATGCTGTAAACGCTGCGGGCGGCTTCCGCCCCGCTTTCCCGTTCTGCGGATCCGCCCCTGCCGCACCGATTTGCAGCAGGGGCGGACCGTATTTTTTTCGGGGCGGGATTCAGTCGAGAAGGCCCGCGGCCTTGCGGTACTCCAGCCAGCGGAGGTAGGAGCCGATCCGCGCTTCGACCTGCGTGCGGCTCGCCTGCTGCCACACGGCCTGTGCCTCGAGATAGTCCGAAAGCGTCTCCACACCGGCCTCGTACTGGCGGCGGCTCATGCGGAGGTTCTCCTCGGCGGCCTCCATCGAGGTGTCGGCCAAGCGCCGTTCGAGCAGCGCCTCGTCGAGGTTGTTGGCCGCCTGCGTCATTTCGAGCGCCAGCAGCTCGCCGCCGCTCTCCAGCTCGGCCTGCGCCTGCTCGTATTTGGCCCGGGCCGAGCGGAACCTGTTCGAGCGGGTTCCGAAATGGAAGATCGGCACGGAAAGCCGTATGCCGGCGGAGAATCCCCAACTGCCCAGCAGGTTCTGCCCGTTCACCTCGAGTCCGTGCAGGTAGCCGTAGTTGCCTGCCAGCCCGATCTGCGGGAGCCGTTCGCTGCGGGCCAGCCGCATCTGTTCGCGGGCCAGGTCGCTCTTCCCGGCGAGCATCCGGTATTCGGGGCGCGCCGTCATGTCGCCGGTCCCGGGTGCCGCGGCCGCCGGAGGCTCGGGCAGGTCGCCCGCCACGTCGAGAGGCGTGCCGAGCGGACAGCCGATGTAGTGGCAGAGGTTCATCGTCGCCAGCCTCAGGGCGTTTTCGGCCCGGCGGAGGTCCAGTTCGCTCTCGTTGAACTTCACGCGCACCTTCAGCACGTCGTTTTGCGGCTGGATGCCGTGTCTGCGGGCACTCTCCACCGAGCGCAGCAGTTCGGCGAGCAGTCTGCGGTAGCTTTCCGCCACCCGGCGGATCTCCTGCGCGCGCACCACGCCGGCGTAGGCCCGCGACGTCTCGACGATCACTTCGGCTTCCGTCAGGCGGCGGTTTTCGGCGGCCAGCGAGCTGCCGATCCGTGCCATGCGGTAGCCCGTGCGGACCTTGCCGCCCATGTAGAGCGGCTGTTCGAGGGTGACGCCCCCGCCGTAGATCCATCCCAGGCTGTAATCGAAGCCGAGTCCCGGGAAATAGGCCGTGCTGCCCGTGGGTACGCCGTTTTTGTCCAATACGGGCAGCGAGCCGCCCGCGATGTCGAGCCGTCCGTCCGAGGTGGAGTAAAGCCCGACGCCCGCGGCCGAGAGCGAGGGAAAGAAGTTTCCCTTCATGCTCCGCAGGTCGAACTGCGCCGCCTGCGCCTGCCGTTCGGCCGCCGCGAGAGCCTTGTTGTTCTCCTGCGCCAGACGCAGGCAGGCGTCGAGGGTGAGCGGTTCGGTCTGGGCGTATGCGCCGCCGCAGAGCAGTGCCGCGAGGATGATGGGAAGTCGTTTCATCGGTCGATCCGGATTTTGAAGAACATGGCGTAGAGCACGGGTACGAAGAAGAGCGTGGCGAAGGTCGAGAAGAGCAGTCCGCCCATGATCGTCGCGGCCATCGAGCCAAACATGGCGTCGCCCAGCAGGGGGATCATGCCCAGAATGGTCGTCAGCGAGGCCATCATTACGGGGCGCAGGCGGCTTTCGGAGCTGCTGACGAGTGCCTTCGCGGGATCGGTCCCGGCGGCGATCTGTTCGCCGATCTCGTCCATCAGCACGATGCAGTTCTTCATCATCATGCCCACGAGCCCCAATGCGCCGACGATGGCGCAGAAGGTGAAGGTCTTGCCCGTGAGGAGCATGGCCCCCACGATGCCGATGGCCAGCAGCGGAATGCCGCAGAGAATGATGAGCGGCTTGCGGTAGTCGCCGAAGAGCAGGATCAGCACCGTAATCATCAGTACGATACCCAGCGGCACGTTCCGGAACAGGTAGCGCATCGTTTCGTCGCTGGCTCCCTTCTCGCCCTGCCACGCGAGGGCGTAACCCGTCGGCAGGGGGATGCGGTCGATCTTTTCGGCGACGGCGCGGCGTGCGGCTTCGGTCTCGGTTCCCGGGACGGGCGAGCACATCACCTTCTGGGCGCGCTGGCCGTTGTAACGCGGCACGACGGGGTCCTCCCAGGCCACCTCCACGCCGCGGCTCACCTGCCGGAGCGGTACGGTGCCGAGTACCGATTCGACCAGTTCGCTGCGGTCGATCGTCCCCGTTTTCAGCCTGACGAGGGTCTGCTCGTCGAGCAGTCCGTCGAGCGAGGGGAGCATCGGGAAGACGGGGACGTTCTCCAGATTGTCCACCGGAGCGCCCCCGGCATCGGTGCATTTGAGGTAGATCGTATTCTTGTGCGTTCCGTCGTAGAAAGCCCCGACGGGAATGCCGCCCGCCGCCGAAAGGATCGAGGTGGCCACCTCCTGGCGGCTCAGCCCCGCGCGCCGTGCCGCCGACTGGTCGTAGTCGATTTCGAGCACGGGCAGCGCCGGTTCCCAGTCCGAGGTGACGAGGCACACTTCGGGCGAGGTCTCCATGACCCGGCGGGCGCTGTCGGCCAGCGCGTGCAGCACGGCCGGGTCGGGCCCCGTGAAGAGCGCCTCGATCGGGTATTTCTTGTACATGATGTTGTAGCGTTTGAGCTTCACGTAGGCGTCCGGATAGCGGTCCGTCAGGATGCGCTGTATCTCGTCCATGTTCTCCTCCAGCGCCTTCGGAGAGGCGAAGTCGATAATCAGCTCGCCGTACGACAGCGACGGCGTGGCGATGCTCCGCACGAGGTTGTAACGGGCCGGCGTGCCGCCGATCGAGGCGGTCACCGCGCCGATCTCGGGGCGGGTTTTTAGCCACGTCTCGATTTCGTGCAGGTCTTCGGCCACGCGGGTCGAGTTCGTTCCTTCGGGGAGTTTGTACTCCATGTAGAGCTGGTCGTAAACCATGTCGGGGAAGAAGCCCTGCCGCATGAAGCCGTAGCCCCAGGCGCTCAGGGCGACCAACCCGAGCGCGAGCAGGATCGACGAAATGCGGTGGCGCAGTCCGAATCCGAGGGCGGAGCGCAGCCAGCCGTAGATCCGGCCGTCGTAGAGGCGTTCGCCCCGTGCGGCGCCGGCGGGCTGCTTCAGCCAGCGGTCGGCCATCAGCGGCACGTGCACGAGTGCCAGTATCCAGCTCAGCAGCAGCGAGACGGCCAGCACGATGAACAGGTCGCGGACATAGACGCCCGCCGTGTCGGGCGAGAGAAAGATCGGCAGGAAAGAGAGGATGGCGATGAGCGTCGCGCCCAGCAGCGGCATGGCCGTCTTGCGGCCGATTGCGGTCATCGCCTCGCGGCGCGGCCGTCCCAGCTTGAGGTCCACCAGAATGCCGTCCACGATGACGATGGCGTTGTCCACGAGCATTCCCATGGCGAGGATGAAGGCCGCCAGCGAGACGCGCTGCATCGTGCCGTCGAAGAGCCCCAGAATGAGGAACGAACCGACGACGATCATCACCAGGCTGATGCCGATGATCATGCCGCTGCGGAAACCCATCGTGAGCATGAGGATCGCCACGACGATGAGCACCGATTCGACGAGGTTCACCAAAAAGGTCGTCAGCGCGTCGGTCACCTGTTCGGGCTGGAAGAAGACCTTGTGGCACTCGATGCCGGCCGGGAACCGTTCGGCTTCCAGTTCGGCCAGCCGCCGCTCGACCTCGGCGCCGACCTTGACGATATCCGTTCCCGAAGCGGCCGCGACGGCGATGCCCAACGCCCGCTGTCCCTCGTAGGTCATGGCGTTGCGCACGGGTGTCGCATAGCCGTGCTCCACGGTGGCGATGTCGCCCAGCCGCAGTTGGTCGTCTTCGTGCCCCTGGATGACCATGCGTTCGATCTGCTCCACGGTCCGGAACTTGTCGGCGACGGTCACCCGGATCCGGTCGGGACCGTTGTCGTAATAGCCCGTATAATAGGTATCGTTCTGTCCGTTGAGCGTCGCCAGCACCTCGGCCGGCGAGACGCCGAGCGTGGCCATCTTCTCCGGGAGCATCGAAATGTCGATGCACTCCTCCCGTTCGCCGTAAACCGTGACGCGGGCCACGCCCTCCAGATCGCCGATCTCGCGGCGGATGAGCTCGGCGTAGTCCGAGAGCCGGCGTTCGGTCAGTCCGTCGCCCGTCAGGGCGTAGAGCATGCCGTAGACCAGTCCGAAGTCGTCCTGCACCTGCACCGAAGCGCCCTGCGGCAGTCGCGTCCGCGTGTCGCCGACCTTGCGGCGCAGCATGTCCCACGACTGCTCTACGTCGGCGTCGGGAACCGTGCTTTTCAGCTCCACCTCGATCAGCGCCAGATCGTTGTACGACCAACTGGATACGTTGTCCACCTCGCCGATCGCGCGGATGCTCTTTTCGAGCGGGTCGGTCACCTCCATCTCGACCTCGTGCGCCGAGGCGCCGGGGTAGGTCGCCACGACCATCGCCATCTTGACCTTGATCTCGGGGTCCTCGAGTTTGGGCATGTCGTAGGCCGCGAGCGCACCGCCGGCCAGCAGCACGGCGAGCAGGAAGTAAACGAGCTTCTTGTTTGCGAAAGCCCACTTTCCGAAGTCGATCATAGCAGTCCTCCCACGTTGGTTTCCGATTCGGCGGGCAGCGGAGCGGTTTTCTGCCCCTCATGCAGCCTGTGTACGCCCGAGGAGATGATCCGCTCCCCGGCGTCGAGTCCCGACGAGAGGACCGCCCGCCCGTCGGTGTGCAGGCTCTCGACGGCGACCGCGCGGCGATGCACGGTGCTGTCGGCTGCGAAGACCCAGACGCAGGAGGCGTCCCCCTCGCGGAAGAGTGCCGTGGCCGGGACGCTCGTCCGTCCGGTGTCCGCAGGACGGTACGAGACGCTGACCATCGTGTTCATGCCCGGGGCGGGCATCGGGTCCGTTCCGGCGGGAATCCCCAGCCGGACGGTGTAGAGCTGGTTGGCGTTGGCCTTGGGGGCGACGCTCAGCAGCCGCAGCGGAATCCGCCGTCCGGGCCAGAAGTCGAACGCCGCCTCGAATGCGGCGAATTCGCCGCGGCGGACGTATTCCGAGCCGGGGATGTTGATCTCGATTTCGGGTGCGGAACCCGAGAGCAGCGTGACGACGGGCATTCCCGCGGCGACGACCGTCGGCGGATCGAACAGCCGGCGCTGCACGATACCGTCGAACGGGGCATATATCTTCGTGTCGGCGAGCTGGTTGCGGCAGCTTTCGTATTTGGCTTCGATCTGCCGCAGCCCGTAGCGCGCCTTGTCGTAGGCGTCGGGCGTGGCGACGCTGTCGGCGTAGAGGGCGATGACACGCTCGGCCTCGGCGCGGATGCTTTCGTATTCGGCCTCGACGGCTTCGAGCCGGAGCCGGTAGTCCCTCTCGTCGAGTTCGGCGATCAGCTCTCCCTGCCGGACGGACGTGCCCTGTCCGGCGTGGACGCGCAGCAGCGTGCCGGGGATCTGGAAAGCCAGGTTTACCTCCTCGGCGGCCTTCACGCGTCCGGGGAACTCCAGCGTCCGGCCGGAGCCGTACGTTTCGGCCGTATCGACCTGTACGGCCGGCGGCCGGTTGTCGCCGTCCCTGTGCGGGGCGCATCCTTGCAGGAGGAGCGCGGGCAGCGCGGCGGCGCAGATAAGTCCGATTCTCGTTTTCATAAGTTCCGGTATTGTTCGGTTACAAATGTACGGGGTTGCGGCAACCCCGGAAAGTATGATAGTGAGCGGGAGTTGTCCTATTTGTTCGATTCTTGTCAAAATGTTTGTTCCGGAGCGTCGGAAGAAGCCGGATTCTTCGTTATTTTGTGCAAAATGTCGAATCTATGATCAATCCGTCGGATATTCCGGGCATCGGCCTTTTCGATATGGACAAAGCCTCGATCGAAACCTTCGGGCCGGTGGTGCACCTCGACCGGAACGGCTTTCTTTACTGTACGCGGGGGAGAATCGACCTGGCCCTGAACGAACGCGTCTATGAGATTCGGACGGGGGACATCTACATCTATCCGCCCTTTTCGCACACTTATATCCACGAAATAAGCGACGACCTGCAATGCGTCGTCGGAGTGGCCGATTTCGATTTCGTGCTTCCGGTCATCAATCAGGTCTCCAATGCGCGGAACCAGGTCTTCATCCTCGAAAACCCCTGCATCTCGCTCGACGGGAGGCAGCGGGTCCGGATCGGGGAGCTGATCGCCGCCGTCCGCAACCGGGAGGCCGAGGCCGGCGAATATACCGCTGCGGCGCACGGCGATACGGTCTATCGGCAGTTGCTCTCGGCGCTGGGGCAGGCGGTCTGCTACGAAATCATGCAGGCCTATTTCTCGAGCCGGCCGATCCGCCCGCTGCCGCAGGAGCGCAAGGACCGGATTTTCCAGCAGTTCCTCATCTCGCTCCACCGGAACTTCCGGGTGCACCGCGAAGTGGCCTTCTACGCCGGGCAGCAGTGTCTGACGCCGCGCTACTTCTCGACGGTCGTGCGCGAGAAGACGGGCCGCTCCGCCCTGCGGTGGATTACGGCCACGGTCGTCGCCGAGGCGAAGAAGATGCTTTCCGATCCCGCTCTGAGCGTCAAGGAGATCGCCGATGCGCTCGGATTTCCGAACCAGTCCTTTTTCGGGCGCTATTTCAGGCAGTACACGGGCATTTCCCCGACGGAGTTCCGCTCGGGCGGACCGAAACGGGGATCGGAGGCGGCCTCCGCGTAGCTTCCGGGGCGGCCGGCCGCCGGGTCATGCCTTCCGGGCGCGTTCGACGGCTTCCCGGATCAGGCGGATGTTGCGGCGGTTGCGGCCGAAGGAGGAGATCGCCGTGCGCTCGTCCGGATCGCTGATGCTGTTGATCTGCACCTCCCCTTTGCCGAAGACGACGTAGAGCCGTTCGCCCCACGAAGGGATCGGGAATCCGGGGTGCGTGCGTCCGACGAAGCAATCCGTGCCGTAATGGAGCGGTTCCCACCCGTGAAGCCGGCACAGCTCCTCCAGCAGGGGGCCGAAATCCCCGGCCTTCAGCGGTGTGCGGACCGGCGTGCAGCGGAGCTTGCGGTACTGGCGGCGGGCCGTGATGACGGCCAGCGCGAGCGGCAGCGCGGCGCACCATTTCCACGGGAAGGCGGCGAAGGTCGCGCGGGAGAATCCGTCGGTGAATCCGGCGATGGCGAGAATGACCGCCGGCAGCAGGACGAGGACCAGCGGCAGTCCGTAATGGGTCGAAGCCTGCCATGCGGTCAGCGGCAGGCGGCCGGTGCGGAGGACGAAGTCCGCCAGCGGTTCGTCGCATTCGTGCCGGACGAATTGCCTGACGGCCAGCCATTCGGCCGCCATGAGCGTCAGCAGTCCTCCGAAAAGGAGAAAAAACGGGTGCTCCGGGTCGGAGGCGCGGCCTGTTGCGGGGCGGGCGTCCCGGGATTCGGGGCTGTCGGGGTCGGGAGCGTCGGCTCCGGTCCGGCCGATCCGGACCTCCCGGCTCAGGGCGTATTCGCGTCCGCCGAAGCGGAGACCTGCGGTCCGGATCGTGTATCGCCCCTCCCGTTCGGCCCGGACGCGGAAGGTGTATTCGTAGCGGGGGGCGTCCGTTCCGGTCTGCACTCCGGATCCGCTCCGCCGGAAGGTCAGTCCGTCGGCGGCGATTCCGGGATCGCCGTTGTCGGGCCGTGCCGTGCAGACGAGCGCGACGGTAAATTCGCTTCCCGCCTGCGGATGTTCGGGACGCAGCTCGAAGCGGCAGCGGATGTCCCGCAAGTCCTGCCGGGGCGGTCCGACACGGACGCGCACCGCCGGGGTCGCGTACTTCCGGCCGCCGATCCGTGTCGTGGCGGAAGGCACTTCGGCAACTCCTTCCCGCGTGAACCGGATGCGGAGAGAGAGGCCCTGCGTCGTGTATTTGCGCCGGCGGCCGTCGATGAACTCCAAGCGGGTCCCGCGGTAGTGCGTCGTCTCCCCGACGGTTTCGATCGGCTCCCGGAAACAGGGCGGCCGGATCGAATCGCAGGGTGCGGTGCATTCGTAGCGCAGCGTGTACTCCACTCCGGCACGAAGGCCGCCGAGGGTGTCCAGCTCCGCACGGAAGCGGGGATCGGACGCTTCCTGCGATGCCGTCGCCGCACTTGTCTCCGCATTTCCGTACGGCGGCGGGCAGAGCAGCAGCGTCATGCTCAGAAACAGCCCTTTCATGTCAATAGGAACGGGGCGAATGCTCCAGCAGCTCCTGCTGCTGCAACCCTTCGGCGCCCTTCCACTCCTGCGGTCCGGTGCGCCAGGCGAACGGCAGCAAAAGTTCCTGGTAGTCGAACCGGCAGCCTCGTCCGGCGAGCGACGGGACGATGCCGACGAAGGGATGCTCTTCGAGCCGCGGGTCGAAGGCCAGCTTGCAGGAGTAGTAGAGGTGGCGGACCTGCCGCCGCCGGGTCTCGAACTCCGCCGCCGGTCCCTGTCCGTCGGTGGGGGATTCCTGCGGAGCGCTCCTGCCGCCGCAGAGGGAGATCCGGTTCAGCTCGGTGCCGACCGCATCCGAGTCGCGCAGATCGGTGTGCAGAAGGAAGGACGCCTCGAAACACTCACCGCGGCGGATGGCTCCGTGCGGGACGGCGATGCGCACGACGATCCACAGCGAATCGCCCGCGTGCGCCGCCTGTTCGATGCGGAATCCCACGCGCGGGCGGTGCAGGGGCCTGAGCCGCCGCTGCACGGCGGCATCGTCGTCCGTCGGCCAGTTTTCCGAGGAGTAGCGCTCCGCCCTCTCCGGCGTCCGTTCCCGCCGGGCGTCGGGATTCCGTTCCGCGGGCGGAGCCTTCCGCACGTCGCTCCGGACGCATTCCGCCTGCGTCGCCCGTCGCGGGGCCGCGCGGAACGGCCCCGGCAGCAGGAGGACGAACAGCAGCGCGGCCAGCCGTTTCATCGGGCGTCCGCTTTGGAGTATTCCGAAAATTCGCAGCCGAAACGTTCGACCATCATGTTGTCCATCTCGTCGGCCTTCAGCGCGAGGTTCACGATGTTGCGCCGGATCTCCTCCTCCGAGGCGTCGGTGATGTCCGACAGGTGGATGCGGTAGGCGATGTAGATCTGCCGCCCTTCGATGCCGAGTTTGTAGGGACCGAAATCCTCCGAGAGCATGTAGTCGAGCACCGGTTCCACCTCCTTTTTGGGCAACAGGTTGATCGGCGAGGTGGAGAAGAGGTAGGCGCCGTCGTAAACGAAGATGCGGATTTCCGAACTGCCCTTGTGGAAGAGCCACGAGTCGTAGCCGTCTCGCGCCAGTACGGGGTCGATGCCCATTTCGCGGATGGCGCTCTCGACGAAGCCGCACAGGGGCGACTCCTCGCGCTCGTCGAAGGCCCCTTCGGGCAGCTTGTCGCCGCACGAGGGGCAGAACTCCTCCTCCTCGGCGATCAGCTCGTCGCAACTGCCGCACTGCACCTGGAACTGCGTGCGGTCCACCTCGCCGAGCGAGTCGAGCAGCTTGCGCAGCGTCTCCACGCGGATACCGAAGCCCATGTTGTCGGCCTGCGTGAACTTGCTGACCGTCACGCCGACCACCTCGTTGCGGTCGTTGAGCATCGGGCCGCCCGAATTGCCGGGGTTCACCGCGGCGTCGGTCTGGAGGTAGTACTGTCCCTCCATGAGCTGCCTGGGGGCGGAGACGGAGCCTTCGGTGATGGTGAAGGGCATTCCGTAGGGGTATCCCGCGACGTAGATCTTGCGGCCTACGGAGACCGTTTCGTCGTCGGCCAGCGGGATTTCGGGCAGTGCCGTGAAGTCCCCCTCGGCGGCCAGCAGCGCGATGTCCAGCAGCGGATTGACCACGACCACGTGCGCCAGGTAGGGGTTGCGGTCGTTGTCGTGGATCGCCACGGTGCGGTAACCCTCGACGACGTGGTAGTTGGTGACGAACAGGTCGCGCGACTTGAGGTAGAAGCAACTGCCCGACCCGCCCGAGTGGGTCACCTTGAAGATCGACTGAAAGATATTGTTTTCCATGGTATGTGCCTGTTTTTTGACGGTTTATTGCTGATCCTTGAGCGCCTGCTCCATCATCTTCTGCTGGAACTCCATCGCCAGCCGCATGTATTCGGCCATGTCGCCGCGCGCCATGGCGGCCTGCATGTCGGCCTGCATCCGGGCCACCTGCGACTGCATCTCCGCCGCCGTCTGCTGCATCCGGGCGATCTGCTCCGCGGCGGCCTCCGCCGTCCCGCCGTCGAGGCCGGCGGCTCCGGAGAAGAAATCCGGCCCGTCTTCCTCCAGATCGTCGTCCATGAGCTTTTCGAGCGCCGCGTAGAGAATCTCCGACGCCTCCTCCATCGGTTTCCCGGCCGACTGTTTCAGCGCCCGGGCCACGACGGTGTTGATGTCGTCCTGCACGTCGTTGTAGAAGTACATTTCGTAGAACTTGTAGAGGATGCGCACCACGCTGCGTTCGTAATTCTCCGCCTCGATCGCCTCGGTGGCCTCCTGGTAGAGGTCCTTCATGTTCTCCTGCACGTTGGCCAGCGACGAACGGCGCTTGGTCGAGACGAGCGTATCGACGAAGTAGAGGTCGGCGGCGAGCTGTTCCCCGGGCGTCACGAGCAGCTTCTCGAGGAAGGCCCGTCCTTTGGCGACGAGCTCCGCCACGGGCAGCTCCCGGTCCATGTCGTCCACCGCCTTGTCCAGGTCGTTCGACAGTTGTCCCTGCGGCTGCGCGAAGTAGCTGATCTTGTAGAAAGCCGTGTCGATCACGTTCCACGAGTATCCGTACTTGCGTTCGGCGTCGTACTCCTTCACCGCGTCGAGCGTCTCGCGGCAGGTGGCGCGGATGGCCTCGACGATCCGGGCGCACTCCTCGGCGGAGTAGGGCGTGACGCGCGGCTCGTAGCAGCGCTCGGCGCCGAACTTCGTGCAGAACTCGTCGTCGTAGCGGTCGCCGACGTGGCAGATGTTGCGCAGCACGAAGTAGATTTTGTGGGGATGGCTCTGCGCGAGCGGGCAGACGTACTCCATGCGCAGGCGGTCGCCCTCCTTGCGGAAACGCGGCAGCAGCAGGCGGTTGAGCGTCAGGTCGGCGACCTGGCGCAGCATGGCCACGCGGCCCTTTTCGGGGAGACGGAGGAAATCGGCATGGACCTCCAGCCGTCCGTCGCGGACGAGGATATTGACCAGGATCGAGCCGTGGGGGATGTGGAACTCCGTGCCGTCGGCATTGCCGTACTTGGCCCGGAATCCGGGATTGAGGTGGTCGAGCAGCAGGTGGAACGCCTCGAGGTGTTTGCCTTCGTTGTAGCGTTCGAGGCTCTGCTCCCAGGCCTCCATGCTGACCTTGCTCTGCGTGGAGCCGATCGCGGGAGCGACGTATGCGTGTGTGGTTTTCATGGGTTCGGAACGTTATGTGGGTTTATTTCGCTTCGATAGAGAGCTGTCCGTCCTCTCCGACGGTGACCTGCGCTTCGTAATAAATATAGGAGGTCTTGCCGGCGCTCGATTCGGTCTCCTTGCCGTCCTCGGTGAAGCGGACGACGAACGAGGCGGTCCGTCCGCCGAACTCTTTGCCCCTGTTGAGATAATCGTTGTCCGAGGGAACGGCCTCCTCTATCGTGTAGTTGCCGACCGACTTGAAGGTGTGCCCCTCGGGTAGCATCGTCTTGGCCCGGGCGATCTGAGCGGCGATCTCTTCCGGGTCGATCGTTCCGGGGTCGATGCCCGCGGTGGTTTCGTATTTCGGAGCGTCGAACGATACGTCGTCCAGATCGGTGGGTTCCAGCCCGTTGAGGTAGTAGGTCTGGCTGAAGGCCCGGTCGTCCCGGTTCACCATCTTCACCGAGACGAGGAACAGGTCGTCCGACAGAGCCTCCCGTTCGAAGAAGTCGATCGAGTAGATCTTGAACTTGTCGGTGTCCACGTTGGTTTTCACCAGCTCGACGGCACGGGCGTAGCTCGCGGCCTCGTCGGTGGAATAGCCCGAGATCATCGAGCAGGAAACGGTCGCGGCGGCGAGCAGCGGCGCGACGGCGCAGATAAGCGGTTTTCGCATATTTCGTTATGGTTTTGAGATGATACGGAAAAGATTGCCGGGATGCCGCGGACGCGGGACTGTCTTCCGGAACGGAAGGCGGTCCGCATTTCCGGGGAATCCTTCCGGTCCGCGTGTCAGGCTTTTTCGAAGAGGGCGCGGAACGCCTCGAACTCCTCCTCCGAGTCGAAGTACCCGGCGTTGAAGGTGTGGTGCGCGTCCGGCAGCGCGATTTCGAATTCGTTCTCCTCCTCGTCGAATTTCGTGCGTTCGACCTGCGGGATGAGCAGCGTCTCCTCCGTCACCGCGCCCTTGCGCACGACGGGGAAGGTCACCCGGTCGCCGTCTATGGTGATTCGGCCTCCGGCGGCGGCCAGCGCGCGGGCCTTCCGGATTTCGAGCAGCGTGCAGAGGAGCAGTACGGCGCCTCCCGCGACGAAGAGGATCGTGACGGCCGTAGGTCCGAGGATCCGCATGCTGCCGATGCGGATGCCGAACGGGGCGACGAGCGGGAAGACGATCATCACGAGGGAGATGCCGAGGTTCGTCAGTTTGCCCGAGAAGGGGCTGGACGGGGTGTAGTTGAAGGTTCTCATGGCGTTTTTCGGTGTGTGTTTCGTTTCGGATTGTGTCTGCGAGTACAAATATAGGAAAAAGACGGCAGATAATTATACGGTCGTATGTTTTTTTGAGAAAAAAACGGCCCGTTTCCGGGGTCGGGCGCAGCCCCCCCCCCCTCGTGCGAAGGCAATTTATTGTATGTCAGGATATTGATTCGTTCTGTCGGTTCGCGCCTCTTCGGGCTCCCGGCGACCGTGCGGGTCGGCCTTTCCGGAAATCAGGCCCGGATAAGCTCGTATAGCTGGCGGAACTGCCCGGCCAGCGTGCCGATGTCGAGCCCTTGCAGCATGGCCTGCTCGAACGAAAGCCCGAAGTGAATCTGATGGAACATGTCGGCGATGCGCGCGACGTCGATGTCGGGGCGCACTTCGCCCGTCTCGGCGGCCCGCTGCACGGCTTTGCGCCAGTAGGTGCGCGTCTTCCGGTAGAGCTGTTCGAATTTCCGCTCCGCGCCGGGGTAGTACCGCCGGGTCTGGAGCATCAGGTTGAAGTAGTGGAAATTCGGGGCCACGGCTCCCCCCCCCTCCGTTTTTCCGGCACAGAGACCGACGATCTGCCGCATGGTGCGGACGATGCCGTCGAGGTAGTTGTCGATGAAGTCCGCGAGCGAGCCCTCCGAGGCGCCGAACTTGTTGGCCGGGTCCTGCACTCCGAAGACGTAGCGGTCCACGACGGCCGTGAATACGGCCTGCTTGTTGGGAAAATAGTGGTGTATGGCCATGCGCGACAGCCCGCAGGCCCGCGACAGTTCCGTGATGCTGGCCCTTTCGTAGTTCATGGTCGCAAAGACCGACAGACAGTTCTGCAGAATCTCCTCCCGATTGGTTTTCATGGCCGTGTCCGTTTCTCCTCTCCCGCGAAGATAGCGATTTTTGCGCAGGGGGCCAAATCCCGGGGCGGACGGCTCTTCGGGCGGATGTCCGGACCGGCCGGGGATGTGCCGGGGCCGAAACGACCGAGCGGCCGGGCAACGGATGCTGCCGGGCCGCTCGGGTTTCAGTCCGTGGAACGGCGGATCAGTTCCACTTGGTGTCGATCATCTGCGGGTCGGAGCTTCCTCCGATGGCGTCGTAGCCGTGCCCCGTTTCGTCGCGCACGACATTGCCGGAACCGTCTTCGTTCGGCTCCCATTCGTTCATGCGCCAGTAGGCGAGCAGACCGTCCGAAGCGGGATCGACGTAGTTCATGTTGTTGGCGATCTCCGACTGCGACAGCGCGCGGGTCCATACGCGGGCCTCGGCGATGTAGCCGTACATGTAGCGGCCGCCGCCGTAGGAGGCGCCCAGATAGAAGCCGCCCGAGTTGTCGCTCGAAAGATCCACGGTCTCGCCCTGCGTGGGAACGCCGGTGGCGTAGATGCCGTCGATGTAGATGTCCCACGAAGAGCCGGTCCATACGGCGGCCACGTGATACCACTTCTCCGTGTCGAAGGGTTTGTCGGTCGCTGCCGGCTGGTAGTCGCCGTGGCATATCTGGAGTACGTTCGGGTCGATCTTCACGTCGCCGAAACGCACGCCGCAGACTCCTTCGATGCCCATGATCGAGCTGATGTAGGGATCCGAGCTGGCGAAGCGCTCCATGTAAACGCGTGCCTCGAGCGTGAGCTGCGGAAGCGCCGCGAGATTGGTGTCCTCCTGGAACGAGGGCACTTTATAGACGTTCCCCGAACCGAGGTAGATCGCCTTGCTGATGACCGGTGTCTTCAGCACGATGTAGAGCGTGCGCGAGGGTTCGAGGACCCGCATGCCGCCCGATACGGAGGTGATGCTGACAGGTACGCAGTAGGTCACGCCTTCGGCGAATCCGTCGATGCTCGTCACCGTGAATTCCACGGGAGACGACGTGCTGAAGCCGGCTTCGATGACGGTTTCCGTCGCGCTGATCGCATAGCAGTTTTCGGCCGGAACCCGGTAGTTCTTGCCGTATTTCCGGTTGAAGGCGTCGATCAGTTGCGGCTGCACCTCGATCGTCACGTGTACGTCCTGCCGGGCCAGCTCCGAGGAGGAGACCGTGAACGACGTTTTGGCCGGGGCCTCTTCGACCGTCATCGACTTGTCGGGGTTGCTTTGGGCGTCGGTCATATAGACCGCCGGATATACCTCCGCCTCTTCCTGACAGCCCGTTCCCGAAAGAAGGGCCGCGAACAGCAGCGGAGCGATCGAATATTTCAGTTTCATGGTTTTGTCGGGTTTTTATGTCGTTAGTTTGCGGGCGTGTGGATTTCCGCCTCGTTCATGCTCGTGAAACCGGAGACGTTCCCCACGTACACCCGGATGTAACGGGCTTTCACGGCCTCCTTGAACTGGAAGATCTTCCATTGGTCGGTGACTTTGGGAACGAACGCCACCTGATTGCTCAGGCTGGTCCAGTTCTTTCCGTCTTCGCTGTACCGGACGTCCGTGATCTGCGGGTTGGAGTCCTCGTAGTAGTAGTGCCAGCGGAAGCCGCTCACGTCGTACGTCTTGTCCAGTCCGATGATGAAGTTGCCGCCGTAGCCCCACGAGAAGGATTGGCTGCTTGCGTACCAGCACTGTTCGTCGAGTTTGCCGTCGAACATTTTGGCTTTCTGTTCGTCGGTGTCGCAGTTCCAGACGCCGGTGGCGCCCGACGAGTTGGTTCCCTGATAGCAGGAGATGGTCCAGCCTGCCGCGGGTTCGATCTTCGTGCCCGTGAGCGCCGTGGCTTCGGTGTCGATGTCCATGGTCGAGATCCGGATGACGATGTAGCGCACCATCGGGTCGCTCTTCGAGACGTATGCGCCCCCTTCGGGGAGTTCCGCCACGATGGGAAGCAGGTACTCGCCTTTCGCGGCGCCTGCGGCGTCGAACCCGACCGGAGCTTCGCCGGACAGGAATTCCCCGGCCTTGATTTCGAGCGTGCCGAGCGACACCCGCTCCGGATCGACGGTCAGGTAGGACTTGCCGTTCTTCAGGTTGTAGGTCTCCACGAGCGAGTTGTCCATCGCCAGCGAAACCGTGAGATCGGCCGGAGCCTTCTGCGAGAGGGTGAGCTGCACCTTTTCGTCCATCGACCCCGAGATCGAACCGTCGCTCTCGATCAGGAACGAATATTCGGGCATGTCGTTCTTCGTGAAGGAGGCCACGATCGACCCGCCGGCGGGA
Source organism: Alistipes sp. Marseille-P2263 (assembly GCF_018101075.1). NCBI lineage: Bacteria > Pseudomonadati > Bacteroidota > Bacteroidia > Bacteroidales > Rikenellaceae > Alistipes > Alistipes sp. Marseille-P2263. Next base: position 149,525 of record NZ_JAGQEJ010000007.1, read on the forward strand.
TTCACGTCCTGAATCGCCTCGCGCATGTATTTGTAGGGCATCGCCGAGTTGCCGTACTCGTATTCCATGTGGTAGGCGCCGAAACCGCCGCAGTAGCCCTGCTCGGGGTTGAAGCGGGCCATGCCCAGCAACGAATTGACCACCTGTCCGTCGCGGCACGTGTGCGTCACGCCGCCGTTCTTCCAGAAGGATTCGAAGTTTTCGGCGAAGATGTACTGTTCGGGTTTCCAGCCCTTGGCGTAGGCATTGTCGAAACGGTTCTGCAAGTCGGTATAACCGCTCGAGTTGTAGGCCTGCACGATGCCGTAGTCGAACAGTTCGGCGATCTCCTTGTGCACGGCATAGGGTACGCCGTCGATCATGAACAGCCGTCCCGTACCCGATTTCGGTCCCACGTACTTGCTCAGCTCCTGACAGAATATCTTCATGTTCTCGTTGTCATGGCCCACCAGCGGCCCCGTGCCGCCGAATCCCGGTTCGTAGTCGAGGTCGATGCCGTCGTACGAGTACTTGTTCATCGAGTCCCGGGCGTAGGCCCTCGCGTAGGTGGCCAGCCCTTCGGGGGTCACCTCGCCGTCCACCAGGAATTCGTCGGGCACTTCGTGGGCGAAGATCGTGAAGGTCACTTTCGTACCCTTGATCTTCTGGACGAACTCCTTGTCGGCCATCTGTTCGGGCGTCAGCGAATGCCACTGGCTCCAGATCGAGATGATGTCCATCGAATCGGGGGCGCTCGCCAGACGGGTCTGGTACGAAGCGCCCACGGCCGTCCAGGAGCCGTACCAGCCGAAGGCGATCTTGTGCTTGGTGTTCCGTTTCCAGTCGCGCAGGGCGGCGTAATAGGCGTTGTCGCGCAGGATGGGCGATTGCTCGTCGGGATGCTGGGTGATTACGCGCTCGGATTCCACCCAGTCCGAGCAGCCGGCGAGCAGCGCTCCCAGCGCAAGACAGCTCACTGCGTATTTCAGGAAGTTTTTCATGGTTGTTTGTCGCTTTAAGGATTTTCAGGTCATCGGTTTTTCTTGTCCCACCAGAGGTGCGTACCTCCCGTGTCCGGGCCTCCGAGCAGCGAGATGGCCTGCTGTACGCCCGTCAGGTTGTTCGAGTACTCCGAGCGCGGGAAGGTCATGCGGCGCACCTGTTCGTCGGTCGCCACCTTGCCGCCGCTCATGTTGTCCACGATCGGAATGAGTTTGGGGTACCCCGTGCGCCGGAATTCCGACCAGGCCTCCTGTCCGTTGGGGTACATGGCCAGCCATTTCTGGGTGATGATGCGCTCGAGTTTTTCCTCGTCTCCGGCCGAGGCGTTCCACTTCGGGGTGATTGTCGAAGGCTGGGCGTAGTTGTACTTGTTCGTGCTTTCCGAGCTGTCCTCGAATTTTCCCGGTTGTGCGTCGCTCTCGGCGTAGGCGGCGGCATCGCCGGCCGAAAGGCCGTTCTCCAGGAACGACAGTTCGATGCCCTTCTTGTAGAAATCCTCGTCCTTGCCGCCCATGTCCCAGTTGAGCATGGCGCCCTCGGCGCGCAGGAAGGCCACCTCCGAGGCCAGCATCCACACCACCGGCGTCGTCTTTGCGACATTGGGTACGGACAGGCGCGTGTAGTGTTCCTTGAGCATCGACTTCAGGCCGCTGCGCACGCCGTGGTACTTGCTGTCCAGCTCGCTGCCCTTGAAGTAGATCGGCAGACGGGGGTCGTCGTACCCGTTCATATAGGCGTCGATGGTCGCTCCCATGCGGGTGTCCTCGTAGGCGTTCCACACCTCCTCGAGGGGATTGAAGATCACGATCGACCCCGAGGTTTTGAGCCATGCTCCGTCGTCGGAGGACTCCATCACGCCCGCCGCCACGGCCGCTTCGGCATACTCCTGCGCCTTGCCGGGCTCGACGAAGCGGATGCGCATCGCCATACGGAGTTTGACCGAGTTGGCCAGTTTGAGCCATTTCGGATAGTCGCCCTGGTAGATGGCGTCCACCTTTTCGAGCGGATGCGCGTCGGCCGAGTTGGTGGCGTATTCGGTCAGGGTGGCGATCGCCGCGTCCAGATCGCGGAAGAGATTCTCATAGACGGTCTGCTGCGACTCGTAGGGGTTTTCGGTCTCCCCGAAATGCGACACGGGGATCGGGCCGTAGATGTCCGTGGCGCGCTGGAGCGCCATCACGCGGATCACTTCGGCCACGGCGAAGATGTCGTCGGTGATCTGTCCGTTCTCATGGGCGTATTTGAGTTGCAGCCATGCGGGCATCACGTTGGTGAAGGCCACCGAAAAGGGGACGTTGTTGTAGTCCGTGCCGTCGAGGTCGTAGGTGCAGGTGTAGCTGCCTCCGTTGAAGGCCTGGATCGGGGCGAAATAGCCGCCGAAGGTGTCGCCCATCAGGTTGCAGGCGCGCTGGTATTCGTTCGCGCCCTCGTCGCTGGTGGGAATCACGGCGTCGCGCTCCATCGTGGTGATGTAGTTCTTCACGTCGATCTGCTGCACCGCGTCGGGGTTGGTGTTGAAGGAGTCGAAGTCTCCCGTGCAGGAGGCCGCCATGCACGCCGCTGCGGAGAGAAGTCCCAGTTTGATATGGTTGATTCGTGTCATGAGGTCTTGGGTTTTAGAATTGGAGTCTTACGCTGAAACCGAAAGTCCGGGTGCTGGGCTGCATGAAGTAGTCGAGTCCCTGGTAATAGGTTCCGGTCGAAGCGGTGATTTCGGGATCGAAGGGCGCCTTGTTGTAGATCATCCACAGGTTGCGTCCCACGAGCGATACGGTCATGCCCACCTTGTCGTTGAACCACTTCGAAGGGAGGTCGTAGCCGATCGAGAGTTCGCGCAGCCGCACGTTGGTCATGTTATAGACGTAGTGCGAGAGCATCGACATGCCGTTTCCGTTGTTGGAGTAGAAGGTCTGCACGTCGGGCAGCTTCTGGTCCTCCGAGATCCATACGCCGCCGTCGTCGCGGGCGTCGGCCGAGGCCTGCGAGGCGCCCCAGCGGTCCAGCAGGGCCTGCGTGGCCGATACGCCCTGGCCGCCGATGCGCGTGTCGATCAGCACGCCGAGCGATACGCCCTTGTAGGAGAACTGGTTGTTCCATCCCAGGCGGAAGCGCGCTTCGGTGTTGCCGCCGTAGATCCACGTGTTGGGATCGGTCGTGACGGTATTCGTGTTGGGATCGACGTAGATGCGGCCGTAGTCGTCGGTTTTGAGGCCCGTTACGTAGAAGTCGCCGATCGAACCGCCGGCCTTGACCTTCATGCGGTAGCCGCCGTAGTCCATGTTCACCTCGTCGATATCCACCAGGTTGCCCGATACGTCGCGCGTGCCTTCGGGAACCAGCTCCTTGATCTTGTTGCGGTTCATCGAGAAATTGACGTTCGTGGACCATGCGAACTCTTCCCACCGGTTCTTGTAGCCGACCACGGCCTCGATGCCCCAGTTGTTGATCTTGCCGGCGTTGATATAGGCCTTCTTGTAGCCCGTGCTGGGCGGTGCGTCGTACTCGAAGAGCTGGTTGTAGGTGTTGGTGTTGTAATAGGTCGCGTCGAGCCAGATCTTGTTGCCCAGGAACTTGGCGTTCAGGCCGACCTCGAAGGACTTGGTACGCTCGGGCGTCAGATTGACCGCCGGGGCGTAGGTGGATGACGAGATGACGCCGCCCGTGGCGAGCGGGATGTTCACGCCGGTGATGAACCGCTGCGGCGCGTTGCCCACTTCGGCGTACGATCCGCGCACCTTGAGGAACGAGATGCCCGCGGCCGAGAGGTCGGTCATCGAGGAGATGACGGCCGAGAGACCCACCGAGGGGTAGAAGATATTGACGTCGGGGGTTCCGGCCAATTGCGAGGCCCATTCGTTGCGGGCCGTCACGTCGAGGTAGAGCATCCCGTTCCAGCCCAATTGCAGTGTGGCGTACATGGCCTGCACCTGGTCGTGGTAACGGTCGGCGTAGGGCTTGGTCTGCGAGTGCGACATGTCGATGTTGTAGAGCGAGAACTTGTTCGGAAGGGTCGCCAGATGGCCTTCGAATCCCGAACCGTTGTTCTTGTCGTCCATGAGGCTCGCGCCGAGGTTGAACTGCAACGAGAGCCTGTCATCGACGAACCGCTTGTCGATGCTCAGCAGTGCGTCGGCATAGAAGTTGTTGTGGTTCACCTTGTGGTCGAGGTAGTTGCCGTACTCCGATGCGAAGAGGGTGTTCGACGAGGCGTAGATCTTGCGCGTGTAGTTCATCGCCGTATTGTCGGTCCTGACGCGGCCCATGACGCTGATCCAGTCGGCGATGTCCCACTTGAGCGTGGCGTTGAAGGTGTAGCGCGACGCCGTGTTCTCGAAGAGCTGGCGATTGACCACCCACCACGGGTTCTCGACGCCGGTGATGAATTCCAGCGGCCAGAACTGTTTCTTGTATCCGGCCGTGGCGTCGTAACGTTCGTAAATCTGGTATTTGCGGATGTCGTCGCCGCGCGGGAAGAGATAGACGGCGATCAGCGGGTTGTGGTAGAGACCCTGCACCAGCGGATTGCGCGAATATTGGCGCATGTAGGAGGCGCCCAGGTCGAGCGTCAGCTTGTCCTTGACGAGCTGGGTCGTGTTGCGCACCGAGAAGTTATAGCGGTTGTAGACGTTGTTGGGAATCGTGCCGCGCGAGTTGAGCGAAGCGGCCGAGAAATAGGTCTGGTTGCGCTCCGTGCCGCCCGAGATCGAGACGGAGTTGGTGGTGTTGAATCCCGTCTGGAAGAAGTCGCGCGGATCGTAGGAGGTCGGCGAGTCGAGCTTCGTGCCCCAGCTCATCGACGGGGAGGTGGAGCTCGTGCCGTAGGTGTTCTGGAAGTCGGGCATCACGAACGGGGACGAGAAGGTGGTGTTGTTCGAGAAGTTCACGCGGACGCGTCCTGCCGATCCTTTCTTCGTCGTGATGAGGATGACGCCGTTGGCGCCCTGCGAACCGTAGAGCGCGGCGGCCGTCGCGCCCGAGAGCACCGACATGGACTCGATGTCCTCCGGATTGAGGTTGGAGATGCCTTCGAAGTCGCCGCCGTCGGGGGTTTCGTAGATGCCTTCGGTCTGCGACGACCGCAGGTCGGGCATCGGGATGCCGTCGATGACGTACAGTGCGTTGTTATTGCCGCTGATCGACTTCACGCCCCGCATCACCACGCGCGTGGAACCGCCCGTTCCGGAGGCGCTTGCGTTGATTTGCAGTCCGGCGATCTTACCGGCCAGCGAATTGACGAAGTTGGCGTCCTTGACCGTATTGACCACTTCGCCGCCGACTTCCTGGACGTTGTATGTCAGCGATTTCTCCTCCTTCCTGATGCCGAGGGCCGTCACGACCACCGCGTCGAGCATCTCGTTCTCCTCCTTCAGGACGATTTGCAGGGGTTGCCCCGTCACGGGAATTTCCAGCGTCTGGTAGCCGATCAGCGAGACGACGAGTATGTCGCCCGGCCTGGCCTGCGGCAGGACGAAGTTGCCGTCCACATCGACGGCCGCGCCGGTCGTCGTGCCTTTGATGATGACGCTGGCGCCGATCAGTCCTACTCCCTCAGCGTCTCTGACGGAGCCGGAAATTCCCCCCCCCTCGGAGCCCGAGGACGGCTGCGGAACGGATTTTTTCGAGAGGATGATGTGTTTGTCCTTGATCGTGTAGGCGATGTCCGAACCGTCGAAGAGTCTGTCCAGCACGGCCGGCAGCGTCTGGTCTGTGACGTCGAGCGTGACGCGGCGCGCCCGATCGACGTCGGAGTTATTATAGACGAACGAATACCCCGTCTGCTCCCGGATGGAGCGGAACACTTCCGAAATGGCTTCGTCTTGCGCCTGAACGGATACGCGGAGCGGCTGCGTCTGGGCTGCGGCCTCCGTGCCGGAAAGTCCGAACAGCAGCATCGGTACGATGAGCAGACAGCGGAACCATGCGCACGCCGCACGGTCTCTCCCGCCTGCTGCAGGATAAGATTTTTTCATTGGTCGAAATTTAGGTTAAGAAATAGTTGTGGAGAGGCGCCGCCGCGGACGGCGGCTTTCGGAGGTCGGCGATCTAAGTTTCGGTCATAGGCAGGTCGGTTGGCATTTTGTAATTCGGTTTTTGGTTTCGGTCGTGCATGTGCGGCGTTCCGCCGCTTTTCTATTTCGGCGGAATGGCGTGGAGGTAAATGTCGTTGCCATGCACCGTGTAGGAGAATTTCCGTGTCAGCCGGAGTACGGCCATGATGTGGTAGATGCCGTCCTCGACGTGGAAATCGCCCGAGAAGCGTTCGTTGCGCAGGGAGGCGTCCGTGAAGTGCACGTCCACGTTGTAGTAGCGTTTCAGTTCGGCGACGATCTCGGCGAAGGTGCTGCGGTCGAAGTGCAGGCGGCCGTCGATCCAGCTGATCGACGCCTCGGCCGAGGTGCAGTCGGTCAGGCGCATCTCTCCTTTCCGGGTGTCATAGACGAGCTGCTGCGCCGGACGCAGGCGTATCGGGGCGCACCGGTGTTCCCGGGTGTCGGCCGTTACGGCCCCCTCCAGCAGCACGGTGGTGACGCGGTGGTTCGTGTCGTCGTTGCGGATGTTGAAGCGTGTGCCGAGCACCCGGACGTTCAGTCCGTTCGTACTGACGACGAACGGAGCGTGCCGGTCGTGTTCCACCTCGAAGTAGGCTTCGCCCTCCATCTTCACGCGCCGTTCGCGTGAAAGAAGCGGGGCGGAGTACTCCACGCGGCTGCACGAGTTGAGCCAGACTTTCGAGCCGTCGGGCAGTACCACCTGCGAGCGTTCGCCCATCTGTGTCGAGACAATCGTCGGCTGCGACAGCCGTTTCGAGACCGATACGGCCGTCATGCCGCCCGTCAGGAGCAGGACGACGGCAGCGGCGGCCGAGGCGGTCCGGAAGACCAGCCGCCGGATGCGGGACTGGCGGCCGGCGGCCATGCGCCGTTTGACCCTTCTCAGGGAGCGTTCCACGTCGATTCCGGCTACGGCCGAAATCCGGTCGCCGACGAACAGCACGTAGTAGATCTCTTCGAGCCGTTTGCGGTGTTCGGGCGAGGCGTCGTGCCACGCTTCGACCGCTGCGGCCGTTTCCGGGTCGAGCCTGCCTTCGAGATAGGCGGCCAGCGTACCTTCGTCTGGTTTGAAATCCGTCATTTTTTCGTCGTTCTGTATAGTAATACAATCCGCGGCGGCGGATTGCTAAGCGGAGAAACGATTTTTTTGGAATTTTTTTCAGGAAAGGCGCTGGCCCAGCAGCAGCACGAGCAGAGGCCAGTACTCCTTCAGCTCCTCGCGGAGCGTCCTGACGGTCTGTCCGATGCGGTAGTTCACCGTCTGGGGCGATACGCCCAGCGCGGAGGCTATCTCCTTGTGGGTCATTCCTTCGAGACGGTGCATCCGGAATGTCTCCTGAAATTCGGGCGGCATTTTTCTCAATGCTGCGGCCAGTCTGTCGGCCAGTTCGTTTTCGAGGTAGAAATCCGGGTCGTCGAATTGGGCCTCGTATTGTTCGGCCAGTCGGCGGATGATCTTGCTGCGGATCGTGTCGCGCGCCACGCTGTTCAGCGACTTGTTCTTGACGATGGTGAAGAGCAGCGACTTGAGGGGCATTTCGGGCAGCAGCTTATCGCGGCTTTCCCATACCCACATGAGCGTATCCTGCACCAGTTCCTCGGCCCGGTCCACGGCGACGAACCGCGAGGCGTAGGCGCACAAGGGCTTGTAATAACGCCGGAAGAGTGCGTCGAAACACGCCTCGTCGCCCCTGCGAAGCAAATCGACAACTCTCCGGTTGTCCTGTATTTCGGCGGCTGTCATCCGTTCGTCTGCTGCGTTTGCCCGGCCGCGCCCGTGTCGGACAGGAGGCGGTCTGCGTCCGCAAATGTAATATTTAATCGCGTATCTGCAAACATGCGCAGGGCTTTTCGCACACTTCGGGGGCCTCTGCCCGCATCGCGGGGCCTCCTGCCGGGGACCGTGCCGCGTCCGGAAGGAACGCGGCGCCGACCGTGCGGCCGGGAGTGTCCGTCGCAGCGGTTCGTCCGCGTCGGGACGGACGACTTTTCGGACGGATGCGCGGATATGGGTTTACGCGTGTCAATTTGTCATGGGATAAGAGCATTTTTGTTGGCGGCCGGCAGGGCGTGCCGTTGTATTTTTGCCGTGAGACACGCTCTGCCGGCCTTTTGGCGGAGGAACGTCCGGTTCGGCGAAGGACCGTCGGCCGGGATTCCGGACGGAACCCGGAGAATGCGCCCGGAAGCGGGGCGGAACGAGGCCGGTGGAATCGTGGCGGGGCTTCGGACCCCGGAGGCCTGCCGTTCCGCAATCCGGGGCGGGAGGCGTTCACCCTTGAAAAAAACACCGGTGTTATGAATTACCTGAAAAACGGATTTTTATCCTTGGCATTTCTCCTTGCGGCGGTTTCGGCCGGAGCGGCCGCCGCCCGCGATGCCCGCCCGCTGGGGCTGACCTGCAATTACGCGGAGGAGCCGCTCGGCATGGGGGACCGGCGTCCGTCGCTGGGCTGGCGGATCGACACCGGAAGACCCGGGTATTTGCAGGGAGCCTACCGGGTGCTGGTCGCTTCGGACCGAAAGCTGCTGGAGGCGGACCGCGGCGATATATGGGACTCCGGCGTCGTGCGGGAGGGGCGGAGCCAGCATGTGAAATTCGGGGGCGTTCCGCTGCTGCCCTGCTGCGATTACTATTGGAAGGTGAAGGTGTGGGACACGGACGGCGCCGAATCGGACTGGAGTCCGGTGGCATCGTGGCGGACCGGGCTGTTCGACGAGTTCGACTGGAAGGGGGAGTGGGTGGGTGTCCTCCCGTTTCGCCGAGGTGCTGCCGCACCGCAGGTACAAGTCGAACCGGCGGACCGAGCGGGAGAACTGGTTCATGGAGGACAGTGCCGCCGTATATATGCGCCGGCAGGTGGAGCTGCCCTCGCCGGTCCGCAGGGCGACGGCGTTCATCTGCGGACTGGGCTATTACGAACTCTATATCAACGGCCGCAAGGTCGGCGACCGGGTCCTGGACCCGCTGTTCACCGATTACGACAAGCGGGTGGTGTATGCGGCCTACGACGTTACGGACCGGCTGGCGGCGGGGAGCAATGCCGTGGGCATCGTGCTGGGCAACGGCTGGTACAGCTCGCCGACGCGGGATGTCTTCGGCATGCACGACGTGAACTGGCGCACGCCGCCGAAGGTGAGGCTGAATATCGTCGTCGAGTACGAATCGGGTGCGCGCGAGGTGATCGCCACCGACCGCACGTGGCGGTGGGGCCACGGCGAGATCGTTTACAACAGCGTCCGGTCGGGCGAGACGATCGACCACACCCGGACCGTGCACGGCTGGAACGAGGTCGGATTCCGCGACAGCCTGTGGCGGCCGGTCTGCCGGGTTCCCGCTCCGTTGGGCCGTCTGACGGCGGACCCGATGCCGCCGATGCGCGTGACCGGGGAGTTGCCGGCGGAACGGGTCGTGCAGACCTCTCCCGGGGTCTATCTGGTGGATTTCGGCGAGAACCTCACCGGCTGGGTCGAGGCGCGGGTGCGGGGCGAGCGGGGACAGACCGTCGAGTTGCAGTTCAACGAGGTGCTGAAGGCCGACGGCTCGCTGGATACGCAGAACAGCACGTGGCACACCCGCGGGCGCTATCAGACCGGACTGCTGATTCTCGGCGGGGAGGGCATGGAGACGTTCGAACCCCGTTTTACCTATCACGGATTCCGCTACATGCAGGTGCGGGGGCTGACCTACGAGCCGTCTCCGGAGGATTTCACGGCCAAATGCGTCCATACGGACCTGCCGTCGGCCGGGACGTTCCATTGCTCCATGCCGAAGCTGAACGAGCTGAACGCGGCGGTCCGGCGGACGCTGTTGAACTCCATCCACGGCATTCCCGGCGAGGAACCCACGCGGGAGAAGATGGGCTGGACGCTCGACGCGGCGGTGGTCATGGAGTCCTACCTCTACAATTTCGATGCGCTGAACGCCTATAAGAAGGCGCTGAGGGACTTCCGGGACGCCCAGGCCCCGACGGGGCACATCCCCTCCACCGTGCCGTCGGCCGGGTGGGGCTATGTCCACGAGGACGGCAGTCTGGACTACTGGGACGATCCGTGGTGGGGCGGTTCGATCTTCCTGCTGACCGACAAGCTCTATCTTCACACCGGAGACGTCGGGGTGCTGGAGTACGCCTTCCCCGCGCTCAAGGCCTATGTGGACTTCCTGACCTCGACGGCCCGCGACCATATCGTTACATGGTCGCTGGGCGACTGGCTCGACCTGAATCCCGACACCACCAGCCAGGCGTCGAACCTGACGCCCGTGGCGCAGACCTCGACCGCGGGCTATTACTGGATGAGCCGCCGCCTGGCCGAATACGCCGAAATCCTCGGCTACGACCGGCGGCTGTCGGAGCATTACGGGGCGCTCGCCGAACGGATCCGGGAGCGGTTCAACCGGGAGTTCCTCGATCCCCGGACCGGCATCTATGCGGAGAATTCGCAGACGGCGCAGGCGCTGCCGCTGGCTCTCGGGCTCGTGCCCGACACGCTGAAGGCGAAGGTCGGGCAGCGGCTGCTCGATGCGATCGACCTGCGGGACGGGCATATCAGCGCCGGATTCATCGGTGGCAATTTCACGATGGACTACCTGCCCCGCAGCGGCCGCTTCGACGTGGCCTACCGGATGCTGACCCGGCCGGAAAGCCCCGGGTGGCTCCACATGGTGCAGAGCGAACGGAGCACGATGTCCGAATCCATCAACCAGAACGGACCCGGAAGCGGCCATCATCCCTACGGCGCTTATATCGGTTTCTGGCTTTACAAGTACCTCGGCGGAATCCGTCCCGACGAGGCGAAGCCGGGCTTCCGGGAGTTCGTCATCGAGCCGGGGCTGGATTCGGGGCTCGCGGAGGTCAGCGTCGGATGCCGGTCGCTCTACGGGGAGATCGTCTCGGCATGGAAACGGCGTGACGGCGGGGGTACGCTGACGATTCGCGTCCCGGCGAACACCGTGGCCGAGCTGATTCTGCCTGCCGGGGCGGTCGGACGGAATCCCCGCGTGAACGGCGTCCGCCTGCGGGACATTCCGTCGATTGCGCCGATTCCCTCCTCCGGTGACGGGAAGATACGTTACTCGGTGGGCTCGGGGATCTACGAGTTCGAGCTCCGGTAGTGCCGCCGCTGCGGTCCGGCTCCGTCTTCGCTGCCCGTTCCGGCGTGCGGGAGCTCGCCCCGTGGACGGAGTGGCCGTTCCGCCGGAATCAAAATTTACAGTCCGAAAATCAAATTCCGGAACCGGAATTCGGAAAATATCGAATAATTTTGTATGATGGAAACCCCGCCGGGCCGTAATTCCGTTCGGCGGAGGCGTATCCGTCCGAACCCGGCGATCCGTGCCGCAACCCGAAAAACGCTATGAAGAACCGCATCCTTCCCTTCCGCTCGCGCCGTACCGCGGCCGCGATGTGCCTTCTCGCCCTTTGTCCGCTCTTGTCGTGGCAGCCCGCCGCTGCGCGGGGAATCGACCGCCGGGCGGTCGTCACGCGGCACAATCCCGAGATCCGGGACCGCAACCTGCCCGGTCCGACGCAGGTCGGCAACGGCGAGTTCGCCTTCGGATTCGATATCAGCGGGTTGCAGACCTTCTCCGACAATGCGAACACGATGTCGAACTGGGGATGGTATCGTTTTCCGCTACCCGAGGGGCAGACCCCCGAGGAGTTCCGGGGCGCCGTCTGGGAGACGCAGGGGCGCATGGTGCGTTACGACATTCCGAATCCCGAGCAGAAGGCGTTGTGCGACTGGATGGTGCGTAACCCCCAGCGTATCAATCTCGGCCGAGTGGGACTGCTGCTGACGAAGACCGGCGGGGAGCGGGTGCGGCTGGAGGAGCTGGGCGATCCCGTGCAGCGGCTCGACCTCTGGAGCGGCATCGCCACGAGCGAATATACGGTCGAGGGGATTCCCGTGCGGGTGACCACCGTGGGGCATCCCGAGCTGGACGCCGTGGCCGTGCGGATCGAGTCGGCGAAGGTGGGCGACGGCTCCGCGGGGCTTACGCTCCGCTTCCCTTTCCCGACGAACGTCGAATTCAGCGATGCCGCCGACTGGAACAGCCCCGGGAAGCACCGGACCGACGTGCGTTCCGAGGCTTTCCGCGCCAGCTTCCACCGGACGCTCGGCGAGACGGTTTACGACGTCCACGTCGCCTGGGACAGCCCCGTGCGGCTGCGCCGGACCGCCGAACACTGCTACGAGTTCGTCCCCGAGACCGGCCGGAACGAGATCGCGTTCGTCGTCTGTTTCGACCGCATCGTGGACAACGCCGCGCTGCCCTCGTTCGACCGCACGGCGGAGGAGAGCGCCCGCCACTGGCGGCGCTTCTGGGAGAGCGGCGGAGCGATCGACCTCTCGGAGAGCAGCGATCCGCGCTGGCGCGAACTGGAGCGGCGCGTGGTGCTTTCGCAGTATGTGATGGCGGTCAATGAGGCCGGCTCGCTGCCTCCGCAGGAGAGCGGACTGGTGAACAACGGCTGGTACGGCAAGTATCATTACGAGATGATCTGGTGGCATTGCGCCCACTATGCGCTCTGGAACCGCTGGGAGCTGGCTTCGGAGATGATGCGCGTCTTTACGGACAACCTCGGCGTTTTCCGCCGCAAGGCCGCGGCGCAGGGGTATGCCGGCGTGCGCTGGCCCAAGACCATCGGAGACCACGCGTGGTGGGAGTGGCCGCTCGAGACCACGGCCCTGCTGATCTGGCAGCAACCCCATCCGATTTTCTACGCCGAGCTGGAGTACCGGCTCCGCCCGACGCGCGAGACACTGGAGAAGTGGCGCGACGTCGTGTTCGGGACAGCCGATTTCATGGCCTCCTACGCGCATTACGACGCGGTGCGCGACCGCTATGTGCTGGGGTATCCCCTGCAGGTGGTGGGCGAGAACGCCGATCCGCGGACCACGATCAATCCGGCGTTCGAGCTGAGCTACTGGCGTACGGGGCTGCGCCTCGCGCAGCAGTGGCGCGTCCGGCTGGGGCTGCCCGAAAAGAGGGAGTACGACGAGGTGCTCCGCAAGCTCTCCCCGCTTCCGGTCGAAGAGGGGGTTTACGTCTCGTGGGAGAATATCGAGCGGATGTGGACCAGCTACAACTGGGAGCATCCGGCGCTCGTCGGGGCCTACGGCATGTTACCGGGCGACGGCGTGGACATTCCGACGATGCGGCGCACGCTGGCGAAGGTCCATGCGGAGTGGAAGCTCGGCGAAACCTGGGGCTGGGACTTCCCGATGCTGGCCATGTGCGCCGCGCGGCTGGGCGATCCCGAACGGGCGGTGGAGTACCTGCTCGACTATCCGGCCTTCGACTTCGACCCGCACGGGCTGGTGGGAGGCGGCCGCGCTCCGTTCCCCTACTTCCCGGGAAACGGCGGACTGCTGTATGCCGTGGCGATGATGGCCGCAGGCTGGGACGGCGCTCCGGCGGGCGATGCCCCCGGATTCCCGGAGAAGGGGTGGGTCGTGCGCAGCGAGGGACTCCGCAGGGCGTTGTGAATGGCAGACGATAAATCCGAGACGACATTATGGAAAACGACATTCGGGCGCTCGTGCTGACGCTGCTGCTGTCGGTGGCGGCGGCTCCGCGGGCCGGGGCGCAGGCCGATTTCCGGCTGGAGCCCGTCATGGATACCCCGACGGCCGAACTGGCCCGCAAATTCCGCACGCCGCCCGGCGAGGCCGGCATGTCGTGCTACTGGTGGTGGCTGAACGGCCACACGACCGAAGAGGCCATCACGCGCGATCTGGAGGAGATGAAGGCCAAGGGGTACGGTTCGGCGTCGCTGATCGACGCCGGAGGATTCAACCCCGTCACCGCCAGACCGGGTCCCGGGGAGGTATTCCTGTCGGAAGGGTGGAAGAGACTGTACCGCCATGCCGTCCGCGAGGCCGACCGGCTGGGCATCACGCTGAGTGTCAATGCCACGAGCGGATGGAATCCCGGCGGTCCATTCGTCACGCCCGAGCGCGCCCTGAAGCGGCTGACCTACTCCGAGACGGACGTCCGGGGCGGCGGGCGGGTCGAGGTCGAACTGCCGCAGCCTCCCACGTGGTACGTCTGCCGGGACATCTGCGTACAGGCCGTGCGGAAAGCGCCGGAGGGAGCCCCGATGAAGGATGCGGCCATTCCGCACTGGTCCGCGAAGGCGTTTTACAGCGGGTTGGGATTTCAGGAGATTTTCCCGCTCGGGCTGCTGAGCGCGGATTTCGATCACGATGCGGGGGCCGAGCCGCTCCGCGGGGAGGAGATTCTCGACATCACCTCCTGTTTCGACGGGCGGAAACTCGTATGGGACGCTCCTGAAGGGGAGTGGACCGTGATCCGCTACGCCTGGACCTGCACCGGGGCGCGCACCTCGACGACGAGCGATGGCTGGGAGGGTCTTTCGCTCGATCACCTCGACCCGGAAGCCTTCGCGCTCTACCGCGACAGCGTGCTGCTGCCGCTGATCCGCACGGCGAAGGAGGCCGGCAACAGCGTCAGGTTCCTGCTGACCGACAGTTGGGAGATGGGTCTCGTCAATTGGACGGAGCGTTTCCCGGAGGAGTTCCGCCGCTTCCGCGGCTACGACCTGTGGCGTTACCTGCCCGTGATGACCGGGCGGGTGGTGGAGAGTCCGGAGGTCTCGAACCGCTTCCTGCAGGACGTGCGCCGCACGGTGAGCGACTGTATTCTGAACTACCACTACAAACCTTTCCGCGAGCTGGCCAACGCCCACGGCATGATGACCGATCCGGAGGCGGGCGGACCCTGCTACACGCCGGTCGATGCGCTGGAGGTCTTGGGCGCGTGCGACATTCCGCACGGCGAGTTCTGGGCGCGGGCCACGTCGCACGTCGCCTCGGAGGGGGCGCGCCTCTCCGTGCGGCAGAGCGCCTGTGTCGCGCACACGAACGGACGGCGGTTCGTCGAGGCCGAAGGCCCGACCAGCATCGGCCCCCATTGGGAGCGCTCGCCGAAGGAGCTCAAGGGGCTGCTCGACCGTGTCTTCTGCTCGGGCGTCAATCGTCTCGTGTGGCACACCTTCACCTCCTCGCCCGCGGAATGGGGGCGGCCCGGCGTGGAGTATTTCGCCGGCACGCACCTCAACCGCAACGTGACGTGGTGGGAGCAGGCCGGGGATTTCGTGGGCTATATCGACCGTTGTTCGTACCTTCTGCAGCAGGGACTGTTCGTGGCCGACGTGCTGATATACAACGGCGACGACGTGCCGAACATGGTGTTTCTGAAGGAGGAAGAGGCCGGTTTTCCATTCGGCTACGACTGGGACAAGTGTTCGAAGAGCGTGGTGCTCGAAAGGCTGTCGGTGGCCGGCGACGGGCGGATCGTCCTGCCCGACGGCATGTCGTACCGGGTGCTGGTGCTGCCGCCGCTCGAGACGATCGACCTCGACGTGATGCGCAGGATCGAACGGATGGTGCTCGACGGCATGACGCTCGTGGGCGATCCTCCGAAGCGGACCACCGGGTTGGCGCATTACCCCGACGGGGACCGCGAGCTGAAAGAAATAACCGACCGCATGTGGCGGTGCGACATGGGCGGCTGGATGGACGGCGTGAACCGGACCGAGAACCGCTACGGCCGGGGCCGGGTGATTCGCGGACAGGAGCTCGGCAACGTGCTGACGGCGCTCGGCGCGCCGCCCGACTTCGCCTACACGGGGGCCGATCCCCGCACGCGGCTCGATTTCATCCACCGCACCACCGACGACCAGGAGATCTATTTCGTGGCGAACCGCTTCGCCCGGCGGGGGATCGACGACTATTTCTACCGCTACGTGCCCCGGCCTTACGACCGCTTCGAGCAGGTCGAATGCCGGTTCCGCGTGACGGGCCGCGCGCCGCAGTTCTGGAATCCGCTGACGGGCGAGATCGAACCGGTGCGCTACTACTGCGAACGGGACGGCTATACCTGCATTCCGATGCATTTCGCGCCCGAGGGCTCCTGTTTCGTGGTCTTTCCGAAGGATGTGCCGCCCGTCCGCCACATCGTCCGGGCGGACCGCCGCACGGAGCCGCTCTTCCCGTCGCAGTCCGTCGTGCCGCGTTACCCGGCGATCGGGTTCGCCGATGACGGCGGGACGCTCTGCGCCGACCTGTACGAGCCGGGCGAATATACGCTTTACTGGTCCGACGGCGGCGTTTCGCATGTCGCCGCGGAGCGGCTCCCCGCCGAGACGGAACTGACCGGCCCGTGGACCGTGCGCTTCGATCCGGCGTGGGGGCCCGCCTGTCCGGTGCGGTTCGATTCGCTGCGGTCGTGGACGGAGTTCGACGATCCGCAGATCCGCTATTACTCCGGTACGGCGACCTACGAAAAGGAGTTCACCATGGACCGTGCGCAGCTCCGCGGGCGGAAGGTGCTGCTCGATCTGGGCAACGTGCAGGAGGTGGCGGTGATCCGGCTCAACGGGCACGAATTTCCCGTGTCGTGGAGCGATCCCTGCGAGGCGGACATTACGCGCTGGGTGCGGCCCGGGACGAACCGCCTGTCGGTGGACGTGGTCAATCTCTGGCCCAACCGGCTCATCGGCGACGGCAAACTGCCGCCCGGGGAGCGCCGCACGCGGAGCAATGTCTCGAAGTACGACGCCGCGGACGCCGAGAAATACCTGCGCGTTTCGGGCCTGCTCGGGCCCGTGCGCATCAGATGCTTCGAGCGGGTGAGAATCGACGGCTCAAAATAATTTTTCCGAAATATGAACAGACCTTTCTGCATTTTGCTGGCGTGCGCCTTCGCCGCCTCCGTTCCGGGGGCGGCGGCCGGGGCTTCCGCGCCGAACTATCCGAACAACCGGGCGCCGCTGGCGCCGAAAGCCTATGTCGAACTGCCGCTGGGCGCCGTCAGGGCGAAGGGGTGGCTCGGGGAGATGCTCGAACGGCAGCGTTCGGGCGCCACGGGCCGCATGGACGAGCTCTACCCCGAGGTGATGGGGCCGCGCAACGGCTGGCTGGGCGGCGACGGCGACCAGTGGGAGCGCGGCCCGTACTGGATCGACGGACTGCTGCCGCTGGCCTGGCTGCTCGACGACGCGGAGCTCAAGGCGAAGGTCCGGCCGTGGATCGAGTGGATTCTGCGAAGTCAGCGCGAGGACGGCTATTTCGGCCCGGCGACGGACTATCCGGGCGAATTCGGCCTCCAGCGGAACAATTCGGCCGACTGGTGGCCGCGGATGGTGGTGCTGAAAATCCTGCAACAGTACTACTCCGCGACGAACGACCGGCGGGTGATCGACTTCATGACGCGCTATTTCCGGTATCAGTTGAAGACGCTGCCCGACAAGCCGCTGGGACACTGGTCGCACTGGGCCGTTTACCGTGCGTGCGACAACCTGCAGGCGGTTTATTGGCTCTATAATCTCACGGGCGACGGGTTTCTGCTCGAACTGGGCGATCTGCTTCACCGGCAGGGGCACGACTATACGGGGATGTTCCTCGAATCGGACGACCTGAAACGCTTCAACTCCATCCACTGCGTCAATCTGGCGCAGGGTTTCAAGGAGCCGGTGATCTACTATCAGCGCCGGCCCGAGCGGCGCTATCTCGACGCCGTGAAGAAGGGATTCTCGGATTTGGCGCTGCTCCACGGCCAGCCGCAGGGGATGTACGGCGCCGACGAGGGGCTGCACGGCGGCGATCCGACGCAGGGCTCGGAGCTGTGCGCCGCGGTCGAGATGATGTTCTCGCTCGAACAGATGATGGGCATAACGGGCGACGTGGCTTTCGCCGACCGCCTCGAACGGGTCGCCTTCAACGCCCTGCCGACGCAGGTGACCGACGACTTCATGTACAAGCAGTATTTCCAGCAGCCCAATCAGGTGATGGCGACGCGCCACACGCGTAATTTCTACGAAGATGCCGTGCACGCGCAGACCGACGTGGTCTTCGGCACGCTCTCGGGATTCCCCTGCTGCTATTCGAACATGCACCAGGGATGGCCGAAATTCGCGCAGCACCTCTGGTTCGCCACGCCCGACAACGGGGTCGCCGCGCTGATCTACTCGCCTTCGGAGGTGACGCTGCGCGTGGGCGACGGCCGGATGGTCACGATCGCCGAGCAGACCGCCTACCCGATGGAGGAGGAGATCCGCTTCTCGGTCCGGATGGCGGGCCGCGGCGGCGAGCGCTTTCCTTTCCACCTCCGCATTCCCGGGTGGTGCGAAGGCGCCGAAGTGGAGGTGAACGGCGAGCGGGTGCAGTCGCCCGGCGGCGGTACGATCGCCGTCGTCGAGCGGGAGTGGCGCGACGGGGACAGCCTCGTACTGCGCCTGCCGATGCGCGTCGTGACGAGCCGCTGGTACGAAAACTCGGTCTCCGTGGAGCGCGGTCCGCTGGTCTATGCGCTGGCCATGCGCGAGGAGTGGGAGCTGAAGCGGTTCCCCGACGCCGAAGTGCGGCAGTTCGGCCGGGAGTATTACGAGGTGACCTCGCCCGATGCGTGGAACTACGGTCTGCCGGTCCGCGTGGCGGACAAACCGGCGGAGAACAGCCGGGTCGAGGTCGATGCGGCGAAGGCCCGGAGCCGCTATTTCTGGAACTACGAGAACGCTCCGGTCCGGATCCGGGTGAAAGCCAAAAGGATGCCTGCCTGGGGGCTTTATAACGAGATGACCGGGCCGCTGCCCTATTCGGTCGGCACGACGCCGTGCCCCGAGGAGGAGGTCGAGCTGATTCCCTACGGCTGCTCGACGCTGCGCGTTTCCGAATTTCCGGTCGTATGGTAAGGATGTGACGCGATGACGGCCATGAATGCGAAACGGCGGATCTGCACGGCGCTGCTGGTCCTGCTGACCCTTCCGGCGGCGCAGGGACAGGTCGCCGCGGTGCCCGATACGGCGGCGCTGCGCCGGCCGTTCGGCGCGGAGGACGCGGCGGCGTTCGTCGCTCCGCCCCGGATCAACTATCCCCAGACGTGGTTCCACCTCATTGGCGGCAATGTCTCGGCCGAGGGAATCACGGAGGATTTCGAGGCGATCGCCCGGACGGGCATTTCCGGGGTGCAGCTTTTCCACGGCCAGTTCGGCGGCCCCTGGCCGGGTGTCGATCCGCAGATTCCGGCGCTCAGTCCGGGGTGGGACGCGCTGGTGCGTCATGCGGCCCGGGAAGCTCGGCGGCTGGGTTTGCGCTTCACGATGCAGAACTGTTCGGGCTGGGCGACCTCGGGCGGTCCGTGGATCGAACCGTCGAACGCCATGCGGCATCTGGCATGGAGCCGCACGGATTTGTCGGCGGGGGAAGGCCCGGTCGTCCTGCCGCGGCCCGTGTCGGACGGCGAGGCGTGGCGCGACTACCGCGACATTGCGGTGCTGGCCTTCCCGACGCCGCTCGACGACACGGGCGAGCGGCTCCGGCCCGTGGCCGTGAAGAGCGGGGACGACCTGCCCTGGCGCGAAGTGATCGCAGGAACGAACCGCGAACCGCTGCGACTTCCGCCCTGCGCGGCGGGCGACTCCGTGCGGCTCGAGATCACGTTCCCCGAGGCGGTCGTGGTCCGCACCGTCGAGCTGCCGAGCATGAACAGCATCAACCATCCCCGCTGCTACGAGCCGGGGATCGGGCTGACGGTGGAGGCCGTGGCGCCGGACGGTTCGCGGAGGCGGGTGCTGCACGCCGAGGTTCCGGCGAGCAACTCGCAGGACAACACGCCGGTTTCGTTCGCCTGCGCCGACGCCTTTCCCGCGACCCGCTACCGGGTGGCGCTTTCGAACCGCCATCACATGACCCTCGGGTCGCTGAAATTCTATACCGCCGCGCGGAAGAACTGCTGGGAGTCGGAGGCGGGCTGGACCCTCCGCAATCTAGACCGGGAGAACGCCTGCCCGAAGCAGAATCCCGCGGCGTGGATCGACCCCGGCCGTATCGAGGACCTGACGGACAGGATGCGGCCCGACGGCGGGCTGGCGTGGACGCCTCCCGCAGGGCGCTGGACCGTGCTGCGCATCGGACATGTCAATACGGGTCGGAGAAATTCGCCCGCGCCTCCCGAAGGCACGGGCTGGGAGTGCAACAAACTCGATCCCGCGGGGGCCGAGGCGCAGTTCGCCGGGTATATCGGCCGGCTGCACGACGGACCGCTGTCTGGCGGGCTGCTGGGCGGCATACTGCTCGACAGTTGGGAGTGCGAGACGCAGACCTGGACCCCGGCGATGGAGCGCGAGTTCGCCCGGCGGAACGATTATGCGCTGCGGCGGTGGCTGCCGGCCGTGCTGGGTTATGTCGTGGACGATCCGGAGGTTTCGGCCCGCTTCCTGCGCGACTGGCGCGGGACGATCTCGGCGCTTTTCACGGAGAACTTCTACGGCACGATGGCCCGCCTGGCCCGCGGGAACGGGCTGTCCGTCACCTACGAGACGGCCGCCGGGGACGTCTTCCCGGCCGACATCCTGGAATATTTCAAGTACGCCGACGTGCCGATGTGCGAGTTCTGGCAGCCGTTCACCGAAGGGTATGTGGGGTCGCTGAACTTCAAGCCGGTCAAGCCGACCGCCTCGGCGGCCCGGCTCTACGGCAAGCCGCGCGTCGCGGCCGAGGCCTTCACGTCGTTCTCCCATACGTGGGACGAACACTGGACGATGCTCAAGGAGATCGCCAACCTCCATCTGTCGGAAGGGGTGACGCATTTGGTCTATCATACCTATACGCACAACCCGCAGCGGCCCTTCCTGCCGCCCGGCACGTCGTTCGGCGGCCCGGGGATCGGTACGCCCTTCCTGCGCGGACAGACCTGGTGGCGCCACATGCGCGCAATCAACGACTATTTCGCCCGGTGCAGCTACATGCAGGAGCGGGGATGGCCCGTGTCGGACGTGCTCTGGTATCTGGGCGACGAGCTGAACGGCAAGCCCGACCAGAATCCCGCTTTCCTGGCGGGATACAAGTACGACTACTGCAATCCCGACGCGCTGCTGCACCGGCTGCGTGTGGAGAACGGACGGCTGCTGACGCCGGAGGGGATCGAATACCGCGTGCTGTGGTTGCCCGACAACTGCCGGATGCTGCCCGAGACGCTCGAAAGGATACTCGGTTTCCTGCGCGAGGGCGCGACCGTCGTCGGCGATGCCCCCGAAGGGGTGGCGACGCTCAACGGCGGAAAGGAGGCGCAGCGGCGTTTCGACCGGGCCGTGCGGACGATCTGGGGCCGGGGGCAGGCAGGCGTCCGGCGCGTCGGACGCGGACGCGTGATCTCGGGCCTGCCGGTGGAGAAGGCGCTCGCCGCGGCGGGGATCGCTCCCGACCTGCGGGGCGATGTGCTGTGGGCGCACCGCCGGACGGAAGGGGCCGACTGGTATTTCGTCTGTCCGCAGCGCGGCGGAGGATTCTCCGGGATGCTGGATTTCCGCTGCGCGGGCGATGTCGAACTGTGGGATCCCGCGACGGGGCGTCGCACCCGCCTCGCGGCGAAGACGGCGGAAGGCCGGACCCGCGTGGAACTGGAACTCCCGCAGTCGGGATCGTGCTACGTCGTCTTCCGCCCGGAATCCGATCTGCCGTTGCCGGAGACGGCCGCGGGCACGACCGTTGAGAGGGAGCTGGACGACTGGACGCTCCGCTTCCCTGCGGGCTGGGGCGCTCCCGGGCGGATGGAACTGACGGAACTGCTGCCCTGGCGGGCGTTGCGGATGCCGGACGAGGGGAGGGCCTTCTCGGGTACGGCTGTTTACGAGACGACCTTCGATCTGCGCGAGCCGCTGAAGAGTTGCACGCTCGATCTGGGACGGGTCGAGATGATCGCCGCCGTGACGGTGAACGGCCGGCAGGTGCAGACGCTTTGGGCGCCGCCCTACCGGACGGAGATCGCGGAGTATCTCCGCGAGGGCGAAAACCGGCTGCGGATCGAGGTCACGGGCACGTGGTTCAACCGGCTGGTTTACGACGCCGGACGCGATCCCGGGGAGCGGAAGACGTGGGTGATCCGGTGGCCGTCGCCCGACGAGCCGCTGCGTGACAGCGGGCTGCTCGGTCCGGTCCGGCTCGTGATGACCGACAGGTAGCTGCCGTTGCGATATGTCGGTAAATGATCCGGTATGGATTCCTTTGGGAATCCATACCGGATCATTTGTGTAATGGTTGGTATATTCGCCCGGAGGCCGAGACTGCCCCGGATCGTGCGCCGTTGCGCCGTACGCTGTCGTCCAATGTCCGCAACAGTTTTCCGAAACGCGTCTCTCCGCGCGGGGCCTGGGAGCGAAACGGTGGAAACCGGCTGTCTGTGAACACTCGCTCTCGCCGTTTTCGGAATGTTATTCGATCCGAATCACGAGTCCCGTCCGATTTTCCTCATTCCACAGCCATGCTTTCCCGTCCGCCCGCTTGAGAACCAGCATTTGCAACTCCCGGGAAGGGAAACTCGAAATGCCCTGTGTTTTTACACGGACATTCACGGTGCTGCTGGCCGTCGGAGTGGTGTCCAGTTCGCATGTCAGGTAGCGGTCCTGTGCCGTGTTCTGAATTCGGAACGTATGCCGCCCGGTGTTGTAGGCGTATTGGTGAATGTCGTTGTCGTAGACGAACACGTTGTCGTCGTCGGCATAGATGCCGTAGGTCTCCTTTTGCAACAGGGCGTTCGACGGATTGTCGGAACCGTCGGTTCCGCTTTTCGAACAAGCAGCCGATGCTGTCGAGAGCAGCACGGCGCAAATGATTTTCCTGAACATGGCTTCTGTGTTTTATTTCATGACTTCCAACTCGTTGATCAACACTTCGGTCGATCCGTCGTCGAGCGAGATCTCGGCTCTGAGTTCGACCGTTCCGCTTTTGACGCATTCGTATTCGTCTCCGTCGATGACCGACCCGTTCACTTTCCAGACGATCGTGTGCTCGTCGTCGGCGATGTTCGACACGATCAGCGGGATCGCCTCGCCGGCTTTGATCCGTTTTTTCGAGAGTTCGATGACCGGGTATTCCGAGGTCAGAGGGTTTGTCTCGAACGTGAATGCAACGGGCGAAGTCGTTTCGTCGCCGATTGCCTTTACCGTTCCCTCGTATTCGGTGTCGGGGAGAAGTCCGTGGAGGTAGATTTTTGTTTCGGCCTGCGGCTCGGCGGAGTTCCATTCCGTTTCGCCCGCCCTGCGCCAGCTCACCCGCCATTCGCAGTCAGGGTTGTATCCCGGCCATGAGATGCGGGCGTCACGCTGGTAGGGGATGATGTCCACCATGTCGGAACTCATCTTCACGTAGACTGTACACGAACCCGAAATATCGGGATTCTGCACCGAGGTCGCAGTGATCGTCGCTTCTCCTGTGGCAAGGGCTTTCAGGTATCCTTTCTCGTCAATCGTGGCGATCGCCTCGTCGCTGCTTTCCCATGTCACCTTGCGGTTCAGTACGTTGATCGGCAGGATGTTGGCCCGCAGCATGATCTTGTCGCCGACAGCCATTTCGAGCGTAGGGTCGTCAAATTCGATCGCCTCCACGGGAACGTCGTCGACCTTTTCCTGCAATTCGATCCAGATCGCCCAGTTAGCGTCCAAATCGTTGGTCAGGTACCAGCTTTTGCCTCGGTCGGTGGAGATCAGGCCTCCTTTGCCTGTTACCTGGCATCCCTGATCGGCGGTCGAGGGCCAGATACCTCCTCCGTCGGATGTAAGCAGGTATCCGACCTTAAGGCTTTTGCCCGCTTCGATGACGATGTTTTCGGTCGAGAGGTCGAATGTCGTCACGCCGTTCTCGACCACGTTCTCCATCGGTTTGTTGTAGACGACCTGATCATCCGTAAAAACGTAGAGGTCGCCCGTCGGACGGCCGCTGAACTGGACGCGCACTTTTGTGAGCTTTTTTCCTTCGTGGGGCGCCAGATCATCGCTATCCCAGCCTGCGGCACGGATCTGTTCGGCCACGAAGAAGACCGTGCGGGCATTCTGCCCGGTGTACCAAGTGAGTTCCGTCCCTCCAAGATCGGCGAGTGCCTGCAGCGAGACGTCGACCGAGTTGTCGCCCTCGACGATATCAATGTATGCGGTGTGGATCAGATAACCTGCTTTGTCGACGAGCAACTGGTACTTGCCGATGGGTATACCGCTCAGGATGCACTTTCCGGTCGTGCCCGTATTCCCCATGATTTTCTTGCCGCCGGCTGCGGGCTGCATGGCGCGGGTGATGAGTTGCGATTGGGTTGCGACCTCTTCCACGGGCGTGAGACTGACGTAAGCGTCGGTCTGCAGTTTCCCTTCGGAATTCTTCACCGATACGCTCAACGACGAGGTGTTGATGTTGCGGACCTTGAACGTGATGTCGCCGTTGCTTTCTTGTCGGATGTCGTATATTTCTGCGCTGACGGGTAGGCCCGACCAGGTCTTGAACTCGTCATGGGTCCTTGAGCTTAATTCGGTCTGGTAACGACTGCCGGGGAAATACATGCCCGCACGGTATTGCGAGGGATCGTTGATGTTGTCGGCCTCGATCAGTTCGTGGCAGGGATGTGTCGGTGCGGCGTTGGGGCTGTTGTTCCCCCACATGCCCATGGCCGTCGTGGTGTGGGTACCACTGCCGTCGGTCCAGGTCACGATGTTGTCGGAGCGGTCGATGTGCCATACCAACAGGCCGCCGTATTCGAAATAGGAGTCCCAAAGCGTGACATCGCTCGCATTACTGCGGTTCTCGAACAGGAAGTATTCGTCGGGGTTGTTCGTTTTCAGAATCAACCCTTTGTTCCGGGCCAGCGGTTCCAGTGTGTATGTTCCGTCGTGGTCGATTTCCTCGCAGTCGAGCCATCCGAGCATCAGCCGTTCCATGACATTGAAATTGACCGGAATGATACCGCCGTTGAACGTGCCGTTGCAGTAGATTGAAAAACGGCCCAGTCGTCCCGAATAGTCGTCGGTCAGTCCCAGCGTGTGGCCGAATTCGTGTAGAAACGTTGTGTAGCCGCCGCGTACGGTTTCGGAGGCCATCTCCTGCGAGATGGCGTAACTGTCTACCAGTTTTCCGTCGATGACCAATCCGCCTCCGGCCACGCCCGAAGCGTGGGGCCACGGGGTCGGGACTGTCGTGTCGTTCGGTCCCGAATAGAAGAGGTAGACATTGTCCACCTTGCCGTCGTCGTTGTAGTCCAGTTCGGAGAAGTCGATGTCGTACTGCTCCTTGGCCAGCCGGCAGGCTTCCATCACCAGTTTACCCACGTCGCCGTCGGTACCTTCGTCCGGTTGCGGTTTACCGCCGTAATAGCCCATCGACTTGGAGAGCCGCAGCGGTCCGGCGACGATGAATTGCGGGCGAAACTTACCGCCGGAATTGTCGATCAGGAAATCGCGGGCGCTACCGACACAGCCCAGTCCCGTGTAGTTTTCCCCATTGAGCATTCGGTCGTACTCTTCGCGGGCGTTCGGTGTGTAGAAAGGCCTGTCCGGAGTTTCAACGAGCAGGATCAGGCGTTTCACGTCGCCTTTCCAGACCACTTGGTTGATGGTCGGCTCCCAAGATGTGGCCCGGCCCGCCGCACCGCATCCGAGAAGGAGCGTCAGAAGGAACAGCATTTTGTAGATTCGGTTGGTTGTTTTCATTGCTATTTTATGGTTTATGATGGTTTGCCGGAAGGATGCGGTGCGGCGGGTCATGCGTATGACAAAAATAAAGACGGAATGTATGACGAATGGATCGAAATTTGGGATTAATCCATGATAATTTGACATTCGACGCGCCGTTTTGAAATATCATTTTCTTACATTGAACCGTCATTTATTAATTCGGCCAACGGGATGGGACGCCTAATTTTGTAAAACCGAAAACCAAACCGCTAATTCTGCCGAGCCTATGATGAGAATGTGAACTCTCCTCCCTTTTGACCGCGCTCGTTCGCGGGAATGCATCGTTCGAAAACCTCAAAACTAACCTTTATTAATACCAAACACTATGTTCAGAAACTGCATTTATGGCGGGAAACTCGTGAGTTTCGGCCGGATCTTCCGTTTACCGGACCGTATGCGGTGCGGGCGGGCGCTGTTGCTGCTTGTCTCGGCTCTTTGCACGGCTCCGGGTTTTGCCGTCGGAGCCGAGAATTTCCCTTCCCCTCGTTCTGAGGCGTCAGCCCGGGCGCGTAAGGCGACCTCTTCTGTGCAGAACGGAATTTCCGTCACGGGCTCGATCGTCGACGAGGACGGCAATCCGATTGCGGGCGTGGCCGTCGTGGAGAAGGGTGATCCGGCGAACGGCGTCGTTTCGAACAGCAACGGCGAATTTTCGATCCGGGTCCCCGATCGGGAGTCGGTGCTTGTCATTTCTTTTTTGGGTTACGAATCGCAGGAAATGGTCGTTGGTGACCGGCGGATTCTGACCGTCATCCTGAAGACGGCCGCACAAGAGGTTGAGGATGTCGTGATCGTCGGCTTCGGTACGCAGAAGAAGGAGAGTCTGGTCAGCTCTATATCAACGGTCAAACCTTCCGAGCTGAAGGGTCCGACGAGTAACCTCACGACGATGCTCGGCGGCCAGATCGCCGGCATGATCTCCTATCAGCGCAGCGGCGAACCGGGTCAGGACAACGCCGAGTTTTTCATCCGCGGAGTGGGTTCGTTCGGTGCCGGCAAGGTCGATCCGTTGATCCTGATCGACGGCATCGAATCCTCGTCAACCGATCTGGCACGTCTTCAGCCCGACGACATCGCCGATTTCTCCGTGCTGAAGGATGCCACTGCCTCGGCGGTCTACGGCGCCCGCGGTGCCAACGGCGTGGTGTTGGTCAATACCAAGAGCGGCCGCGAAGGTACGACACAGTTCAATTTCCGTGCGGAGAATTCTATTTCGTCCAATACGCGCAACCTGCGTTTCGCCGACAACATTACCTACATGGAACTGGCCAACGAAGCGGCGCTCACGCGCAACCCACAGGCGGCGCTGATTTATCCTAAGGACAAAATAGAGCAGACCCGTCGTGGCGCCGACCGGATTCTTTATCCGAATAACGACTGGATCGACCAGTTGATCAAGCCTTACACCATGAACCAGCGTTTCAACGCCAACATTTCGGGCGGCGGACGCGTCGCGCGCTTCTATCTGGCCGGAACATTCAACATCGACAACGGCGTGCTGCGCAACGATGCAGGTAACGATTTCAAGAACAATATCAGTCTGAAAAACTATTCGATCCGTTCGAACACCGATCTGCAACTGACCAAAACCACCGTGGCAACCGTGCGCGTCTATGCGCAGTTTGACGACTACCACGGTCCGGTCGGCGGCGGTGAAAAGATCTTCAATTCGGCGATGTCGGCTAATCCTGTGGCTTTCCCGGCCGTTTATCCGCGCAGTTACTCACCCAATACGACGCATCCGATGTTCGGCAGCGCGCTGGTCCCCAATTCGACCAGCCAGCTCTATGCGAACCCCTATGCGCAGATGGTGTCGGGCTACCAGACCAACAACACCTCAACGGTCAATGCCCAGCTCGAGTTCAAGCAGGATTTCGGATTTTGGCTTCCGGGACTTACGGCCCGTGCCATGGGATACACCCAGCGTTACTCCTATTTCTCGACTTCGCGGCAGTACAATCCTTTCTTTTACAAGGCCAATGCCACTTCACAGGGCATCGTGCTGACTCCCTACAACGACGGCGGCAACAACTCGATCGGTACGGCCGGCACTGAATACCTGAACTATACCGAGGGAGAAAAGAAACTCAGCACGGTTTATTACGGCGAAGCCGTCGTAAACTACGACCATACCTTCGCCGACCGGCACCATGTGACGGGCATGCTCATCGGGACGATCCGTCAGTCGGTCGTCGGGAACGCCGGGTCACTCGAACAGTCGTTGCCTTCACGCAATCTCGGCCTTTCGGGACGTTTCACCTACGACTACGACTCCCGTTACCTGTTGGAGTTCAATTTCGGCTACAATGGTTCGGAGCGTTTCGCCAGCAACAAGAGGTGGGGATTCTTCCCTTCGATCGGTGGCGGTTGGGTCATTTCCAACGAAAAGTTCTTCGGCCGCTGGAAACGGGTCATCTCCAACTTGAAACTGCGTGCGTCCTACGGCTTGATCGGCAACGACCAGATCGGTGAGGCGGGCGATAGGTTCTTCTATCTCTCGAACGTGAACCTGAATGAGACGGGCGATCGCTCGCAGGTCTTTGGCGAGAACTTCGGTTATTCGCGTCCCGGCGTAGCGACGACGCGTTATGCCAACTACGACATCGGCTGGGAGGAGTCGCGACAGTTGAACCTCGGCTTGGACATGACTCTCGCCGGCGTGAATATCATCGTCGAACCGTACTGGCAGAAGCGTTCCAACATCTTGATGGACCGCACTTACATTCCGGCTTCGATGGGTCTTTCGGCCTCGGTCAAGGCCAATACGGGCAAGGCCGAATCGCACGGTGTCGACGTTTCGGTGGATTACAACAAGTTCTTTAAGAACGGACTTTGGACGACGTTGCGCGGAAACTTCACTTATGCCACCAACGAAGTGACCCTTTACGACGAACCGAACTATCCCGCTAATGAATACTATCGTTCGCGCGTGGGATATTCCTTCGACCAGATGTGGGGTTACGTCGCCGAACGTCTTTTCGTCGATGATGACGAAGTGGCCAATCTGCCTTCGCAGAAATTCGGTGATATTCCGGTGGCGGCCGGTGATATCAAATACCGCGATATCAACGGTGACGGTCAGATCACCGAGGCTGACAAGGTTCCGATCGGCTATCCGACTCGTCCCGAGATCAACTACGGCTTCGGAGGAACGATCGGGTACAAGAATTTCGATTTCAGCTTCTTCTTCCAAGGTTCGGCCCGTTCGTCGATTTTCATCGACCCCGGAAGTATCTCGCCGTTTGTGATGAAGACCGAAGCCGGGTACGAAGGCAATCAGAACGGCCTGCTGCGCGTGATCGCCGACGACCACTGGTCGGAGGACAACCGTAACCTCTATGCGTTTTGGCCCCGTTTGAGCGACCGTGTCAATGAGAACAACACACAGACCTCGACGTGGTGGATGCGCAACGGGGCAATGTTACGTCTCAAATCGTTGGAAATCGGTTACAACCTGCCGGAAAAGGCAGCTCGGAAGATCGGCATGCGGCAGTTGCGCGTCTATCTGAACGCTTCGAACCTGTTTGTCATCAGCGGATTCAAATTATGGGATCCGGAGATGGGTGGCAACGGATTGGGCTATCCGCTCCAGCGCGTTTACAACATCGGTCTGACGATCGGCCTGTAAAGGAAATTTGAAAAAAGGATTAATATGAAAAAGATAAAATTCTTTCCGGAAAAGACAAAGATCGGCGGTCTGCTTGCCGGTTGTGCGCTGCTATCAGCTTCGTGTAACAGTTTTCTGGACATCGTACCGGATAACGTGCCGGTCATTGACCACGCTTTCACCAATGCGATGGAGGCAGAGAAATACCTATTCACATGTTACTCCTACCTGCCCGGGTCGGGCGAACCGTCAGGTAACATCGGCATGACAGCCGGCGACGAGATTTGGCTCAACATGCCCAACCATGTGGCTGCCCCGGCTTGGGATTACATCGCCAAGGGAGTGCGTAGCGCCGACAAGTCGCAGCCTGACTTCTGGAAAGGCAGCGACTATACGTACGCACTTTTCGTCGGTATCCGCGACTGCAACACTTTCCTCGAGAACATCGAGGACATGTCGAAGGTTGCCGATTTGACCGCCGACAAGCGAGCTCGCTGGATCGCCGAGGCGAAATTCCTGAAGGCGTATTACCATTACTATCTGTTGCGTATGTACGGTCCAATTCCGATCGTGGACCGGAACCTGCCCGTGTCGGCCTCGCCCGAGGAGGTGCAGGTGAAGCGGCAGCCGTTTGACGATTGTGTGAAGTACATCGTCGATCTGTTGGACGAATGCAATCCCGATCTGCCGGCCGTCATCACGAACCGGCAGTCCGAACTGGGGCGCATTACCAAGCCCATCAACCGGGCCGTGAAAGCGCGGGTATTGCTGCTGGCGGCCAGTCCGCTGTTCAACGGTAACAGCGACCTGGCCAATTTCCGGGATAACGACGGGCTGCCGCTCTTTGCGTCGGAGGAGGATTCCGGCAAGTGGGCGCAGGCCGCCGATGCGGCTCGCGAGGCGATCGAGAGCGCCGAGAATGCCGGTCACGACCTTTATTATTTCGACGATGCGCCTTTCGAAATCTCGGAAACCACCAAAACGCAGTTGAGCGTCCGGCAGGCTGTCTGCGACCGATGGAACGATGAGGTCGTATGGGGACGTTCGGGCGGACGCGGCCGGGCCGGAGCCACGCTCCAAAATGCCTGCATGCCGATGCTCGACGCGAGCATGAACATTAATGCCGTGCGCGGCTGTATGGCGCCGACGCTCCAAGTCGTCGAGGAATTCTATACGAGGAACGGGGTGCCGATCGAGGAGGACAAGACCCTCGATTTCACCGAGATCAACGAACTGCGCACGGCCACGGCCGACGAACGTTACAATTTCCAGGAGGGATACACTACCGCTCGGATCAATTTCGACCGAGAAAACCGGTTCTATGCCGATATCGGCTTCGACGGCGGCAAGTGGATCATGGAGTACCACCCTTCGCGTTCGGACGTCGATACCTATGTGCTTCAGGCCAAAGTGGGACAGTTGGGTTACGGGCAGGTGCAGGGTGCGACCTCCTCGACGGGGTACTTCACCAAAAAGCTTGTGCACTGGGAGTCGGGTTTTGGCAACACCACGGCGGGCGTCGTGGAATACGCATGGCCCGAAATCCGTCTGGCGGAGATCTATCTGATGTACGCCGAGGCTCTCAACGAGGCCGAGGGCCCCGTTGCCGATGTGCATCTCTACCTGAACAAGGTGCGTAGCCGGGCCGGGCTGGAATCAGTTGAAGCGTCGTGGCGGAAATATTCTACCAACCCGACAAAACCCGACACGAAAGAAGGCATGCGCGAGATCATCCGCCGGGAACGTCTGATCGAACTGGCGCTCGAAGGTCACCGCTATTGGGATCTGCTGCGCTGGAAACTTGCGACTGACTACTTCAACCAGCCGATCACGGGGTGGGACGTGAGCCAGTCCGATGCCGAAGCCTACTACCAGGTGAAGACGATCTATAACCGGACGTTCGTCGCTCCGCGCGACTATTTCAATCCGATCCCGAACAGCGAAATGAACGTGAACGGCAATTTGGTCCAGAATCCGGGATGGTAACCGACAGGAGAAAAAACAGCGACATTATGAAAACTACTTTTTTTGGAATCTTGCTTTTTGCAATCCTGGCCATGGGTTGCACTGAAGACGAACTGGAGCCGATGGGGCACAACTCCACCCCTCCGGGACAGGTAACCGGCATCGAAGTGGAGAACCTGCCGGGTAAGGCGAAACTTTCCTATACGTTGCCCGACGATCCCGATCTGCTCTATGTCAAGGCTGTCTACCGGCTCAATTCCGGAGTCATGCGCGAAATCAAGGCATCGTACTACACCAATACGATGACACTCGATGGATTCGGTGACACGAATATCCACGAGGTGCAGGTTTATGCCGTCAACCGAAGCGAGGTGGCTTCGGAGCCCGTTTCCGTGAAGGTGCAGCCGCAGGAGAACCCGATATGGAGCGTGCGACGCAGCCTGGTCATCGCGGATGATTTCTCGGGCGTCAATATCAAGGCGGAGAATCCGTCTCGGGAGAGCGTCGCCATAGAGATCATGTGCAAGGATTCGCTCGGCACGTGGCAGATGCTGGAGAGCGTCGAGAGCAGCTTGCCGAAAATCGAGGCGGCTTGCCGTGGCCTCGACACGCTGGAGTACGAATTTCGCTTTACGGTTCGCGACCGTTTCCTGAACTATACCGATACGCTCTATGCCACGGTGCATCCGCTTTTCGAACAGATGCTCGACAAGTCGCAGTTCAAGGCTTACAACTTACCGGGGGACGCATCGCCCGAACAACCGGGTTGGCTGGAGATGGATCGCATGTGGAACAATATCTACGACTATACGAATCATGAGCGTTGGCTGATCGCCATGCCTTCGGATGTCCATGCACCGCAGATCAGCACGTTTGACATCGGTACGCCTGCGAAGTTGAGCCGTCTGACCCTCTTCGATTGGGGGTATGACAATGCGGCCGGAGCGGGAGCCGGAGACCGGATGTTCTATACGGGCGAGCACATGCGGCGGTTTGAAATCTGGGGAACGATGACGCCCTCTCCCGACGGCAGTCTCGATGGTTGGACGCTGCTGGCGACCTTCGAAAACGAAAAGCCTTCGCAGCTCCCCTACGGGCAGCAGTCGCAGGAGGATTTCGATACGGCAGTGAAAGGTTTCGACTTCGTGTTCCCGGTGAGTGCCGAGATTCCGAAGGTGCGTTACGTGCGTATCCGGAATCTGGAGAGTTGGGACGGTACCACGAAATTCGGTATTGCGGAGATCGACCTTTACGGCGACCCGCGCTGACAGGCGGCGAGAAAATAGATTCTGTAACCAAATGCAACGATTGAAATGAATACGAAAACCGCAATGACAGTTTTACTGTCGGGTTGTATCGCGTGCGGAGCGTTTTCCTGCACGGACATGGATGAATACCGGAAAATCTCGGGTGACGAAGAGATCGTCTATCCCGGGAAAATCGAGCAGGTGGTGGTCAACACGGGGCATGAACGGGTCATCGTGAACGGCATTTGCCGTTCGGATCCCAAGATCGTGAGCTGCCGGATTTATTGGGACCTCGGCACCCGGTACGAGGAGGTGCCGGTGGACATGTCCGGCGGAGCATTCCGGATCGAAAAGGAGATTACCCTGCCGGAGAATACCTATAATTTCGATATCTACACCTACGACGCAGCGGGCAATCGTTCTGTTCCGGTGAATGTGTCTAGCAAAACCTACGGCGAACAGTACGAGGCATCGCTGACTAACCGGCTGGTAAAATCGTTCGCCGTACAGGACGGAAAGGCCGTGATAGAGTGGTGGAACATCGAAACGACGCTTGGTCCGTTCGAAACCGAGGTCGTCTATACGAACGGTTCGGCCGAGCAGGTCGAATTGCTCGTTCCCATTGGGGAGATGACGACGGTACTCGAGGATTATGACATGGTTTCGGAGGTGGAGTATACGACCTTCTACCGTCCCGATACCCTTTGTGTGGACGTTTTCCGTTCCGCGCCTTCGCAGATGCGGCTCGACGGGGCCGAGCGTTGATTACCAGATCGATGCGTCAGCCGTTACGGCTCGTAAGGAGCTGTGACGGTTTTTTACGGTCCGCTTCGTGAAAGCATTCCATCGCTCTTCAGGCAGTCTGTTGCGTGTGCGGCCGTCATCCCTTTCCGTTCGTAAACCTCTTTCCCGGTCCAGACGGAAACCGGCCCCGGACTTTTCGGAAAGTCCGGGGCCGTCGTCTGACTGCGGGGCGCAGTTATTCGATCACGGCCGTCCAGCCGCCGTTGCGGGCCATCCGGACGGCGATCGTGTCGCCGCGGCGCACCTGCCGCTCCTTTTTCCGGTAGTCCATCGCTTGGCGGAAGGCGTTGATGCCGTCTTCGAAGCTGGTCATGCGGTAGTCTCGGTCCCCGGCGAGGAAGTCGAGGGGAATTTCGAACTCCGCGTCCTGCGGATCGTCGCCCGCACGGATGGCCCCGAGATACCACTTCGCGCCCTTGCGTTTGGCGACGACGACATGTTTCCCGGCTTCGGCCCGCAGCGCGCGGGTCTCGTCCCACGTGACGGGCACTTGGCTGATGAAGCGCGTGCACTCCTCTTCGCGGTAGTAAAGCGTCGGGTTGTCGGCCAGCATCTGGAGGCCGGTTTCGAACAGCACGAACAGCGCCATCTGGTAGGCCCGTGTCCCGATGCTCGCCGCGTTGGGGCGATTGCCGCAGTAGGCTTCGGGCTGCATGCTGATCATCGCGCCCGGGGTGTAGTCCATCGGGCCTACGGCGTTGCGGATGAAGGGCAGCCAGAGCGAGTTGGCCGGCGTGCAGCCGCCCATGTTCTCCATGCCGCGCACCCCTTCGTAGGCCAGGACGTTGGGGTATTTGTACTCCAGCCCCGCCGGCTTGAAGGCTCCGTGGAACGCCACGACCATCCGGTGCCGCGCCGCCTCGGCGGCCACGCGCTCGTAGTAGTTCACCATCCACTGGTCGCTGCGGTCCATGAAGTCGATCTTCACGCCCCGGACGCCCCATTCGCTCAGCCGTTCGAACAGGTCGAAGTGTTTCTCGACGGTCAGCCACGTGAGCCAGAGGATGACGCCGACGCCGCGTTCCTCGCCGTAGCGGATCAGTTCGTGCAGATCGACCTCCGGATTAGGGGTGT
This sequence comes from Alistipes sp. Marseille-P2263, assembly GCF_018101075.1. Lineage (NCBI taxonomy): Bacteria > Pseudomonadati > Bacteroidota > Bacteroidia > Bacteroidales > Rikenellaceae > Alistipes > Alistipes sp. Marseille-P2263. The sequence goes on from NZ_JAGQEJ010000007.1 coordinate 183,771, forward strand.
AGGGATCGCGCGTGTCCTCGGCCCACCCTTCGTCCATGATGATGTAGGGAATGCCGAAGCGGGCGGCGAAGTCGATGAAGTATTTGTAGGTCGCGGTGTTGAATCCGGCCACGAAATCGACGTCGGGGCCGTAGGGCGACGCGGCGTTCCAGAACTCCCAACTGACCTGCCCCGGCTCGATCCACGACGTGTCGCCGAGTGCGCACGGCTCGGCCAGCCGGGCCGTCATCGTGGTTTCGACCAGGTCGCCGTCCTCGTCCGCGAGGACGAAATAACGCCACGGGAAGGCCCGTTCGCCCGTCGTGGCGGCGATGCAGCCGGCCTCTTCGAGGATGCGTACGCTCCGGTCGCCCGTCTCCTCGGTGCGGAGCGGCATTTTGGGGAAGACGCCCCGCATGCCGTTGGCGCCGTCGCCCGTCAGGAAGAGGCAGGGATAGTCCGTGAGGGAGGATTCGCTGACGAGGATTTTGTAGCCCCGTTTCGTGTCGAACAGCGCCGGGAGTACGGCCAGCCGGCCGGCCGTGCCCCAAGAGCGGGTTCCGACCTCCTCGTAGGCCTCCTCGTAGCCGGTCCGGAAACTGCCGGGCTGTTGCAGGACCGCCGTCGAGGCGTCCGGCAGGCGGAGGGCGAACTCCTCGCCGAGCACCTCGACGGGGCCCTCCGTGTCGGAGAGGAAACGGTAGGCCACGCCGTCGTCGTAGGCCCGGAACTCCACGGACCAGTCGCCGCGGAAGTCGAGCCGCAGCGTATTGCAGCGGTCGCGGATTTCGGAGAACTTGTAAGCCACGGCGGGGCGGAACGTGCGGTCGATCGAGCCGCTCCGGTGGCGCACGAGGCGGAGCGGGCCCGCCGTGCCGCCGCGGTCGAGCCGCAGGCCCAGGCGGCACTCTTCCAGCAGCGGGATTCCGTCGCCGCGGACGGTGTAGGCGATCCGTTCTCCGACGTCGATCGCGAGGGCTATCCGCCCGTCGGGCGATTTGAGTTCGAAGTTCTTGGCCGGCAGCGCGGCGCACCAGAGCAGTCCGAGCAGGACGAGACAGGTTTTTTTCATACGGCTTCGTGGTTTGAAAGTTTTCACAAAGTTGCCGCCGGAAGGTCCTTTCCGGCGTGCGGAATTTGATCTTTCCGCCGGGCAATCTGTTCGGATCGCGCCGCGCCGGGGACGGTCCGGGCCGGTCTGTCGCCGCACGGCGGCGCGGCGGGCCGGTTGCGGCGGAACGTTTCTTGCCGGGTTTTTCGGAAAATTGCGTATATTTACCCCGGAATACCGGCGGAACGCTCGCCGGAAAACGACACCGACATGCCGAAACAGACCTCTTTCAAATACCTCGTGTGCAGCGGTCCCGACCGGTTGTGGGGAATCACCGTAGATACCGTGGGGGAGTACTCCGTCGAACCCGGATACACGGTTTACCCTCCCCCTTCGGCGGGGCATCCCGACGATTACTATTTCAACGTGGACCGGGGCCGGATACTGGACAACTACCAGTTGATCTACATTACGCAGGGCCGCGGATGGTACAAGGACACCCCGGGCGGCGAGGCGCTCGAGATCCGGGCCGGAACCATGCTTATCATTCCGCCCTACACGTGGCATAGCTACTGTCCCGATCACCGGACCGGCTGGCACGAGTACTGGATCGGATTCCGCGGCGAGCATGTGGACGACCGCTACAACAACGGATTTTTCAGCCGCGGGCGGATCATCCATCCGATCGGGCTCCGCGAGCACATCATCGACCAGTACCGCGAGGCGCTCGATATCGCCCTTCGGGAGAAGACCGGCAGTCAGCAGGTGCTGGCGTCGATCGCCAACATCATCCTTTCGTACGTCATCTATTACGATCTCAACGACACGGGCCGCGACATCGTGGCCGAGAAGATGGACCGGGCGCGGAGCATCATGCGCGAGAACATGCTCGCCGGCATCACGCCCGAAGAGGTGGCCGGGCGCATCAACATGAGCTATTCGTGGTTCCGCAAGACCTTCAAGGAGTACACCAACGTCTCCCCGGCGCACTACATCATGCAGTTGCGGCTGCGGAAGGCGAAGCTCATGTTGCTCAACTCGTCGCTGAGCGTCAAGGAGATCGCCTACGAGCTGCGTTACGAGGATTCGGCCTACTTCTCGGCGATCTTCAAGAAGTACGTCGGCTGCTCGCCCTCCGAGTACAGGGCCGGATGCATCTCCGGCGCGGCGCAGGGCGGGACGCCGGCTACTCCATGTAAAACAACTCGGGAAGTTCCTCGCTGACGGGTGCATTGTCCGCCTCGACGACAATGACGTCGGCCATGTAGTCCCACCAGCGGCGCACCAGCGCGTTGTCGGTCATCTCCTGCGAACCGGTCCCGCCGCGGGTTTTCTGCACGGCGAACAGCGTGTCGGTGGCCCGGTCGAGGAAGATCGAGTAGTCGTACACGCCCTCTTCGCGGAGCTGGTGTATCAGTTCGGGCCATATCTCGGCGTGTCGGCGGCGGTATTCCTCCTCCATGCCCGGTTTGAGGTACATCTTGAATGCCTTGGATTTCATCGTGTCGGATCTTTTCACGGCAAATTTACACGGACGGCTCCTTTCCGCAGGGGGCGGTTTTGATACTAATGCCCGAAGAAATGACTTCGCGGCGGCCTGTCCGCGGGCGGCCGCGGATGCCCTGCCGTTGAGGGGCTGCGGTGCGGACGGGGCCTTTCGTGTTCCGGCCTGCACCTCTCTCCCCGCCACCCTTGCGGAAGACCTTGCGGTGCGGTCGCGGGCTTTTCGCCTCCCGGTCCCGGTGCGGGCGAGCTTCCCCCCCCCGCTTGTCGGCGGCCGGGCTTTTCCGGACCGGAAGCCGGTGCCGGACATTCCGCGCGGAAAAATACTGTTTTCCCGTATTTCCCGGAAACGCCGTCTTCGGAGTGTATTATTAAATAATTTATAAATATAGGCTGCGGATTCGAAACCGAAAAGAGCCTCCGCGTCCTGTTTCGGGGCGTTTCGGACTATTAAATAATAGGTATGCGGCCGACGGCCCCGCTTCCCGGCGGAGCGGTCCGGCGCCGGGAAACGCGGAATCCGCTCTTTTCGGAGGCTCCCGATTCGTAAGTAAAAAACGATAAATTTTACGTATTTTTTTTGGTTTAAGGAAAAAATGTTACATTTGAACTGTAAAACGTATCGTATCATGTGATTTTAGAATGAATGGCGCTTTGAGACATTCCGTTTAGAATGAAAGGCGCGGATAGTATAAAAAAGGGGCCGGGCGCCCCGTTTGTGTCAAATTACGAGTTTTAATTTATGTTCAACCAAAACCTGATTACTTATGTGGAAATTTACAAAACGAATGCTCTTTAGCTGCGTTGCTTTTTTAATGGCAATGTGCATCGTGGAGCCTGCTACCGCTTTGCGGGCGAATGCGCAGGGGGGGGGTAACGGAACCCTCGAAGGTGTGGTCAAGGACGCCTCCGGCCCGCTGCTCGGGGCCACGGTGATCGTGAAGAACACCACGCGCGGAACGACGACCGACATGGACGGCAAGTTCTTCCTGGACGGTCTTCAGAACGGCGACGTGCTCCAGGTGACCTACGTGGGATACGATCCCTACGAGGTGGCCTATGCGGGGCAGACGGCGCTGGAGATTCTGATGCAGGAGACCGCCAACCAGCTCAACGCCGTGGTCGTGACCGCCATGGGTATCGAGCGTCAGTCGAAGACGCTGACCTATGCGGCCGAAACGGTGGGCGGCGACGACGTGGCCGACATCAAGTCGATCAACATGATCAACTCGTTGCAGGGCAAGTCGGCCGGTTTGCAGATCACCCCCAACTCGACGGGTGCGGGCGGCTCCTCGAAGATCCTCTTCCGCGGTAACAAGTCGATCAGCGGCTCGAACCAGCCGCTGGTGGTCGTGGACGGCGTGCCCTTGATGATGAACACCTCCTTCGGCGAGGACGGTCTGGCGAGCCAGGTGAAGAGCAACTACGGCGGCGACCGCGACGGCGGCGACGCCATGTCCACGATCAACCCCGACGACATCGCGTCGATCTCGCTGCTGAAGGGCGCATCGGCCGCCGCGCTCTACGGAGCCGTGGCCGCCAACGGCGCCATCATGATTACGACCAAGTCGGCTTCGGCGGGACGCATTTCGGTGAGCGTGTCGAGCAACACGACGATCGACACCCCGATCTCGCTGCCCGATTTCCAGAACACCTACGGCTCGGCCGACCAGACCTACAGTTGGGGCGGCAAACTCTCGTCCAAGGCCCCCAACTATGCCAAGGAATTCTACCAGACGGGCTGGACGACCAACAACTCGGTGTCGATCAACGGCGGTTCGGAGAACCTGCGCGCCTACTTCTCCTACGGCAACGTGTCGTCGGGCGGCATCACCCCGGAGAACGACTATTCGCAGCACACGCTCAACTCGAAGGTGGGCTTCGACCTGTTCAACGACCATGTGAAGGTGGATTTCACGGCCAAGTACGTCAATCAGCACGTGGCGAACCAGCCGGCCGCCGGTTGGCTCTTCAACCCGATGACGGGCGCCTACCTCTTCCCGCGCGGCGAGGACTGGAACTACTACAAGAACAACTACGAGGTGTACGATCCCACGCTCAACGCCAACGTACACAACTGGGTGAATACGTCGCTCGAACAGTTCGACAACCCCTACTGGATTCTCAACCGGCAGAAACCCATCTCGGAGCGTAACCGCTACGAATTCGGCGGACAGATCAAGTACCAGATCATCGACGGCCTCTCGGTGACGGGCCGTATGCGCTACGAGCGTTCCGACGACAACTTCAAGCACAATCTCTACGCCTCTTCGACGGCCAACCGCTATCCGATGGGCCGCATGAAGGACAACCGCTACTTCAGCGAGCAGCTCTACGCCGACGCGCTGGTGCAGTACAACCACACGTGGGGCGATTTCTCGCTCAACGCCACGGCCGGCGCCAGCATGATGCGCACGCAGTCGAGCAACGTGGATCTGTGGGCCGAGGGTACGAAATTCTCGATGACCGACGGCAAACCCAACGGCAACGTCATGTATCCCAATATCTTCAATCCGGCTAACTACTATGCCAACATGGCCAAGCAGGGACTGACGCGCAAGCGTCTGAACGCGGTCTTCGCAACGGCCACGTTCGGCTACAAGGACGGCCTGTTCCTCGACGTGACGGCGCGCAACGACTGGTCCTCGACGCTGGCCTTCACCGACAGCTATTCGTTCTTCTATCCTTCGGTAGGCGCCAGCCTGTTGCTCGACCGCTTCGTGGACATGGGCAGCAACATCGACCTGTTCAAGTTCCGCGCATCCTATTCGATCGTGGGTAACGACGTGCCGGCCTACATGACCAACCCGCTCTACACGCTGGGCTCGCAGGGCGCCATCACGCCTCCCGAGAAGGCTCCGTTCCGGACGCTCGAACCCGAGAAGACCCACTCGTTCGAGGCCGGTTTCGACGGCGAATTCTTCCAGCACCGGCTGCATGTGAACGCCACCTATTACAAGACCAACACCAAGAACCAGTTCTTCGCCATCACCACGCCGTGGGGCACGGGATACCGCCAGCAGTACGTGAACGCCGGTAACGTGCAGAACCAGGGCTTCGAACTGTCGCTGGGCTGGTTCCAGGACTTCGGCAACGAGTTCACGTGGTCCACCGACCTGAATCTCTCCTACAACGACAACAAGATCATCGAGCTGGTGGACGGCCTGCAGGACGGCCTCTCGCTCTCGAACTTCGGCGGTGCGCAGGTCGTGCTGAAGGAGGGCGGCCACTTCGGCGACCTCTACGTGCGCCACGTCATGCACGACGAGAAGACCGGCAAGATGCTCGTGACGGACGTCAAGGACGACAAGGGCAACGTACTCTATTCGGTTCCGACGCTCTCGGGCGAGGGTATCACGGACCTGAAATATGTCGGCGACATGAACTCGAAGGTGAACATGGGCTGGAACAACACGTTCCGCTACAAGGACTTCTCCCTGAGCTTCCTCATCGACTTCCGCTTCGGCGGCAAGGTGCTCTCGATGACCGAGGCCGGTCTCGACGCCTGGGGCGTCTCGCAGCGCACGGCAGACGCCCGCGACAAGGGTTACGTGGTACGCGAGGGCGTCCGGTTCGACAACGTCGAGGAGTATTACAAGGCCATGGGCGCGCTGAACTACAACGCGCAGTACAACAACGAGGATTACGTTTACGATGCCACGAACGTCCGTATGCGCGAAATCTCGTTCGGCTACACCTTCCGCGACCTGTTCGGACAGTCGAAGAATCTGACGCTGTCGCTCATCGCCCGCAACCTCTTCTTCTTCTACAAGGATGCGCCGATGGACCCCGACGTGTCGATGGGTACGGCCAACGGCGTGCAGGGCTTCGACATCTTCAACCTGCCCACCACCCGCAGCTTCGGTCTGAATGTCAAACTTAACTTCTAACAAAAAGAGATAGATCGCTATGAAATTCAAGAATATTATCCGATACACCGCCGCTCTGGCTCTCCCGGTCGCTCTGTTGGGAGGCTGTACCGGCGATTTCGAGGAGCTGAACACCAATCCCATCGAAGTGAATCCCTCCGATCTGCCCTTCGAGGCGCAGTTCCTGGAGCCGATGAGTTACAGCTACCCGAACCAGCAGAACCTGTTCCAGTACTGGACGAACCTGCAGATCGACATTTTCGGCGGGTACTTCGAGAGCCCCAACGGAAACTTCACGAACCAGCGCTACAACATCAACCGCGGCCACTGCGGCGGCATGTACGAGAACTTCATGCTGCATATCATCAACAATACGGGCCGCCTGATCAAGCAGTGCGACGCCGAAGGCAAGTTCGACTTCTCCGCCACGATGCGTATCGTGCAGACCTACAACCTGCTCGACTTCACCGATGCCTACGGACCGGTCCCCTTCTTGTCGGTGTTCAAGACGGCGGGCGACCCCGTCCAGCCCAGTTCGTTCGCCTACGACACGCAGAAGGCCGTGTACGAGGCCATGCTGGAGGATCTGGATACGGCGCTCCAGGGTCTGAAGACCGAGACGGCCGGCATGAACACCTACGACATCTGGTGCGGCGGCGACCGTGCGCTGTGGGCGAAGGTGGCCAACCAGCTCAAGCTGCGCATCGCGCTGCGCATGGTGAAGGTCGATCCCGCGCAAGCCGAGACGGTGGCCCGGGCGGCGATTTCGGCCGGGGTGCTCGAGGACAAGGACATTCTGATCTCGAAGGGCTTCGAGAACGAAATGTGGCTCATGTTCAACTGGGGCGACTGCGGTGCGAACGCCTCGCTCGTCACGATGCTCAAGGGCTTCAAGGACCCGCGTCTGAAGCTGTACTTCACGAAGAACACGCAACCCATCGTCAAGCCGGGCGCCAAGCCGCTGCAGGTGCCTGACAAGGACGGCAAGATGGTGGACAAGAAGGACGACGACGGATTCCTGGTCTATGCCGAGGAGGACTACCTCACCGATCCCGATACGGGCGAGAAGCTGAAGCCCGGCACGGCGTATATCGGCATTCCCGCCGGCTGCGCTATCGGCGGCAAACCCAACCAGTACAGCAACTATTCGGGCTGGGCCGGAACCTTCTCCATGCCGCAGCCGATCATGTTCGCGGCCGAGGGCTGGTTCCTTCGCGCCGAGGCGAAGCTCCGGTGGCCCGATATCGGCTCCGAAGACGTGAAGACGCTCTACGAGAACGGTATCCGGACTTCGATCAAGAACCAGTACGCCTACCGCAAGTCGTACGCCGAACAAGGATATTCGGAGTTCAAGCAGTCGCTGCCTGAGGACTGGAATACGCTCGCCGACGATGCCACGATCGACGCCTATATCGCCGGTGAGACGGTGCAGACGGGTTATACCGATCCCAACACCGCATTGAACGGAGCTTACGATTCGAAGGCGCTGAACCTGTTGTCCGTGAAGTGGGACAGCGGTGCTTCGCAGGAGGAGCAGCTCCAGCGCATCATCACGCAGAAGTGGATCGCCGTGTTCCCGCTTTCGACCGAGGCATGGGCCGAGTACCGCCGTACGGGCTATCCCAAACTCTTCCAGGTGAAGCAGAACGCCAGCAACGGCGTGATTTCCACGGAGCTCGGCCCGCGTCGTCTGCCTTACAGCGATACGGAGATCAACGCCAACACCGCCGAGTATAACAAGGGCGTGGAATTGCTCAACTCGGAGGCTTCGGGCGGCACGAGCGGCGACAACGCCGGAACCCGCCTCTGGTGGGACCGCGCCGACAAGGGCAACTTCTGATCCCTGCCGACGGACTGATTCGGGGGACCCGCCGACGAAGGCGGGCCCCCTTTTTCGTTTTTTTCGGGCCGTGCGGCCCGGAATCGGCTTTCGCAGGCGGGTCTTTCCCGGGAAACTCGTATATTTGCAAAGCGGCCGCCGCGGACGATGCGGCGTCTGCGCGCTGCGGACGGCTCCGGGCCGGACCGCCGGATTACGGACCAAACCATTTTTACGATGAATAGATTGTTCGCTTTGTGTGCATCGGGGCTGTTGCTGGCCTCCTGCGCCGGGAAAGCCGGCTCCTACGAGCTGATTCCCTATCCCAACCATCTGACGCCCCGTGCGGGCGAATTCGCGGCGGCGGGCGCCGCCGTCGCGTGCGACGAACGGCTCGACGAAGCCTCGCGCGCCGTGGTCGAAGAGTTCGCGGCCCGGCTCTCGGAAGCCTCGGGGGCCGAGAGCGCGGTGACCTATGAGGCCCTTCCGGCGGCGGGCGGATTCCGCTTCCTCGTGGACGAGTCGCTCGCTCCGGAGCGTTACAGGCTCGACGTGACGACGGACGGCGCCGAGGTGCGCGCGTCGTCGCTCCGCGGATTCCTCTATGCCGTGCAGACGATCAAGCAGCTGCTTCCGGCGGCCCTCTACGGCGGTGCGCCCGCCGTAGAGAGCGAGTGGACGCTGCCGTGCGTCGAAATCGACGATGCGCCGCGCTTCGGCTACCGCGGGCTGATGCTCGACGTGGCGCGCCACTTCTTCGATGCCGCGCAGGTGAAGAAGATCATCGACCTCATGGCGTTCCACAAGCTCAACACGCTGCATTGGCATCTGACGGACGATCAGGGCTGGCGCATCGAGATCAAGCGCTATCCCCGTCTGACGGAGTACGGCAGCATCCGCAAGGGAACGGTCGTGAAGAAGAACTGGGACCAGTACGACGGCGTGCCTTACGGCGGTTACTACACGCAGGAGGAGATTCGCGGCGTGGTGGCCTATGCGGCTTCGCGCGGGATCACGGTGATTCCGGAGATCGACCTCCCGGGCCACATGCTGGCGGCGCTGGCCTGCTACCCCGAGCTGGGCTGCACGGGCGGTCCCTACGAAGTATGGGGGCGCTGGGGCGTGGCCGACGAAGTGCTGTGCGTCGGCAAGGAGAAGACGTTCGAGTTTCTGGAGAACGTGCTCCTGGAGGTCATGGAGCTGTTCCCTTCGGAGTATATCCACATCGGCGGCGACGAGTGTCCGAAGGTGCGCTGGGAGAAGTGCCCCGTGTGCCAGGCGAAGATCCGCGAGCTGGGCATCGAGGGCGACGACAAGCACGCCGCGGAGTACTACCTCCAGAGCTATGTGACGGCCCGCGTGGAGAAGTTCCTCAACAAGCACGGCCGGCGGATCATCGGCTGGGACGAGATTCTGGAGGGCGAGCTGGCTCCGGACGCTACGGTCATGTCGTGGCGCGGTTCGGAGGGCGGTATCGCCGCGGCCCGGCTGGGACACGACGCCATCATGACCCCCACCTCGCATTTCTACTTCGACTATTACCAGGCCCGCGACATCGAGAACGAACCGTTCGGCATCGGCGGGTACGTGCCCGTCGAGAAGGTCTATGCCTACGAGCCGATTCCCGACACGCTGTCGCAGGAGCTGGGGGCGCATATCCTCGGCGTGCAGGCGAATCTCTGGGCCGAATACATCAAGACCCCCGAGCATCAGGAGTACATGCTGCTGCCGCGCATGGCGGCGCTGAGCGAGGTGCAGTGGTGCGACCGCGGCAGCCGCGAGTGGACGCGTTTCGCCGGGGCGCTGCCGCATATCGTGGACATTTACGAACGCATGGGGTACAACTACTCGCCCGTGGTCTTCGGCGTGAACTGCCGTGTGCGCAGCCTGCCGGAGAAGAAGTGCGTCGAGGTGACGCTCTCGACGCTGGGCGACGCGCCGATCCACTACACGCTCGACGGTTCGGAGCCGACGGCCGAAAGTCCGCGCTATGCGGCTCCGATCGAGATCCGGAAGGGCTGCACGCTCAAGGCCGCGGCGCTGCGCGACGGCGTGCGGTCGCGGGTGCTGGTGCGCAATTTCTCGGATAACAAGGCTATGGGGCATCCGGTGACGCTCGTGACCGAACCGCTGGGCAAGTACCGCTTCGGTGCGCCCGAAAGCCTCGTGGACGGTATCGAGAGCTATTTCAGCTATGCCAACGGCGACTGGGCGGGCTGGTTCGGCGATCCGATGGTCGTGGACATCGACATGGCGGGCGCGTCGTACGGCGAGGTGCGGCTCGGGACGCTGGTGCTCAAGGACGAGGACATCTTCCCGCCGCTGACGCTCGTGGCGAGCACCTCGGAGGACGGGGAGCACTTCACCGAGGCGGGGCGTATCGAGATCCCGATGGAGACTTCGGCCGATCCCGATGCGCTGAAGAGCTATACGGTGTCGTTCCCCGAGACTTCGGCCCGCTACCTGCGCGTGGAGGCCCGGACGGTGAACCCGATTCCCGAATGGCACGGCGCGCGCGGGAAGAAGGGATTTCTCTTCGTGGATGAAATCTGCGTGAATTAACCATGAGACGGATACTCGGCAGGGGACTCGCCGTCCTGCTTTCGGTGGCGGCGGTCTCCGCTCCGGCGCAGCCGGAGACAATGCGGCCGGAGACGGTCGGGGAGGGAACGCCGGAAGCCGCCGCCCCGCGGGGCGTGATTCCCGTTCCCGTCTCCGACGTTCGGCGGGAGGGGACCTTCCGTCCGGGAGAGCCGTTTACCTATGCGGTCCGGGCGCCGCACGGCGACGTTCCGGCGGCGGAGCTGGCCGCCTGCCTCGACGGGCTGGGCTGGCGGCAGGCCGGAAAGGGGCGTCCCGATCTCGAAATTGGGATCGACCCCGCGGCGCGCGGCATCGTCTCGGAGGAGGCTTACCGGCTGGAGATCGCGCCGCGCGGAATCGCGGTGTCGGCGCGGACGGCGGCGGGCGCCTTCTATGCCGTGCAGACCCTGTTGCAGCTCATGGACGACGGACGCGCGGAGGAGATCGCCTGCCGCACGATCGAGGATGCGCCGCGTTTCGCCTACCGCGGCTTCATGATCGACGTGAGCCGCCATTTCCGGTCGGTGGAGTTCGTCAAGCGTCAGATCGACGCCATGGCGCTCTTCAAGCTCAACCGCCTGCACATGCACCTGACCGACGGCGCCGGATGGCGCATCGAGATTGACCGTTACCCCCGCCTGACGGAGTTCGCGGCGTGGCGGCCCTACGAGGACTGGCAGAGCTGGTGGGAAGGCGACCGCAGCTACTGCGAGGCGGACGATCCGCGCGCCCGGGGCGGCTTCTATACGAAGGAGGAGATCCGCGAGATCGTGGAGTACGCCCGGCTGCGGCATATCGAGGTGATTCCCGAGATCGAGATGCCGGGCCATTCGGAGGAGGTGACGGCGGCCTATCCCGAGCTGGGATGCCACGGAGAGCCGTACCGCGACGGCGACCTCTGCCCGGGCAACGAACGGACGTTCGAGTTCCTGGAGAACGTGCTCCTGGAGGTCATGGAGCTGTTCCCTTCGGAGTACATTCACATCGGCGGCGACGAGGCCGGAAAATCGGCGTGGCGCGACTGTGCGAAGTGCCGCGAGCGGATGCGGAGCGAAGGGCTGAAGGACGTGGACGAGTTGCAGAGCTACCTGATCCACCGCATCGAACGCTTCCTGAACGTGCACGGCCGCCGGCTGCTGGGCTGGGACGAGATTCTCGACGGCGGGCTGGCGCCCGGCGCCACGGTGATGTCGTGGCGCGGCACGGAGGGGGGCCTGAAGGCGATCCGTGCGGGGCAGCAGGCGGTTTTCGTTCCCGGGGAGTTCTGCTACCTCGACTATACGCAGGACGCTCCTTTCACGCAGCCCCTCTCGATCGGCGGCTATACGCCGCTGCGGAAGGTCTATTCGTTCGAGCCGGTTCCGGCGGAGATGACGCCCGACGAGGAGCGGCTGCTGCTGGGTGTGCAGGCGAACCTCTGGGCCGAATGGATTCCGACGGACTCCCATTACGAATACATGATGTGGCCGCGGCTGATGGCCCTCGCGGAGGTGGCGTGGAGCCGCCCCGGGCGGAAGGATTACGAGGCGTTCCGGCAGCGGGCGTTGCAGGCTTCCGAACAGTTGCGCGGACGCGGATACGCGCCTTTCGACCTGCGTACCGAGTACGGCGAACGGCCCGAGAGCCTCGCGCCGAAACACCATCTGGCCGAAGGGTGCCCGGTGAGCTACGCTACGCCGTGGCACGGGAATTATCCGGCCTCCGGGGCGGCGACCCTCACGGACGGGGTGCTGGGCGGCTGGACCTACGGCGACAGGCGGTGGCAGGGATTTCTCGATTCCGACATGGATGTCACGGTGGACCTCGGGCGCACGATGCCGGTACGGTATGTCGGTGCGACGTTCATGCAGTCGGCGGGACCCTATGTCTGGATGCCGCGCGAGGCGGAGATCTACGGATCGGAGGACGGCGAGCGGTTCACGCTGCTCGCGACGGTGCACAACGACGTCCCGCCCGCGTGCCCCTACCTGCTTTTCAAGACCTTCGCCTATACGGGGGAGACGCGGGCGCGTTACGTGCGCTATGTCGCGCGCAGCGGCGGCATCCCCGGCGGCTGGCTTTTCGTCGATGAGATCGTCGTGCAGTAACGACGGCATGAAAACGGATGCGGCCGGGCGGGAAGCCCGGCCGCATCTTTTTACGGCGGCCGCGTCTCCGGCATGTTGCTGCCGGTACGCTGTTCCCGCCGTACCGAGCCTTCGGTATGCCGGGAACGGCCTGCGCCGTCTTCGGAACCGGCTCTTCCCGGCCTGCGTTTTCTCCGGGATGTCCGGCGCGCCCGTTTCGCCCGGGGCGGCGGCTCCGGTCCGGATTACGGACGGATGAATCCCAGCCGGTCGTCCTCCTCGGCGAAGAGCAGGGCGGTATTGACCACGGCGAGGTGCGAGTAGGCCTGCGGGAAGTTGCCCGACTGTTCCTTCGTGTCGAAGTCGAGGTGCTCGCTGAAAAGCCCGAGGTGGTTGCCGTTGCGGAGCATCTGGTTGAACAGCGTCTTGGCCTCGTTGTGCTGCCCGATGACGTAGAGGGCGCGGATGAGCCAGAAGGTGCACATCGTGAAGGCCGAGGAGGGAACGCCGAAGTCGTCCTCGTTGTTGTAGCGGTACATCAGTCCTTTGTGGAAGAGGGCCTTGCGGACGGCCAGCACGGTCTTGCGGTAGCGCGGGTCGGCGGCCGGGATGAATCCGTAGGGTTCCATGAGCAGCAGCGACGAGTCGAGGGCCAGGTTGCCGTAGCTCTGCGAGAAGCTCTGTATCTCCTCCTTCCAGCCGTGTTCCAGCACGTCGCGGCGGATCGCCTCGGCCTCCTCGCGCCAGCTCTCGGCGCAGGCGTGTTTGCGCAGCATCGCGGCGATGCGCGCTCCGCGGTCGAGCGCCACCCAGCACATGACCTTCGAGGAGACGAAGTGCTGCCCTTCGCCCCGGATTTCCCAGATGCCCTTGTCGGGGTTGCGCCAGTTCTCCGAAACGTTGTCCAGAATGCTCTTGACCAGCTCCCACATGTCCTCGATCTCGTCGAGCGTGCCGGGCATCAGCCGGTAGTATTGGTAGATCAGGTCCATGAGGTAGCCGAACGAGTCGTTCTGCCGCTGGCGGTAGGCGTCGTTGCCGATGCGTACGGGGCGCGACCCGGCGTAGCCCGCGAGGTGGTCGAGCGTCGTCTCGGTCAGCGTCCGTTCGCCGCGGATGCCGTACATGATCTGGAAGTCGTGGCTGGCGGAGAGCGTGGATTGGATGAATTTCATGAAGCGGCGGGCGGCCCCGACGTGCCCCACGCGGAACATCGTTTCGATGGACATGGAGGCGTCGCGCAGCCAGCAGAATCGGTAGTCCCAGTTGCGTTCCTCGCCGATCGTCTCGGGCAGGCTCGTGGTGACGGCCGCGAGCATGGCGCCGTTGTAGTAGGAGAGGAGCTTCAGCACGAGCATGCTCCTCTCGATGACGTCGTTGTAGCAGTTGTACTTCTTCGTGCGGTTCGTCCAGTTGAGCCAATAGACCAGCGTGCGGCAGTATTCGATCTTCTCGCGTTCGATGTCGATCGGGATGGCCTTCTCGTTGTAGGAGAGCAGCAGGAATTCGTCCTTCTCGAGCGTGATTTCGCGCCGTTCGACGATCGCGTCGAGCGGGAGGGAGGAGTAGAGGTACTGGCGGTCTTTCCGGTCGTACGAGCTGCACGTTTCGACATACTCGGGCGTGACGCGGAGGCTCACCTCGCCCCGGGCGTAGTTCGGAGCCGGAGCGTAGTCGATGGCGAGGCGGGGACGGCCCCGCACGAGGCGTATGTAGCGGTAAAGCTCGGCCGGCAGGTAGTGCTCCTTCTCGAAGGAGCGGTAGCAGGGCATGTAGTCGAGCACCTCGAACTCCCCCTCGTCGGCCGAAAAGCGGGTCGAGAGGATATTCGTGTGGGGGACGTAGCTCTGCCGGACCGCATAGCTGCCGGAGACCTCGAAGCCGAACGAGCCGCCTTTCGCACGGTCGAGCAGGGCGGCGAATACCGAGGGCGAGTCGAAGTCGGGGAAGCAGAGCCATTCGATGCGGCCCCGGTCGGAGATGAGCGCGGCGGTGCGGCTGTTGCCGATGATGCCGTAGTTGAGGTTATTCATGGCGTGTCTTGTTGTTTTTCAGCAGTCCTTTCAGGAATCCGAGCGGCAGCCGCAGCCCCTTCCGGCCTTCGGAGGCCGCCGTTCGCGGGCCGGCTTCGCCGCGCGTCACTTCGCGCAGGAAGGGCAGCACCTCGGCCTGCGCCGCGAGGTTGTGGGCGGCGCATTCGGAGACGTTGCCCACCTTGACGGTCACGGCTTCGGGCGGTAGCGCACGGAACATGTCGTCGTCGGTCGTGTCGTCGCCGAGGGCCAGGATGAAGTCGTACCGTTCGGAGGCGAGGAGCCGTTCGACCTCCGAGCCTTTCGTGCAGTCGGGGGACTTGATCTCCACGACCTTGTCTCCCTGCATGATTTGCAGTCTGAGCCGGGAGCAGAGCGGCGCGAGGTGATTGACGAGCTGCTGCGCCCGGAGCGAGCCGAGCCAGGCGTCGCTCTGGCGGTAGTGCCATGCCAGCGCCGTCTGCTTCGTCTCCAGCCGGGCGCGGGGCGTCTTGGCGATGAACCGTTGCAGGAGCGTCAGCAGCTCGCCGTCCCACTCCGCGGAGCGGAGGTTCTTGTGCCAGACCCCCGCCTCCTTATAGAACCCGCCGTGCTCGGCCGCGAGCGACAGGGGCATTGAGCCGAACCACCGTTCGAGCGTCTCGTGGTCGCGGCCGCTGTTGATGACGACCCGGTTGGCCGGGTCCCCGGAGAGTCTGCGCAGCAGGTCGAGCAGTTCGGGCGTCGGCGCGGCGTCCTCGGGACGGGGACGCAGGGCGGCCAGCGTTCCGTCGTAGTCGAACAGGAGCAGCCGCCGCTTTGCCCGGCCGTAGGCCGCCCTGACGGCCGCCGTCGTTCCGACGGAGATGCGTTTGCGGCGCAGGCGTTCGTTTTTCCGCCGGGTGGCGTCCAGTTCTTCGAGGAAATCGGCGGCCCATTTGTCCACGGTCTGCGTGCAGATCGTCCGCTGCATGTCGCGGATGCGCCGCCGCTGTTCCCCGACCGGCATGGTCAATGCCTCGACGAGGCTCCGTTCGATCTGTCCGATGTCGTTGGGATTGATCTGCAGGGCCTCGGACAGTTCGACGGCAGCACCGGCCATTTCGCTCAGTATCAGTACGCCCGGATTGTCGGTCTTGGTGGCTATGTACTCCTTGGCCACGAGGTTCATGCCGTCGCGCAGGGGTGTGACGAGTGCCACGTCGGCGACGCAGTACATGGCGGCCAGCTCCTCGAAGGCGAAGCCGTGGTAGAAGTAGCACACCGGCGTCCAGTCCATCGTGGAGTACTTGCCGTTGATCGAGCCGATCTCCTCGTCGATGCGCGTCTTCAGTTCGGCGTAGCTTCCCACGTGGTCGCGCGAGGGGACGATCACCATGGCCAAGGTCACCTGCCCGCGGTATTCGGGATGGTGCTCCAGAAATGCGGCGAAGCCCCAGAGCCGGTGGAGGATGCCCTTGCTGTAATCGAGCCGGTCCACGGCGAGCACCAGCTTGTGCGATCCGAAGAGGCGGCGGGTGCGTTCGACGGCGGCGCGGACCTCGGGCTTCTGCGAGGCGCCGTGGTAGAGGTCGTAGTTGATCCCCATGGGCAGGGCGTTCACGCGGACCACGCGGTCGCCGAGCTGCACCTCGTCGAGCCGGAAATCGAGGTGCAGGACCCGTTCCACCGTGCTGATGAAATGGCGCATGTAGTCGTGCGTGTGGAAGGCCACGAGGTCGGCGCCCAGCAGCCCCCGCAGCACTTCGGCGCGTTCGGGCAGGATGCGGAACAGTTCGTAGGAGGGGAAGGGAATGTGGTGGAAATAGCCGATCTCCAGTTCGGGGCGGGCTTCCCGCAGCATGCCCGGCAGGAGCATCAGTTGGTAGTCCTGCACCCATACGATGTCGCCCGGCTCGGCCAGCCGGCAGACCGTCTCGCAGAAAAGACGGTTCACGGCGCGGTAGGCCTCGCGGTAGCTCGCCTTGTAGCGGGTATAGGCGAAGAAGTAGTGGCACAGGGGCCAGATCGTGCTGTTGCTGTAACCTTCGTAGTAGTCGGCGATCTGGCCGGCGGTGAGAAAGACCGGATGGAAACGCAGGGCCTCCAGTTCGTCGGCCGTCTTCCGGCGGCACTCTTCCCCGTCGGGGCAGAATCCCGGCCAGCCGATCCAGTGTTTTTCGTAATCGGTGTGCAGGGAGTCCAGTCCGGTGGCGAGGCCGCCCTCGCTGCGCGCGAAAAGCAGACGCCCCTCCTGCTCGGAAACCTTCACAGGCAAGCGGTTCGATACGATGTAAAGTTTCATGCTCCCGACGGCCGCAATTTGCGTACAAAGCGCCCGTCCGGAATATACCGTATTGACAGCAAGCGATTAAGGGCGTGCCGGAGAATCGTTCGGCTCTCTCAAAATGAGACCCTCCCTTTCATTTTGAGAGGGCGGCGCAACGGTTCACTCCACCAGCCGCCGCGTGATGCGGCTGCGCTGCATGAGCCATACCGCGCCGTAGCTCACGGCGAAGGCCGCGCAGGCGTTCAGGACGATGCGCACCGGCACGGGCAGTCCCGGGATCCGGCCGATGAGGTCGTAGCCCGCCTGTACGAAGACGAAGTGGCAGAGGTAGATGCCGAACGTCGCGCCCGCGATCCGCGCGAGCCATGCCCGGGGCCGCGAGGCGAGTTTCTGCACGACGAGGAAGACCGGAAGGGTCATCATGAAGACGTTGATGCCCGCGAAGTACCAGACGATTTCGAGGTAGGCGTAGTTGCCCGGGAAGTGCTTTTGCAGCAGCACGTAGCCGAAGGCCGTGACGAGGTAGCCGACGGCGAAGAGCGGGATGCAGACGCCGAGCGTCCGACGCCAGCTCCAGGCGGGCGGGAATTTGACGAGGTAGTGGGCCAGCACGAGGTATCCGGCGAAGCCCGAGACGTAGTGGAAGGTGCCGAATTCGTTCCAGTCGCAGATGCCGTAGAGGCCCATGTTGCCGTAGTTTCCGGCGTATCCCGCCAGCGGCGCGAGGAGTTTGACGTAGGGCAGCAGCAGCGTGATGCCCCAGATGCCGAGCAGGATGCGCAGGTCGCGCCGCGAGGCCCGCTCGAGCCATGCGCTCAGGACGGGCATGACGAGGTAAAGCCCTGCGAGCATGTAGAGATACCACAGCGGCGTGGTTTCGTAGGTGAAGTTGAATATGAAGTTCCAAAGTTTGGGAAGCGTGGCCTCCCAGGTGTAGTTCCCGGCGTCGAGCGACGTCTCCGGAGCGATCCGGGTGTAAAGGAGGTAGAGCAGGGGCAGCGCCACGGACCAGAAGATGAGCGCCAGCAGGATGCGTCCGATGCGTTTGCGGTAGAAGACCGCCGTGTCGGTGCGCACGGGAAGCAGCAGCACGCCCGTCATCATGACGAACAGCGGGACGCAGCAGCGGACCAGGCTGCCCGAGAAACAGCCGTAGAGGAAGGTCGGACGGTCGCTGTCGAAGACGGCGACGAAGGGATCGCAGCAGTGGGAGAACACCACCAGGAAACAGGCGAGGACGCGCAGCAGGTCGATCCAGCCGATGCGCTCGCGGGAGGCGGTTTTCAGGTCGGGCAGTCGTTCGCTCATGGCAGTTTCGGGTTGATTTCCGGCGAAGATACGAAAAAATCCGGAACCGGCCGCTATGTCAGTGCGGCCGGTTCCGGATTTATCGTGGGAAAAGCCGAATTGCCCGAACGATTTTTCCGGAACCCTGTTTTTCCGCTGTGAGTCCCTCCGCGCTTTCCGGGGATGTTCCGTCGCGTTGCCCGGACGGGCTCGCCCGGGACCGGATCCCGTGCGCGGACTTCCCCGATGCGGCGCTTTCCCGAATGGCGATGGCGGCCGGCTGCGCCGCGGTTCCGTATTTCTCCGTCCGAACGGCCGCTTTGCGTTCCCTCCCCTTTTCGGGATCAGTTCACCACCACCGTCCGGAAGTACTCCCTGAGCAGGGCCGCGGCGCGGTCGAGCTGCTCGGGGGTGTTTTCGCGCACGTCGCGCAGCGGATACTCCAGCCCCATCGCTTCGTATTTGTGTACGCCGAGGGTGTGATAGGGCAGCAGTTCGACCCGTTCGATCATCCGGTATCCGCCGAGACGCTCTCCGAGGGCGCGGATGTCCTCCTCGGCGTCGCTGTATCCCGGAACGAGCACGTAGCGCAGCCAGAAGGGCCTGTCGTGCTCCTCGAGCCACGCCGCGGTGCGCAGCGTGGGGGCGTTGTCGCGCCCGGTGAGCGCCCGGTGGCGTTCCGGGGCGGCCTGCTTGACGTCGAGCAGCACGAGGTCCGCCAGCCCCAGCAGCTCCTCGACGGCGGGATTCCACACCCCGCCGTTCGAGTCGAGGCAGACGTGGATCCCTTCGGCCCGCAGCGCCCGGACGAGCGGAATCAGCTCCGCGGCCTGGAACGTCGGCTCGCCGCCCGAGAAGGTGACGCCGCCCCGCCGGCCGAAGAAGGGTTTCTGGTCCCGGGCCATGCGGAGAATCTCCGCGGCTTCGGTCGGCGTGCCGCCGCAGGCTTCGATCGTGTCGGGATTGGCGCAGTAAAGGCAGCGGAAGTTGCAGCCTTGCAGGAAAACGACGAGCCGGAGTCCCGGCCCGTCGAAAGTTCCCATGGATTCGTAGGAGTGTACGCGTAACATGGCGTCGTCCTACATGCGTTCGTGGAAGCTGCGGCTGATGACCTCCAGTTGGTGTTCGCGGCTCAGCTTCGTGAAGTTCACGGCGTAGCCCGACACGCGGATCGTCAGCTGCGGATACTTCTCGGGGTGCTCCATCGCGTCCTCGAGCATCGAGCGGTTCAGCACGTTCACGTTCAGGTGGTGCGCCCCTTTGGTGAAGTAGCCGTCGAGCATCGTCACCAGGTTGTCCACTCGGTCCTGATCGGTGGGGCCCAGCGACTTCGGCACGATCGAGAAGGTGTTCGAGATGCCGTCCTGCGAGTCGCGGTAGCGGAGTTTGGCCACCGAGGCGAGCGAGGCGATCGCGCCGCTCTTGTCGCGTCCGTGCATCGGGTTGGCGCCCGGAGCGAAAGCCACGCCCTTGGCGCGTCCGTCGGGCGTCGCGCCGGTCTTCTTGCCGTACATGACGTTCGAGGTGATCGTCAGCAGCGACAGCGTGGGGCGCGCGTTCTTGTAAACGGGCAGCTTCTTGAGTTCCTCGCTGAAGTAGTAGACCAGATCGACGCCGAGGTGGTCCACCCTGTCGTCGTTGTTGCCGAAGCAGGGGAAGTCGCCCTCGATGTCGAAGCCCTCGGTCAGCCCCTCGGCGTTGCGGCGGGGCGTCACCGTGGCGTACTTGATGGCCGACAGCGAATCGATGGCGATCGACAGTCCGGCCACGCCGTAGGCGAGGTTGATGCGCGGGTCGGTATCCACGAAGGCCATCTGCGCCTTCTCGTAGTAATACTTGTCGTGCATGTAGTGGATGATGTTCATGGCCTCGTTGTAGATGCGGGCGATCTCGTGCAGCACCTTCTTGTAGTTCTGCATCACCTCCTCGAAGCGCAGCGGCCCCTCCGAGAGGGCCGGAATGCCCTTGACCATCAGCGTGCCGGTGTTCTCGCAGCGGCCGCCGTTGATGGCCAGCAGCAGTGCCTTGGCCAGGTTGGCGCGGGCGCCGAAGAACTGGATCTGACGGCCGATGTCCTGATACGACACGCAGCAGGCGATGCCGTAGTCGTCCGAGCCGCGCACCTCGCGCATCAGCTCGTCGTTCTCGTACTGGATCGAGCTGGTGTCGGCCGACACCTTGGCGCAGAACTCCTTGAAGCCCTGCGGCAGCTCGGGGCTCCAGAGCACCGTCATGTTGGGCTCGGGCGAGGGACCGAGGTTGTAGAGCGTTTGCAGGAAGCGGAACGAGGTCTTCGTCACCTTCGTCCGGCCGTCGTTGAAGCGGCCGCCGATGGCCTCGGTCACCCACGTCGGGTCGCCGGCGAAGATGTCGTTGTAGGACTGCATTCTCAGGTGGCGGACCATGCGGAGCTTGATGACGAACTGGTCGATGAGCTCCTGTGCGAACGTTTCGTCGATCAGGCCGTGCGCGAGGTCGTACTCGATGAAGATGTCGAGGAACGACGAGACGTTGCCCAGCGACATGGCGGCGCCGTCCTGCTCCTTGACGGCCGCGAGGTAGGCCATGTAAACCCACTGCACGGCTTCCTGCGCCGAATGGGCCGGACGGCTCAGGTCCAGGCCGTAGTACTCGCCCAGCGTGCGGATCTCCTTCAGGGCCTTGATCTGCTCGGCGACCTCCTCGCGCAGGCGGATGCGGGCCTCGGTCATCGGGCCGGTGAGGTTGCGGAGGTCCTGCTGCTTGGCCTCGATCAGGCGGTCGGTTCCGTAGAGCGCCAGACGGCGGTAGTCGCCGATGATGCGGCCGCGGGCGTAGTTGTCCGGAAGGCCCGTCAGGAAGCCCAGCGAACGGAACGAGCGGATCTCTTCGGTGTAAACGTCGAACACGCCGTCGTTGTGCGTCTTGCGGTAGTGGGTGAAGATGTCCTTCACCTTCTCGTCCACGTCCGTCCCGTTCTCCTTGCAGGCGCGCGAGACGACGTTGATGCCGCCGAAAGGCTTGATGGCGCGCTTGAGCAACTCGTCGGTCTGCAGGCCCACGATCAGTTCCTGCTCGCGGTCGATGTAGCCGGCCTTGTGCGAGGTGATGGTCGAGACGGTCTTGTTGTCCAGCGAACGGATGCCGTTGTTCCGACGCTCCTCTTCGAGGGCCTCGAGGCAGAGATTCCAGATGTGTTTGGTACGCTCGGTCGGGCCCTGCAGGAACGAAGCGTCGCCCAGATAGGGGGTGATGTTCGTCTGTACGAAGCTCGTGACGTTGATCTCTTTGCTCCAAAGCCCGTCGATGAAGGTTTTGTTCGGTTCCATAGAAGATATTGTTCTTTTTGAGATTTAAATTGTCGTATTTCGGCGTGCAAAGATAAGCGAATTTTTCGGGAAAACGGGACAGTCGCTTGCATTTCGTATGAAACAGCCGTCAGAATACCTGCAATCCGGTATTTTGCCCGCCCGTTTTTGCGCAGCCGGCGACGGACGGGGCGAAGGAAGATTGCGACGTTCCGAAGAAGGGGCGGCGGGGCGGAGCGGCGGGTTCCGGCCTCTCC
>NZ_JAGQEJ010000008.1:0-176754 GCF_018101075.1 Alistipes sp. Marseille-P2263
CCGCAATTCGCGTCCTCTTCCCGGACCGGGACGAACGGGGCCGGATCGAGAAGAGGACAACCCGATTCCGAATACACTATGCCCCGAAAACAAAAAACCTTACGTATCATTGATACATAAGGATTTTGCTTCTTGTCTCCTTTTCTTTCAAAGGTTCTCCGAGCGGAAAACGGGACTCGGACCCGCGACCTCAACCTTGGCAAGGTTGCGCTCTACCAACTGAGCTATTTCCGCAAATATGCCGAAACTTTCGTTTCGGGACTGCAAATATAAACGGAAAAATTCATTCCGCCAAAATTTTCCGGGGAAAATTCCGGATTCCGCCGCCAAAGGCATGCTCAGAGCCATCCGGCCGTCAAATGCCGCGACTCACGGCGGCAGGGCCGCGGCAAAAACCGACACCGTGACCGCTTCCGGCCCGGCCATCTTCCGGCCCGAAATGCCGCAACCGGGACCCGCGCCGAAATTCGCGCCGAAACGCCCAAACAATCCGGTCCCCGGAAGGAGAAATCATTCGGCCGATCGGCCCGGAGCCCCGGCTTCACTTCCAGGCAGTTTCCGGGCAACATCCGGGCAACGAGCTCCCATCCCCTGACAACCGTCCGGAGAGGCCCTCTCCCCCTGTTCCAAACGACGGTTTCAGCGAATGCCATCGGACCGGAACACCCCGTCCTTCCGCCCGTCCGGACCAGACTCCCGGGAAACGGGGCCGTCCGCCTCGCCGGTCCGGCTTCCGTCCGGGAACAAAATCCTACGGAAAACGCAGATCTCCCGGCCCGGCCGAAAGGCCCGTTCCGAACCGGCTCCGCACCCATCCCGAATGCCTCTCGAAAAACAGACACCCCCGGCCGCAGGGCCGGAGGTGTCGCGAATTTATCCGGGAATCGGGCTCCCGCCGAAACCGGGACCGGATCAGCGGACCTTGAATCCCTCGTCGGCGCGGACCGGAATGGGCAGGCTCGCATAGTAACCGCTTTCGAGCTTGTCGCGCACCGACTTGAACGCCTCGAGCGTATAGTTCACGTCCTCGAGCGTATGGGCCGCCGTCGGAATCACGCGCAGAATGATCTCGCCCTTCGGGATCACCGGATAGACGACGATCGAACAGAACACGCCGTGGTTCTCGCGCAGATCGACGATCAGGTTCGTCGCCTCGGGAATGCCGCCCTTCATGAAAACGGGGGTCACGGGCGAATTCGTCACACCTATATTGAACCCGTTCTCCTTCAGACCGCTCTGCAATGCGCGGACGATCTCCCAGAGTTTCTGCTGGTACTCGGGGTGGTTGCGGATCAGCTCCAGACGCTTCAGCGCGCCGATCACCATGGGCATCGGGAGCGACTTGGCGTAGAGCTGCGAACGCATGTTGTAACGCAGCAGGTTGATCAGCCAGCGGGGGCCGCTCACGAATGCTCCGATGCCGGCCATCGACTTGGCGAAGGTGTTGAAAAGCACGTCCACGCCGTCCACCACGCCGAAATGCGAAGCCGTGCCGCGGCCGCCCTCGCCCATCGTACCGAAGCCGTGCGCATCGTCCACCAGCAGGCGGAACTGGAAGTCCTTCTTCAGCGCCACGATCTCGTCGAGTTTGCCCAGGTCGCCCTTCATGCCGAACACGCCTTCGGTGATGACCAGCACGCCGCCGTTCTGCTCCTCGGCCAGTTCGGTGGCGTGTTTGAGTTGCAGACGCAGCGAATCCATGTCGTTGTGGCCATAGACGAAGCGCTTGCCCTTGTGCAGACGCAGGCCGTCGATGATGCAGGCATGCGCCTCGGCGTCGTAAACCACCACGTCGCGGGGGGTGAGCAGGCAGTCGATGATCGACAGCATGCCCTGGTAGCCGAAGTTGAGCAGGAAGGCGTCCTCCTTGCCGACGAACTCGGCCAACTCGCGTTCCAGCCGCTCGTGGTATTTGGTCTGGCCGCTCATCATGCGCGCTCCCATCGGAGCCGCCATGCCGAACTCGGCGGCGCCTTCGGCATCGGCCTTGCGCACCTCGGGATGGTTGGCCAGTCCCAGGTAGTTGTTCAGGCTCCAGTTGAGCATCTTCTTTCCCCGGAACACCATGTGGGGACCGATCTCGCCCTCGAGTTTCGGGAAGGCGAAATAGCCGTGAGCGTACGACATGTACTGACCGATAGGTCCGCCCGCATTTTTTTCGAGGCGTGCAAAAATATCAACCATATTTATCTGATTTAATGTAATTTAACCTCCATTTTCGTTCGATTCGGACACACAAAGGCGCGAATCGAACCGATTCGGCAGTCAAAAGTAGCCGTTTTTTGTACCACGGGGATGCGTATTTATACTTATTTTTCGCCCCGGATACCGGACGGAGCGGCCCGCCGCGCAGCCGTTCCGCCCGGAGTGTTCCGCGAGGCGGGTTTTCCGGCGCTCCGGAGGACATATTCCGGGAATTTTCCCTATTTTTGCCGTATGACCTCACTCTATCACGACATCATCTTCGGCCCGGTGCATTCGCGGCGGCTGGGCCTCTCGCTGGGCGTCAATCTGCTGCCCACGGAGTCGAAACTCTGTTCGTTCGACTGCATCTACTGCGAATGCGGCTGGAATGCCGACCACCCCGGAGCGCGCCGGTTCAACGCCCGCGACGACGTCCGCCGCCTGCTCGGCGAGACGCTGCGCCGCATGGTGGACGCAGGCACGCCGCCCGACGTCATCACCTTCGCGGGCAACGGCGAGCCGACCATGCACCCCCGGTTCGAGGAGGTGATCGACGACACGCTGGCCCTGCGCGACGGGCTGTGCCCCGGAGCGAAGGTCTCCGTGCTCTCCAACGCCACGCAGCTCCACCGCGAGGAGGTCTGCCGCGCCCTGTCGCGGGTGGACAACAACATCCTGAAGCTCGACTCGGCGCTCGATGCGACCGTGCGCCGGATGAACAACCCGCAGAGCCCCGCCTATTCGGTCCGCGACACCGTCGAGCGGATGAAGCGTTTCGGGGGGCGCATGATCCTACAGACCATGTTCCTGCGCGGCGAGTGCGGCGGCGCACCGATCGACAATACCACCGAAGAGGAGGTCGCGGCATGGCTCGCCCTCGCGGACGAAATCCGCCCCCGGCAGGTGATGGTCTATTCGCTCGACCGCGACACCCCCTGCCAAACGCTCGAAAAGGTTCCCCGCGAGGAGCTGCTGGCCATCGCCTCCCGCGTCGAAGCCCTCGGCATTCCCTGCTCGGTCGCATGATCCGCTCCGTCACGATGGAAGCGCCCGCCGGCCGGGCGTTCGTTCCCGAACCGTTCCGATCTTCCGAAATTCCCCTGCCATGCAGATTCTGATCTCCTGCGCCAAGACGATGACCGGCACCGCCGCCGTCGCCGCGCCCCGCACGACCCGGCCGCTCTTCGAGGCGGAAGCTGCCGGACTGGCCCTCCGGCTGGCCGCGCTGCCCGCCGGGGAGCTGGAACGGATGCTGCGCGTGAACCCGCGCATCGCCGCCGAAAACCGCCGCCGCTACCTCGCCTTCCACGACGCACCGCAGCTCCCGGCCATCACCGCCTACACGGGCGTCGTCTTCAGACATATTGCCCCCGCGGAGTTCTCGCCCGCGGATTTCGCCTACGCGCAGGAACACCTCAGCATCACCTCGTTCCTCTACGGACTGCTCCGTCCGCTCGACGCCATCCGCCCCTACCGCCTCGAAGGGAGCGTCGCTCCGCCCGGCGAGGAGGCGCCGAATCTCTTCGAATGGTGGCGGGACCGGCTGACCGGACCGCTCATCGAGCGGGTCCGCCGCGACGACGGCGTGCTGGTCAATCTGGCCAGCGCCGAGATGAAACGGCTCTTCGACTGGCAGCGGGTCTGCCGCGAGGTGCGGGTCGTAACGCCCGAATTCCGCATCCGCGAAGGCAACCGGATGAAAACCGTCGTCGTCTATGCGAAAATGTGCCGCGGGGAGATGACACGCCATATCCTCCGGCATCGCATCGCGGACCCGGAGGGGCTGAAAACGTTCGAATGGGAAGGATTCCGGTTCGACCCGGAACGCAGCCGCGGCGACGAGCCGCACTTCACGCTGCGATAGGTCACCGCGTCTGATCGACGAACAGGAGCCGGTCGGTGTCGTACCCCCGGTCGGAGGCCAGCTTCAGAATCCGTTCCAGCGTCTCCTGCGGAAGCGACGGCGTGCGCGAAAGAATCCAGAGGTATTTCGGAGAGCCGCCGCCGACCAGCGCCCAGCCGTAGTCGTCGCCCAGCGCCAGCACGTTGTAGTCCGAATAGAAAATCCAGAAGAACGACACCCGCAGCTGCCCCGGCCTGCGGCCCGGACGGGCCCTGCCCACGGCTTCGCGGCGGCGGCCCGAGGCATCCGCGCCGCTATTGACGACTTCGATGCGGCCGGGTGCGAGAAGCCGGTATTCGGCACGCACCTCCTGCAGGCCCCGCTCGAAACGGTTGTCGTAACGGGCGATTTCGTACCACGTCCCCAGATAGCGTCCGAGATCGAACGACGAGACCGGTGCCGAGTCGATCCGCGCCGAACGGCTCATGCCGTAGGTCACCGCGGCCGCCATCAGCGCCACGAGCAGACAGATAATCACGATTTTCATACTCCGCGAACTTTTTCCGAAACGCCCCGCAGAATCCGTGCCGAAAGGGCGTCGCGTCACTTCCCGGCCGCCGCGAGCAGCGCCCGGAGGACGGCCTCCTCGTCGTATCCGCAAAGGGCCTGCAACTGGGCCGGCGTACCGTGTTCGACCCATTCGTCACCGATGCCGAGCGAACGGACCCGTACATCGTATCCCCCGGCGTTGAAGAACGCCGCGACGGCCTCGCCGACACCGCCGCGCAGGCAGCCGTCCTCGACGGTCACCACCCGCCTGAAGCGGCGGCCCGCCTCGTCGAGCAACGCCTCGTCGAGCGGCTTGACGAAACGCAGATCGTAGTGCGCGACGCGCACGCCCGCCTCCGCCGCACGCTCCGCGGCCCGGGCGGCGGCGTTGCCGGCCGTACCGACCGTCACCAGCGCCACGTCGGAGCCGTCGCGCAGGCGGCGTCCCCGCCCCACGGGCAGCTCGCGGAACGCCTCACCGCGCCACGGCAGCCCCTCGCCGCAGCCGCGCGGATAGCGGATCATGAAGGGATGCCCCGACCGGAGGGCCGTGTACATCAGATCACGCAGTTCGGGTTCGTTCATCGGCGCGGCAATCACCAGCCCCGGCACGGCGCCGAAGGCGGCCATGTCGAAGACTCCGTGGTGCGTCACGCCGTCCTCGCCGACCAGGCCGCCCCGGTCGAGGCACATCACCACCGGCAGGTCCTGGATCGCCACGTCGTGAATCACGTTGTCGTAGGCGCGCTGCATGAAGGTCGAATAGATATTGCAGAAGGGAACCATCCCCGCGGCGGCCAGTCCGGCCGAGAAGGTCACGGCGTGCCCTTCGGCGATGCCCACGTCGAAACAGCGGTCGGGCATCTCGCGCATCAGAATGTTCATCGAACAGCCCGACGGCATGGCGGGCGTGACGCCCACCACGCGGGCGTCGAGGCGGGCCAGTTCCAGCAGCGTCTCGCCGAAGACGTCCTGGTAGCGGGCCGGGCCGCCTTTCGGGGCGATCCGCTCGCCCGTGTCGGGGTTGAAGCACCCCGGGGCATGCCACACCGACTGATCGTGCTCGGCCGGAAGGTAGCCCTTGCCCTTTACGGTCATCACGTGCAGCAGCTTAGGTCCCTCGATGTCGTGCATCGCGCGCAGCGTCCGCACCAACTCCCCGAGGTTGTGGCCGTCCACCGGCCCGAAGTAACGGAAATTGAGGCTCTCGAACAGATTGCTCTTGTTGAGCACCCCCTGCTTGACGGCGTTGCCCGCCTGCTGGCACAGGCGCAGCAGACGCGGCGTATGCGACAGCAGGCCCCACAGCCGCTGCTTGAACCGGTTGTAGTGCACCGAGGTCGAGATCTTCAGCAGGTAGTTCTTCAGCGCGCCCGTCGCCTGGTCGATGGCCATGTGGTTGTCGTTGAGAATCACCAGCAGGTCGGTCCGCTTGCTGGCTCCGGCGTTGTTCAGCCCCTCGAACGCCAGGCCGCCGGTCATCGAGCCGTCGCCGATCACGGCCACGACCTTCCGCCGCTCGCCCCGCAGCTCGGCGGCCTTGGCCATGCCGAACGCCGCGGAGATCGACACCGAGGCGTGCCCGCCCCCGAAGGCGTCGTACTCGCTCTCGGCCATGCGCGGAAAGCCGCTAATGCCTCCCAGGCGCCGCTTGGTCCGGAACGCCTCGCAGCGCCCCGTGATGATCTTGTGGGCGTAGGTCTGGTGGCCGACGTCCCAGACGATCTTGTCCTCGGGCGTGTCATAGACATAGTGCAGCGCGGCGGCCAGCTCCACAGCGCCGAGGCTCGAGGCCAGATGGCCCGGATTGACCGCGCACTGGTCGATGATATACCGCCGCAGCTCGTCGCAATAGCGGCGCAACTCCTCCGGCGAGAGCTTTTTCAGATCGCGCGGCGAGGAGACCGTATGCAGCAATTCAAAGTTTTCCGCCATTTTCTGTTCACACGGGACGCGCGGCGCGCGCCCCGGACCGGGGTTATTCCTCGCAAAGATAGTGCAAGAGCGGCGCAATGCCAAATTTTATTCGGCGAATCGCCCGCACGGAGAAGAGCGTCCGGAAAGATCGGAACCGATTGCGGATTATTCCGAAAATTTTCCTATCTTCGCAATACGATAAATCGCCACGGACCATGAAATACAAGCGAATACTTCTGAAACTGAGCGGCGAATCGCTGCAGGGACGCGAGCAGTACGGGCTTTCGCCCGCCGTGCTGCAATCCTACGCCGAACAGATCCGCGATGCGGCGGCGGCCGGCGTACAGATCGGCATCGTCATCGGCGGCGGCAACATATTCCGCGGCCTCACGGGCGCCAAGCGGGGTTTCGACCGCGTGAAGGGCGACCAGATGGGAATGCTGGCCACGATCATCAACTCGCTGGCGTTGCAGTCGGCGCTCGAGGACAACGGCGTGAAGTGCAAGGTGCTCACGTCGATCCGCATGGAGCCCGTGGGCGAATACTACTCCAAGGCCCGCGCCATCGAGTACCTCGAGGCGGGTTACGTGGTGATCGTCGGAGGCGGCACGTCGAACCCCTACTTCACGACCGATTCGGCCGCCGCGCTGCGCGGCATCGAGACCGAGGCCGACGTCCTGCTGAAGGGCACGCGCGTGGACGGCATCTACACGGCCGATCCGGAGAAGGACCCCGCCGCCGTGAAGTTCGACGAGATCACCTTCGAGGAGGTGCTCGCCCGGCGGCTCAAGGTCATGGACCTCACGGCCTTCACGCTCTGCCGCGAGAACCGGCTCGAAATCGTCGTGTTCGACATGGACACCGCGGGCAATCTCGGCAGGGTACTTGCCGGAGAGGGAATCGGAACACGCGTAAAGCCGTAACGATGAAGACGATCCGAAAGAAGAGAAAAAGCGACCGGTCGCTCTGGATACTGCTGGCGCTGATCGCCATCGTCCTGGCCGTCATCCTGCTGCTGCCCTCGTGCGGCGGCCGCGCGGCGAAGGGCGGTACGACGGAAGAGGAAGCCGCCACGCTCGTCCGGGCGGGCGACGAGGCCCCCGATTTCACCGTCACGATGTTCGACGGCTCGCAGGTCACCCTCTCGGAGCTGCGCGGGAAGGTGGTCCTGCTGAATTTCTGGGCCACGTGGTGTCCGCCCTGCCGGAAGGAGATGACGCGCGTCGGGAAGGATATCATCGAACGCTTCGCCGGTCGCGACTTCGTCTTCCTGCCCGTATCGCGCGGCGAAGGGCGCAGCGCCGTCGGGGCGTTCCGCGAAAAGAACGGCTACGACTTCCCGATGGGGCTCGATTCGACGAAGGCCGTGTTCGGCCTCTACGCCTCGAATTACATTCCGCGCAACTTCCTGATCGACCGCGAGGGCAAGGTGGTCCTGGCCTCCGTGGACTACGACGACGAGGAGTTCGACGCCCTGCTGCGCGCCATCGAAAAAACGCTCGAAAATCAAACCCGATAGAGACTTATGGATACCAAGACGATTCTCAACGAAGCCTCCCTCCGCATGCAGAAGGCCATCGACCACCTCGAGGAGGAGCTGCTCAACGTGCGCGCCGGCAAAGCGTCGCCCAACGTGCTCAACGGCGTGATGGTCGATTATTTCGGCTCGCAGGTTCCCGTGTCGGGCGCCGCCAGCGTCACCGTGCCCGACGCCAAGACCATCCTGATCCAGCCGTGGGACAAGAACATGCTGCGCCCCATCGAGAAGGCGATCATCGACTCGAACATCGGACTGACGCCCTCGAACAACGGCGAGCAGATCCGCCTGTCGATCCCGCCCCTGACCGAGGAGCGCCGCAAGGACCTCGTGAAGCAGGTGCGCGGCGAGGCCGAAACGGCCCGCATCTCGCTGCGCAACGCCCGCCGCGATGCCGTGGAAGCCTTCAAGAAGGCCCAGAAGGAGGGTATGCCCGAGGACGAATCGAAGGACGGGGAAACCCAGTCGCAGAAGCTGCTCGAAAAGTTCACGAAACTCCTCGACGAGGCGATCGCGAAGAAAGAGAAGGAGATCATGACCGTGTGACGCGCAACCGCACGCACCGCGAAAAAATCCGGCCCCGGCATGAATCGGGCCGGATTTTTTCATATATTTGCCCGACCCAACCCTTTCGACGTCATGAGAAACCTGCTTTGCAAAGCCGCGCTGCTCCTGCTCCTCGCACCGCTCGCCGGGCCGCAGCGCGCCGCCGCCCAGGGATACGTGAAACTCAACGCGCTCTATGCGCTGGTAGGCGTGGTGAACCCCTCGGTGGAGTTCGCCGTCTCGCCCAAATCCACGTTGCAGACCGACATCGTCGTCTCGCCCTGGAAGTCGATCGACAGCAAACACATGCTCTTCGCGATCTTCATGGGCGAATACCGCCGCTACTTCAAGGAGCACAACCGCGGCTGGTACCTGGGAGCCAACCTCGGCATGATGGCCTTCGACATGTCGAAACCCTACATCGAGAACTGGTCGCTCAAGTTCGAGGACCGCTACTGCAAGGGTTACGGCATGATGATCGGTCTCTGCGTGGGCTGGGAACGCCAATTGGGCGAACGGTGGCTGCTCGACGCCTTCCTGGGCTGGTCGTGGATGGACAGCCACTACAACGGTTACAGCTTCGACGGCGAGATCGACATGCACCCCCACCGGCCGGTGCAGCCCGAGCATCCCGACCCGTTCAACGGCTCGTCGGAATGGTATCCCAACAAGATCGGCGTCTCGATCGGCTACCGCATCTTCAAACCCCGGGAGCGGTGACCGCCGCCGCACGAATACCGTAGCGGGAGGCCCCTCGGGACCTCCCGCTACGTTTTCACCGGCCGTCGGAACGGGCAGCTCCTGTCCGTGCGCCTTCCGCCCCCACCGCCGCGATCCATGCCGCCAGTTCCTCGAGCACTTCGGGGGCCACGGTCACGCCGATCGTCTCGTATTCGGAGACGTCGCCCGTCGTGCAGGGTTGGAACAGATGGTTCAGTCCCCCGTACTCCCGGACGGTCAGCCGCTCCGAAGAGGCGAGCAGCCGGCGGATCGCCCCGAGATTCTCCGCGGCGTCCACCTGCCGGTCGAGCGATCCGTTGAGCGCCAGCACGGGGCGGCCGCCCGCACGAGCGATCGCCTCCGACGGATCGAAGGTCAGGAAACGGTAAACCCACGCATTCGAGGCGGCTTCGTCGAGCAGCGCCAACAGCCTCTCCCGGACGGGCCGCGGCAGCGACACGGCCGGCTCCGCGGCCGCAAGACGGGCCTTCACCTCCCCGCACTCCGCCGCCAGACGCTCCTGCGGACGTTCCCGGACCTCCGCATAAATCCGCTCCAGCAGCGAACAGCACGCCTCCGTCAGGGCGGCATCGAACCCCTGCAACTCCATCGCCCGGCGGTTCTGCCGGAGACTCGCCCGGTCGCCCCGGACGGCCAGCCCCGCCATCGACACCACGAACGCCACCCGCGGCTCCTCCGCAGCAGCCAGAAAGGCGACCGTCCCGCCTTCGCTATGGCCCAGAATCCCGACCTGCGGCGAACCGGAACCTACCTGTGCACGCAGGAAGTCGAAGGCCCCCAGCGCGTCGAGCGCGAAATCGGCCGTCGCGGCACGCTCCAGCAGACGCCGCCGCTCCTCCTCCGGCACACCGAAGCCGCGGTCGTCGTAACGCAGCACGGCGATCCCGCGGCGCGTCAGGAAATCGGCGATCACCAGGAAAGGCTTGTGGCCGAACACCTCTTCGTCGCGGTTCTGCTGCCCGCTTCCGGTCACCAGCACCACGGCGGCCGCAGGACGCTCCCCGGCGGGCAACGTCAGCGTACCGCGAAGCGTCACGCCCTCCGCCCGGCTCGGAAACGACACCTCGCGGCTCACATAGGGATAGGGCGGCCGCGGCTCCTGCGGCCGGGCGGTCGCAGCCGGATCGCGGCGTCTGAGCAGCAGCGAGAAATCCATCCCGCCCTGCCGGAACACCCCGACAAGCATATCTCCGGGCAGCAGCGCGCCCCGGTAGGAGGCCTGCAACGCCGCAACGCCGAAGACGACCTCCGAACCGCCGACGGAGACCGAATCCACGGGAATTCCCCGCACACCCTGATCGGGGCTGTCCAGCACGGCCTCATATCCCCGCTCCGAAGCGGAAACGCGGAACAGCAGCCGCACGCTGCCGCCATTGACGGAGAGCGCACCCTCCCACACGCCGGCAAAATCCTGCGCCGCGGCGCAGAGCGGCACGAAACAAAACGCGAAGAGAACGAACAGTCGGGATCTCATGGATACGGTATTTTTCCGGGGCCGCGACGATGCGGCCCTTTTCGCAAAGATAGAAAAAAACGCCGGACATGCGCCGGACCGCCGGAATTTCCGACCGGCATCCCGCCTCCGGCACGCCCGAAATCTCCGAACGGCCCCGATGCGACCGGAAGGGCGGGAACGGTCGTGACGGCCCGGACCGACCGGAAAACGGTGCAACGGAACGGCGACTCCGACCGGCCCTCGTGCCGCCCCAGAACGAAAAAGCGGGAGATCCCGAAGGACCTCCCGCCGGCGACCCGGATCGACCGGGCGGCGATTATTTCAGTTTCGGACCGGCAGCCACGAGCTTCTTGCCCTCCTCGTTGCCGGTGAACTTCGTGAAGTTCTTGACGAAGCGACCTGCGAGGTCCTCGGCCTTCACGTCCCAATCCTTGGCACTCTTGTAGGTGTCGCGCGGATCGAGGATCTTGGGATCCACACCCGGCAGAGCGGTCGGGATCTTGAAGTCGAAGATCGGCAGCGTCTTGGTCTGGGCCTTGTCGATCGAGCCGTCGAGGATGGCGTCGATGATGCCGCGCGTATCCTTGATCGAGATACGCTTGCCCGTGCCGTTCCAACCCGTGTTCACGAGGTAGGCCGTAGCGCCCGACTGCTGCATGCGCTTCACGAGCTCCTCGCCGTACTTGGTGGGGTGCAGCGACAGGAAGGCGGCGCCGAAGCAGGCCGAGAAGGTCGGCGTGGGCTCCGTGATACCGCGCTCCGTACCTGCCAGCTTGGCCGTGAAACCGGAGAGGAAGTAGTACTTCGTCTGCTCGGGAGTCAGGATCGAAACCGGAGGCAGCACGCCGAATGCGTCGGCCGAGAGGAAGATCACCTTCTTGGCGGCCGGAGCCTTCGATACGGGCTTCACGATGTTGTCGATATGGAAGATCGGGTACGACACGCGGGTGTTCTCCGTCACCGACTTGTCGGCGAAGTCGATCTTGCCCTTCTTGTCCACCGTCACGTTCTCCAGCAGGGCGTTGCGGCGGATGGCGTTCCAGATGTCCGGCTCGTTCTCCTTCGAGAGGTTGATGACCTTGGCGTAGCAGCCGCCCTCGAAGTTGAATACGCCGTCGTCGTCCCAGCCGTGCTCGTCGTCGCCGATGAGCTGACGCTTCGGATCGGTCGAAAGCGTGGTCTTGCCGGTTCCCGACAGACCGAAGAAGATGGCCGTCTCGCCCTTCTCGTTCGTGTTGGCCGAGCAGTGCATCGAAGCGATGCCCTTGAGCGGCAGCAGGTAGTTCATGTAGGAGAACATACCCTTCTTCATCTCGCCGCCGTACCACGTGTTGATGATCACCTGCATCTTCTCGGTGAGGTTGAACACGACGGCCGTCTCCGAGTTCAGGCCGAGCTTCTTGTACTCCTTCACCTTGGCCTTCGAGGCGTTGAGCACCACGAAGTCGGGCTCGCCGTAGTTCTCCAGTTCGGCGTCCGTCGGACGGATGAACATGTTCTTCACGAAGTGAGCCTGCCAGGCCACCTCCATGATGAAGCGGATCTTCAGACGCGTGTTCTCGTTGGCGCCGCAGAAGGTGTCCACCACGTAGAGCTTCTTGCCCGACAACTCCTTCGAAGCGATCTTCTTCAGCTCCTTCCACGCAGCCTTCGTCACGGGCTTGTTGTCGTTCTTGTACTCGTCGGAGGTCCACCAGATCGTATCCTTGGTGGTCTCGTCCATCACGAAGAACTTGTCCTTGGGCGAACGGCCGGTATAGACGCCCGTCATCACGTTCACGGCGCCCATGTCGGTCAACTGACCCTTCTCGAAGCCGCGCAGGCCTTTCTTGGTCTCCTCACGGAACAGCTCGTCGTACGAGGGATTGTACACGATCTCGGTCACGCCCGTGATCCCGTACTTTTTCAGATCCATCTTGTCCATAGCAATTGATATTTAATTAGAAATCCACTCTCTTTCCAACGTCGCACGCCGCACTTCCGTATGTGCGGAATCCGACGGCACAAAGGTAGAAAAACTTTTATTCTTGTGAAAAGAATAACAGTAAAAATTACGAAAAATATTTATTATTTTTTCCAATACGCATATAGGTTTAACCTGCAAATACATACGCAGGTCGCCCCGGCCCGCGAGGGGCGGAATCCGCCCCCTCGTCCGCAAACGCCCCGCCGCCCACGGTCCGCGCCATCCGCCGGAGCAGGATGGTCCGGAAGGCGCGACCGCCCGCACGGCGGTGCGGAAGAGAGCGAAACACCCGGAAAAGACGGACCGGACGGAAACGGACCCGGAGGAAATCAGGAGGAAACGGCAACAGGATCCGGAATTTTTCGTTATCTTTGGTAGCTATGGCCGGTCTTTACTTCCATATTCCCTTCTGCAAGCGCGTCTGCGCCTACTGCGACTTTTACAAGAGCGTCGAACTGGACCGCATGGAGCCGCTCGCGGAGGCGATGCGCCGCGAACTCGAAGCGCGCCGCGACTATCTGGGCGGCGAACCTGTCCGCACGCGCTATTTCGGGGGCGGCACGCCGTCGCTCTGTCCGCCGGAGACGATCGGAGGGCTGCTGGCCCGTGCCGCGGAGCTGTTCGACTGCTCGGCCGTCGAGGAGACGACCCTCGAAGCCAACCCCGACGACCTCACGCCGGCATACCTGGAGGCGCTCCGCCGGACCGGCATCGACCGCCTCTCGATCGGCATACAGTCCTTCGACGACGCGTGTCTGAAGCTGATGAACCGCCGCCACACGGCGGCGCAGGCCGCCGAATCGGTGAGACGGGCCCGGGAAGCCGGGTTCGGGAACCTGACGATCGACCTGATCTTCGGCGTGCCGGGATTCGGCGGCGACACGCTGCGGCGGTCGCTCGACACGGCGCTGGCGCTCGGCCCCGAACACATTTCGGCATACCATTTGACGATCGAACCCGCGACGACCTTCGGACGCCGCGCCGCGCGGGGCGACTTCGCGCCGGTGGAGGAGGAGGTCAGCGAAGCGGAGTTCGGCCTCGTGCACGATACGCTCACCGCCGCGGGATACGAACACTACGAGGTTTCGAATTTCGCCCGCCCGGGATTCCGCGCCCGCCACAACGCCGCATACTGGCACGGCGCGAAGTATCTGGGCATCGGCCCCGCCGCCCACTCGTTCGACGGGCGGGAACGTCACTGGAACGTCGCTTCCGTTACGCAATACATCGGGGGCGCCGAACCCGGAAGCGAAACCCTTTCCGAACGGGACCGCTTCAACGAATACCTCCTCACGCGGCTGCGCACCGCCGAAGGAATCGGCCTCGCCGAGACCGAAGCGCTGTTCGGGGCGGAACGGACCGCGCGGATCGTCCGGGAGGTCCGCCCGTGGACGGAGACGGGCGCGGCCGAAATCCGCGGAGGACGGCTGGCTGTTCCGCCCCGGCGCATGCTGCTGTCGGATGCGGTGATCGAAACGCTTTTCGAAACATAACAGCCGGCGCAACCAAGTGAAACAGAAACGTTAAGTTATTATTAAATATTTTTAATAAGATCGGATTCGGATTGTTTTTATAAATATAAGTATTACCTTTGCCCCCGAATTCAGCCCGTTTCAGCACATACAAGTAAAGAAAAGAATATGAGCAACGCAAGACTCGCTCCCGACTTCCTGTTCGAGGCAAGCTGGGAGGTATGCAACAAAGTAGGCGGCATCCACACCGTCATCTCGACCAAGGCCCAGACCGTGACCCGGAAATTCGGGGACCGCTACATCCTGATCGGCCCCGACCTCTCGCACGAAGGGACGAATCCCGAATTCGAGGAGGACCAGACCCTGCTCAAAGCCTGGCGTCAGGCGGTCTATTCGGAGGGCCTGCGCATCCGCATCGGCCGCTGGAAGATCAAGGGCGAGCCGCTGGCCGTACTGGTGGACTTCACCTCGCTCATCCCGCGCAAGGACGAAATCCTCACCAAGCTCTGGGAGAGCTACCACGTCGATTCGCTCTCCGGGCAGTGGGACTACATCGAGCCGGTGCTCTTCGGCTACGCCGCGGGCACGGTGATCGCCTCCTACGTCAAGACCTTCTGCTCCTCGACCGAAAAGATCGTCGCCCACTTCCACGAATGGATGTCGGCCGCCGGAGGCCTCTACCTGCGCAAATACGCCCCCTACGTGGCCACGGTGTTCACCACGCACGCCACGGTCATGGGCCGCTGCATCGCCGGGAACCGCCTGCCGCTCTACAGCGACCTCGCGAAGTTCAACGCCGACGAACTGGCCCGCCAGTTCAACGTCACGGCCAAGCACTCGATCGAGAAGACCGCCGCGGCGAACCACGACGCCTTCCTCACCGTGAGCGACATCACGGCCAACGAATGCAAGTTTCTCCTGGGCCGCGAACCGGACGGCATCACGCCCAACGGTTTCGAGAACGACTTCGTATGGACCGGCGAGGAGTACTACGCCAAGCGCGACGAGGCCCGCAAGGCCCTGATCGCCGTAGCCGAGGCGTGCCTGGGATGCAGGTTCGCCTCCGAGCCGCTGATCGTCGGGACCAGCGGCCGCTACGAATTCCGCAACAAGGGCATCGACGTGTTCATCGAGTCGCTCAAGAAGCTCGCGGCGTCGGACAAGCTCCGGCGCGAGGTGCTCGCCTATATCACCGTGCCGGCCGGCAACCGCGGCCCGCGCCCCGACCTCCAGGCCCATCTGGCCGATCCCGCGCAGCCCATCGACCCGGCACAGTACGCCCACTCGACTCACCTGCTGGAGAATCCGGCATGGGACCCGATCGTGAACGCCCTGAAGGACAGCATTCTCACGACGCCCGAATCGAAGGTGAAGGTGATCTTCGTGCCGACCTACCTCAACAGGGCCGACGGCATCTTCGACAAGGACTACTACGAACTGCTCGCGGGCATGGACCTGACGGTCTTCCCCTCCTACTACGAGCCGTGGGGGTACACGCCGCTCGAATCGATCGCCTTCTCCGTGCCGACGATCACCACGACGCTGGCCGGCTTCGGCATCTGGGCCGAAAAGCACCGCGAGCACGCCGGCGTGGAGGTGATCCGCCGCGACGACTACAACGACCGGGAGGTGGAGGAGCAGATCGCCGACGCGCTGGTGCGCTTCGCCGCGCTCGACGACAAGCACGTGAACGAAGTGCGCGTCTCGGCCGCCGACCTCTCGGCCACGGCGCTCTGGGAGCACCTCTACCCGGCCTACGAGCAGGCCTATTCCGAGGCGGTCGAAAGCTCCGTCGTGCGGACCAACCGCGCCGTGCTGGACGACGGGGGGTCGAAGACCGAACAGATCAACTTCGTGCGTCAGCAGCTTTTCGTCGAAAAGCCCAACTGGAACCGCATGATGGTCGATAAGACGCTGCCCAAACGGCTGCACGCCCTCGAGGAGCTGTCGCGCAACCTCTGGTGGAGCTGGAATCCCGGCGCCCGCGACCTGTTCGAAGGCATCGACCCCGCCCTGTGGGCCGCTTCGGACCGCAACCCGATCGCCTTCCTCGACAAGCTGAGCGTCGAACGGCTCAAAGAGCTCGAGCACGACCCGAACTTCCTCGCGCAGCTCGACGCCGTGCACACGCAGTTCCGCGACTACATGAACGAAAAGCCCGACCCGAAGACCACGACGATCTCCTACTTCTCGATGGAGTACGGACTCCATTCGTCGCTGAAGATCTATTCGGGCGGTCTGGGCATCCTGGCCGGCGACTACCTCAAGGAGGCTTCGGACAAGAACGTGCCGATGGCCGCCGTGGGCCTGCTCTACCGCTACGGCTACTTCACGCAGCGGCTCTCGGCCCAGGGGGCGCAGGAGGCCACCTACGAAGCGCAGAACTTCTACAAGCTGCCCATTTCGCCCGTGCGCGACGACGCCGGCGGCTGGATGACGGTCACCATCGCCTTCCCGGGCCGCACGCTCTCGGCGCGCATCTGGAAATGCCAGGTGGGCCGTACGGACCTCTACCTGCTCGACGCCGACTTCGAGGCCAACCTCGAGGAGGACCGCCAGATCACCTACTACCTCTACGGCGGCGACTGGGAGAACCGCCTCAAGCAGGAGATCCTGCTGGGCATCGGCGGCATCCGCGCCCTGCGCAAGCTGGGCGTCCGGCACGACGTCTATCACTGCAACGAGGGACACGCCGCCTTCATCGGCATCGAGCGCATCCGCGAAATGATCAACCACCGCAGGCTCTCCTTCTCGGAGGCGCTGGAGGTCGTGCGCTCGTCGTCGCTCTTCACGACGCACACCCCCGTTCCGGCCGGACACGACGCCTTCCCCGAGCCGATGATCCGCCAGTACATGTCGCACTATCCCGACGTGCTGGGCATCACCTGGGAGCAGTATATCAACCTGGGCAAGACCAACCCCAACGACCCGAACGAGAAGTTCTCGATGTCGGTGCTGGCCTGCAACCTCTCGCAGGAGGTGAACGGCGTGTCGTGGCTCCACGGCGAGGTATCGAAGGACATTCTGGGCAACATGTGGCCCGGCTACTTCAAGAACGAGCTGCACATCGGCTACGTCACCAACGGCGTGCACTTCCCGACGTGGATCGCCACGTCGATGCGCCGCCTCTACGCCCGCTACTTCGCCGACGGATTCGAGGGACACACCTACGACATCCCCGCCTGGCAGAAGGTGAACGCCGTCCCCGACGCCGAACTCTGGGGCGAGCGCATGAAACTCAAGGACAAGCTGATCCGCCATATCCGCAAACGGTACAGCGACCCCAGCCAGGTGCGGCTCGAATCGCCGGCCCAGATGCTCCGCATCATCGAGGGCATCAAGCCCGAGGTGCTGACCATCGGCTTCGCGCGCCGCTTCGCCACCTACAAGCGCGCCTACCTGCTGTTCACGAACCTCGACCGGCTGTCGGAGATCGTCAATAACAAGGAGCGCCCCGTGCAGTTCATCTTCGCGGGCAAGGCCCACCCCAACGACAAGCCCGGGCAGGACCTCATCAAGCGGATCGTCGAGGTGTCGGCCATGCCGCAGTTCGTCGGCAAGATCATCTTCCTGCAGAACTACGACATGGAGCTGGCCCGCCGCATGGTGCAGGGCGTGGACGTGTGGCTCAACACCCCCACCCGGCCGCTCGAAGCCTCCGGGACGTCGGGCGAAAAGTGCGTGATGAACGGCGTCATGCAGTTCTCCGTGCTCGACGGCTGGTGGGTCGAAGGCTACAAGGAGGGCGCCGGATGGATGCTCCCCATGGAGCGCACCTTCTCCGAGCAGCGCTATCAGGACGAGCTCGACGCCGAGATGATCTACAACACCATCGAGGAGCAGATCGCCCCGAAATACTACGCCCGCGACGCGCAGGGCACGCCGCACGAGTGGGTGGCCTCGATCAAGAAATGCGTGGCGGAGATCGCCTCGAACTTCACCACCAACCGCATGCTCACCGACTACGAAAACCGCTTCTACGACAAGCTCGCCGCCCGCAAGCGCGAGCTGTGCGCCGACACCTACCGCCTCGCCCGCGAGATCGCGGCGTGGAAACGCAAGGTCTCGGCCGCCTGGGACGAGGTGCGCGTGGTGGACGTCGAGCGGGTGATGATCGACAAGGAGGCCGTCTGCGTGGGCGAGAAGTACCACTTCGCCGTGACGGTGGACGTGGCCAACCTGCGGCCCGAGGACATCGGCGTGGAGATGGTCGTGGCGCAGCAGATCGTCGGAGGACAGTCGGTGAACGTCACGCGGACGATCCAGCTCGCGCGGACCCGCGTGGAGGGCCGGCAGGTGACCTATGCGCTCGACTACACGCCCGAGGAGACGGGCACGTACGACGTGGCGCTGCGCGTCTATCCCAGCAATCCGCACCTGCCGCACCGCATGGACTTCGCACTGGTGAAGTGGGCATGACGCACCCGGCATGAAGTATGGTAAAAAAGTGTGAAATTTCGATCCGCCGGTTGCAAAATCCCGAAAAATCGAATATCTTTATAAGACGAACCGTATTTTAAAGCATATGTCAGCACTTACCTTCGACAAAAGCGAATTGGGAAACCTGGAGTACTCGCTCCAGCGGGAGATGCTCGCTACGGACCGTATAGGCGGCTACATGAGTACCACCATCGTCTGCTGCAACACCCGCCGATACCACGGATTGATGGTCGCCCCCATCGACGACAGCGGCAGGACCTACGTCCTGCTGTCGTCGCTCGACGAGACGGTCATCCAGCACGACCAGACGTTCAACCTGGCCCTGCACCGCTTCCCGGGAGTGTACGAACCGCGCGGACACAAGTATATCACGGACTTCGAATACACGCCGACCCCGACGATCACCTACCGCGTGGGCGGCGTGATCCTCCGCAAGGAGATGCTGTGGATTCACAAGCGGACGCAGTTGATGATACGCTACACGCTCGTGGACGCCCACTCCGAGACCCGGCTGCGGCTGCGCCCGTTCCTCGCCTTCCGCGACAAACACGCGCTGACGCACGCCAACATGGAGGCCGACGGGCACTCCTACCCCGCGGTGAACGGCGTGAAGTGCCGCCTCTACGGCTCGTTCCCGTGGCTCTACCTCCAGACCAGCAAACCCGGCACGGAATTCGTTCCGGCCCCCGACTGGTACTACAACTTCGAATACCTGCAGGACCTCGCCCGCGGCTACGAGGGGCACGAGGATCTGATGACCACGGGCTACTTCGAAACGGAGCTGAAGAAGGGCGAAAGCATCATCTTCTCGGCCTCGCTCGACGAGATGGGTTCGACGAAGACCATCGAGGAGGTATTCGCCGCCTCGATCGCACGCCGCACGCACAAGATCGACTTCCTGAGCTGCCTCGAGCACTCGGCGCGCCAGTTCGTGATCCGCCGGCCGGGCGGCCGCACGGAGGTCATCGCAGGCTATCCGTGGCACGGCGTCTCGGGACGCCAGAGCTTCGTCGCCCTGCCGGGAATCACCCTGCTGCAAGAGCACAAGGAGGACTGCATCGACGTCCTCGACACCGAAGTGCGGAACATGCGCGACGGCATGTTCGCCGCAACGGCCTCGGCGGCCGTCGCGGCCGACGCCCCGCTGTGGTTCTTCTGGACTCTCCAGCGGCTCGGCGGGACGATCGGCGACGAAGCGGTGTGGAACCGCTACGGAGGCGCGATGAAGGAGGTGCTCGAAGCCTACCGCCGGGGTATCGCGGGACGGGTCGCCCTGCACGGCAACGGGCTCGTATGGGCGTCGTCCGACGAGATTCCCCTGACGTGGATGAACTCCATGATCGGCGGCCGGCCCGTCACGCTGCGCAACGGCTATCAGGTCGAGGTCAATGCCTTGTGGTACAACGCCGTCCGTTACACGCTCGAACTGGCGCGCAGTCAGGGCGACAAAGCCTTCGTCAAGGCGTGGGAGGCTCTTCCGGAGCGCATCGAAAACGCATTCCGGGAGCTGTTCGCCCTGCCCGAAGGCTATCTGGCCGACTACGTGGACGAGACGGGGCCCGACAAGAGCATCCGCCCGAACATGATCCTCGCCTGCAGCCTGCCCTACAAGCCCGTCGATGACCGGATGCGGATCGACGTGATCCGCACCGTCCGCCAGCATCTGCTGACGCCCAAGGGTCTGCGGACGCTCTCGCCCCGCAACCCCCTCTACCGGGGTTCGCAGGAAGGTACGCCCGAGGAGCGGGACTTCGCGTCGAAGAACGGCTCGGTATGGCCCTGGCTGCTCTCCTTCTACGTCAGGGCCTGCTTCGACATCGACGGGGACTCGTTCCTGCCGCAGGCCGAGGAGATTCTGGCGAACTTCGAGGAGGACATCCAGTCCTACGGCATCGGTTCGATCGGCGAACTCTACGACGCCGATCCTCCCTATGCGGCGCGCGGCGCGATCTCGCAGGCGTGGAGCGTAGGCGCGGTGCTCGAGATTTACCACATGGTGCTCACGCGCCGTCCCGCCCCGGAAAAGACGAAGGGCTCCGCAACGCGGAAAACGGCGGCGAAAGCCGGAAAGACAACGGAGAAGGCCGCCAAGACCCCCGGAAAGCCGGCAAAGGACACGGCCGCGAAAGCGGCAACCGCCGGGAAATCAGCCGCGAAAACCGCCGAGAAGAGCGGGAAGAAGGCTGCGGAACCGGCCGCAGGAAAAGCCCGGAAAGCGACGGCGCCCTCCGGCGGGACGAAGAAAAAAACGATGAAATAAGCAACGACAAGCCCGGGCGCACAAAGGATTGTGACGGACGGCGCCCTTCCCCGGACGGGAAGGACACAGAGAGGGACCTGATCCCGGAGCGCGGCAAACGCGCGCGAAAGGATCGGCGCGCGCAGGCGGCATAACAACAAATTATTCGATATGAGAGTTTTAATGTTCGGTTGGGAGTTTCCGCCCCATATTGCGGGAGGGTTGGGAACGGCCTGCTACGGAATGACCCGCGGGCTGGCGCGCAACGGCGTGGACGTCACGTTCGTCGTGCCCCACGCCTACGGCGACGAGGACCAGCGTTTCACGCGCGTGGTGAACGCCAGCGACGTGGAGGCCCTGTACGGTTCGACCGGAAGCGGCGCGGACGACGTGTTGAGCCGGATGGCGTTCATCCAGATCGACTCGAACATGGTCCCCTACATCTCGCCCGAAGAGTACGATGCCTACCACGAAAAATACGTGAAAACGGGCCAGACGACCTGGACGACGGCCGACCCGTGGAAACAGCGCTACACCTTCTCGGGAAAATACGGCGCCAACCTCATGGAGGAGGTCGCCCGTTACGCCGTGGTCGCCGCACAGGTGGCCCGCGACCTGGAGGGGCAGTTCGACGTGATCCACGCCCACGACTGGCTCACCTACTACGCCGGAATCGCCGCCAAACGCGTCTCGGGCAAACCGCTGGTGGTGCACATGCACGCCACGGAGTTCGACCGCAGCGGAGAGAACATCAACACGCAGGTTTACGCCATCGAGCGCGCCGGCATGGAGGCCGCCGACCGGGTGATCGCCGTCTCGAACCTCACGCGCAGCATCGTCATCAACCGCTACGGCATTCCGGCCGGGAAGGTCGTGACGGTGCACAACGCCGTGCGCTTCGCCGAGCATGCGGGCGCCGCGCCCGAACGCGGCGTGAAGGACAAGATCGTGACGTTCCTCGGCCGCATCACCTACCAGAAAGGCCCCGACTACTTCGTCGAGGCGGCCGCCAAGGTGCTCAGGCGCATCCCGAACGTGCGCTTCGTGATGGCCGGCTCGGGCGACATGATGAATCATGTGATCCGCCGCGTGGCACGGCTCGGCATCGCCGACCGCTTCCACTTCACGGGCTTCCTGCGCGGCGAGGACGTGCACAAGATGTTCCAGTTGTCGGACGTCTATGTCATGCCGTCGGTCTCGGAGCCGTTCGGCATCTCGCCGCTCGAAGCCATGCGCTCGAACGTCCCGGTCATCATCTCGAAACAGAGCGGCGTGGCCGAGGTGCTCGACTACGCCGTGAAGGTGGACTACTGGGACGTGGACGCCCTGGCCGACGCCATCTTCGCCCTCATCGA
This sequence comes from Alistipes sp. Marseille-P2263, assembly GCF_018101075.1. Classification (NCBI taxonomy): domain Bacteria; kingdom Pseudomonadati; phylum Bacteroidota; class Bacteroidia; order Bacteroidales; family Rikenellaceae; genus Alistipes; species Alistipes sp. Marseille-P2263. The sequence continues at coordinate 22,246 of NZ_JAGQEJ010000008.1, forward strand.
ATACCCCGCGCTGGGCAAAATGTTCGCCTCGAAGGGGCTGGAGGAGGTGACGAACCTCAAGTGGAACGACGCCGCGGCGAAAATCAAGACGGTCTATGAGACCGCTATCGAAGAGAATCAGAAAAAAACAAAATAACACCACCCGCTATGAAAACCGTCTGCTTATATTTCCAGGTACACCAGCCCTGGCGCCTGAAGAAATACCGTTTCTTCAACATGGGCAAGGATCACAACTACCTGGACGACCTGCTGAACCGATCCATCATGCAGAAGGTGGCCCGGCAGTGCTACCTGCCGATGAACGCGCTGCTGCTGAAGCTCATCAAGGAGAACAAGGGCAAGTTCCGCTGCTCGTTCTCGATCACCGGCATCGCCGTCGAGCAGTTCCGCGCCTACGCGCCCGAGGTGCTCGACTCGTTCAAGGAACTGGCCGCCACGGGATGCGTGGAGTTTTTGGCCGAGACCTACTCCCACTCGCTGGCGTCGCTGGCGTCGAAGGAGGATTTCACCGAACAGGTCCGGCTGCATACGAACCTCATGAAGAAGGAGTTCGGCGTGAAGCCCACGGCCTTCCGCAACACGGAGCTGATCTATTCGGACGACATCGGCGCGATGGTCGCCTCGATGGGCTTCCGCACGATGCTGGCCGAAGGGGCCAAGCACGTGCTGGGCTGGAAGTCGCCCAACTACGTCTATGCCAACGCCGTCGATCAGAAGCTGCGCCTGCTGCTGCGCAACTACAAGCTCTCGGACGACATCGCCTTCCGCTTCTCGAACCGTAGCTGGGACCAGTGGCCCCTAACGGCGGAGAAATACGTGAAGTGGATCGCCTCGGAGGACACCCCGGGCGAAGTCGTGAACCTCTTCATGGACTACGAGACCTTCGGCGAACACCAGACAGCCGACACGGGCATCTTCGAGTTCATGCGCGCCCTGCCGAAGGCGATCCTGGCCAAGAAGAACGACCTGGAGTTCGCCACCGTCAGCGAAGCGGCCAAGAAGCACCAGCCCGTCTCGGTGCTCCACTGCCCGCACGTGATGTCGTGGGCCGACGAGGAGCGCGACGTGACGGCCTGGCTGGGCAACGAGTTGCAGAACGAGGCCTTCTCGAAGCTCTACGCCCAGAAGGAGAAGATCGCGGCGCTGAAAAATCCCGACTTCGACTACGTGTGGAGTTTCATGCAGACCTCCGACCACTTCTACTACATGGCGACGAAGTGGCTCTCGGACGGCGACGTGCACTCCTACTTCAATCCCTACGACTCGGCCTACGACGCCTTCATCAACTACATGAACGTACTGGCCGACTTCATCATCGAGCTGGACAAGGCCGTCGCCGCCAAGGCCGCCAAAGCGAAATAGCCCGGAGCGGACACACCGAAAAAACACCCCTGCCGCGCGCATGCCGGCAGGGGTGTTTTTTCATTCGCATACGGATTCCGGACGGGCCTTCTCTCCGCACGGACCGTCCGGCGAGGCCCGGTCAATACCGGAACCCCCGGTAGCTGCGGGCATCGCGGTCCGCAGCCTCCTGCGGCACCTCGTTCTCGCCGAGGGTGCGGACACAGCGGACGCGGGCCGTCTTGCGGAGCGGCAGCCAGAGCGTCGATCCGGTCCGCATGTGCACGCCGTAACGCTCCTCCTCTCCGAACTGCCGGGGTACGGCGCTCGAACTCCAGTACACCTCGCTGTCGAACGGTTCCAGCCCCGTCAGGCGCACCCGCACGATCACGGCCTGCATCAGCTCCCGCTGCGTCGGAACCCGCCACCGGCCCGCATCGTCGCGCCTTTCGGCGTAACTGCGGCAGAAAGCGACGGCCTCCGCGGCGGTCATCTCCCGCGGAGCGTCCTCGCGGGCGACCTCAAACCGGTCGGCCAGCCCGTTGTCCCGGGCATCGTCGCGCGAAAATCCGTCGTCCGTGACGACGACCCGGCCACCCTCCACCCGGGGGCCGCTACCGTAACTCCGGGCCCCGGCCGGCGACGCGCCGAGCAGCCCTGCGGCGATCAGCAGGGCATACGCCTTTCCCGCTCCGCCCCAAAAAATGAGGGGGGGGGAAACGGGGCCCTGCGGTTTCTCAACTCTCTTTCGGTATTTCATCTTTCCTCTCCTTTTTATCCGGCATCCGGGGGCGAGCCCCGAACCGTTTTCCAGGCCGGACCGCACATAACTCCCTTACGGAAAGGGTGTCCCGCATCCGGACGACACAAAGATAATCAATTTTTCCGCCGATCCGCAAAAATCCCCTCCATATTCGCCCGCGCCCATTCCACGAGTCCGAAAACATGGGGCAGCAGGCTCTCGCCCCGGGCGGTCAGCCGGTATTCCACACGCGGCGGGACCTCGGCGTACACCGTGCGGGCGACCATGCCGTCGGCCTCGAGCGTCCGCAACGTGACGGTCAGCATACGGTGCGAAATGTCGCCCAACGAACGGTGAATCTCGCTGAACCGCATCACGCCGTTGGCATGCAGCGCAATCAGCACGAGCATCGACCACTTGTCGCCCAGCCGGCTCAGCACGTCGCGGACCGGACAGCGGCCCGTAGGCGGAAAATCGTTCAAATTTTTTTTCGTCTCCATCGCTTTGATTTCCAACAACGGTTACACGGCCGTAACCTACTCATCCGGAAGTCACTTCTTGCACGGGAAGGTTATCCGGCGTATATTTGTATGCAAATATAAGAAACTTACCGAAAATAACCGTCATATCATTCAAACACTTGCGACCATGACAAAGAAAGCAGCCGTTCTGGCCGTCGATCCCGTGAACGGGGCGGGCCTGTTCCAGTATCTGGAAACCTTCTTCGAAAACGACATTCCCTTCACCCTGTTCGCCGTCGCCGGCAGCCGGGAAATCCGGACCAATTCGGGCGTCCGGCTCACGGCGGACGCCACGATCGCCGAGCTGAAAGGCCGCGAAGGGGAGTTCGGTGCGCTGGTGTTCGCCTGCGGCGACGCCGTGCCGGTCTTCGCGCAGCACGCCGGCGAACCGTGGAACGCCGCCCTGCTCGGGGAGATAAAGACCTTCGCCGAACAGGGCAAACTCCTGATCGGCCACTGCGGCGCCGGACTGCTCTTCGACATCGCGGGCATCGCCGCCGGAAAGCGCGTGGCCGTGCATCCGCTGGCCAAAGGCGCCGTGCGGCACGCCGCGGCGACGGACTCCGCCACCGAGATCGACGGGAACTTCTACACGGCGCAGGAGGAGCACAAGCTCCCCGAACTGCTCAGCAAGGTCGTGGAGGCGCTGAAATAGCGCTCCGATCCACGCCGCCCGTGTCCGCAAAAGGCCCCGGAACCGCCGGAATCACCCCTTGCGCTTGTAGCGCGACGGGGAGGTTCCGGTGTGTTGCTTGAAGTATTTGCCGAAGAAGGACTGGGTCGAGAAATTCAGGTGGTAGGCGATCTCCTGAATGCTCATTCCGGAGTATTTCAGCAGCGTCTTGGCTTCGAGAATCACCGATTCGTCGATCCACCGCGCCGCCGTCTTGCCGCTCACCTCCTTGACCACCGACGAGAGGTATTTGGGCGTGATGTTGAGCTGGCGGGCGTAGAAGCTCACGTTGCGCTCGCGCTTGTTGTACTGTTGCAGGAGCGACATGAACTCGTTGAACAGCACCTCGCAGCGGCCCTGCTTCAGCTCGCCGGGCCGGTCCCGCTGGTTGATCTCGGTGATGATGTAGAACGCCGTCGTGAAGAGCGTGCGGATGATCTCGTGGCGGTAGCGCTCCTTGTCGCTGCGCAGCATGGTCTTGATGAGCTGGAACAGTTGCCGGATCTCCTCCACGTCCTGCGGCGACACCTCCAGCACGGGAGCCTTGCCGAAACGCATGTACACCGGCAGCGACGTCGAAAGGTCGATCTGAATCTCATTGACGAACGACTTGGAGAAGGCCAGGAAATAGGCCGCGGCGTTCGACGAGCACTTCACCGTGCGGATGATGCTGTTGGGGTTGAAGAAGACGATGGCGTTGGGCCGGACATGGTAGTTCTGCATGTCGATCGACACGGTGGCCTCGCCCGTCATCATGATGATGGCCGAGAAGCCGTCGATGGAGGCCGGGTAGTCGGCCGTCGTGTTGTTCTGCGCCGAAAGGGATGTAATCACCAGATCGTCCGACAGATAGAACACGTCGCTCATTTCCTTTTTGATCCGCGAAATGGAGACTTTGTGCAGTCCTTCGCGCCCGCTGCCGGACGTCGCCTTCGCCGTTTTGCCGTTCTCCGCCATGTATCGAGGTCTTTGCGGACAAAAATAACAAGATTCGACCGGAAATCCAAAAATTCCGGAGGCGAAACGGCCCCGTCCGCCCGGGAAATCTCCGGTGCGCGAACGCACCCGGGAAACACCCGGCAGCCGCTCCGTCCGGAGGCGGAACCGCACCGCGCAGCGGACGCCGCGCCGGACTATCTCTCCCCGGACGGCGGGCAGACGACGCGCAGCCCGCCGGGCAGACACTCGATGTGCAGCGGGAAGTCGGCCCCCTTCTGCCCGTCCACGTCGGTCGGCTCGGCGACCGTCGAACGGATCTCGAGCCGCCGGGCCTGCAGGCGGTGCACGATCTTCGGGTTGCCGCCCAGCAGGTAGCGCCCCATCGCCATCGCCGAGCGCAGGAAGGTCCGCTTCTCGAGCAGGATGCAGTCCAGCAGCCCGTCGCGGATCGAGGAGCGGCGCGCCAGGCGGAACCCGCCGGCCGTCTCGCCGTTGAAGACGAGCACCATGAGCGACCGCAGGTCGAACCGCACGCCGTCGGCCTCGAGCTCCAGCGGCACGGCATGGATCGAGGCGATCTCCCGGGCCCCCTCGATGATATAGGCCAGCTTGCCGAGCCTGTGCTTGCGGTCGTCGGGCGTGCGCTGCGAGGTCGTGGTGAAGATGCCGAAGCTGAAGACATTGACGAAGTAAAGGTCGTTCACACGACCGCAATCGACCCGTTCCTCCACGCCCGAAGCGATCTGCCGCGCCGCTTCGAGCGGCTCGCGCGACATGCCGAGCGCTCCGGCGAAGTCGTTGGCCGTGCCGGCCGGAATCACCCCCACGGGAATGTCCAGCCCCTTGCGCTTCATGGCGTTGAGCACGAAATTGACCGACCCGTCGCCTCCCGCGACGACCATGAGCGACACCGACTCGTTGCCGTCGAACGGATTGGCCGCGAAATCGACCCGCTGCGGGCGGATGTCGTATCCGTAGGCGCGGAACACCGTGCAGATGCCCTCGACATGGGCGGCGATACGCCCTTTGCCCGACTGCGGATTGTAGAGAAAAATGGCTGTTTTCATATTCCGTATGCGCTATTTCATAATCAGTTGTTCCATCGCCGGGGAGACGTACTCCTCGTAGGTGTCGCCGCTGCCGGCGAGGATGAAGTAAACCTTCGCCTCCGGCATCCGCTCCGCGGCCGCCAGCGCGTCGTCGGCCCCCATGGCCAGGAACATGGTCCCCAGCGCATCGGCCTCGGCGCACGTGGGCGCGACGACCGTGACCGAAAGCAGCCGCGAAAGGGCGCTGCGGCCCGTGCGCGGGTCGATCGTATGGGCCACCTTGCGGCCGTCGGCGTCGAGATAGAAGCGGCGGTAGTTGCCCGAGGTGGCCAGCCCGCCCTCCCGCAGCCGGATCCGCTTCTGAAGGTATTCGCCGTCGCTCATGTTGCCGTCGAAGGGGGTTTCCACCCCGATCCGCCACGCCTCGCCCGTGCGATTGACGCCCCGGCAGCGGATCTCGCCGCCGATGTCCACGATGTAGTTCTCGGCGCCGAACCGTTCGACCAGCTCCGCCAGCAGATCGACCGTGTAGCCCTTGGCCACCGAATTGAAGTCGAGCTGCACGCGGGGGTCGCTCTTCACCAGCCGCCCGCGTTCGATGCGGACCTTTTCGCGGCCCACGAAATCGAGGATCGAATCGACGTTCGGGTGCGCCTGGGCCGCCTTGCCGGCGAATCCCCACGCCTCGACGAGCGGCTTGACCGTCACGTCGTAACGCCCCCCGCTCAACGCCCCGATGCTGTCCGCCAGGCGGAGGTTGAAGGCGATATGGCGATCGACGCTGTCCGTCTCGTTGCGGTTCAGCCGGCTCAGCAGCGACGCCGGATCGAAAATCGACATCGAGGCCTTGGCCTCGCGGTCCAGCTCCATGACGGCCGCGTACAGCTCCTGCGACGAGACCCCCTCGACGTCGGCCACCACGTGCAGCGTCGTACCGAGCATCGTGCCGTCCACCACCGTATAGGTACGCGGCCCTCCGCCGCAGCCCGCGAACCCCGCGGCAAAGAGCGCCGCGAAAAGGCCGCAAAGGTTCTTTTTCAGCATAATTTTCACCCGTTTAGCCGCAAAAGTACGATTTTCCCGCCGATCCGGCTACTTTTCCTCCCGAAAAGAGAAATAATTTTTCACATTTCATGCGCAATTCCCATTTATTTCGTACCTTTGCAAAACGCTCTGGCGTTATCCACGGTAAGGGGGATGCGTCGTAGAGTGGAACTTAAATAAACTTTCACACAATGGCTTATTTAACAGCAGAGAAAAAGCAGGAGCTTTTCGGCAAGTACGGCAAGTCTAACACCGACACGGGTTCGCCCGAGAGCCAGATCGCGTTGTTTTCCTACCGTATCAGCCACCTTACTGAACACCTCAAGAGCAACAAGCACGACTTCGGAACCCAGCGCGCGCTGCTGCGCCTGGTAGGTAAGCGCCGCCAGTTGCTGGAGTACCTCAAGGAGGTGGACATCGAGCGCTACCGCGCGATCGTCAAGACACTCAACCTCCGCAAGTAATCCCGAGGCAGAAATGAGGGCAATTCCCGAGAGGGGTTGCCTTCATTTTCATTGAAGACGAACAATCGAAACACACATAGGTTTAAAATTTTTATGGAAGAAAAGAAGCTGTACAACGCAGTCCGTAAAACGATCACGCTGGCCGACGGACGCCGGATCGAGATCGAAACGGGCAAGCTGGCCAAGCAGGCCGACGGCTCGGTGGTCGTCAAGATGGGCGACACGATGCTGCTCGGCACGGTGGTGGCCGCCAAGGATGCAAAACCCGACACCGATTTCATGCCCCTCCAGGTCGAATACAAGGAGAAGTACGCCGCCTGCGGCCGCTACCCCGGAGGCTTCATGAAACGCGAAGGCAAGGCCAATGACAGCGAAGTGCTCGTGGCCCGGCTGATCGACCGCGCGCTCCGCCCCCTGTTCCCCTCGGATTACCACGCCGAAGTCTATGTGACCGTCACGCTGATCTCGGCGGACAAGGATATTCAGCCCGACGCGCTGGCCGGTCTGGCCGCTTCGGCCGCGCTGGCCGTCTCGGACATCCCCTTCGGCGGTCCCATTTCGGAGGTGCGCGTCGTGCGCCGCAACGGCGAGTACGCCATCAACCCCAACTTCTCGGAGATGCCCGAATGCGACCTGGACATCATGGTCGGCGGCACGATCGACAACATCCTGATGGTCGAGGGCGAAATGAAGGAGGTCTCGGAGGAGGTGATGCTCGGCGCCATCAAGTTCGCACACGAGGAGATCAAGAAGCACTGCGCCGTACAGATCGAGCTCTCGAAGGAGCTGGGCAAGGACGTCAAGCGCACCTACTGCCACGAGGTGAACGACGAGGAGCTGCGCCAGACGATCGTCCGCGAGCTCTACGACAAGGCCTACGCCATCGCCACGAGCGGCACGATGAAGCACGAGCGCGAGGATCTGTTCAACGCCCTCGAGGCCGAATTCGCGTCGCGCTACACGGAGGAGGAGCTCGTGGAGAAGGCTCCGTTGATCCACAAGTATTTCCACGACGACGTGCAGAAGAAGGCCATGCGCAACATGATCCTCGACGAGGGCAAGCGCCTCGACGGCCGCCGCACGGACGAAATCCGCCCGATCTGGTGCGAGGTGGGCTACCTGCCCGCGGCCCACGGCTCGGCGATCTTCACGCGCGGCGAAACGCAGTCGCTGACCACCGTGACGCTGGGCACGAAGCTCGACGAAAAGGTCAAGGACGAAGTGCTCGTACAGGGAACCGAGCAGTTCGTGCTGCACTATAACTTCCCGCCCTTCTCGACGGGCGAAGCGAAGGCCGCACGCGGTCTTTCGCGCCGCGAGATCGGCCACGGCCACCTGGCATGGCGCGCCCTGAAGCCGATGGTTCCGCTGGGCGAGGAGAACCCCTACGCCGTGCGCGTCGTGTCGGACATCCTCGAGTCGAACGGCTCGTCGTCGATGGCCACCGTCTGCGCCGGAACGCTCGCCCTGATGGACGCCGGCGTGAAGCTCAAGAAACCCGTGTCGGGTATCGCCATGGGCCTGATCTCCGACTCGCAGACGGGCAAATGGGCCGTGCTGTCGGACATTCTGGGCGATGAGGACCACCTGGGAGACATGGACTTCAAGGTGACGGGAACGCGCGACGGCATCACCGCCACGCAGATGGACATCAAGGTGGACGGCCTCTCCTACGAGGTGCTCGCCGCAGCGCTCGAACAGGCCCGCAAGGGACGCATGCACATCCTCGACAAGATCACGGAGTGCATCGCCGAGCCGCGCGCCGACTACAAGCCGTGCGTGCCGCGCATCGTGCAGATCACCATCCCGCAGGACATGATCGGTTCGGTGATCGGCCCGGGCGGCAAGGTGATCCAGGACATCCAGAAGACCACGAACACCACCATCACCATCACCGAGGAGGACAACAAGGGCATCGTGGACATCTTCGGCATCGACAAGGCCGCCCTCGACGGCGCGCTGGCCCGCATCAAGGCCATCGTGGCCATCCCCGAGGTGGGCGAGACGTACCACGGCCGGATCCGCTCGATCGTGGCCTTCGGCGCGTTCGTCGAGATCATGCCCGGCAAGGACGCCCTGCTCCACATCTCGGAGATCGACTACAAGCGGTTCGAGACGATGGAGGAGACCGGCCTGAAGGAGGGCGACGAGATCGACGTCAAGCTGATCGGCATAGACCCCAAGACGGGCAAACTCAAACTCTCGCGCAAGGCCCTGCTGCCCAAGCCCGAGGGTTACGTGGAGCGGGAGCGCCGCCCGCGTCCCGAGCGCCGCGAACGCCACGAGCGCAAGGAAGAGTAGCCCGACCGGACGGAAAGCGATTATTTCGGGCAGAAACTTCCTGAAAGTTTTTCTGCCCGAAATAATTGCATAATTCACGGAAGTTTTTCTATATTTGCATTGTCCGTCACCGTATAATGCATCCGACGGAACGGGACGGGAAAAGAAAAACCGAAGTGAGAGAGAACAACAGGGGAGAAAAAATTAGGCAAACAACCAAAAATCACATTAAAATTTACCCATTATGAAAAAGCTAATGAAATTGAGCATGGTGCTCGCCGTGGCCGCGCTGGCATTCACGAGCTGCAACTGCTTCAAGAAAATGGCCAAGAACCGGGACGACGTCCAACTGACGGTGGCTCCCGAGATTCTGACGCTCAACAACGGCATCGTGGCCGCCGACATCAACGTAACCTTCCCGGTCAAGTACTTCAACGCGAAGGCCGTCGTCAAGGTGACCCCCGTCATCGTGTTCGAGGGCGGCGAAGTGGCCGGCACGGCTCACTTCTACCAGGGTTCGAAGGTGGACGACAACTACACGGTGGTCGATAAGAAGAACGGCGGCAACGTGACGATGCACGTCGAGTTCCCGTACGATCCCCGCATGGACGAGTGCGCCCTGCAGCTCCGCGCCGAGATCAAGTGCCCGGGCGGCAAGTGCAAGGAGTTCACGCTCGTGAACCTGAACACCGGCGCCATCCCCACGAAGGAGGAGGCCGCCGTGCTGGCCGGCAACGACGCTGCCGCAGCCGCTCTGGCCAAGGAGTTCGGCCTGACGGTCGCCTACGGTCTGAACACGCTGCAGAAGGACATCAAATACGGCGACCTGATGGAGCAGATGGACAACAACTTCAAGCGCATCACCACCGTAGTGGACAAGACCGACCTGCTCTACACGATCAACTCGTCGGTCGTGACGAAGAAGCACGAGAAGGCCGCCAACCTCGGCGCATTCAAGGAGAACGTGGACAAGAACCTCACGAACGACCGCGCAACGCAGAACATCGCCGTGAAGGGTTACGCTTCGCCCGACGGTCCCGAGAAGTTCAACGACAAGCTGTCGAAAGCCCGCAGCGAATCGGGTCACAAGGTGATCGCCAAGCTGCTCAAGGATTCGGGCCTCGATATCGACGCCGCAGCCTACGGCGAGGACTGGGACGGTTTCAAGGAGCTGGTCGAGAAGTCGAACATCAAGGACAAGAACCTCATTCTCCAGGTGCTGAGCCTCTACAACTCGCCCGCCGAGCGTGAGAGCGAAATCAAGAACATGTCGGCCGTATTCAACGAGCTGAAGGAGGAGATCCTGCCCGAGCTGCGCCGCTCGCAGATCGTGAACACCACCGACCTGCAGGGCAAGACCGACGCCGAGATCATGGCCGCTTACCGCAACGGCGGAGAGCTGACCGTCGAGGAGTACCTCTTCGCTGCTCAGGAGCTGACCGACTGCCCGAAGGAGCAGGTAGCCATCCTGACCGCCGCTTCGAAGAAGTACAACGACGCCCGCGTTTACAACAACCTCGGCGTGGCCCAGACGAAGGTCGGCGACAAGGCTGCCGCCCTGAAGTCGTTCGAGAAGGCCGCCAAGATGGATTCGTCGAAGGAGCTGAACAAGAACCTCCTGCTGGCCAACCTCGCCAACAACAACACCGCTGAGGCCAAGAAGTACGCCGCAGCCGCCGACGCTCAGGCAAAGGCCGCCATGGCTGCCGCCGAGGGCGACTACAAGACCGCGGCCCGGAACCTCGAGGGTTACAACGCCGCCATCGCACTGGTACAGTCGAACGACCTGGCCGGCGCCAAGAAGGCCATCGCCAAGGACAATTCGGCCGACGCCGACTACCTGCGCGCCGTGATCGCCGTGAAGGAAGGCGACATGAAGAGCGCCGAGGCTCAGCTCAAGAGCGCTACGTCGAAGAATCCCGAGCTGGCCAAGAAGGCCGCCAAGGACGTGAACCTGAAGGCACTGAAGAAATAATTCGGAAGAGGCGGAGAATCTCCGCTGCGAAAGAGCCCGGACCAAAATGGTCCGGGCTCTCTTTTTGCAGGGAAAACGCATACGAAGGAAAAGAGAGAGCGCCGCAGGAAAGGGATGGCGGCAGGAATGCAAAGCAACGGGACGGCCGTCCGCGGGGAACCCCAAACGCAGAAACAGACGGAAATAAGAGGAGAGGGCAATGTGCGGAGGCAGGCGGTTGCGCAGAAGCACACGCCCGCCGACACGGATATGGATCGAGCGGTCCCGGACATGACTTCGCGGGGCCATTCCGACCCTCCCCCGGACGTATCGCCCGGACGCCATGTCCGACACGACTCGCACAAACGACTCCGGAGACGGCCGCAGATGCCATTCCGAAACGCCCCCGAAACAGCCCGGCCTCTTCGGAAAAGGATTCCGGACGCCGTTCCCGAAAGCAGGAAAGCCCGGAGAGGCCTCCGGAACAGAAAATAAATCCGGCCGGAGAGGGGCGGAGATCGAATAATTTTTCTAATTTTGTCGAAAACAGCGATACCATGGAATACGCCAATCACCTGAAGGAATACGCCCCGGCATGGAGCGCGGAACGCGTGGAGGAAGAGGTAGCCCGCATCCGCAAGGCCGCCGGGGAGCGCAACCGCAACGCGGAAGTTTATAAATTCTGCTACTCGGCCATCGACCTCACGACACTCTCGTGCAACGACTCGGTGGCCTCCGTCACGGAGTTCGCTCGCAAGGCTGCGGAGTTTTACGAGAAATACCCGCATATTCCCAACGTGGCGTCGATCTGCATCTACCCCTCGTTCGTCGAGACCGTCGGTGTGGCCGTGGACGGCACGCCGATGCGCATCACGAGCGTCGGCGGCGGATTCCCCGCATCGCAGACCTACCTCGAAGTGAAGGCGCTCGAAGTGGCGATGGCCGTGGAGAACGGAGCCGACGAAATAGACATCGTGCTCAACGTGGGACGGATGCTCACGGGCGAATACGACGAGGCGGCCAACGAAGTGGAGGTGATCCGCTCGGAGCTGGACGAAGACGTCGTGCTGAAGGTCATCATCGAGTCGGGAGCGCTGAAAACGCCGGAGTTGATCCGACGGGCTTCGCTGCTCTCCATGTTCGCAGGGGCGGATTTCGTGAAGACCTCGACCGGCAAGATCGACGTGGCGGCGACGCCCGAAGCGGCCGTCGTCATGTGTCAGGCGATCCGCGACTATTACGAAAAGACGGGCCGCAAGGTCGGCTTCAAGGCAGCCGGAGGGGTCCGCACGCCCGAGGACGCGGCGCTGTACTACACGATCGTCGAGGAGATTCTGGGCCGGGAATGGCTCACGACCGACCTGTTCCGCATCGGCGCCTCGTCGGCCGCGAACAACCTGCTCTCGGCCATCGAAGGCAAACCCGTGAAATATTACTGATCCGGCGACCGCCCTCCGCAGGGCCTCGGAGAAATCCGACGGTTCCGGCAATCCGCCCGGTCCGGTCCGAAAGAGAGGCGGCAGAACATACGAACGGATTCGGAGAAAACCGAAAACGAACCGAATTACCCTTGCGGCAGCGAATGCCGCAGGGGTAATTTCATTGCAGGGCTCTTGATTTCCCGGAACCGGTCCGGGAACGAAAAAGAACCGCACCGGCAGGCGCGGAACCACTCCCGGCTCAGCGGGAGGACACGGAGTCCGCAGCGACTGCGCCGCGGCTCCCGCTCTCCGCCTCCCGGGCGGAGGTTTCCCCTGCACCGGAACGGGACGTCCCGCCCGGAACGCCGGCGGAGGCTTCGGTCCGCTCCGCACGCAGCGAGAGCATCGAACGGTATTCGCCGCACCGAAGCGCGGCCGCCGCGACCGCGAAAAGCGTCGCCAATGCAGCGATCCAGCCGATCAGTCGCTTAATCATCCCGCTTTCCGTTCAGAATCCCGATGGCCCGCACGATCACGTCGTCCACGGGATAGATTTGTGCATAGAATCCGTCGTCCTCGAGCGACGTGTTGCGCCCGATGTAGGCCCTCAGTTGCGCCTCGATGAGTTTGTGCGAGCGGGCGATATCGTCGTAACGCGGCGCGACGCCCTTGCGGGCCGCATAGGCGATGAAGTCGTCGAAAAGCCTCCGGTCGCCGTCGAGCAGCGAGTCCAGCCCGCCGATCGTCCGCACGGCGTTCAGCGCGTCGCGATGCCGGTCGGCATATTCGATCGTATAGCGGTAGAGGATATTGCGTCCCGCCACCTCGATAAAATACTTCGTCACGTCGGTCGTGTCGGCCGGCACGAAGACGTCGGGCATGATGCCGCCCCCGCCATAGACCACCTTCCCGCCGGGTGTCGTGCGCTTGAGCGAATCGGCGAAGCGGATGCTGTCCGCCGAGAAGAACTCGTTGTTCCGGTAGCGGTTCCAGAGATCCTCCTCGTAGCTCTCGTCGTCGCCGATCGTGTAGGGTTTCTGGATCGAACGCCCCGTCGGCGTGTAGTAGCGGGCCGTCGTCAGCCGCAGGGCCGATCCGTCGGCATAGGGAATCTGCTGCTGCACGAGCCCCTTGCCGAACGAACGGCGGCCGACGATCGTACCGCGGTCGTTGTCCTGCAAGGCGCCGGCCAGAATCTCGCTCGACGAAGCGCTCGCCTCGTCGATGAGCACCGCCACTTCCATCTCCTGAGCCGATCCCGTACCGTCGGCGTATTCGCGCAACTGCTCGTGGCGGCGGTCCTCCGTATAGACGATCAACTGCCCCTCGTGCAGAAATTCGTTGGCCACGGCGATGGCCTGGTCGAGGAATCCGCCCGAGTTGCCGCGCAGGTCGAAGATGAGCTTCGACACCCCCTGCGCCCGCAGCGTATCCAGCGCCGCACGGAACTCTCCGGCGGTCGTCCGTGCGAACTGCCCCAGCTTGACATAGCCGATGCCGTCCACGATGCGGAAGGCCGACTCGACGCTCCGGATCGGAATGATGCCGCGTTCGACCTCCACCTCCACCAGTCCGTCGATCCCCTGCCGGCCGAGCCCCAGACGGACCTTCGAGCCGCGCGGCCCGCGCAACATCTTCACCACCTCGTTCTGAGGAATCTTCCGCCCGGCGACGAGCGAATCGCCGATCTCGACGATCCGGTCCCCGGCCTTGACACCGGCCTTGTCGCTCGGGCCGTGAGGGATGACGTTCAGCACGATCACCGTATCGGTGGCCATGTTGAACACCACGCCGATCCCGTCGAACTCGCCTTCGAGCGGCTCGTTCAGCGCGGCCATCTCCGACGCGGGGATATAGACCGAATGGGGGTCCAGCTCCCGCACGAGCAGCGGAATGACGTGCTCGGCGAGCGAATCCATCGACACCGAATCGACGTAGCGGTTCTCGATGAGCGACAGCGTATAGGTCAGTTTGTTGGACGGCACGGACATGTGGCTCAGCATCCCCCGGATCTGCGACGCCGTGTCGTGCCGTCCGAGATATTGGCCGAGCAGGATGCCCAGCACGACGCCCGCCGACAGGATCAGCGGGAAAATCACCGTATGTTTCGAATTTCTGTACATCGCATGACGCGGCCCGCGGCCGCTACGGAATTACTTGTTCTTGAAGGTATAGGTCAGACCCACCAGCAGTTGCGTATTGGTCTGCACGTCGAGATTCTGCGCCCGGTTGTAGTAGAGCTGGAAGTTGAGCGTCGTCTTGATATACTTCGTGGCGTAGATTTCGAGCGTGTTCTCCCAGCGTACCGTCGGATGGATCGGCAGGCGGGGTTTGTCCTTGATATTCTGGCCGCCGCTCAGCCACTTCTCGTAGGCGAGACGGTACTCCGTGTAGTCGCGGATCTTGTTCTTCTGTCCCAGGTCGGTCATCCAGCCGTAGAATCCCGAGATACGAGTCTTGTAGTGCAGGTAGTTCGACTTGCCGAAGGTCCGGTCGAAGTCGATCTGAATGGACGAGCCGCCCTCGTATTTCGACGTCTTGTCGGGGTCCTCGATACCGTAGGAGTAGGCGGGCTTGATCTCGTTGCCGTCCTTATCGACCTGCCGCCGGCGAATCCAGTCGCTCTCGGCGAAGGTGGCGTTGAGCGACAACGGCGAGAGGTTGATGACGATGGGAAACTTCTTGACTGGGCAGTTGTAGGTGAAACCGAACGAAATATCCAGATAACCCGGGGTCATGAAGGTGCTTTTCAGGTGCTTGCGCTCCTGCTCCGTACGCGATACATAGCCGTTCACGAACTGGCTGCGGAATTTGAAGATCGAACCGTAGGACCAGTTCTTCGACATCTTGAAGGCCGGGGAGACCGAAATGTCGAATTCGTCCTGGTTCTTGAACCAGATGCCGTTGCTGTCGGTCGAACCGTCGTCGTTGGTCGTCTCGACCCGCATCCGGTTGTAGCCCATCTTGGCGTTGAAAATCGTCTCTACCGTGAAGAGATTCTTCGTGAAAGTATGCTTCAGGAAAAGCGTCGCCGTCAGCGCGATGGAGTTGTCACCGCCCGACACGGCGATCCACGAATCGTTGTACGAGGTGAGCGATCCCTGCAAGTCGGCCTTTATCTCCAGGTAGTTGCGCTCCTTCCGGATCGCCGCCCGCTCGGCCTTGTAACGGGCCAGGCTGAAATAATCGACATCCACGGGAGTCGATTTCAGCCGGTCGCGGAAAGTCACGCCCTCCTGTTCCGCATTCACTTCGTCGATCGAAATCTGCGCCGCGGCCGGGAGAGCGGAGACCAGAAACGACGACAAGGCGAGCAGCAGGTAAAAATGTTTCATAATGAAGCGATTGTATTTTCAAGTAGCAAAGTTATGAATTTATTTACAAAATATTTACATTTGTCGGGAACTTAAACCGATTGACACGACAGATGAAATATTTCGGAGCACACGTAAGCGCCTCGGGCGGCGTGGAGAACGCCCCCGCCAATGCGCACGCGATCGGCGCCACCGCCTTCGCGCTCTTCACCAAGAACCAGCGGCAATGGGTCGCCGCCCCGCTCCGCGCGGAACAGATAGCGGCCTTCCGCAAGGCGTGCGACGAGCTGGGATACGCTCCGGCGCAGATCCTGCCGCACGACTCGTACCTGATAAACCTCGGACACCCCGAGCGCGAGGCGCTCGAAAAATCACGGACCGCCTTTCTCGACGAAATGCGGCGCTGCGAGCAACTGGGACTCGACCGACTGAACTTCCACCCGGGGAGCCACCTACAGAAGATCGCCGAGGAGGAGAGCCTCGACCGGATCGCCGAGTCGATCAACCTCGCGCTGGACCGCACGCACGGCGTCACGGCCGTCATCGAGAATACGGCCGGGCAGGGTTCGAATCTCGGATTCCGGTTCGAGCACCTCGCCTACCTGATCGACCGCGTGGAGGACAAGTCGCGCGTGGGCGTCTGCATCGACACCTGCCACGCCTTCGCCGCGGGATACGACCTGCGCACGGCCGAGGCGTGCGACGCCACGTTCGCCGAGCTGGAGCGCGTCGTGGGATTCCGCTACCTCAGGGGGATGCATCTGAACGATGCGATGAAGCCCCTCGACAGCCGCGTGGACCGCCACACGCCGCTGGGCGACGGACAAATCGGCATCGAATGCTTCCGCTACATCGCCCGCGACAAGCGGTTCGACGGCATTCCGCTGATTCTCGAAACCCCCGACGAAGCCCGCTGGAGCGAGGAAATCGCGCGGCTGAAGGCATTCGCCGGGGAGGCGTAACCCCGGGGGACCGCCGGCGAGCGAAAACCGCCCCTGCGACCGCACGTGTCGCAGGGGCGGTTTTCGCATACGGGGCGCCCTCACAGCCGGTCCAGACACCGCCGGATGACCGCCGCGCTGCCGCGCACCTCCTCTTCGGAGATCGTCAGCGGCGGCGAAATGCGGAACGCCGTGTCGCAGAAGAGGAACCAGTCGCTCAGGATGCCCTCCTCCCGGAACAGTTCCATCATGCGGTAAAGCCGGGCCGAATCGCCCAGTTCGACGGCCAGCAGCAGGCCGCTGCGGCGAATCTCCCGCACGGCCGCATGGCCGCCCAGCAGCTCCTCGTACAACGCCCCCTTCGCCTCGACCTGCCGCACGACGTCGTTTTCCAGGAGGTATTCGAGGGCCGCCAGCCCCGCGGCGCAGCAGACCGGATGGCCGCCGAAAGTGGTGATATGCCCCAGCACGGGATTCGACTGCAACGTGTCCATGATCTCGTGCCGCGAGACGAAGGCCCCGAGCGGCATGCCGCCGCCGAAGGCTTTCGCCAGACAGACGATGTCGGGCGTGACGCCGTACTTGAGCATGGCGAACAGCTCGCCCGTGCGGCCCATGCCGGTCTGTATCTCGTCGAAGACGAGCAGCGCCCCCACCTCGTCGCAGCGCCTGCGCAGCGCCTCGAGGTAGCCCGGCCGCGGCGGCCGCACCCCCGCTTCGCCCTGCACCGGCTCGGCCAGCACGCAGGCCGTGCGGCGCGTGATGCGCTCCAACTGCGCGAAGTCGTTGAACTCGATGGCCTGCACGTCGGGCAGCAGGGGCCGGAACGCCCCTTTCCACTCCTCGCCCTCGGGCGCGCCCATCATCGTCATCGCGCCGTGCGTCGAACCGTGGTAGGCCCTCCGCATCGAGATCATCTCCGTGCGCCCCGTGAACCGCTTGGCCAGCTTCAGCGCCCCCTCGACCGCCTCGGCACCCGAATTGACGAAATAGACGCTCTCGAGCGGCGCAGGCAGCAGCGACGCGATCTTCGCGGCGTACTCCACCTGCGGGGTTTCGATCAGCTCGCCGTAAACCATCACGTGCATGTAGCGTGCGGCCTGCTCCTGCACGGCCCGCACTACGGCCGGATTGGCATGGCCCACGTTGCTCACCGAGACGCCCGCCACCAGATCGTAATACCGCTTTCCTTCGGGCGTATAGAAAAACGAACCCTCGGCCCGGGCCACCTCCACCAGCATCGGCGAAGGCGAAGTCTGGGCCACACGGGCCAGGAACTGTTTCCGTAAAATCGTATCGTTCATAGAAATAACCGAATTTTCCATTTTTCCCTCCGCCGGACCGGGACACGTCCACGCGCACGGGAGCATCCCCGCAGCCGCCGTTTCACGGCCGCCCGGCGGAACGACCGTCAC
Organism: Alistipes sp. Marseille-P2263; assembly: GCF_018101075.1. Taxonomy (NCBI): domain Bacteria; kingdom Pseudomonadati; phylum Bacteroidota; class Bacteroidia; order Bacteroidales; family Rikenellaceae; genus Alistipes; species Alistipes sp. Marseille-P2263. The sequence goes on from NZ_JAGQEJ010000008.1 coordinate 40,344, forward strand.
CGCGGCCGCAGCGCGAAACCCGCGTCCGGACGGTCTCAAAGGCCGCCGCTGCCGAAACGCCGCCGTAGAATCTCTTCCGAATCCTTCACGCTGCGGCGCATCCAGCGCTCCAGCACCTCGGCCTGCGAGGCAAGGGGCATCCGCCACCCGGGAACCGTGAGCCGCACGCGCTCCGAAAGCATGTAAATCAGGATCGCCGCCGAGGCCGAGACATTCAGACTCTCGACCATCCCGCACATCGGAATACGCAGGAACTCGTCCGCCGCGGCGACGATCCCGTCCGAAATCCCGGCGTGCTCCGTGCCGAAGACCAGCGCGAAGGGCCCCCGCGCGACGTCGAACGTCTCGGGGGTGCAGTCCTCGCGGTGGGGCGTCGTGGCGACGATGCGGTAACCCGCGCCGCGGAGCGCCGCCAGCGCGTCGTCCGTCGAACGATGCCGCCGGATGTCCACCCACCGGTCGGTCCCCCGCACCACGGCCGCACTCGGCTCGAACGGACAGAGACTTTCGACCGTGTGCATCTCCTGAATGCCGAACGCCTCGCAATGGCGCACCAGCGCGGCGGCGTTCTGGCCGTGGAACATGTTCTCGGCCAGCACCGTCATATAACGCGTCCGGCCGGCGACCGTCCGCCGCAGCACGGCATAGCGGTCCGCGGTCATGAACTCCGCCAGGCAGGCGATCCGTCCGGCAAGATGTCCGGCTTCGGGGCCGAACCCGCCATCGGAAGCGGCTTCGTCATTTGCGGTATTTTTCATCTTCGTCGAGGATTTTCAGGTAACTTTCGTAGCGGGCCGGGGCGATCTCTCCCCTCCGCACGGCCTCCACGACCGCACAGCCCGGTTCGTGCGTGTGCGTGCAGTTGTAGAAGCGGCAGCCGGGAGCCGTGCGCATCATCTCCGGGAAGTAGTGCCACAACTCGGCCCCGTCGATGTCGAGCAGCCCGAATCCCTTGATGCCGGGCGTGTCGATCACCGCCCCGCCCCCGGCGAGGGGATACATGGCCGAAAAGGTCGTCGTATGCCGCCCCTTGCGGTGGCTCTCGGAAATCTCGCCCGTGCGGATGTCGAGCGACGGGTCGATAGCCCGGACGAGCGTCGATTTCCCTACGCCCGAATTGCCCGCCACGAGCGTCGTGCACCCCGCGAGCAGCTCCCGTACCTCCTCCACGCCGACGCCCTGCGGCGCGGCGGCCTCCAGCACGCGGTAGCCGGCCCCTTCGTACACGGCGCGGAAGGCGGCGACGGCCTCCGGATCCTGCAGGTCGATCTTCGACAGCAGGATCGCCGCCGGGACCTTGTAGGCCTCGCACGTCACCAGGAAACGGTCCACGAATTCCGTGGCGGTCTCGGGCGCGCGCAGCGTCACGACCAGCAGCGCGCGATCGACGTTGGCGGCGATGATATGCGACTCCTTCGAAAGGTTCGAAGCCCTGCGGATCACGTAGTTGCGGCGCGGCGCGATGTCGGCGATCACGTAGTCGCCCCCGTCGTCGGCCTCGCACGCCACCTCGTCGCCCACCACCACCGGATTGGTCGAACGGCGCCCTTGCAGACGCAGGCGGCCCCGCATGCGGCAGCGGACCGTCTCCCCGTCGTGCCGCACCTCGTACCAGCTTCCGGTCGCGCGGACCACCGTTCCCGTAAAACGCTTCTCCATAGGCTATTCGTCCCGCTGCGGAACCCGGTCGCCGACCCATTCCAGGAAAGGGAAGACGGCCTCCGAGAGACGCAGCACCGGTTCATAACATTTCGACTGTCCGACCGTCCGCGGGCCGACCAGCGCGTAATCCGCATTGAGCTTGTCGAACGCCGAGAACAACGCGCTCAGTATCAACAGATACTTCAGCACGGAAACCGCCACGCCCAGCAGGATGTCGGCGATGCCCAGCCCTGCGAAACGGCACAGACGGCGCACCAGCCGCGCCGCGACGGCCACCGCCAGCACGACGGCCACGAGCACCGCGGCGAAGCCTCCCGCCGCGGCGAACTCCCCGTCGAGCTCGAGCCACGCCCCGACCCGGCCGCCGTAGTGCGCCGCCAGCCAGATGCCGGCGACCACTCCCGCCAGCGAACATACCTGCACGACGAAGCCCTGCCGCCAGCCGTTCCAGACGGCCAGCGCCAGCACCAGGCAGACTATAAGGTCGATAGCGTTCAAAAGCAGCGGGTTTCGCGTGTAAAGATACTACTTTTGGCCGAACCGCCCAAAAAAAGAAAAACCCGTACGTCACGGGAGCCACAGATACCTAACCCAATATATTAAATAGGTATGTCCTACGCACGGATCACATCGCGCAACCCGACCTCGAGCGCATTGCAGATGATACAAATGGTCCTGATCGTAAGATTCGTGCGCCCCGCCTCGATCCGGCTCAGGTTGGATCTTTCCATGTCGCAACGATACGCAAGTTCCTGCACAGTCAGCTTTTTTTCCTTCCTCAACTCCCTAATTCTCGAGGAGATATAGGCGATCTCCTCTTCATAAACAACCCCCATCTCAAAAATTTGAACAAAAATTTTGCTGTGCAAATTTTTATATATATATTTGCATCGTTGGTATCATATATGATACACAAAAAGCGTACAGAGCGCACTTTTAACGGGGAAAACAGGTAACGGATAAAACAAGAACGACATAAACAACCAATCCATTTCAATTCTAATTTGTATGAAGAAAATTTTTAAAAATCTTCTTGCATTGTTCTTAACAGGAACAATGCTGGCAGGTGTCGGTTGTAAGGACTACGACGACGACATCAACAAGATCAACGACCGGATCGACGAATTGACGACCGGCAAGATCGCAGACATCGAGTCCCAGCTCAGCTCGATGCAAACGACCGTCGAGAGCCTCAAAGCTCTCGAAACGCGTATTAAGGCCCTCGAAGACGCTCAGGTCACGGACGCAGACCTGCAAACCCTCCGCGATGCCATCGACGCCATCGAGGCGAACTACGCGACGAAAGATTACCTTTCGACCACGCTCGCATCGTACGCTACGACCCAGTACGTAGGCGAGGCGATCAAGAAGGTGACGGAGGCTCTGGGAGCCTTCACGACCGATGAGGCCATCCAGAAGGCCATCGACGACGCCAAGAGCGCCGCCATCACGGCTGCCGGCAAGGCCTGCGAAGAGGCCTTCAAGACCGCAGTCGAGAGCGTTATCGCCGGCGCCACCGAAGAGCCCGCGAACGAAATCGGCAAGGCATTCGCGGCATACAACGAGCACATCGAGCAGTTGCTGACCGACGCTGTCGAGAACGAGGACGGTTTCATCAACGAGAAGATCGCCGAAATGATCCAGGATGCCGTAAAGGAAATGGCAGCCAAGATCGCCGGCCGTCTGACGAGCGTCCAACTGATTCCCGATCTGTACATAGACGGAATCGAGACGATCGAGCTGAAATCGCTCAAGTACAAGGCATGGTCGGTAAATGAGACGACCGAAACGATCTCCCAGAGCGGACCGGTTGCAACGACCGCCCAGAACGCTACGGCCGTTCGCTACCTGGTAAGCCCGTCGCTCGTAACCATAGATGACATCAAGGAGCCGAGCTACATCTTCGAAAAGGCCGAGGTGCGCACGACGCGTGCTGCCGTGAAAGATCAACTGCTTTCCGTGGATTCCTACGAGGTTGCCGACGGTGTCCTGACCGTAAACGTGAAGAAGAAATCGGGCGTAGAGATCAAACTGAACGACGGCCATGTCTATACGGCTGCCCTCGCAGTGCCCATCGCCGACCAATGGCTCGGTGAAAAAGAGACCGGAACGTCCGTCTATTCGGATTTCGTAGCTCTGTCCGAGGCGACCATCGAGCCCAAGATCGCTGCCGCCGCATACGATTGCGATAAGGAGAACCACAATCACTATTCGGAAAGTTACGCAGCCGCAAAAGCTTCCGATCCCATCAAGATGGTCGCCTACAACGAGCCGCTCGAACTGTTGCCGCTCGTAACGGGTTGCTACATGAAGGGCGAGAATGCCGTCGAAATTACGAAAGAGGAGCTGAAAGCCGCAGGCCTCGAGTTCCGCTTCGATGTGCCGACCGCAGCTTACACGATCGGCGACAACAAGACCGACCAGCAGGATTTCGCTTCCGTCTCGAAAGGCGAGGACGGATGGAAGATCTCGTCGCGACTGCCCGACGGTACAACCAATAACAAAGCCGCTATCGACAAGACCCCGATCGTCCGCGTCGAGTTGATAGACGTGAACAACAAGAATGCGATCGCCGACGTGCGCTATTTCAAGATCCAGTGGGTCAAGGAGACGATTCCGGCTCTGCCTCTGGGTGTTCTGAAGACTTTCGACTATACGCTCAGTTGCGAAGAATTCTCCGGTGAATTCCTTTGGAATGAAATGGTAAACGAGGTGCTCGGCAAGATCGGCGAAAATGGCATGTCGCAGGATGAGTTCCTCGCAACCTACGGCGCTCCCGTGATCGAAGCAGAAGGCTACGACAAAGGATCCGTCGCCGCAGAAGGCGTTCCGGAGGCCGAAAACGCCGAGTTCGTCTATAACTTCGACGCTGCTGCCGACGAATCCGCCGCCGCATTCACCTGGACGCTGACGACCAAACAGATCGGAACCGTCATCGACAAGCTCACGGCAGGCGAAGAGGTCAAGTACACGGTCAATGTAACCATCCCCGCCAAGATCGAGTACCAGGGTGCCATAACCTTCGCATTCGAGGTAGTCGTGAAGCTCCCGCAGTTGCCCGGCATCTACGGATACGAATCGACGAACTGGTACAACCCGGATTACACGCTCGCCCGCGTATTCCCGATCCAGTACAACACGCCGGGAGCCCTCGAAACCTGCGCATACCGTTACGAACTCGACCGTCTGTTCGCCGACAGCAAACCGGTCAAGGACATGCTGCCCTGCGGCAAGTGGGACATCCAGTTCGCTCAGAAGCAGCCAAGCGTATACAGCTCCGGCGCAACGAAGGTTCCGTCCGATGATGCTGCGGGCCATACCCTGGTCAAGGGGCTGACGACGGCCGTACAGCTCAACTACGCAGCCGGCGATCCCTGGTACGCACCTGCTGCTCCCCTTACGCCCGGCGCTACGAACGTGGCCGAAGCATCCGACATCCAGGTACAGGTAATGCACAACGCCGAAGGTATCGGCATACTGGGTCAGGAGGCGACTCTCCAGGTTTGGGCCGCCATCAACGACTACAACCGCATCGCGCTGCATACGTTCAACATTCTCTTCGTAGAACCGCTGAAGATCAACACCGAACTGGAGAACGCCTACTTCGTGGACCAGCTCATCAGCGGCTCGACGATCGACTGCTCGAAGGCCTTCACGATGACCGACTTCAAGGATTACATCGTAGCCGAGACCACCACGGGCTCCGGCGAAAAGGAGAAATACGCCGCCGAACTCTACAAGTACTATCAGGTCGTAGCTCCGAAGTGGGACCTGGCCGAGGCCAAGACCAACCTCAAGAAGGACAACGCAGGCAACTACGTGGTAGACGAGTCGATCACGGCAGACAACGCCCAGATCAAGGCAGAAGACCGCTTCGGTGTAAACTGCATCACGGAGAACACCGCGGAATCGACCCTGACCTTCAAGAACATCAGCGGCGTGAAGGTTGAGAAGGCCGTGAAACTCTTCATCCCCGTAACCGTAAGCCACAAGTGGGGCACGCTGACGGCAACCGTTACCGTCGATCTGCTTCCCGAGGCTTCGGCCGAATAACGACAACTCTCTCCCCTCCCCTTCCGGTTTCCGGGCCGGGATCCCGACCCGGAAGCCAGGAAGGCAATAACTCCCGGCGGACCGCAGCAATAGCTGCGGTCTGCTATTTTTATATTATCTTTGCAGGGACCTCTCTCCGCCCCGGCGCGGGAAGGTCCCGAAAACGACAAGCGATGAATCTCGAGAAATTCATGCGCCGCCCGGCGTGCGAAGTGCGCATCGGCGGCGTGACCATCGGCGGCGGACACCCCGTCGCCGTGCAGTCGATGACCAACACCGACACCAACGACACGGCCGCGAGCGTGGCCCAGATCGAACGGATCGACCGCGCCGGCGGACACATCGTGCGCCTCACGGCGCAGGGCCGCCGCGAAGGCGAGAACCTCCGCGAAATCGTCCGGCAGTTGCGGGCCGACGGATGCACGGCGGCCGTGGTGGCCGACATCCATTTCACGCCCGAGGTGGCCGCCGTCGCCGCGCAATACGTGGACAAGGTGCGCATCAACCCGGGCAACTACCGCAACGACCGCGGCCAGTTCGAGGCGCTCATCGACACGTGCCGCGCCCGGGGCGTGGCGCTGCGCATCGGCGTGAACCACGGCTCGCTCGCGAAACGGGTGTTCGACCGGTGGGGCGACACGCCGCAGGGCATGGTCGTCTCGGCGATGGAGTTTCTGCGCATCTGCCGCGCGAAGGAGTTCGACCAGGTGACGGTCTCGATGAAGTCGAGCAACACGCGCGTCATGGTGGCCGCCTACCGGCTGCTGGTCGAAGCGATGGAGGCCGAGGGAATGCGCTACCCGATCCATCTGGGCGTCACGGAGGCCGGAAACGGACTGGAGGGGCGCATCAAGAGCGCCGTAGGCATCGGCGCCCTGCTGGCCGACGGCATCGGCGACACGATCCGCGTGTCGCTCACCGAGGCCCCGGAGCACGAAATTCCCGTGGCGCAACTGCTCGTCCGCCACTTCGCCGACCGCCCGGGCATCTTCCCCGTGCGGCATCCCGAACGCTACTCCCCGACCGAATACCGCCGTCGTTCGCGGGTGGCGGTTCCCGTCGTCCACGACGAGCCGCACGACGGCTTCCGCATCCTCGAGGCCCGCTCGGGCAACCCGACGGCCGAACTGCGGGCCGCGATCCTCGACCTCGAACCCGCCGACGCACCGGTCATGGTGGCGTGCCGCTACGACGAGAAGGACCTCGAAACGCTGGCCGTGAAGGCCGCGGCCGACCTGGGGCCGCTGCTGCTCGACGGGCTGGCCGACGGCATCCGGATCGACGCTCCGGGCCATACGGACCGCGAGCTGCACGACATCGAGCTGATGATCCTCCAGGCGGCGCGCGTGCGCTTCTCCCGCACCGAATACATCGCCTGCCCGAGCTGCGGCCGCACGCTCTACGACATCGAAAAGACGCTCGCCGGAATCAAGGCCCGCACGTCGCACCTCAAGAACCTCCGCATCGGCGTCATGGGCTGCATCGTAAACGGCCCGGGCGAGATGGCCGACGCCGACTACGGCTATGTAGGCGCGGGACCCGGGCGCATCACCCTCTACAAGGGGCGCGAGGTCGTCGAACGCGACATCCCGCAGGAAGAGGCGCTCGACCGCCTCGTGGAACTCATCAAACGGAACGGGGAATGGACGGAACCCGACGCCGGACCCCGCGGCGCGGCACGGGCATGACGATCCTTCCGGCGGCATACCTCCCCTCGGTGGAGTACTTCTGGCATCTGGCGCAGGGCGGGTGCGTCGTCGATCTGGGCGAACACTTCGTCAAACGCTCGGAGCGCAACCGCGCGCGGATCCTCGCCACGGACGGCGCGATGGAACTCACCGCCCACGTCCGCCATGCCGACCGCCCCCGCCAGCCGATGCGCGACATGCGCCTCGACTACTCGAAACGCTGGCAGCACCAGCACTGGGGCGCACTCACGGCCTCCTACAAATCCTCGCCCTACTTCGACCACTACGCCCGGCGGTTCGAACCGTTCTACCGCCGCGAATACGCCTTCCTGGCCGACTACGACCTGCAACTCACCGAGCTGCTCTGCTCGCTGGCGCACATCCCGATGCCGGAGGTCTCCGAGCGTTACGTCGAGGCCGCGCCCGGCGACCGGGATCTGCGGCCCAAACGCAGAGAGGGCCCGGCGTTCGCCGCCGAGCCCTATGTCCAGGTATTCTCCGACCGGATGCCCTTCGAAGCTAATTTGTCGTTCGCGGACCTGCTTTTCGCAGAGGGACCTGCAGCCGCTTCGGTTTTAGCACGTTGCCGACCAGAATAGACACGCTGTCGCGCAGCGGCCCGGCGACGGCCTTCACCTCCACGAGACCCGACACGTCCACCGAATCGGACCGGTACTGGCAGGCGGCGTACTCGGTGACGGCCACCGTGTCGGCCCCCACCGTCAGCACGGGAACCCCGGCCGAGGAGTAGATGCGGAACGCCTGCCGCGGCACGTCGCGCAGCCGCCGGTGCTTGTCGGCGATATAGAGCGTCGGGGACTCGGCGTTCCAGAGCGCCCGGTAGAGGTAGTAGGCGTCCTTCCGGTCGCGGCGGTCGAGCGTCACGAGCCCCGAGCCGTTCACGCCGTAGGGGCGCCGCGCGGAGCCGTAATCGAACAGGTTGTCGATCCACACGCCCCAGAAGAGCGAATCCCCTTGCAGGTTGCGGGCGTACTCCTCGTGGAAGCGCGTCTGCTTCTCCTCGGGCATCCAGTTCGAGCGGGGTTCGGCCTGCGCCGTGTAGCTCTTGTGGCCGATGAACCCGCTGCCCCCGTAGGCGACACCCGAACGCAGGTGGGACCAGTTCTTGCGCATCTGGTCGCGCCAGACGGCCACATCGTCCGTCGAACCCTTCCGCCAGCCCACGTTCTGCCGCCAGACGATCAGGTCCGAGACGAAATTGATATTCCCGTTCTGGTCGCTGCACGCCACCGTCGGCCGCGAAGGATCCATCGCACGGGCCGTGCCGACGAGCCGCCGGAGGTAGGGGACCACGTCGTCGCCCCGGGGCCGGAGGCACGAGAAGATTCCCCACATCGCCACCGACGGGTGGTTGATGTTCTGCGCGACGATCTCCCGCAACTGTTCCAGTCCGTTCTCTTCGAACTGCGGCGTGGCATAGTAGGCTATGTCGCCCAGGAAGGGGGCGCTTTGCAGCGGCGTATCGACCCACACCAGAATCCCCCGTTCGTCGCAGCGGTCGTAAAAACGCTGCGAATGGGGCATCACGGCCGAACGCAGGGCGTTGGCCCCCAGGTCGCGCAGCACGGCCAGATCGGCCTCGCCGTCCTCCGGCGTGAGCGCGCCGCCCGAGGAGGCGTTGTCGTGGTAGAGCGTGACGCCGCGCACGGGAATCCGGCGGCCGTTGATCCGCAGCCCGCCCGAGGGTGTCGCTACGATCGAGCGGAATCCCGTGCGGACCGAAACGCGGTCCGTGATACTGTCCTCGCCGATCGAAGCCGTGACGGTGTAGAGCGACGGCGATTCGGGGCTCCACAGCTCCGGCTCCCCGAAAGCGAAGGGCACGACGACCGGTTTGCCGTCGAGCCGTGCGCGCTGCCGCTTCGAGAAGACCGGCCGTCCGTCGGGCGCGGCGATGTCGAGCGTCACCATGCAGGCGTTCCCCTCCTTCGAGACGAGGTGGATTTCGGCCTCGCCCGAAACGGAGAGCGAATCGACCGCCTGCGGATGGACGAGCACGCCGTCCGAGCCGAGGTAGAGGGGCGACACGGCCGTCCGGCCGGTCACGACGAGCTCCACGTCGCGGTAGATGCCGCCATAGAGGTTCATGTCGGTCGAGGTGGGCAGCACGTCGTCCCGGACGCCGTTGCTGACGACCACCAGCAGCGCGTTGTCCTCCCCGAAGCGGACGTAGTCCGTGATCTCGAACGCGAAGGCCGCGGCCCCTCCGCGGTGCGTACCCGCATGGCGGCCATTGACGAACAGGTCGGCCACCGACTGCGCGCCGTAGAACTTCACGAACAGCCGCCGCGAAGCCCACTCCCCGGGAATGTAAATATCGTTCTGGTAGTTGCCCGTCGTTTCGAGCCAGCCCCCCGCCGAGCGGGGATCGGTGTTCCAGGTGTGCGGCAACGTGACATGGCGGGCGTTGTCGCTCGTGTTCTCCGACTTGAAGAAGAAACGCCACCCTTCGTTGAGCGGATACACCTCGCGCGCCCCGGCCGCACAGGCGGCGAAGACGAACAGCAAAGTCGCAAAGATTCGTTTCATGGCGGAACAGTTTTTTTAAATCGGGACGGAATCCGTCCGTGCGGTCCGGAACGCCGGCTTTCCGGAAGCGCCGCCGGAACCCGCACGGGCGCTCCGGCGCATCCCGCCCGGGCGGCGTGCAGGGCCCCTCCCGGAACAAAGGTAATACAAATACCGAAGAAAAGCAACCGTCCTTCCGCACGCTCCGTTCCCGGGAGGCGTCCCGCCCCGGTTCGCCGCGGCCCGCTCCCGCCGACCGCACGGCGGTGTGCATTTTCCGTTCCTTTTTTCGCAATTCATCTTTTTTCCGTATATTTGTCGGGGAACGCCCCGTACGGCACGGGCTGCGCATCCGCCACGCATACATGAGACGATACCTGCTTCTGCTTATCGCGCTGCTGTCGCTGACCCCGGCGGCCCGCGCCGGGAACGAACCGGATTCGCTGCTCCGGACGCTCGACCGCGCCATCGCGGAACGGAGTCTCCGCACGGCCCGCAAGGAGGAGCTGCTCCGCGAGCTGAAACAGCGGCGGGACGCGCAGGAGTCGCTCCGGGACCGCTACCGGATCAACGACGAGATCATCGACAACTACACGTCGTTCGTCTGCGACTCGGCCACGAGTTACATCCACGACAACCTCCGCATCGCCGAAACGCTGGGCGACGAGCGGCTGCGGACCGAAAGCCGCCTGCGGCTGGCCTTCGTCTATTCCCTCTCGGGGCTGTTCGTGCAGGCTTCCGACCTGCTCCGCGCCATCGACTTCGGGGCGCTGACCGCGGACCAGAAGCTCTCCTACTGCTGGACCCGCATCCGCTACTACGAAAACCTGACGCGCTACACCGGCGACGAGGCGCTCGGCGCGGATTACGCCGCCCAGATCCGGGCGCTGCGCGACACGGTCATGTCGCTGCTGCCCGAAGACTCCGAAATGTACCTCAAGGAGAAAGCCTTCCAGTTGCAGGCCGACGGGAGACTGGAGGAGGCCGAAAGGATCCTCACGGAAATCTACCGCGGACAGACGCCCGACACGCACAGCTACGCCATGGCGGCGATGAGCCTGGCCAAACTCTACCGCGAAGCCGGCGACCGGGAGCGGGAGAACCGTTTCCTGAAGCTGGCGGCCCTGACCGACACGCGGCTGGCGGTCAAGGAGAACGAGGCGCTGCTCACGCTGGCCACGAACCTCTTCGAACAGGGCGACATCGAACGGTCGTACAACTACATCTCCTCGGCGCTCAGCGACGCCAACTTCTACAACTCGCGCGTCAAGAATTCGGTCATCGCCCGCGTGCAGCCCATCATCGAGAGCAACTACCTCGACCGCATCGAGACGCAGCGGCGGAACCTGCGCCGCTCGACCATTCTGCTGAGCGTCTTCATCGCCCTGCTGGCCGGGGCGCTCGCCGTCATCGGAATCCAGATGCGCATGGTCTCGCGGGCACGGCGCAACCTTCAGGAGATGAACGGCCAGCTCTCGGAGCTGAACCGGAGCCTCAACGAGGCGAACGTCGTCAAGGAGAAATACATCGGCTACTTCATGAACCGGTGCGCCCTCTATATCAACAAGCTCTGCGCCTACCGCAAGGACGTCAGCCACAAGCTGCGCAGCGGCCAGATCGACCGGCTCAAGATTCCGCCGAAGGAGCAGGACCGGGAGTTCGACGAGCTGTACGCCGAGTTCGACGAGGCGTTCCTGAAACTCTACCCGTCGTTCGTGGAGGAGTTCAACGAACTGCTCAGGCCCGAGGCCCGTTACGAGACGACCGAAGGGAGACTCAACACCGAGCTGCGCATCTTCGCCCTCATGCGGCTCGGACTGACGAACGTGAACCAGATCGCGGAATTCCTGCGCTGCTCGCTCCAGACGGTTTACAACTACAAGAGCAAAATCAAGAGCAAGGCGCAGCCCGGCATCGAGCATTTCGAGGAAGAGGTGCGGAAACTGGGTCAGAACACCTTTGCGAGCGATTCAATGTGATTTACCAAAACGGAGGTGTACGGAAACGACAATACGCTGTAAAATAGCCGCATAGTCGTACAACGCACTTACTTTCCGATCTACTTCGCCCCGCGGCGGGCATGACGGTTTGCGGTTTATTCAGTTTCTTTGTAGTAGCGGATTCCTGCGGAATCCCGGAATCTACGAACCAACTGCTGACACCATGAAACCATTCTGCAACGGAGTATCACGGCTCCGCGCCCGCCTCTGCGGCCATCGCGCCGGAATCCCGGCCACGCACACGATCCCGAACACCGGAAAGAGAGCGCTGCTCGGTCTGCTTCTGCTGACCCTCTCGCCCGTCGCGTCCGCCGCCGCACAGGAACGGCGGCCCGTCTATTTCGTGGACGGGTACCACGGAGGCATCTACGGGCACTATCCCGTCGAGTGGAAGACGCGCTTCATCGTCGATGAGCTGGAGGCGCATCCCGAGTGGCGCATCGGACTGGAGATCGAGCCCGAAACGTGGGACACCGTGGCGCTGCGCACGCCGGCCGACTACGCCCGCTTCAAACGCATCGCCGCCGATCCGCGCATCGAATTCACCAACCCGACCTACGCCCAGCCCTACTGCTACAACATCTCGGGCGAGAGCATCATCCGGCAGTTCGCCTACGGCATCCGGAAGATCCGCAGCCACTTCCCCGACGTGGAGTTCGTCACCTATTCGGTCGAGGAACCGTGCTTCACGAGCAGCCTGCCGCAGATTCTCAGGCTCTTCGGCTTCAAATACGCCTCGCTCAAGTGCCCGAACACCTGCTGGGGCGGCTACACGGCCCCCTACGGCGGCGAACTGGTGAACTGGACCGCTCCCGACGGCACGTCGATCCTCACCTCCCCGCGCTACGCCTGCGAAGAGTTGCAGCCCAACTCCGTCTGGCAGACGACGGCCTGGGGCAACGAGACACCCTACATCGAGGCCTGCATCCGGCAGGACATCGCCCATCCGGTAGGCATGTGCTACCAGGACGCCGGATGGCGCTACGGGCCCTGGATCGGTTCGGGCGACTCGATCCGCAACAACTCGATCTACGTCACCTGGCGCGAATACTTCGAACGCATCTCCGAGGGCCGCACCACGGACGACTACCGATTCCCGCAGGAGGACATGCACGTCAGCCTCATGTGGGGCAGCCAGGTCATGCAGCGCATCGCCCGCGAAGTGCGCCGCGCCGAGAACAGCCTCTCGACGGCCGAGAAGATGGGCGCCATCGCCAACCTCTCGAACGGCTACCTGTACAAACAGGGCGACATGGACGAGGCGTGGCGGACGCTGATGCTCGCCCAGCACCACGATTCGTGGATCGTACCCTACAACGGCCTGCACGGCAAAGGGACCTGGGCCGACCACATCCACCGCTGGACGGCGGCCACCGATTCGATCTGCGCCGGCATCGTCGCCGCGGCCGAGGGGAGCCTCGCTGCGGCCGGAAACGGCAGGAAGGAGTTCGGCATAAGGGTCTGCAACACGCTCGGCACGCCGCGCCGCGAGGTGGTCCGCGCCGCGCTGCCCGAAGGATTCGACGCGGAGGGGGCCGTCGTGCGGGACATCCGCGGGAAGAAGGTCGGCAGCGTCCTCACGACCTCGGACGGGACGAAGAGCCTGCTCTTCGAGGCCGAGGTTCCCGCCTTCGGCTACACGACCTACACCGTCCGGGAAGGCCGTCCGCAGAAGGGAGCGCAGACCGCGCCGCACGCCGCGACGGAGGGCCGCATCGTCGTCGAAAACGACATGTACCGCCTCGAGATCGACCCCGCACGCGGCGGCATCGTCACGAGCCTCGTGGCCAAGCACCTCGGCGGCAGGGAATATGCCGACGCCGGCAGCGACTACGCGCTGGGCGAACTGCGGGGCCACTTCTACGAGGAGGGGCGCTTCCGCTCCTCGACTGAAACACCGGCCGAGGTCTCGGTCCTCTGCGACAACGACCTGGAGAAGCGCATCCGCATCCGCGGCGCCATCGCATCGCACCCCTTCACCGAGACGATCACGCTCCGCAAGGGCGACCGCAAGATCGACTTCGACCTGCGGATCGACTGGAAACACAACGTCGGCATCGGCGAATTCGCCCAGAAGGACGCCTTCAACAAGAACCGCCGTGCCTTCTACGACAGCCGCTACAAGCTCAACGTTTACTTCCCGGTGGCGCTCGACGCCCCCGAACTTTATAAGGACGCGCCGTTCGACGTCTGCAAAAGCCGCCTGAAGGACACCCGCTTCTCGACGTGGGACAACATCAAACACGACATCCTGCTCCACTGGGCCGACCTCGCGGAGCGCGACGGCGGCTACGGACTGGCCCTGCTGACCGACCACACCACCTCCTATATCTACGGCGGCGGTTCGCCGCTCGGACTGACGGTGCAGTACTCCGGCGGCGGGCTGTGGGGCCGCGACTACCCGATCGACCGTCCGACGCACATCCGCTTCGCCGTGGCGGCCCACGACGGAACATGGGACGAGGCGGGCGTCCACGAGGAGAGCCTCCGCTGGAACGAGCCGCTGCTCTGCGACGCCGGGAACACGGCCGCCGGAAGCGCCTCGCTCATCGACGTCGCCGGAAGCGGTTACGAGCTGTCGGCCGCCTATCCCCAGGAGGGAAGCGTCATCGTGCGCCTGTTCAACGCCTCGGGCGACAAAACGCCGCAGACCGTGCGGTTCGGCTTCCCCGTGTCGAAGATCGAGGAGATCGACCTCAACGGCCGCACGACGGGCAGATGCGACGCCGTCGTGCGGGACGGCGAGACCGAAGTCCGGGTCGCCATGCCCCGCTTCGGCCTGAAAACCTTCCGTCTGACCAAATAACAGTCATCCCATGCATAACTACCTCACCCAAGCGACTCTGCTTTTCGCACTGGCGGCCCCGGCGGCGGGGCTCACCGGCTGCTGCGCCCGGGAGGGCGCTGCCGCCGAAGGATTCGACGCGGCCCGTTACGTGAACCCCTTCATCGGCGCGAGCACCAGCACAGCCGCCGCAGGCGTCTATCACGGTCTGGGCAAGACCTTCCCGGGGGCCACGACGCCCTTCGGCATGGTGCAGGTCAGCCCGAACACCATCACGGGCGGCGACAACAGCCCCGGATACAGTTACGAACACACCACGATCGAAGGCTTCGCCTTCACGCAGATGAACGGCGTGGGATGGTTCGGCGAGCTGGGCAACCTGCTCGTCATGCCCACCACGGGCCCGCTGCAAAAGATCGCGGGCAAGGAGGACGGCTCGATCGCCGGCTACCGCTCGCACTACGACAAAACCACCGAAACGGCCCGTGCGGGTTACTACGCGGCCGACCTGACGGACTACGGCATCCGGGTCGAAAGCTCGGCCACGCCCCACTGCGGCATCCTGCGCTTCACCTTCCCCGAGAACGACCTCTCGCGCATCCAGATCGACCTGGCGCGCCGCGTGGGCGGCACTTCGGAGCGGCAGTACGTCGAGGTGATCGACGACCGCACGATCGCCGGATGGATGAAGTGCACCCCGGCCACGGGCGGCTGGGGCAACGGCGAGGGACACGCCGACTACACGATCTACTTCTATGCGCAGTTGAGCGAACCGATGCGGCAGCACGGCTTCTGGAGCGCCGACATCCCCGACACCTGGGTACGCAAGAAGGACGAGGTGGTGAGCATCCCCTACCTGCAACGCGTCGCCCAGGCCCCGGTCGTCACCGGCGAACGGCAGATCGAGGGCAAGCACATCGGTTTCTACACCGAATTCCCGACCCGCGAAGGGCAGCAGGTGGAGTTCAAGGCGGGCATCTCGTTCGTGGACATGGAGGGAGCGCGCAAAAACTTCGAGGCGGAGATCGCCTCGAAAACCTTCGACGAGGTGGCCGGCGAGGCCTATGCGCAGTGGAACCGCGAACTGAACCGCATCCGCATCGAGGGCGGCACGGACGAGGAGAAGACGATCTTCTACACGGCGCTCTACCATACGATGATCGACCCGCGCATCTACACCGACACCGACGGCCGCTACATGGGCGCCGACGGCAAGCCCCGTTCGACCGAAGGCCGCTTCACCAAGCGGACCGTGTTCAGCGGATGGGACGTCTTCCGCAGCCAGATGCCGTTGCAGACGATCATCAACCCCGAACTGGTGGACGACCTGCTCGCCTCGCTGACGACGATGGCCCAGGAGAGCGGTCGGGAGTACTTCGAACGGTGGGAGATCGTGAACGCCTACTCGGGCTGCATGCTCGGCAACCCGGCGCTGTCGGTGCTCGCCGACGCCTATGCCAAGGGCATCCGGGGCTACGACGTCGAACGCGCCTACCGCTACGCGGTCAATACCTCGCGCCTGTTCGGCAACGACTCGCTGGGCTACACCCCCTCGGACCTCTGCATTTCCCACACGCTCGAATACGCCTACACCGACTGGTGCGTCTCGCAGTTGGCCGCACGGCTCGGCAAGACGGAGGACGCGAAGGCCTTCGCGCAGAAGAGCCGGGCCTACCGCAACATCTTCGACAGGGAGAAGGGCTGGTTCCGTCCGCGCCGCGCCGACGGTTCGTGGGCCCCGTGGCCGGAGAACGCCCGCACGACGGAGTGGTACGGCTGCATCGAATCGACCCCCTACCAGCAGGGATGGTTCGTGCCGCACGACGTCGAAGGCATGGTGGAGCTGATGGGCGGCCGCGAGGCCGTGCTGGCCGACCTGAACGAATTCTTCGAGAAGGCCCCCGCGGACATGCACTGGAACGCCTACTACAACCACGCCAACGAACCCGTGCACCTCGTGCCGTTCCTCTTCAACCGGCTGGGCGAGCCGTGGTCCACGCAGCGCTGGACGCGCTTCATCTGCCGCCAGGCCTACGCCGACAAGGTCGAGGGCATCGTGGGCAACGAGGACGCCGGCCAGATGTCGGCCTGGTACGTGCTCGCCGCGGCGGGCATCCATCCCGCCTGCCCGGGCGACACGCGCATGGAGATCACCAGCCCCGTGTTCGACCGCATCGAATTCAGACTCGACCCCCGCTACGCGCAGGGCGGAACGTTCGCCGTCGTGGCGCACGACAACTCGCCCGAGAACATCTACATCCAGCGCGCCGTGCTGAACGGCGAAGAGCTCGCGGCCTCGCACATCGACTTCGCGCAGATCGCCGCGGGCGGCACGCTCGAACTCTACATGGGCCCCGAGCCGAACCGGCAGTGGGGCATCGACAAACCGACCGAAAGGTAAAACCAACAATACCGGCAAACAACATGAAAAACCTGAACGAATGCTGCCGACTCCGGCAGCGGCTTCCTCTGAAGCGATTCGCCCTGTCGGCCGCCGCGGCACTCTTCGCCCTGTCGGCCGCCACGGCGCAGGAGCGCGACTACGTGCAGTACGTGAACACGCTCCAGGGAACCGATTCGCGGTTCGAACTGAGCTACGGCAACACCTATCCCACCACGGCGATGCCCTACGCCATGCACACCTGGTCGGCGCAGACCGGCCCGAACGGCGAAGGGTGGAAATACCAGTACTCCGTGGACAAGATCCGCGGCTTCCAGCAGGCCCACCAGTGCAGCCCGTGGATGAGCGACTACGCCGTCTATTCGCTCATGCCCGAGGTCGGCAAGCTGGTCGTGGACGAGGAGGCGCGCGCCTCGAAGTTCAGCCATGCGAACGAGATCGGCAAGCCCCACTACTACAAGGTGACGCTCGACAACGGCATCACGACCGAAATGGCGCCCACCACGCGCGGCGTGCACCTGCGCTTCACCTATCCCCGGAAGGGCGGTGCGGCCTATCTGGTGCTCGACGGCTACTTCGCCCAGAGCGAGGTGAAGATCGACCCCGAGAAGCGGCGCATCACGGGCTGGGTCAATAACCAGCGCTTCGTGAACCATCCGGAGACCTTCCGCAACTACTTCGTCATCGAGTTCGACAAGCCCTTCGAGGAGTGGGGCACGTGGGAGAACCGCAAGGACGAGGTCTTCGCGGGCAAGACCGAGGGCGCGGGCGACGGCTACGGAGCCTACGTGCGCTTCAAGCCCGGCACGAAGGTGCAGGCCAAGGCCGCCTCATCCTACATCAGCCCCGAGCAGGCGCTCGTAACGCTCGAACGCGAGCTGGGCGCCGACAAGACGCTCGAGGCGACCAAGAAGCGCGGCGCGGCGACGTGGAACGCCCTGCTGGGCCGCATCGACGTGGAGGGCGGCACGGACGAGGAGATCCGCACCTTCTACTCGTGCCTGTTCCGCGCCAACCTCTTCTCGCGCAAGTTCTACGAGCGCGACGCCGAGGGCAACCCCTACTATTACAGCCCCTACGACGGCAAGGTGCACGCAGGGTACATGTACACCGACAACGGCTTCTGGGACACGTTCCGCTCGCAGTTCCCGCTGACGAACATCCTGCACCCCACCATGCAGGGCCGCTACATGCAGGCGCTGCTGGCCGCGCAGGAGCAGTGCGGCTGGCTCCCCTCGTGGTCCGCTCCGGGCGAGACGGGCGGCATGCTCGGCAACCACTCGATTTCGCTGCTGACGGACGCCTGGGTCAAGGGCATCCGCACGTTCGACCCGGCCAAGGCCCTCGAAGCCTACGCCCACGAGGCGATGAACAAGGGCCCGTGGGGCGGCGCCAACGGCCGCGCCGGATGGAAGGAGTACTGGCAGCTGGGCTACGTCCCCTATCCCGAGTCGATGGGTTCGACGGCCCAGACGCTCGAATACGCCTACGACGACTTCTGCGCCTGGCAGCTGGCCCGCATGACCGGCAACAAATTCTACGAGGAGATCTTCGCCCGCGTCATGTATAACTACCGCAACGTCTTCGACCACGAGTCGGGCTTCATGCGCGGACGCCTCAAGGACGGCTCGTGGCTCTCGCCGTTCGATCCCTACGAGTGGGGCGGCCCCTACTGCGAAGGCAACGCATGGCACTACAACTGGTCGGTCTTCCACGACGTGCAGGGACTGATCAACCTCTACGGCAGCGACGAGACGTTCACGCAGAAGATCGACTCGGTGTTCACCCGTCCGAACATCATCAAGCCGGGAACCTACGGCGGCATGATCCACGAGATGAAGGAGATGCAGCTGGCCGAAATGGGCCAGTACGCCCACGGCAACCAGCCCATCCAGCACATGATCTACATGTACAGCTATGCCGGACAGCCCTGGAAGACGCAGTACTGGTCGCGCCAGATCACCTCGCGCCTCTACAACTCCTCCGAGCGCGGATACCCGGGCGACGAGGACCAGGGCGGCATGTCGTCGTGGTACATCCTCAGCTCGCTGGGCATCTACAGCGTATGCCCCGGCACGGACCAGTACGTGCTCGGCAGCCCCGTCTTCCGCAAGGCGACGATCACGATGGAGGACGGCAGGAAGTTCACCATCGAGGCCGCCGGCAACTCGCCCGAAAACGTCTATATCCAGTCCGCCACGCTCAACGGCAAACCGCTGGAGAAGAACTGGATCACCTACGGAGACATCGCCCGGGGCGGCGTCATGCGTTTCGAGATGGGCCCCGAGCCCAACAAGAGCCGCTGCACGTCGAAGGAGGCTTCGCCCTTCTCGCTCTCCCGGCCCGAATAAGCAAAAAGAGACAGCAACACTATGTTCAAAACCCTGAAAATCGCCGCCGTGCTGCTCGCCGGCTCCCAGTTGCTCGCAGCCGGCGGCGCATACGCACAGCCGGACGCCGGACTTGCCGGCAAGGTGAACACCCTGACCGGAACCAAGGGTGCGGGACTGACCTCCGGATACCTCTATCCGGGGGCCACCTACCCCTTCGGCATGGTGCAGTTCACCCCCACCTACTTCTCCAAGCGGGGCGGTTTCGTCATCAACCAACTGAGCGGCGGCGGATGCGCCCACATGGGCAACTTCCCGACCGTTCCCCTGCCCGGACGGCTCGACGTCTCGCCGGGCAACATCCTCGACCACCGCGTGGACATCTCCGCCGAGCGGGGACACGCCGGCTATTACGAGGCCACCGTGGAGGAGCGCATCGGAGCGCAGCTCACGGTGACCGAACGGACGGGCATGGCCCGCTACACCTACCCCGAGGGGGACGAGTTCGGCACGGTCATCATCGGCGCCGGAATCGCCGCCACGCCGATCGAACAGGCGGCCGTGGTCGTCACGGGTCCCTCGAGCTGCGAGGGATACGCCGAAGGAGGCAACTTCTGCGGCATCCGCACCCCCTACAAGATCTACTTCGTGGCCGAGTTCGACGCTCCGGCCGCCGAGACGGGCATCTGGAAGGACGACACGCTCACGCCGGGCGGCCGTTTCGCCGAGGGCAGCACGTCGGGCGTTTACTTCACCTTCGACCTCGGCAAGAGCCGCAACGTCCAGTACCGGATCGGCGTCTCGTACGTCTCGGTGGAGAACGCCCGCGAGAATCTCCGGGCCGAGAACGACACGTGGGACTTCGCCGCCGTGCGGAGCGCCGCCGAAGCGGCCTGGAACCGCTGCCTGGGGCTGATCGAAGTCGAAGGCACGAACCCCGACCGCATCGGGCAGTTCTACACGCACCTCTACCGGGCGCTGATCCACCCGAACCTGTGCAGCGACGTGAACGGCGAGTACATGGGTGCGGATTTCCGCGTCCACAAGACCCGCTCGCGGCAGTACACCTCCTTCAGCAACTGGGACACCTACCGCACGCAGATCCAGCTGCTGGCGATGCTCACGCCCGACGTGGCGTCGGACGTCGTGCTGTCGCACCGCGCCTTCGCCGAACAGTCGGGCGGCGCATACCCCCGCTGGGTGCTGGCCAACATCGAGACCGGCGTCATGCAGGGCGACCCCACGCCGATCCTCATCGCCAACGCCTGGGCCTTCGGCGCGCAGGACTACGACCCCTATCCCCTCTTCCGGATCATGCGCGTGAACGCCGAGGTTCCCGGCGCCACGTCGCAGGGCGTGGAGGAGCGCCCGGGTCTCAGGCAGTACCTCGAAAAGGGGTATTGGAATGCCTCCGAACAGCTCGAATACACCTCCGCGGACTTCGCCATCGGCCAGTTCGCGCTGCACGCCGTAGGCGACGAGTTCGCCTCGTGGCGCTATTTCGGCTACGCCCGCTCGTGGCGCAACCTCTACAACCCCGAGACCGGATGGTTGCAGTCGCGCAACGCCGACGGCTCCTGGAAATCGCTCGGCGAGGACTGGCGCGAATCGACCTACAAGAACTACTTCTGGATGGTTCCCTACGACCTGGGAGGTCTGATCGAGACGATCGGCGGCAAGGCCGCGGCCGAAAAGCGCCTCGACGAGTTCTTCGTGCGCCTCGACGCCGGCTACGGCGACGAATGGTTCGCCTCGGGCAACGAGCCGAGCTTCCACATTCCGTGGATCTACAACTGGGTGGGCCGTCCGGACAAGACCGCGAAGGTCATCAACCGCACGCTCAACGAGCAGTATTCGAGTGCGATCGACGGTCTTCCGGGCAACGACGACCTGGGGACGATGGGCGCATGGTACGTCTTCGCCTGCTCGGGCCTCTACCCGATGATCCCCGGCGTGGGCGGCTTCACGCTCAACACGCCGATCTTCGAGCGGGTGACGATGCACCTCAAGCACGGCGACCTCACGATCACGGGCGGCTCGGAGACGAAGATCTACACCACGGGGCTGAAGGTGAACGGCCGCGCGCACGACCGTGCATGGATCGACTGGAAGGAGCTTTCCGACGGCGCGACGCTCGAGTTCACGACGTCGGCGAAACCCGCCGGACGCTGGGGGCAGAGCGAGCTTCCCCCCTCCTACGAATAACGACAAAACCCGAAAAAAGAAAACGGATATGAAAAAAATCGCATGGATTCTGGCGGCCGCCCTGCTGGCGGGCACGGCCGCCCCGGCGCAGACGATCGCGCCGTTCAAGGACGGCGACCGCGTGGTGTACCTGGGCAACAGCATCACCGACGGCGGCCACTACCACTCCTACATCTGGCTCTACTACATGACCCGCTTCCCGGAGATGAACCTCCGCATGTACAACGCGGGCATCGGCGGCGAGACGGCCGGCGGCATGTTCAAACGCCTCGACGGCGACGTGTTCAGCAAGCGCCCGACGGTGCTGACCGTGACCTTCGGCATGAACGACACGGGCTACATGGAGTACAACGGCGACAATCCCGAGGCATTCGGCGAGGCCCGCTACAAGGAGTGCTTCGAGAACTACAAGAAAATGGAGAAGCGCCTCGAAGGGCTCGACGGCGTGCGCGTGGTGATGATCGGCAGCTCGCCCTACGACGAGACGGCCCGTATCGAGGGCAACACGCCCCTGCGCGGCAAGAACGCCGTCATGCAGCGCGTCGTGGAGTTCCAGAAGGCGTCGGCCGACGCCCACGGCTGGGAGTTCATCGACTACAACGCTCCGCTGGTCGAGGTCGGCCGGCAGCAGCAGGCCGTCGATCCGTCGTTCACGCTCACCGGCGGCGACCGCGTGCACCCCGACAACGACGGCCACATGGTGATGGCCTACCTCTTCCTCAAGGCGCAGGGATTCGCCGGCAAGGAGGTGGCCGACATCCGCATCGACGCCGCGAAGGGCGAGGTGCTCGAAAGCGCGAACTGCAAGATCTCGAACCTCCGCAAATACGGCCGCGAACTTTCGTTCGACTACCTGGCCAACTCGCTGCCCTATCCGATGGACACCGTGGCCCACGGCTGGGGCATGAAGCGCGGACAGGCCAATGCCGCGAAGCTGGTTCCCTTCGTCGAGGAGATGAACCGCGAGATGCTCACCGTGAAGGGCCTCAAAGGCAACTACTCCGTGCTGATCGACGGCGAGAAGATCGGCACGTGGAGCGCCGGGGAACTCGCCGAGGGCATCAACCTCGCCGAAATCGTATGGACCCCGCAGTACCAGCAGGCGCTCGCCGTGATGCACCTGAACGAGTACCGCTGGGAGATCGAGCGCAACTTCCGCGACTACGCCTGGATGCAGTACGACTTCTTCCAGGACCACGGGCTGCTCGACGCCAACGACCGCCACGCCGTCGAGGTACTCGACCGCGAGAAGAGCAAGAACGGCTGGGTGGGCATCCACCGCGAGAACTACTCGAAGCTCATGCACCCCGCCGTCCGCGAGGCGCGCGAAAAGGAGCAGGAGCTGCTCATCGAGCAGATCTACCGGATCAACAAGCCCGTCGTGCGGAAGATCGAGCTGCACAGGAACTGATCCTCTCCCGCAGGGACGACAACCCCGAAAACCCCGGAAATGCACGGTGCATTTCCGGGGTTTTCCTTATGAGCGACGCGCACCCCGAAGCGTCCGGAAGCGGCGCAGCGACCGCATCTCCGTTCCCGGCCCGTTTCCACTCGCCAGGAGGGACACGGCGGGAACAGCGGAAAAACCCTCCGCAGAAACACCGGGAACCGTCCATACAATGCCAACCACCCCAAAAAAAGCGCCGCGCAGAAAAAGCTTACGCCCGAAGCGTGCCGCCCGGAAAAAAGCGCAGGATTCCGCGAAAAAAGCCGCAAAAAAAGGACGCCGGCTGCCTCACGGCGCTGGCGTCCCAACCAAAACCAAATTACTTGTTGCCTTGCATCGGGGCGGCGGGCTGCGCCGTCCCCTCCGCGATCGCCGGCCGTCCCTACTTGCGTTCGAGACGGTCGAGCGATTGGGTGATGTCCCGCGAGATCGAGATCGAGATCAGCTGGATGGCCCCGATGATGAGGAGCGCATAGCGGATCGCGAAGGTATCCGACAGACATATGGTCAATGCGATGAAGAGTCCGCAACCGAAAAACCGGCCCAGGTAGAGGGCGAATTCGTGGATGAAGATATAGGCATAGGAGTTGCGGTTCTCCTTCCGGCTCACGTAGTCGATCACACGCAACTGGATCGGGAAATAACCCAGGTCCATGAGCGGGCGTCCCAGCACGAGACAGAGCATGAAGACGATCACGCCCGTCGCCGAGTAGAGCACGGCGTTGAAGGCGCCGCCCAGCGCGAAAAGCAGCAGACCCGCCGAGAAGATCGCCACGCGGTGACGCGACGAGGTGAAACGGCCCAGCAGGTAGAGCAGCACGGCCGACACCAGCGCGCCGATCGACTGCAACGTCCCGAGCGTCGTCTCGTTGCCCACGAGCGTCATCACGAGCATCGAGGGCGCCGTGACGATGTAGCCCTGCGCGATGCCCTTCAGCACGGCCAGCCGCATCATCTTGTTCCACAGCCTGTCGAAGCGGAAGTAAATGAACCGCTCCCTGGCCGGGCTGGCGAAACGGCCGCGGCAGACCACCGCCGAAGCGACGATCGTCAGCACGAAGACGAACACCGTCACCAGCTTGTAGGCGAAGTTGATATTGCCCGCGAACCAGCCGTGATCGGCCGTCGCGCCCAGAAACGCGCCGATCATGCCCGGCACGACGACGCTGGCCACCGTATTGAAGAAGCTCTCCAGACCGTAATAGTAGTTGCGGTTGCCGTCGTCCGTCGAACTCAGGGCCAGGAAGTCGCGGTTGGCCCAGAAGAAGCCGTAGGAGAGGCCCATGATAAGCCCCGCGACGATGATTCCGCCCAGCGCGAGCGTCTCGAGCGACATCATCACGGCCATCGACACGCCGCTGAGCAGCATGCCGAACGAATAGAGGTGCGTGATCCGGACGTGCCGCATCAGGAATCCGTTGAAAAAGAACGTAAGGGGGATGCCCGTATAGACGGCCAGCTGGTAACCCACGACGTAGGCCAGCTCCGAACTGTTGCGCATGATATACGTGCCGACGAAAAGCTCCACGACGGGCAGCACGAATGCGTAGAGCATGTTCGTCAGGAGCAGGACCCGCATGTTGAACGGGTAGGTGCCGAAGTGTCTGATTTCCGAAAAGGCCCGGCTGAAGATACCGCCTTTCGGGCCTGCGACGGTCGTTTCTTTCATGTCAGTAGCTGGTAGTATTGCTCTGCAAAGATAGCCCCCGAGGGGGATCGCAGAGTATACTATTGTACCCGAAACGTATCTTCCGCCGGGGGAAAGCGGCTTTTGGGAGCGATCAGCGCTCCTTTTCGCGCATCTCCTTCGGCGACATGCGGTACACTTTGGCGAATTCGCGGTAGAAGTAGGACTTGTTGTTGAAGCCCGAACAGAACATGATCTCCTGGATCGTCATGCCGGTCGTCCGCAGCAGGTGCGTGGCGTGCTTGAGCTTCACCGAACGGATATACTCGCTCGGCGTCATCTGCGTAATCTCCTTGATCTTGCGGTAAAGCCCCATGCGGCTCACGCACATCTTGTCGCAAAGGAAGTTCAGCGACAGGTTCTCGTCCACGAGGTTCTCCTCGATCGTCCGCGTGAGCTGCACGATGAACTTCTTGTCGTCGGCGTCGATCGTGCTGCCCTCGTAAACGTCCGAGGTGGAGATCGCCGAGTTGTAGTAGTTGCGCAGCGACTGCCGGTCGGTCAGAATCCGGTGCACCACGGCCAGCAGGTGCTTGGGATGGAACGGCTTGGAGATGTACGCCTCGCCGCCCAGCTCGTAGCCGTGTATCTCCTGCTCCACGTCGGTCTTGAACGTGAGGAAGACGAACGGAATGTAACGCGTGATTTCGTTCTCCTTGAGGTAGCGCAACAGCCCGAGGCCGTCGAGGTTCGGCATGCTGATATCGCTGATGATCAGGTCCGGACGCCGGCGCTTGAGGATGTCGATCGCCTCCACGCCGTCGGCGGCCCGCAGCACGGTGTACTCGCCGCCCAGAATCTCGCCGATCAGGTCGCGTATCTGCTCCTCGTCGTCCACCACCAGGATCACGGCCCTGTCCCCCTCGTCGTGCGGCTGCGCCTCGGTCCGCGTTTCCTCCTCCGCCTCGGGAAGCGGCACGCCGGCTCCCGCCTGCGCCTCCGTCCCCACGATCCGGTCGCGGCTCACCTCGGGCAGCGACAGCGTGAAGGTCGTGCTTTCGCCCGTCTTGCTGACGACCGCGATCTCGCCCGAGAGCGTCTTGGCCAGACTCTGCGCCAGCGCCAGCCCGATTCCGTTGCGCATGATGCGCCCCTCGTGGGCCGAACGCTCGAAATTGTCGAGAATCTCGAACCGGTTGAAGACATTCGCGATGTCCTCGGGCTTGATGCCCTTGCCCGAATTGGCGATGCGGAACGTCGTCCGCCCCCGTTCGCGGAGCAGCGTCATTTCGATCCAGCCGCCGGCGGGCGTGTATTTGTAGGCGTTGGAGACGAGGTTGTAGAGAATCTTCTCCAGCGCATCGCGGTCGCTCACGATCACGACGTCGGCCTCGGGGAGCGACATGCGCAGGTCGATGCGGCGCTGCCCGTTCACCTCGTTGAAGTTGTCGGCGATCGAGGAGAGCAGCTCCGAGACATTGACCTCGGCGTAACGCGGTTCGTAATGGCCCGTATCCACCCGGCGGAAGTCCATCAGTTCGCCGATCAGGCGCTGCATCCGCGCGGCGTTGTTCTTGACGATGCGCACGTGGCGGGCGACGTCGGGCGAGAGCGTGTAGCTGCTCAGCAACTGCTCGCCCGAGCCGTAGATCAGCGTCAGGGGCGTGCAGAACTCGTGAGCGACGGAGGTGAAGAAGCGGAGCTTCGCCTCGTAGCTGTCGCTCTGCTGCCGGCGGGTCATCGACTCGATCAGGAGCCGCCGCCGCTGCTCGATGCGCTCGTTGGCGATGAAATAGATCGCGTAAACGGCCCCGGCGGCCAGCAGCAGGTAGATCACATAGGCCCCCGTCGTGTTCCACCACGGCGGCCGGACGCGGATGCGCAGCGACGCCACGCGGTCGCCCCAGACCTTGTCGCCGTTGGTCGCCCGCACCGAGAACTCGTAGGAGCCCGGCGGCACGTTGGTGAACACGGCCGTATTGTCCGTTCCGGCATAGACCCAGTCGTCGTCGAATCCCCTGAGGATATAGGCATACTCGCAGCTCTCGTTGCGGATATACTCCAGCGCCGAGAACTGGATGCTGAAGAAGTTCTCGCCGTGCGAGAGGACGATCTCCCTGTCGGCGCGGAAATCGGAGAGCGGCCGCTGCCGGACCGAGAACGAATTGATGAGCACGGGCGGCGCATAGCTCCGCATGCGGATATTGTCCGGATCGAAGCGGTTGAAGCCGTCCACGCCGCCGAAGTACATCTTCCCGTCGCGGCCGCGGTAGTAGGCGCCGTCGGAGAACTCGTTGTTCTGCAACGCCTTGAACTTGTAGTAGCCGACGACCTGCCCCGACACGGGATCGAGGCGCGCCAGCCCCTTGTTGGTGCTCAGCCACAGCAGGCCCACATCGTCCTCCAGGATGCCGTGTATCGTGTTGTTCGGCAGCCCCTCCTTCTCGGTGTAGCGTTCGAAGCCGATTCCGCCGTCCGCGTCGCGGCAGAGGCGGTTCAGGCCGTAGCCGGTCCCGACCCAGAGGGTCGAGTCGCGGCCCGTGTAGAGCGAGAGTATGTCGTTGCTGCTGATCGGCCGGTCGCCCGAAGAGGTCGTATAGCGGGCGAAACGGCCGCTGCGGGGATCGAACAGATTCAGCCCCCCGCCGCGCGTACCGACCCACAGCCTGCCGTCGCCGGCCGGGGCGATCGAGAAGACGACGTTGTTGCCCAGCGACGTGTCGTCGGATTTGTCATTGACGTAGATGCGCTGCTCGCGGATCGTGTAGCGGCCGTCGTCGGAGCGGTCGAGCCGCAGGCCGACCAGCCCGTAGCCGTTCGTCCCGAGCCAGAGCATCCCGTTCGCCGGATCGCGCCGGATCGCATAGACCGATCCGAAGCGGGTCCCCTCCAGCGGTTCGATCGGCGAAATGCGCCCCGTCGAGAAGTCGAGCACGTCGATTCCCACGCCGTCGTGCCCGATCAGCATGTCGTTCCCGTACCCCTCGGCCAGCGCATAGACGAACGGGTTGTCCAGCCCGTTCGAACGGTCGTACACCCCGCCCGGCGAACCGTCGGCCCGCAGGACATAGATGCCGTTGCCCTTCGTGGCGACATACATGTCGCCGCGGCCGTCCTCGAAAAACGCCCGGACCGGACTGCTCTTGCCGCCGAATATCCGCCGGTTGTCGGTCTTGTTGAACTCGATGTCGTCCTCGTACAGCTCCAGAACGCCCTGCCCGTCGGTCCCGGCCCACAGGATCTGCTGGCTTCCGCTGAGCAGCGACAGGACATTGACGCCCGCAAGCTCCGGCACATCGGCAA
Organism: Alistipes sp. Marseille-P2263; assembly: GCF_018101075.1. NCBI lineage: Bacteria > Pseudomonadati > Bacteroidota > Bacteroidia > Bacteroidales > Rikenellaceae > Alistipes > Alistipes sp. Marseille-P2263. The sequence goes on from NZ_JAGQEJ010000008.1 coordinate 68,374, forward strand.
ACCGCCGCGTCACGGGGTCGTAGAACCGCGCGCCCGAGGCTCCGAACGCGAACACCAGCCGCCCGTCGGGCAGTTCGGCCGCGGCGCACACGCCGTCCTTCGAGGGCGGAGGAGCCTCCGCCAGCGCGGAGACCCCGCCCGTCCGGCGGTCGTAGGCGAAAATCGTCGAATCCGCCGTCGCCGCATAGATCGTCCGGAGGCATTCGAACAGCGCCTCGACGCTCCCGTCGGGGAACAGCTCCTCCGTCTCCCGCACCTCCGGATCGCCCGCCGCCGGGAGGGCGTAGCGCATCCGCACCAGCCGGCCGCGGACCGTATGCAGCAGCAGCGTGTTCGGCGCGGGCGCATAGACGCCGCGTATTTCCGAGGAGTTGAAATGCGGGATGTTGAACGCCGCCAGACGCTGCGTCCGGGCGTCGTAACGGGCGATCCCCCACCCCGTAGCGGCACAGAAGACCTCCCCGTCCGGAGAGGCCGCGACCGAGAAGACCCGCTCCCCGGCCGGACCGCTCTGTTCGTATCCCGGATAGAAGCGGTCGATGCGGTCGCGGCGCGTGTCGATGCGGTTGATGCCGTAGTCGGTGGCCACCCAGACGATACCCGCCGCCTCTTCGACGATGTTGCGGATCACGTTGTTCGAGATCGTGTTCGGATTGTCGGGTTCGAACTTGTAGGTGCGGAACCCCGAGCCGTTGTAAACGTTCAGCCCGTCCCACGTGCCGAACCACATGAGCTGCGAGGAGTCCTGGTAGATGCAGGTCACCGAACTGTTCGACAAACCGTTGTCGTTGGTGAGCGCGCCGCGGCGGATCGCTGCGCCGGCGAACGGCGCAGCCGCGAGCGCCGCGCCCAGAAACAGGATAAGAAGCTTTTTCGTCATACGCACGGGCTGGTGCGTACAAAGATAGGACTTTTTCCGGAACCGCACCCCGCATCCGGCGCGGAAAGATACGGAATCGGCCCGAAAAGACGAGGATCGCGGCGGAGCCGTGCCCGCCGCGATCCTGTGCCGCGCGCGAATGGATGCGCCCGGGGCGCACGAAGAGCCCGGAGGTGCGGACCGCGCCGCCCGCACCCCGGGAAAAGACGGTCAGTAACGCTTCGCGTCGTTCGTCCAGTCGTCCGTGCGGAACGGTCCGGCCGGAAGCCCCGCGCCGTTGTAAAGGTTGCAGACGGGATTGTTCGCCCAGGCGTAGCGCACGGCCACGGGGAAGGCCACCTCGTCCGACGATACGACCACCTCGTCGCCCTCGATCACGGCCTTCGCCGCGTGGAAGCGGTGGTCGCCGCCGGCGATCCAGAAGCCCTCGACCGGACCGCCGTCCGCGGTCTTCAGTCCGCCGTCCGTATGCGAGAAACGGATGCGGATCTCGCCGTCGCCCAGCGTGTAGGACTCGAAGAGGGGACCCGAATAGGGGATCCGCTCGCCGTAGGTCTGCGCCCGGGCGATGAGCGAGAGACGCCGCCCCACCTCGGGCTTGTTCTTCGGGTGGATGTCCTCCGCCTCGCCGATGTCGATGATGACGGCCAGCCCCGTATTCTCCAGATTGAGCGTCTCGGCCTGCGCCTCGCGCAGCTCGGCCCACTCCGACTCCTCGGGGCCCTCCTGCGCCTTCATGTAGTTGGCCAGTTGGACGATGTAGAAGGGGAAGTCGTAGCCCCACTGGCGGCGCCAGTCGCGGATCATCAGCGGCAGCAGGTCGCGGTACTGCGCGGCGCGGGCCACGTTGGCCTCGCCCTGATACCAGATCGCGCCGCGGATGCCGTAGCCCACGAGCGGGTGGATCATCGCATTGTAGAGGAACGTCGGATAGTTGGGCTCCGTGGCGGTATTGACCGGCAGCTCGGGCGCCTCGCCCAGCCCCAGGCCGAGCTTGTACTTCCACGCTCCGGCCAGCGGGATGAACTCCTTATCCGAGCGGCGCAGCGCCATGCTGTTCGGATCGCCGTAGATGCCGCCCTTGCCGCCCGTGTCCATCACGCGCACGGCGATCGTCGCCTTGCCCGCCTTGACGAGCGACGCCGGAACCGTATAGCTGCGGAAAGCCATACAGCCCTCGGTGTGGCCGACCTCCACGCCGTTGAAGTAGGTGAAGTCGTTGTCGTCGATGACGGCCAGATCGAGCTTCAGCTCCTTGCCAGCCCACGACGCGGGAATCTCCACGGTCTTGCGCATCCAGAGGAAGCCGCTGAATCCGTCGAGCCCCTGATCCTGCACGAACCCGGGTGCGGCGATCTCGCGCCAGGCCGCGTCGTCGAACGACGTCTCGACCCAACCGGTCTTACCCTTCTCGAAGGCCGGGTCCACGAGGGCCATCTCGCCGCGCCACGCCTCCATGTCCTCGACGAAGATCCGGTTGCGCGCCTCGGTCGATTCGGGCAGCGTCTTCACCTTCTCGACCCGCTTGCGGAAATAGGGGATGTCCGCGAGCGCACCGCCGCTGGTCCACGCCTCGGCCAGCGTACCGCCCCAGCAGGTCTCGATCAGGCCGACGGGCACGTCGAGGTTCCGGTGCAGCTCCTTGCCGAAGAAATAGCCCGTCGCCGAGAAGTCGGCCACGTTCTCCGCCGAGCAGACCTGCCAGCCGCCGTGGCGCACCTTCGCGTCGGCGAGCGGCGCGGGGCTGGTCGAGTTGTCGATATGCAGCAGACGGATGTTCCGGTAGCCGTCGGCCTCCTTCAGCTCCCGCTCCATGTTCGTCACGCGGTCGGCCACGCGCATCTCCATGTTCGACTGTCCCGAGCAGATCCATACCTCGCCGACGAGGACGTTCTTCAGCTCGACGGGCCTGCCGTCCGAAATCGTCACCGTGTAGGGACCGCCCGCCGAGGGGGTCTCCACGGCCGTCGTCCAGCGGCCCGAGGCATCGGCCGCGGTCTCGTAGCTGCGGCCGTTCCACGAAGTAGTGATCCGCACGGTGCGGCCCGGTGCGGCCTCGCCCCAGAATTTCACGTCGCTCCGCTGTTGCAGCACCATGTTGTCGGTAAAGATGGCGGGCAGCTTCACGTCCGCCAGCAGCCGGAGGGGCAGCAGCCCCGCCAGCAGCAGAAAAATCGGTTTGCAGATTCTCATTGTCTCGAAATTTGACGCCAGGTCGCGCGCGCCGCGCACCGGGGAGCGGTCCCGCCCTCCGGCGCGAAGGCGCGCCGGGGACCTATTCGTAGATGAAATATTTCTTGTTCGTTCCCTGGATCTTGTTGATGGCCGGAACGACGATCCGCTCCATCACCTTGTACCCTTCGCCGTTGGGGTGGCTGCCTTCGGGCGAATACTCGGCGCGCATGGCCTTGTCCTCGCCCACCATCGGAGTAAAGTAATCGACCCACTCCACGCCTTCGGTCGCCTCGGCGTACTCCCTGAGCATCTTGTTCAGCTTCGGGATGATCTTCGCCGGCTCGACCTGCGGCCGCCAGTTGAAATAGGCGGCGGGGGTCACGGAGCAGAGCAGCACCTTGATTCCGTTGAATTTGGCCAGTTCGCACATCGACACGATATTCTGGAAGGTGTTCTCCAGGGCGATATAGCCGTTGTTCATCGCAATGTCGTTCGTTCCGGCGAGGATCGCCACGACCCGGGGACGGAGCTCGATGACATCCTGCCGGAAGCGCACGAGCATCTCCGAGGAGGTCTGCCCGCCGATGCCGCGGCACGCGAAGTTGTTCTTCTTGAAGAAGTCGGGATGGTAGTTGAACCACCCCTCGGTGATGGAGTTGCCCATGAAGACCACCTCGGGTTCCACGGTCAGGTTCCTGTTCACCTGGGCGAAGGCACGCAGCCCGGCCCAGTCGCGGTAGAGCATGTCCGAATAGTTCTGCCCCCGCGAAGCGCCCGCCGCAAAGAGGCAGAGCGCGAAAGTCGCAATCAGTTTTTTCATTTCGGTCGTTTGATTTAAGTCCGTTATCTTCTCCGGCCCGGCGGACACGCTCCGTTCCCGGGGCGCGCCCGCCGCACCGGTTCTATTCGTCGAAATCGTCCGTGCGGAACGGAATCACGGGCTGCCCGAAGGCGTCCCACAGATGCCCGATGCTGCAATTCTTGAAGTTGTAGCGCACGTATTTGGGTTCGCCTACGGCATAGGTCGAGACGTAGAGCACCGTGGGATCGGGACGACGACGCTCGGCGCGGGCCGGGTGGAACTTCCCGTCGGCCCCGGCCAGCTCGAAGCCCTCGATCTCGCCCTTGACGAGGAAGCCGCAGTCGCTGCCGTCGAACGACAGCCGCACGACGCCGCCCTCGAGCACCTCCATCGACTTGTAGCGCGGCCCGATCGTCTTGATCGCGTCGCCGTAGCCGTAGTCGCGGCTCAGCGCCCAGTAGGCCAGCCGCTGCGCGATCGGCTCCTTCTGCGAGGGGTGCACGTTCCAGCGTTCGTAGTCGTACACCAGGTCGTTGGTCGAAACCATGCCCACGTTGTCGGTCATCTCCATCACCCGGGCCTGCTGTTCGCGCACCAGCGCGCAGTCCACGTTCTGCTCGCCGTTCTCCACCGGAGCGATCTCGACGTAGTAGAACGGCTTGCGGTCGCCGCCCCACAGGTCGCGCCAATGGTCGATCATCGCCACCATCTTCTCGGCGTAGTAGGTGCTGCGTCCGACGTTCGTGCAGCCCTGATACCAGCAGAAGCCCTTGATGGCGAAGTTGTGCAGCGGATAGATCATGCCGTTGTAGAGAATCTCGACAGTCGTCATGCCGCTCTGCCCCTCGCGCGTGGGGAGCGACGCGGGGTCGAAATCCCCGAAATGTTTCTGCAGCTCGGCCGGGAACCACGCCTCGATCCACGTGCCGCCGCAACTGCTGTTGATGATCCCCACGGGCACGCCGAGCGCCCGGCGCAGGTTGCGCCCGAAGAGGTAGCCGACGGCGCTGAAGGTCTTCACCGTGGCGGGCGAAGCCTCGCACCAGGCGCCCGTCACGTCCTCGCGCGGCGTGAGGCCGCCGTCGATCTTCACCGAGAAGAGCCTCACGTCGGGATACTGCGCGCTCTCGGCGATGATCTCGAGCGAGTGTTCGATCGGGCAGTCGCGTCCGCCCTGCACGGGAATCTCCATGTTCGACTGGCCCGAGCAGAGCCACACCTCGCCGATCAGCACGTTGCGCAGCACGACCGGTTCGCCGTCGCCGTCGCCGATGCGGATCGTGCGTTTCTCGAACGACGCCGCAGGCGTGCGCAGCGTCGTGCACCAGCGGCCTTCGGCGTCGGCCTCCGTCCGCACGGCAGCCCCCCACGAAGGGGCCACCCGCACCTCCGAACCCGGGGCCGCCCAGCCCCAGACCTTCACGTCCGTCGCCTGTTGCAGCACCATGTTGTCGCCCACGACGGCCGGGAGCCGGACTTTCGCCCCGGCAGGCGTCCATGCCGCCGCGAGCAGCACGGAAAACAATAACCAGAAACGTCTCATCGTATCAATCGTTATAGGGTCTCGCTATCACGCGGCACGCGTCTTCCCCGAGCAGCGCGGCGTCGAACTCGGTCGTCACCGTCCGCCTCTCGCCCGGCAGGAGCGTGAAATAGTTGTCGTCCATGACGGCGGGCAGCAGCTGTTCGCCCGTCGAGGCGTAGGTCGGCATGACACGCACGGCGAAAGCCACGCCGCGGCCGCGGTTCGTCACCGTCGTCCGGACGATGCGCTTCGCGCCGACGGTCTCCTCCTTCGAGCGCACGTCGAGCCGCGCGGGCTCCAGGCCGTCGAGCGCGCGGTAGTCGCCCAGCCGGTTCGAACGCCAGTAGAAATTCTCCGACAGCAGCTTCCCGGCGGCGTCCGTCAGCCGCAGCCGGATGAAGTGCACGGGCGAGAGCCCGGCCGGTTCCGCCTCCGTGTCGTAGAGCTCGATCTCGTACAGCGCCATCTTGCGGCCCGGCTGCCAGCTCTTCACGTCGAGCACCTTGACGTAGCGCGCCGTCACGGGTTCGATCGTGATCTCGTCGATGGGCGAAGAGCCCTTGTCGCCGACATGGACCGTCCGCCAGGTTTCGGCATCGTCCGAGACGAGCACGTCGTACCGTGCGGCCACCTCGCTCTCCCACGACAGCACGATCGTCGAGAAACGGGTCGGAGCGCCCAGATCGACATAGACCCATTCCCCTTCGCCTCCGGTGGCCGACCACGCCGACCCCGTATTGCCGTCCGTGACCGCCTCGGCGGCGTGGTAATCCGTCACGCCGGACGACGAACAGACGGCCCGCTTGCCGCGCGCGAGGTTTCCGTCAGCCGGCAGAGGAAGCCGCAGCGCCTCCACGGCGCTGTTCGGATGCACCGTGAGGGTCGCCTCGCGCGAATAACGCTTCACTTTGCGCCCCTCCATGTCGTAAACCGTCGCCGTGACGTGCGCCCCTTCGTAGCCGCGCAGCGTGGCATTGACCGCCTTCACCGTATTGTCGGCATAGCTCCACTGCACGTGCACCGGCTCGCACGCCTTGCGCACGCCCCAGTACGCGCCGTTGAGGTCGTAATAGTAGTCGTAGGTCTGCCATACGAACGACGGATAGGCCGACTGGCTCATCCACGTCAGCACGCCCGTGGCGTCGTTCCACATGTGGTGCTGCCACCCTTCGTACATGGCCTTGTTGGCCTCGATATTGAGCAGCTGGGCCTTGCGGCAGAAATCCTCCGTGCCGGACGCCTTTCCGTAGTTGTACTCCACGGTGGCGAAATAGCGGTCGGGCCGCGAGTTGAACGACGAACGGCCGAAGAAGTGCTTGTCGAGCATCTCCTGCGACATGGGCCAGCGGTCGGGGTCGGGCATGAACTTCCTGTAACTCTCGTAGTTGGTAAAGACCGCCGTGCCGATCTCCGTGCGGAAGCCCCATCCGTCGAGCTTGTGCTCGCCGAATCCCGAAGGATAGGCCGTGAAGTACCAGATCGGGTGCGCGTTGGTCCACGGGCCACTGCCCGAAAAACCGTATTCGCGCGAAATGGGCTGATACCAGCGGTCGCCGCCGTCGAAGGTCCGCACGTCCTCGCGCAGCCACTCGTTCAGCGGCGCCAGGGGCACACCCTCGTTGTCGCCGCACCAGACGGCGATCGACGGGTGGTTGCGCAGCCGCTTGATTTTCTCCACGGCGTTGCGGTTGAAGGCGAAGAGGTCGTCGGGCAGGTTGGGGTGCGAGTTGAGCCAGAAATCGTCCCATACCATGATGCCGTAGCGGTCGCACGCCTCGTAGAACTCCTCGTCGGTGGTCGAACCGATCCAGTTGCGGATCATGTTGTAGTTCATCTCGCGGTGCAGCCGGACCTTCAGGTCGTACTCCCCGCCGCGGCAGCGGAGCAGCCATTCGCTCATGCCCCAGTTTCCGCCCTTGCAGAAGATGCGCTCGCCGTTCACCGAGAGCCGGAAGACTCCCTCCGCGAAGTCGTAGGAGTACTCGCGGATGCCGAACGTCACCGTCCGGCGGTCGGAGACCTCGCCGCCGACCTCGCAGGTCAGCTCGCACGTGTAGAGGTTCGGGTCGCCGTAACCGTTGGGCCACCACAGCGCCGGATCGGCGATCTTCAGCTGCGGGAACTCGCGGGGATGCACGCCCACGGCGCGCTGCTGCCCGGCGTCGATCCGGAACGGCTTCTCGAAGACGATCTCCCCGGGACGGATCACGCCCCGGAGCACGCCCTGCACCGTCTCGTCCGAATGGTTGCAGAGCTCGGTCTCGAGCGACACGATGCCCTCGCCCTTCGAGGGGACTTTCGTCCGTATCCACGGATCGACGATCGAAACGCCGCCCGAGGTCTCGAACCACACGTCGTCCGTGATGCCGTTCAGCAGGCCGGGGACATAGGGCATCCAGTCCCATCCGGCACTCGAAATATAGGTCGGACTGGCATGGTTGGCGATCGGCGTCTTCGGGGCACGGACCAGCACGGCCAGCACGTTCTTCCGCCCGTCGCGGCGGAGCAGCTCCGTCACCTCGAACCGCCCGCGGTCCATGAATCCGTCGAGACCGCCCAGCCGTTCGCCGTTGAAATAGACCTCGGCACGGCGGTTCGCCCCCTCGAAGCAGAGCCAGCAGTGCCCGCCCGCCGGAAGCTCCTCGGTAGCCAGTTCGGTCCGATACCAGAAATTCCGGTCGTATTTCTTCCGGTCCGCCCGGTAGGCGTTGTCGCCGAAGTTCGGGTCGGGCTCGATTCCCGCCTCGACATAGGAGGTGAACACGGCTCCGGGAACGACGGCCGGAATCCACTCCGACACGTCGTATCCGGCCTCCATCATGGCCCGTGCGTCGCGCACCTCGTCCTGGGGCAGCAGCCTCCAGCCGGCCACCCCGCCGTCGCTGTCGAGCGACGTCCGCTCCACGGCGGCCGGCAGACGGAAAGCCGCCGACAGCATCGCCGCGATCAATACGATTCTTTTCATTCGTTCGGTTGTATTTTCAGGTTTCGGCTCCGCCCCGGACCGCATGTCCGGACCGCGAAGCCCTTCGTACCCGGGAACCGGTTCAATGATTCCCGGATTTCGGAAAATCCGGCGACGGCCATGTGAAAACAGGATCGCTCCACCGCCATCGCCGGATCGTCATGCCGTTCCGGAACCTCCGGAACCGCTATCCGTTACCAACCGGTATTCTGGTCCAGGTTGGGGTTCTGCGTCGTCTCGGCGTACGGGAACGGGAAGAGATAAAGACGGTCGTTCCACGAACCGCGCACGGACAGCGGGTCGTAACGCACCTCGTAGTTGCTGACATCCAGCGGATCGTCCGTACGCACATTCTTATCCTTCATTCCGAGCAGCCAGACGCACTCGTTGCCCCAGTGCTCGCTCACGCCCTTGTCCGAAGTATCGGTGATGAAATCCTTGTAATCGCCCCAGCGGATCAGGTCCACATAGCGGTCGCAGTCGTCGAGCCAGAGTTCGAAACGGCGCTCGGCCTTGATACCGTATTCCTCGTTGTCCATATCCAGCGCAGGAGCAGGTGTCAGTCCGGCACGCTGGCGCACCTTGTTCAGCGCCTCCAAACCGGAGATATTCGCCGTACCTTCGCCCGACATGCAGCATGCCTCGGCGTACATCAGCAGCACGTCGGCATAACGCATCAGCGGGAAGTTGGTCGTATTGCCGTTCGTCTGGCCGGAAGCGAAACGCTCGGGGACCACATCGTCCACGAAATCGTAGTATTTCATGCGGAAATAGCCCTCGTTCTCGAACAGGCCGCTCGACATGACGCCGCGGGCGCTCTCGCTCAGATAGGGGAAATCGTGGTACACCTCGCTGTAAGTGGCGACGTTCGCACGACGGCGGATGCTGTTGCCGTCATGTCTTGCGAAAGCCTGCGCGAAGGTCTTCGTGGGGTTGATGAACCCCCAGCCGTCGGAAGCGGTGGTGGTATTGCCCGGCAGATTCACCTCGTCCTTGCGCCAGTTCATGTAGGCACGGAACCAGTAAGGTTCGGTGTTGGCGATCGTCGTGGCATCGCCGTCTATATCCAGCTCGAGCAGGAACTCGTCGCAGAAGTCGGCCTCGGCGCGGTAGAGCGTCAGATACTCGTATTCTTCATTGCCGTCCTTCCACGTATCCGCATTGTTCGATTTGGCGAGCTCCATATTCACGCCGTAGCTCGACGGACCCATGGTCGCGGTCTTGGTCCAAAGTTCGTACTTGCCCGAGTTGATGACCTTGGCCAATTCGATCTTGGCGTTCTCGTAATCGTTCCGCCACATATAGCCCTGCGCCATATAAGCGTAGCAAGCCTCCTTGGTCCAACGGCCGCCGATCGCCTTCTGGCCGCCCAGACCGCTCTTCGAAGGAAGCACGGCCTGAGCCTCGTCGAACTGCTGCATGATCCACTTCCAGTTCTCCTCGGGGTCCGAGTTGCCGGGGTAGAACGAATACTTGTCTCCGTCGAGCACATGCTCCACCAACGGAGCCGAACCCCAGAGCTGGGTCAGACGCATCATCGCCCACGCGCGCCAGGCCTTCGCCTCGGCGATCACGCGCTTGCGCTCGTCGGAACCGTCGTTGAGCTGGTCCACGATGCGGTTGCACTTATACATGATCTTGTAGAACCGGGTGTACATCTCCTTGTAGGCGTTGTTCTCCGAGTCGTCGATCATGGCCGACATACGATGGTAGTCCGTACCGTCGTTCGGGCCCGAACCGCCCGGCCAGCACTCGGCCGTCTTGGCCGAAGTGGTTGCTATGTAATGCACGCCCCAGTCGCCCATCATCAGGTATTTGACCGTGACGTAAACGTTTGCGATCAACTGCTGCGCCGTGGCATCGTCCGCTTCCGCATAGGTCTTGTCCACCTCGATAGCTCCGAGCTGTTCCACGTCATCGAGACGCGCCTGGGAGCAGGAGGTCACCATCATCGCCCCGGCAAGCAGACCGGCCAACGCTATAATATGCTTTTTCATGGTAGTCGTAATGTTTTTAGGTTAGAACGAAAGGTTTGCGCCGAACGTCAGAGTCTTCGGAGTCGGGTAATCACCGTAGTCCATACCGATCGCGGAAGTAGCGCTGACAGCCTCCGGATCCATACCCCAATAAGAAGAGATGCAGAAGAAGTTGTCGAGCGAAACATATACGCGCAGGCGCGAAATGGCGATCTTCTTCGTAATCGAGGACGGTAGCGTGTATCCCAGCTGGATCTGTTTGATCTTGAAGTAGGAACCGCTCTTGAGCCACATGCTCGAATCGCCGGCATACTTGTCGCCGATCGGATCGGGATGCGGATATTTGGCCTTAGCTCCCATCACGTCCCACGACTCCGTCCAGAGTACGGAGGGTTTGTTGGCGGCAGGCGTATTGCGGGCGGCGCTGAGCATCAGCTCGCCGCCGTAGCTGCCGCTGCCGAATACGGTCAGATCGAAGCCCTTGTAAGCGGCATTGAGGGTGATGCCGTAGGTAAAGTCGGGAATAGCCGATCCCAGGTACACTTTATCCTTGTCGTCGATCGTGCCGTTATCATCCTTGTCGTAATAGATGGCGCTGCCGTCCTCTTTATCGACGCCGAGGTATTTCCAACCGTAATAGCTCCACATCGGCTGGCCCTTGTCGAAAGCGACGATACCGTCCAGAATACGGGGTCCCTCCAGTTTCTTCACTTCGCTGTTGATCGTCGCAAGGTTCGCATTGACTCCGTAAGAGAATTCGCCGGCCTGATCCTGCCAGCCGAGCTCGAATTCGAAACCGTGGTTGTTCACCTTACCCACATTCTTAGCCATGCTCGTGGTTCCCGTCGAAAGCGGGGGAGTCAGGATAACGAGCTGATCCACGGTATTCTTGTTGTAGAAGTCCATACCGAAGGTCAGTCGGTTGTTCAGGAAGCGCGCATCGACTCCGACATCGACCTGCCGGGCCGTCTCCCACTTCAGGTCTTTGTTGGCCAGTACATCCGAAGGATAAATGGTGGTAATCAACTGACCGTTCATCGGATAGTACTCGCCCACGTTCATCGACGACAGATAGGGGAAACCGGACAATGTCCGTATATTGCCGTTAATACCGTAGGATGCACGAAGTTTCAGGAACGAAAGGCTCTTGGGGTCGATATCGCGCATGAAAGGCTCGTTCGAAATGGTCCAGCCGGCCGATACCGAGGGGAAGTAGCCCCAGCGGGCCTTCTTGTCCAGCTTGGACCGGTCGAAAGCATCGGCGCGGAAATTGACCATGATATTGTAACGGTCGTCGAACGTATAGCCGACACGACCGAAATAGCTGATGCTGGAGGATTCGCCGACCTTGCCGCCCACACCCTTCGTCGCATCGGCCGAAGCATAGTCGAGGTGATGGAAGTTATCGGCATCGTTCGTCAGTCCGTTGGTCGAACCCGAAGTGTAGTTGCTCCACTCGTACTGATAGGCCATACCGACCATCGCACTGATCGCATGCTTGCCGAACGTACGGTTGTAGTTGGCGAAGTTCTCCCACATGTAGAACCGGTTCATCGTGGTCTTACCCTCCAATTGCAGATTCGTACGCGACGATACGGCCATGTAGGTCGGTTCTCCGTAGAAACTGTAATTGGTCGATTCGAGCCGGTAGCCGACACGCGAAGTGACGGTAAGGCCCTTGACGGGAGTGAGAATCAGCGACGAAGTGCCGCGCAGAGCGAAATCCTTATGATTTCCCGTATTGCTGTAATAGTGCGTCAGCGGGCTGGTAGCATCCTTGGCGGCGAAGGGAACGGCCACATAGTCCCCGTTCCCGTTCTTCATGAACAGATCGTCGCCCTGCTGTGCGATGAGTTCGGTCATATACGCAGGCAGATTGTCCTTGTCGTAGAAAGCGGGCAGCAGCGGGTCCATACCGTAGGGGTTGATCGCCTGATTGCCCGTACCCACGCCGTCGGTCTGTTTCTGATAACGCGAACTCTCGATCGTATTGTTGGTCGTGAAGGTCAGCCACTTCTTGATCTTGTAGTCGCCGTTGAGCTGGAAGGTGATGCGTTTCATCCAGTCCTTGTCGCCGTAATACATACCGTCGTTGTCCATATACGACAGCGAAGCGTACACCGATCCGTTGTCGTTGGCCGTTTCGATTCCGGCCGTATGGCGCTGGAACGAACCGTTGTCTCCGTAGAGCACGTCGAACCAGTCGGTATCGGTCTTGCCGTCCCACGGAGTGAGCACCTGGCTGTTTCCGGCCGCCGTCTGATAGGCCACATACTGCTCGGCGTTCATCAGATCGGCCTTGCGGGCCAGCGAGGTGATGCCGTAGGTGAAATCGTAGAAAATGCGGCCCTCGCCCTTCTTGCCCTTCTTGGTCGTGATGAGAATGACACCGTTACCGGCCTCGACACCGTAGATGGCGGCCGAAGCGCCGTCCTTGAGGATCTCCATCGACTCGATCGACGAGGGATCCAGGTAGGAAATGTCCGAAACTTTCAGACCGTCCACCACATACAGCGGCTCCGAAGCACCCGAGTTGTTCGACGAGAAACCGCGGATACGGATCGAAGGAGACGAACCCGGAGCGGCCGACGAGGAGAGCACCTGCACGCCCGGAGCCTTGCCCTGCAACGCCTGCTGCGCATTCTCGACCGAACGCGACTGGAAGACGTCTTCCTTGATCGAAGTGATCGACCCCGTCACGTCGCTCTTACGCTGCACGCCGTAACCGATCACCACCACATCGTCGAGCAGTTGCGTATCCTCTTCCAGCGTGATCGTGATGGATGTTTTCGCCCCGAGGGGGGGGGTAGTGAGGGTTTTGTAACCGATGAAGGAGACCGTAAGGCTCGCGTTCTCCTTCACCCCGTCGAGCGAGAACGAGCCGTCCACCCCCGTCGAGGTTCCTTTCGTCGTTCCTTCGACGACTACGGCCGCGCCGATCACGGGATTGCCCTGCTTATCGACGACGGTTCCCGTCAGATTGCGGGTCTGAGCAACAGCCCGGCTGCCTGCGAACGGAACCGCAAGCACCGCTATCACTGCTGCAAAAGCCAATTTCAGTAAGCTTTTTTTCATAGCATTTTTTAATCGTTAAGAAGTTTGATCGGTTGTCATTTCAGGGTCGCGCAAGGACACTGTGTCCCGCGGACCGGTCGGTGGTCTGTTTTCCTTGATTTTTCCGGAGTTTCGTTTTTGTCGGTTTCAGGTTGTTATTTTGTCGTTTGCCTCGGTTTCGCGGATCGCGGCCTGCGCAGGCCGGGGATGTCCGATCGTTCCGGTGCGCCCGCACGACGGGCACACCGGAACGGAATCGGCCGTTTTTACGGATCTACTTGATCGGAAGTCCTTTGTAGGCGCGGTAGGTGGCGGCCAGATCGGCCGTGCGCACGAAGACGTACTTGCGGCCGTCGTTGCGCGACTCGAGGTACTTCTTCACCTCCGTGGCATAGGTCGCAGCGTCCTCGCTGGCCGTCCCGATCATCACCGAGAGGAAATACGGCTCCCCTTCGGGCGTGCGGGCCAGCGCCTTGTCGAGGTATTCGGGACGCGAGTTGGTCGTGCCGATATGGAAGGTATTGCCGTCCATGTGGTACTCGTGCGACTCGATGCCGCGCCAGTCCGTACCTGCATAGCCGCCCTCGACGCAGTAGGGCTGTACGTTCCAGGCCACCGACTCGCCGTCGATCATCTGCTTCATGGTCAGAATGCCTGCCTGGTCGAGGTAGTGACGCGTCAGCGCGCAGTAGAACGAGAAGCCGCTGTAACGGTCCGTGTTGGGCGAGCCGTCGCCCATCATGGCGGCCATCTCCTGTCCGGCCTCCTTGAGCACCTTGTCGTACCACGTGAAGACGCGCGGCGCGAGATCGACGATGCCCGGATTGATGACCCACGTCAGGGGCACGTCGCCGAAGTGCTCCGACTCCTCGATCGTATAGGGCTCATAGATCATCGTATGCAGCAGGTTGTCGCCGTCGGCCACCAGCATCGCCACATAGGTCGTGTTGGGATCGGCCTCGTAGGCCTTCGGCTCGATGGGCGTGCCCTGCACCGAGGGGAACGACGACATGACGGTCATGTTCTCCACCGAGATGAAGGGAATCATCACGTAGCCGTAGTCGGCGAAGAGCTTGTCGGCCTTCAGCTCGTCGGTCCAGCCCATGATCTGCGTGCCGGCGGGGTAACGCTTCACGATGTTCTCGTAGTAGTGGCACTCCTCGGGAATCTGGATGTCGAGGAAGTAGGTGAACAGGCGGTTGGCCACCACGTAGTCCTTGTTGGCGGCGCCCCAGCTCTCCTCGAAGTCGAGGGTCATGTGCGACCAGGTGAAGGCCACGTCGTGGCAGGCCGAGTCGAAGTAGTTCTCCACGAGCCAGTCCACGCACTCGATGTTGCTGCGGAACTTGCCGCGCAGGTCCTGGATCACGGGGAATCCGTAGGGTTTCACCTGCTCGTAGAGCGCCGGCGAGACGATCAGGCCGTCGGTCTGCGCGGCGATCGTCGTCGCGGCCTCGATCGTGGCCTGCACGAGGTTCGGGTCGTAGATGACCACGCCCTTGATCTTGTCCTTGTAACGCTCCACCATCGCCGTGAAAGCGGGGTTGGTCTTCGTCTTGTCCAGCGTCAGCGTCTCCTGCGGGATGTCCGTCAGCACGCGGTCGAGCCAGAACTGCCCCATCTGCGCCATCGCCGTCGGGCCGATCTTCCAGCCGCCGTGGTTATCCTTGCAGCGGCTGTTCATCACGTACACCTTCTGTTCGCTGTCGCGATTGACGATGCCCTGCAAGCCGATGGCCGCCACCTGGCCTTCGATATTGTCGTTCTGAAGGTCCACCACCACGAGCGATCGGGTCGGGGTCTTCACCTTGGGATAGAGACGGTTGGTCAGATCGACGTCGAGCGCCGTCGAACGGACGCCGCCGCAGCACGCATCGCCGCCCTGGCAGCCGGCCAGCGCCAGCAGGCAAAGCAGCGAACCGAAGCAGTGAGTCAGAGAGCTTTTCATTGGTTTTAAGTCGGTTAATGGATTATTGATTATTGTTTGAACTGATCTATTTCAGCGATTCCAAAATCTCCCGCACCGAGAGGTCGGCCCGGCAGATCACCTCGTCCGACGCGCCGTAGTACATGACGATGCGGTCGCCCTCGACGATGTGGCCGTTGGTGAAGATGACGTTTCCGAAGAACCCCGTCAGCTCGTAGGGGGCCGACGGCTCCATGATCGGCCGGTCGCTGCGTGCGAGCATCTTCGAGGGGTCCGCCGCGTCGAGCAGCATGGCCCCGAGGCAGTAGCGGTTGTCGCCGTCGGCGCCGTGGTAGATCATGAGCCACCCCTCGCCGGTCCGTATCGGGGCGCAGCCCGCCCCGATGCGCGCGCTGTCCCACATGCCCTTGCGCGTGCGGGCCACGCAGCGGTGGTTGCCCCAGTGGCGCAGGTCGCGGCTCTCGGCGATCCAGATGTAGTTGCCGCCGATCTCGGGGCTGCTCGGACGGTGGAGCATATAATATAGGTCTCCGATCCGCTCGTCGAAAAGCGTGCAGTCCTTGTTGTGGGGAGGCAGCACCAGCCCGTAGTCGGTGAAACGCTTCCAGTCCGTCGTGCTGCGCATCCGCACAGCCACGCCGTTGGCCGACACCGCGGTATAGGTCAGGTAATACGTCCCTTCGAGCAGCGTGACGCGGCAGTCCTCGATGCCGTAGGACTCGTAGGCGTCGCTGCCGAAGATCGGCCCGTAGCCCGGCTCTTCGGCAAAACGGACGCCGTCCGTGCTGCTCATGAGCCGCAGGTGGGACATGGTCGTAAGGTAATCGCTGCCCTTGTAGCTGATGACCCGCGGATCCGACAGGTCCAGCTCCGGCGAGGAGGAGGGCACGCGCATGACCGTAATCCGGTTCGCGTCGTCGAGCAGCGGGAAGCTGATCTCGCCCTCGCGCTGTTCGGGCCGCTCGGCGACCCGGATCAGCAGCCAGGTCTTTCCGTCGAAGCGGAAAACGCCCGGATTGAGCAGACATTCGATCTTCATGGACTCCTGACTCGGCGCAAGGTCGCGGGGTGTCAGAATCGGGTTGTTCGCGTAACGCATAGCGGCTGATTTTTGTAAAACAAAGGTAGATTTTCTCCTGTGCCGAATTGTATACTATCCTCCCAAAAGAGTATAATATGGAGACAAAAGCCCGTTTCACCCCCCCCCCGATACAAAACATAACACACTACACATCAACACAATACAAACCATAAATCCCATTATACGCCGCTGCGATGCCCGTACACTTCCACATGTGCGGCCCCCTTTTCCGCGTCCGGCGGTGCGTATGTGCGGAGTATATCCGGACACCGCGCCGCCGTCGCCGGAAAAGCCGTCCGAGGACACTTTCCCTTCCCGGCCGAAGCCGGAAATCGGCGGGTCTGCCGGAAACGCCTCCGCGACGAGGCCGACACCCGGACGTACCGTGCCGACGCCGGATACAGCGAGGCCGTCGTCCGGCCCGTTCCCGGACCCCGCGCTCCCGCCGGAGAGGCCGAAAGCCGGAAATCGGGCTGCAAATTTGCAAAAACGGCGGGAATTTTCTATTTTTAGGATTCGAAAAGATCAATCCCGCTACACCTATTTTTATTATGAAAAGAACCTTCCTGCTGACCGCCGCCATTTTGGCGGCACTCTCCGCCGCGGCGCAATGGCAGCCCGCCGGCGACCGCATCAAAACCGTCTGGGGCGAGAATCTCGACCCGCAGAACGTCCTGCCCGAATACCCGCGCCCGCAGTTGGTCCGCGGCGAGTGGCAGAACCTCAACGGCCTGTGGAACTACGCGATCCGTCCGCTGGGCGAAACGCCCGAAGAATTCGACGGCGAGATTCTCGTGCCGTTCGCCGCGGAGTCGGCGCTCTCGGGCGTGGGCCAGTGCCCCGGCGCCGCGAACGGCCTCTGGTACGAACGGACCTTCTCCGTTCCGGGGAAATGGCACGGCAAACGGGTGCTGCTGCACTTCGGCGCCGTGGACTGGAAGACCGACGTCTGGGTGAACGGCATCGCCGTCGGCTCGCACACGGGCGGCTTCACCCCCTTCGCGTTCGACATCACCGAAGCCCTGGCGAAAAACGGCAACACCCTCCGCGTCCGGGTCTGGGACCCCACCGAGAAGAGCTACCAGCCGCGCGGCAAACAGTCCGACAGACCCGAAGGCATCTGGTACTCGTCCGTGAGCGGCATCTGGCAGACCGTGTGGCTCGAAGCCGTGCCGCAGCGGTACATCCGCGAGGTGCGGACGACGCCCGATCTCGACCAGAAACGGTTCCTCGTCGAAGCGCCCCTCTCGGAGGCGGTTCCCGGAGACCTCGTCGAAGTCGCGCTCTACGACGGGGAGACGCAGGTGGCCGCCGGCCGCGCGCTCAACGGCGTCCCCGTGGAGCTGTCCGTGGCGGAGCCGAAGCTCTGGAGCCCCGACACGCCCTTCCTTTACGACCTGAAGGTGACGCTGCGCCACGACGGCCGCATCGTGGACCAGGTGCGCAGCTATACGGCGATGCGCAAGTTCTCGACCGGACGCGACCGCCACAACGTCCCGCGGCTGATGCTCAACGACAAGCCCCTCTTCCAGTTCGGCCCGCTCGATCAGGGCTGGTGGCCCGACGGGCTCTACACGGCCCCGACGGACGAGGCGCTGGCCTACGACGTCGTGAAGACCAAGGAGCTGGGCTACAACATGATCCGCAAGCACGTGAAAGTAGAGCCGGCACGCTGGTACTACCACTGCGACAAGGCGGGCATCATCGTCTGGCAGGACATGCCCAGCGGCGACATCACCCCCGGCTCGCCCCGCTGGCAGATGAACCGGTACTTCACGGGCAAGGAGAAGCAGCGGTCGCCCGAATCCGAAGCCTGCTACCGCAAGGAGTGGCGCGAGATCATCGACTGCCTCCGTCCGTTCGTCTCGATCGGCGTGTGGGTTCCCTTCAACGAGACGTGGGGCCAGTTCAAGACGCCCGAAATCGCCGCGTGGACCAAGGCCTACGACCCGACGCGCCTCGTGAACGCCGCCAGCGGCGGCAACCACTACCGGGCGGGCGACATGCTCGACCAGCACAACTACCCCATGCCCGCGCTGCTGCTCTTCGACACCGACCGCGTATCGGTGCTGGGCGAATTCGGCGGCATCGGCCAGGTCGTCGAAGGCCACCTCTGGGAGAAGGACCGCAACTGGGGCTACGTACGCTTCAACTCGCCGCGCGAAGTGACCGACGAGTACGAAAAGTACGCCGAGGAGCTGCTCCGCCACCTGCGCTACTTCTCGGCGGCGGTCTATACGCAGACCTCCGACGTCGAGACCGAGGTGAACGGCCTGATGACCTACGACCGCAAGGTGATGAAGGTCGAGCCGGAACGCATCCGGGAGATCAACCGCAAGGTCTGCAACGCACTGAACGAATAACCGCCTCCCGGCCCGTCCGGGAGCCAACGACACGAAAAAGATGAAACGAACGCTTATCGCCGCGGCGCTGCTTCTAGCCGCCTGCGGCTCCGACACGGGAACAGACGAGATCCGGCTGCTGCCCGCCGAAGCCTTCCGCCGCACGGTGGACGGCAAGGCGGTGGAGCTGTACACCCTCCGCGCGGGCGACATCGCACTGCAAGCGACCAACTACGGAGGACGCGTCGTGGCGCTCTGGACGCCCGACCGCGAAGGCCGCTACGAGGATATCGTGCTGGGCTACGAATCGCTCGACCGCTACATCGACAACCGGGGCGAACGCTTCCTCGGGGCCGTCGTGGGTCCCTATGCCAACCGCATCGCCGGGGGCCGCTTCACGCTCGACGGCAAACAGTACACGCTGCCGACGAACGACCACGGACAGACCCTCCACGGAGGCATGACGGGGTTGGACCGCGTCGTCTGGGACGTGGTGTCGGCCGACGAACGACAGCTCGTCCTCAGCTACCTGCACAAGGACGGCGAGGAGGGATTCCCCGGGAACCTCCGGATCCGGATGACCTACTCCGTGACGCCCGAGAACGAGTTCCGCGTCGATTACGAGGCGACGACCGACGCTCCGACGGTGGTGAACCTCTCGCACCACTCCTTCTTCAACCTCAAGGGCGAGGGCAACGGCACGGTGCTCGACAACGAACTGACGCTCCGCGCGAGCCGCACGACGCCGGTGGACTCGCTGCTCATCCCGACGGGCGAAACAGCCGACGTCACGGGCACGCCCTTCGACTTCCGCGAACCGCACGCCATCGGCGAGCGGATCGGAGCCGACGATCCGCAGTTGCGCAACGCCCGCGGATACGACCACAACTGGATCGCGGACCGCACGACCGACGGCGACGTGGAGTTCGTGGCCAGACTCCGCGAGCCGACGACGGGCCGCACGCTCGAAGTATGGAGCGACCAGCCCGCCATCCAGTTCTACTGCGGCAACTTCTTCGACGGGTCGTCGGTCGGCAAGACGGGCAAACCGCTGCGCTACCGCGAATCGGTGGCCCTCGAGACGCAGAAGTACCCCGACAGTCCGAACCACCCGGCCTTCCCCTCCACGACGCTCCGGCCCGGGGAGACCTACACCCATACCTGCATCTACCGCTTCGGCGCCGAATGACGCCGAAGCGCCGCATCCCCCGAGC
Organism: Alistipes sp. Marseille-P2263; assembly: GCF_018101075.1. Taxonomy (NCBI): domain Bacteria; kingdom Pseudomonadati; phylum Bacteroidota; class Bacteroidia; order Bacteroidales; family Rikenellaceae; genus Alistipes; species Alistipes sp. Marseille-P2263. The sequence goes on from NZ_JAGQEJ010000008.1 coordinate 88,315, forward strand.
CCCCGGTTTCCCTCCGCGGATGCCGGGGGTTCCGGTTTCTCCCTCCGCGGAGGCAGGAGGCTGAAGCGGGAAGCGATCCGGAACAGTCCGGGCGGGCTCCGGCGCCGTCCCGGGCACACCGGAGGGGGAGGGGCCCGGCCCCGAAGAAAACACGCCCCCGGAAAATACGCCCGCCCAGGGGAGGAACACCCTGAAGATTCACCCGGAAAACACGCCCCGGGGGAATCCGTCCTGAAGGTTCGCCCGGGATACACGCCCGGAAGGCGGGAATCGGAGCCGCGGAATCCGGAATCGCGGAAAACTTCGTATATTTGTCCGATGGAGTATCTCGACAACGACATAAAGTACGTCGCGGGGGTCGGCGAAGCGCGGGCGAAAGTGCTCGAGCGCGAGCTGGGCATCCGCACGCTCGGCGACATGCTCCGCCATTACCCCTTCCGCTACATCGACCGCACGCGTATCTACCGCATCGCCGAGATCACCGATGCGGCGGGACTTTCCTACGTGCAGTTCCGCGCCCGCGTCACGGGCGTCGGCTACGCCGGAGCGGGACGCAAACGCCGCTTCACGGCCTGCGTGCAGGACCCGACGGGCTCGGCCGAGCTGGTGTGGTTCCAGGGAATCAAGTGGATCGAGAAGCGGATCGAGGTCGGACGCGAGTACCTCGTCTTCGGACGGCCGTCGTTCTACCGCGGGGAGCTGTCGATGGCCCACCCCGAACTGGAGACCGTCGAACAGGCCCTCTCGCACAAGGCCGAGAGCGGGATGCAGGGCATCTACCCTTCGACCGAGAAACTCTCGAACGTGCTGGGCGCGAAAGGCATGTACCAGATCGTCTGCAACCTTTGGACGCTCGTGCGGGAACGCATCGCCGACCCGCTGCCCGAAGCGCTGCGCACCCGCTACGGACTGATTCCGCTGCGCGAGGCCTACTACAACATCCACTTCCCCCAGTCGCAGGAGCTGCTGCGTCAGGCGCAGTACCGGCTGAAGTTCGACGAGCTGCTCGGCGTGCAGCTCAACATCCAGTCCCGGCGCACGGCGCGGCTGGCCAAGAGCGACGGCTTCCTCTTTCCGAAGGTCGGGAAGGCGTTCAACACCTTCTACAACGAAAAACTGCCCTTCCCGCTCACGGGAGCGCAGAAGCGCGTGATCCGCGAAATCCGGCAGGACACCGTGACGGGATTCCAGATGAACCGCCTCCTGCAGGGCGACGTGGGCAGCGGCAAGACCCTCGTGGCGCTGATGTCGATGCTGCTGGCCGTGGACAACGGATTCCAGGCCTGCATGATGGCTCCCACGGAGATTCTCGCCCGCCAGCACTTCACGACGATCCGCCGGATGCTCGCGGGAACGGAGGTGACGACGGCGATCCTCACCGGCGCCTCGAAGGCCCGCGAACGCCGCGAGGCGCTCGAAGGAATCGCCTCGGGCAGGGTGAACATACTGATCGGCACGCACGCGTTGATCGAGGACCGCGTGCGGTTCGCCGACCTGGGGTTCGTCGTGATCGACGAGCAGCACCGTTTCGGCGTCGAGCAGCGCGCGCGGCTCTGGACCAAGAACGCGCAGCCGCCCCATATCCTCGTGATGACCGCCACGCCGATCCCCCGCACGCTGGCCATGACGCTCTACGGCGATCTGGACGTCTCGGTGATCGACGAGCTGCCCCCCGGACGCCGGCCGGTCAAGACCTTCCGCTACACCGACGCGGCCCGGCTCAAACTTTTCGGTTTCATGCGGCAGCAGATCGCGCTGGGACGGCAGGTTTACGTCGTTTACCCGCTCATCAAGGAGTCCGAGGCGATGGACTACAAGGACCTCACGGACGGCTACGAGGCCATTTCGCGCGACTTCCCCCTGCCGCAGTACGTCACGGCGATCTGCCACGGCAAGATGAAACCCGCGGACAAGGAGGAGTCGATGCGCCAGTTCAAGGAGGGCGAGGCGCAGATCCTGGTCGCCACCTCCGTGATCGAGGTGGGCGTGGACGTGCCGAACGCCACGGTCATGGTGATCGAGTCGGCCGAACGCTTCGGACTGTCGCAGCTCCACCAGTTGCGGGGCCGCGTGGGCCGCGGCGGCGAACAGTCCTACTGCATCCTCATGTCGGGCGAAAAACTCTCGCGCGAGTCGCGGGCGCGGCTCGACGCCATGTGCGAGACGAACGACGGCTTCCGGCTGGCGGAACTGGACCTCAAACTGCGCGGCGCGGGCGACATCAACGGCACGCAGCAGAGCGGCATGGCATTTGATCTGAAGATCGCCAGCCCCACGGCCGACGTGCAGATACTCACCCTCTCGCGCGAGGCGGCCGTCTCGGTCCTCGAGGCCGATCCCGCGCTCGCGAAGCCCGAAAACCGGGGATTGCAGGAGCTGCGGCGCCGCTACTCGGGCCGCGAAGAGATGGATTTCTCCCGCATTTCGTAATATATTCCCGACACGACGCGTTTTACATTCAAACCGATACCGACATGAAACGATTCCTCTTCACCATACTGCTGCTCGCGGCCGCCCCGCCGCTCGCCGCACAGCTCTACCACCCGGGCGAGGTGCTCAGCTACCGCGTGAGCTACAAGGCAAAAATGTTCCCCAACACGGAGGTCGGAACCGTGGAGGTCTCGACCTCCGAGGAGACGCACGACGGCCTGACCCGCTACAAGGTGGTGGGCGCGGGACGCACGCTGCCCACCTACCGCTGGTTCTTCAACCTCGAGGACATCTACACCGTGTGGGTCGCCGCCGACGAGCTGCGCCCCGTGCGCTTCACGAGCGACATCCGCGAGGGCGACTACACCTTCGACAGCCGCTACGACTACGACTGGGACCGGTCGGTGGTCCGCACCCGCTGGCGCAGCCGCCAGCGCCCCTATCAGGAGAAGGAGATGCCCCTGACGGCGGAGAGCATGGACCCGATCGCCCTCTTTTTCAGCCTCCGGAGCGCCTCGGCCGAGGACTTCCGCGAGGGAGAGCCCGCCACGCTCCGGATGGTGCTCGAGGACACCGTGCGCCTGCTGCACTACCGCTACCTGGGGCGCGAAACCAAGAAAATCCGCAACATGGGACGCTTCCGCACGCTGAAGTTCAACTGCCAGCTCGGCTCCTCGCAGGGTTTCTCGTTCACCGACGGCTCGGTCTTCACGATCTGGATCTCGGACGACGAGAACAAAATCCCGCTCTACATCGAATCCCCCGTGCGGGTGGGCAGCATCAACGCCTACATATCGGGGTACAAGGGGCTGAAATACCCGATGACGAGCCTCGTGAAGTGACCCTCCGGCCCTGCACCGCACCGCAGGGCGGCAAAATTGCCGTTCCCGGCGGTCATGTGACTGAATTTTATTATATTTGTCCCGTAAACCTCTAACGCGTTATGGAAAACAGACAGGGATACGATCCTTCGGAATTCGAAGACGACGACTACATGAACCCGCAGCCGGCGGCCGACAAGTCGATCCGCGGCTACCGCATCGTCATCATCATCCTCTCGGCGATCCTCGTGGCGCTGTCGGTCCTCTACTACAGCATCCACCGCCAGCAGATGATCGACAACGAGCTGTTGCAGGCCGACCGCGACTCGATCCAGAACGATCTGGGCCGTCTGATGACCGACTACGACAACCTGCAAATTTCGAACGACTCGATATCGGCCAACCTCACCCTCGAACGCGAACGGGCCGACTCGCTGATGACGCGTCTGAAGAAAGAGCGGTCGTGGAACCTGGCCAAGATCAAGCAGTACGAGAAGGAGGTGGGCACGCTGCGCACGATCATGCGGGGCTACGTCCGCCAGATCGACTCGCTCAACACGCTCAACAAGAAGCTCATCAAGGAGAACGTCGGCTTCCGCAAGGAGATCTCCTCGGCCAACCTGCGCGCCGAGATGGCTGAAGAGAAGGCCGCCGAGCTGGACAACAAGGTGCGGATCGGCGCCGTGCTCCGCGCCCGCGACATTTCGCTCGCGGCACTCAACAACAACAGCCGCGATGTCTCGCGCATCAAGAACGCCTCGCGCCTGCGCGTGGACTTCACCCTCTCGGCCAACGAGCTGGCCTCGCCCGGCAACAAGGCGCTCTACGTGCGCATCACCTCGCCCGACGGCTACGTGCTGACCACCGAGGAGATGCCGACCTTCGAATTCGAGGGCGAAAGGCTGAGCTATTCGGCCATGCGCGAGGTCGAATACGACAACACGAAGGACCTCGGCGTGGGTATCTTCTACACCAGCACGGGATTCACCGCCGGAACCTACAAGATCCAGATTTACTGCGAAGGCCGCCTGATCGGCCAGACCGACGTGGCGATGCGATAGCCCGGAGCGAAAAATCCGGCACCGACTTAGGAGCGGGCAAGGACGGTACCGGCCGAAAGAGCGGCAAGAACGCACCGACACGAAGGAGCGGGAGGGACCCGACGGAAAGGACGGAACGACCGGGAAACACGGACGGAGAGACCCGGACAGCGCCTGTCCCCTCCCGACTGCAAATACAGAATACACGAAAAGAATCCCGGTCCATAACAAGTGGGCCGGGATTCTTCATGGCAACCCGTGAAAAAGGGGCGGAACCCGCGTCCCGCCCCTCGCTTCCGGGGAAAACTCCGCCGGAAAGACTTTATCTCGAAGCCTCCTGCCAGATCAGCGCCGAGGCGCCGAGGATGGCGGCGTTCTTGCCCTGAATGCCGCTCGGGAGCAGCTTCACCTTGTTCTTGAAGACGAAGAGCATGTTCTCCTCCATATACCACTGCGTAGGCTCGAAGAGCAGCTTGCCGGCCTTCGACAACCCGCCGAAGAGGAAGATCGCCTCCGGAGAGGTGACCGTCACCACGTCGGCCAGCGCCCGGCCCAGCATCTCGCCCGTGAAACGGAACGCCTCGAGCGCGACGGGATCGCCCTGCTCGGCGGCGGCCGAAACCATCGAAGCATCGAAATCGTCGTAGGCGATGCTGCGCAGCTTGCTCGGAGCGGTCATTTTGGCCATCAGCTCGAAAGCCGTGCGCTTGATGCCCGTCGCCGAGACGTAAGCCTCCAGACACCCCCGGCGGCCGCAGCCGCACTCGCGGCCGTTGCGTTCGACGATGATGTGGCCGAACTCGCCGGCGAAGCCGTCGTCGCCGTAGATCATCTCGCCGTTGGCCACGAAACCCGAACCGAGCCCCGTGCCGAGCGTAATCATGATGAAATCCTTCATGCCCTTGGCGTTACCGTAGATCATCTCGCCGATCGTCGCCGCATTGGCGTCGTTCGTGATGAGCGTCTTCACGCCGCCGAAACAGTTCGAAATGTCGCTCGCCAGCGGGAAGATGCGGCGGCTCTCGTCGGGATTGGGGTCTCCGTCCCGGAATTTCCACAGGTTGGCGGGCGTCTCGACCGTTCCCTTGTGGTAGTTGGCGTTGGGCGCGCCGATGCCGATGCCCGTCAGTTCGTAATCGAACGAAAGGCTCTTGGCCATGGCATGCATGGCGTCGCACAGGTCCCGCACATAGGCCGGATAATCGTCCACATACGGATATTTCTTGGTCGAAATGACCGATTCGGCATAGAGGTCGCCGTTTTCATCCACAAGACCGAAGGCGGTGTTGATACCGCCGATATCCACGCCGATAGCGAGTTTTTTCATAGCAGGTTTCAGGTTAAAAGTTAAAAATGTAAGGCCAAAGTTAGTGGAAAATTCGGCCACTCCAAACTTTTTTCCTACTTTTGGGACTGATTCAGATTCAAAACGCATCCAGTAAACCATGCAAACCAACGAGCAACTTCTCTCGGTGATCGAGAATTACCTGGCACAAACCGAACTCCCGGCCGAACCCGAACTGCTGTACGCGCCGATCGGCTATTCGCTCTCCGGAGGCGGCAAACGGCTGCGGCCGATGCTCGTCATGCTCTCGTGCGGCATCTTCTCCGACGATGCGCTGCAAGCGCTTCCCGCGGCGGCGGCCGTCGAGATGTTCCACAATTTCACGCTCCTGCACGACGACATCATGGACAACGCCGCCGTGCGGCGGGGCAAGCCGTCGGTCTTCGCCCGGTGGGGGCAGAACGTGGCGATCCTCTCGGGCGACGCCATGATGATCAGCTCCTACCGGCTGCTGAGCGGCGTGCCGCCGCGCCTGCTGCCGCAGATACTCGCCACGTTCAACGAAATGGCGCTCGAGGTGTGCGAGGGCCAGCAGTACGATATGGATTTCGAACTGAAATCCAAAGTTTCGGTCGTCGATTACATGCACATGATCGAGCTGAAGACTTCGGCGCTGCTGTCCGGCGCCGTGGCCATCGGCGCGATGCTGGGCGGCGCCTCGGAGGAGGACTGCCGCAAACTGCGCCGCTTCGCCCTCGAACTGGGGCTGGCCTTCCAGTTGCAGGACGACCTGCTGGACAGCTACGGCGACGAGGAGCTGGGCAAGGCCATCGGCGGCGACATCCTCGAAGGCAAGAAGACCTACCTGATGGTGACGGCGATGAGCCGCGCCGACGAGTCCACGCGCGAAGTGCTCCGCCGGACCTACCGCGACGAGCGGCTCACGAACGCGGAGAAGATCGCCGCCGTGAAGCGGATCTACGACCGGCTGGACGTGCGCCACCTCACCGAACAGCAGATTTCGCTGCGCTTCGACCGCGCGCTGGCGGTCCTCGGCTCCCTCTCGGTGGACCCCGCGCGCACGCTGCGGATGCGCGAATACGCCGAAAGCCTGGTGGACCGGAAGAAATAACCGGAAGAAGCGGTCCGGACAAAACGCACGGCGGCTCCCGGCAGAAACGGCCCGGGGCCGAAGCCGGCCGGGAAACCGGGCGAAAATACGGCCCGAAGAGGCCGGACAACCGAAAAACAATCCGAAAAATTGAAACGTTCCGACATAGAGATCATGGCCCCCGTGGGGTCGTACGAATCGCTCGCCGCAGCCATTCAGGCCGGAGCCGACGCCGTCTATTTCGGCGTGGGGAAACTCAACATGCGTTCGGCTTCGGCGGCCAACTTCTCGCTCGACGACCTGGCGCGGATCGTCGCCACGGCCCATGCCGCGGGGGTGAAGGCCTACCTGACGGTGAACACCGTCGTCTATGAGGAGGAGATCGCAACGGTCCACGAGGTGATCGACCGGGCCAGGGCCGAGGGCGTGGACGCCGTCATCGCCTCGGACATGGCGGCGATCCTCTACGCCCGGCGCATCGGACAGGAGGTGCACATCTCGACCCAGTGCAACATTTCGAACTCCGAGGCGGTGAAGTTCTACGCCCAATGGGCCGACACGGTGGTGCTGGCCCGCGAGCTGTCGCTCGAGCAGGTGGCCGAAATCCGCCGCCGCATCGTGGAGAACGACATCCGCGGACCGCGCGGCGAACTGGTCGAGATCGAAATGTTCGCCCACGGCGCGCTCTGCATGTCGATCTCGGGCAAATGCTACCTCTCGCTCTACGAAACGGGCTGCTCGGCCAACCGCGGCGCCTGCCGCCAGTTGTGCCGCCGGAAGTACACCGTGCGCGACAAGGAGACCGGCGCCGAGCTGGACGTGGACGGACGCTATGTCCTCTCGCCCAAGGACCTCTGCACGATCGACTTCCTCGACCGCATGCTCGCGGCGGGCGTCCGGGTGCTGAAGATCGAGGGACGCGCCCGCGGCGCGGAGTACGTCAAGCGCGTCGTGGAGTGCTACGACGAGGCGCTGCGCGCCATCGAGGCGGGAAGCTACACGCCCCGCCTGGCCGCGGAGCTGAAGGAGCGGCTGCGGACGGTATTCAACCGCGGCTTCTGGGAAGGCTACTACGCCGGACGCCCCGTCGCGGAACACAGCCCGGCCTACGGCTCCTCGGCCACGCGCCGCAAGGTCTATGTAGGGAAAGTGACGAATTTCTACAAAAAACTCTCCGTGGCCGAAGTGCTCGTCGAGGCGGCGCCGCTCGCCGTCGGCGAGGAGCTCTTCTTCCTCGGAGCGACGACGGGCATGGCCGAACAGCGGCTCGAGGAACTGCACGGTCCCGACGGCACGCCGGCGCAGGAGGTCTCGCAGGGGCGGCTCTGCGCCATCCGCACTCCGGGACCGGTCCGCCGCGGCGACCGGCTCTACAAATTCGTCGATACCGATTCGCAGGCAAACCAATCCGAATAACGCATGAACCGACCTCAAACCGACCGGCCCCCGCAAACCGCCGCCCCGCAACGGCTGCTGTCGCTCGACACGCTCCGGGGCTTCGACATGTTCTTCATCATGGGCTTCGCCGCCCTCGTCGTTTCGCTCTGCCGTCTCTGGCCGGGCGGCTTCTCCGACTGGCTCATCGCGCAGATGGGCCACGCCGAATGGGACGGATTCTTCCACCACGACACGATCTTCCCACTGTTCCTCTTCATCGCGGGCATTTCGTTCCCCTTCTCGCTGGCCAAACAGCGTTCGAAGGGAACGAGCGAGAGGGCCATCCTCGCGAAGATCGTCCGCCGCGGCCTAACGCTCGTCCTGCTGGGACTGGTCTATAACGGACTTTTCCGGCTCGACTTCGCCACGCTGCGGCTGCCGAGCGTGCTGGGACGCATCGGACTGGCGTGGATGTTCGCCGCGCTGCTCTACATGCGCTTCGGCCTCCGCACGCGCATCGTCCTCGCGGCCGGCATTCTCGCCGCATACAGCCTCGTGCTGCACTTCGTCGGCGCGCCCGACGCCCCCGGAGCCGGCACGCTCACCCTCGAAGGCAATATCGCGGGCTATATCGACCGCCGGATCATGCCCTCGCACCTCTATCTCGACGGTTTCGATCCGGAAGGCATCCTGAGCACCTTCCCGGCCGTCGTGACGGCCATGCTGGGCATGTTCACCGGGGAGTTCGTCCGCCGGAGCGACAAACGCCTCACCGGCGGCCGCAAGGCGCTCGGCATGGCCTGCGGAGCCGCCGCGCTGCTCGCCGCCGCACTGCTCTGGAACATGTGGCAGCCGATCAACAAAAGCCTCTGGAACGGATCGTTCGTCTGCGCCGCCGGGGCCTACTCGCTCGGCATGTTCGCGCTGTTCTACTATATGATAGACGTAAGGCAATGGCGCCGCTGGACCTTCTTCTTCAAGGTGATCGGCGTCAATTCGATCACGATTTACCTCGGGCAGATGATCGTCAATTTCGGCTACACCTCGAAATTCTTCTTCGGGGGCGCGGCCTCCAAACTCCCGCCCGAGGCGGGCGCGGTCGTGCTCGGCATCGGCTACATCGCCTGCTGCTGGCTGCTGCTCTGGTTCCTCGACCGGCAGAGGATCTACCTCAAGGTGTGACGCTGCGGCGGGCGGATTTCCGCCCCGCGCCGCCCCTTCCGGGAGATGCACGGGGCCGGATCGGGGACCGTTCCGATTCGAAAAGCGCGCCGCACGGCGCGCTTTTTCATGCCCGGAGACGTCTGCGACCGCCTTTCGAAAATAATTTATCGAAAAACAATAAAATTTATTTGTTTTTCGGATTTCATTGTGTATATTTGCAACGCCGAACCCGAAACGAACGCTTTCACTATGGAAACCGAATGCGTCATCCGCATCCCGATTCTTCCGCTGCCCGCCGCCGCTTTCGCCGTGCATATCGCCGCGAGGCGCCGGTTCTCCGAGGCGGACGGCAGTTTTTCGCCGCCGGTGCGGATCGCGCCGCCCGTTTACGCGGGAGGAGTGCGGGAAGACCGGGGTGCATACGATACAAACCTATGAACCACAACCATTTAAAATAAAAAGTTCAAGCAGGGGAACCCCGGCGGCGGTTATCTTACCGGCCGCGGTCGCGGAAGCCCCGGATAGTTGTGTGGCGAAAGCCCGGAGAACCCGGGTTTTCGTTTTTTTCGTATCTTTGCGCCGCCATGACCCCTCCGCAGCACATAGCCCCGCCGGCAGACGGGATTCCGATGCCCCGCCGCATCTGGGCCATTCTGGCCGTGGCGTTCGGCGTCTCGCTCTCGGTGATCGACTCGACGATCGCCAACGTGGCCCTGCCGACGATCTCCCGTGCCCTCGGCATCTCCTCGGCCGACTCGATCTGGGTCGTCAATGCCTACCAGCTGGCGATCGTGGTCTCGCTGCTCTCCTTCTCGGCGCTGGGCGACCTGGTCGGCTACCGCAAGATCTACATCGGCGGCCTGGCCCTCTTCACCGCGGCGTCGGTGGGCTGCGCCCTCTCGCAGTCGCTCGGAACCCTCGTGGCGGGACGCGTCCTGCAGGGATTCGGCGCGGCGGCCGTGACGTCGGTCAATACCACCCTCATCCGCATCATCTACCCCCGCAACCGCCTCGGGCGCGGCATGGGCATCAACGCCACGGTGGTGGCCGTCTCCTCCGTGGCGGGTCCGACGCTGGCCGCCGGCGTCCTCTCGGCGGCCGAATGGCCGTGGCTCTTCGCCGTCAATATCCCCGTGGGGCTCGTCGCCCTCGCGCTGAGCCGGCGCTTCCTGCCCGCCAATCCGGTCCGGGTGCGCGACCGCCGCTTCGACTGGCGCGACGCCGCGATGAACGCCCTCGTGTTCGGACTGCTGATGGCCTCGGTCGAGGGATTCTCGCACGGACTCGATCCGCGGATCGTCGCGCTCGGCGCGGCGGTGCTGGTCCCCGTCGGCTTCGTATTCATCCGCCGCCAGCTACGCGAGCCGTACCCGATCCTGCCGTTCGACCTGCTGCGCATCCCGATCTTCTCGGTCTCGGTGCTGACGTCGATCTGCTCGTTCCTCGCACAGATGCTCGCCATGGTGGCGCTGCCCTTCTACCTGCAACACGCCTGCGGCTACGACGACGTGGCCACCGGCCTGCTGCTCACGGCCTGGCCCGCGGTCATCATGGTCGTGGCCCCCGTGGCCGGGCTGCTCGTCGAACGGGTCCACGCCGGCCTGCTCGGCGGAACGGGCCTCGCGGCGATGGCCGCGGGGCTGCTCCTGCTGGCTTTCCTGCCCGAACACCCCACAGACTTCGAAATCGTGTGGCGGCTCGTGTTGTGCGGTGCGGGATTCGGGCTGTTCCAGTCGCCCAACAACAGCATCCTGATCGCCTCGGCGCCTCCCGAGCGAAGCGGCTCGGCCAGCGGAATGCTCGCCACGGCCCGCCTCCTGGGACAGACCACGGGAGCCGCCCTGATGGCGTTCCTGTTCCATATCGTACCCGACGACAGCACCCATACGGCACTGCTGCTCTCCGCCGGACTGGCTCTCACGGGAGCCGTCGTAAGCCTCGCACGCCTCTCGCTCCCGCTGCCCGAAGGGCTCACCCGCCGCAAACGCCACCCCGGAAAACAATGATACGAACCCTCCTGCTCGCCGCACTCTTCGCCGGCCTTCCCGCCGCCTTCCGCCCCTGCGCCGCCGGAACGGTCGCGGACCGCACCGACACGGCCGCAACCGCCCGGATCCCGGCCGACAGTCTCCGCCCGGCAGCCCGCACCCCGGAAGAGTGCCTGCCGGACGGAAAAGCCGCTTCGGCAAACACGCCGGACACAGAGTCCGCGGCCGGAACGAACCCCGCCCCGGCCGATGTCCCGGACACAAAACCCGCCGCCGGAACGGCCGCGGCCGGCACAGCGAACGCCCCCGCCCCGGCCGACACCGCGGCCTACCTCCGTCCGCCCTATCTCCGCGAAGGCGACACCATAGCCGTCGTCTCCCCCTCCGGACGCATCGCGGCCCGAGCCGACACGGCGAAGGTGCGCGAACGCCTCGAGTCGTGGGGTCTGCACGTGCTCTTCGGCACGCACTACGCCGACCGCAGCCAGCCCTACTTCGCCGGGACCGACGCCGAACGGGCCGCCGACCTGCAACGGATGCTCGACGATCCGTCGGTGAAGGCGGTCATCGCCTTCCGCGGCGGATACGGCTCGGTGCGCCTGCTGCCGCACCTCGACCTCCGGAGGCTGCGCGAGCACCCCAAATGGCTCGCGGGGTTCAGCGACATCACCACGCTGCACCTCGTCCTCCGGAGGCTCCGCATCGAGAGCATCCACGGGCAGATGCCCGCGGGATTCCTCTTCGACGAAGGGACGGAGGACCCCTCGGCCGAATCGCTCCGCGAAGCCCTCTTCGGCCTCACGCGGCGCATCGACACGCCGCCGCATCCGCTCAACCGCCCCGGACGGGCGACGGGACGCCTCGCGGGCGGGAATCTCGCGGTGATCTGCGCGGCGACGGGAACTCCCGAGGAGCTGCTCACCGATTCGCCGACGGTGCTCTTCATCGAGGAGGTCGGCGAGTTCGTTTACCGCATCGACCGGATGATGCAGAGCCTCGCCCGCAGCGGAAAGCTCCGCAACCTCCGGGCGGTCGTCGTGGGACACCTGACCGACATGATGGGCGAGAAGAAATTCGGCGTCGCCGACGCCTGCCGGATCATTTCGGACTACACGCAGGAGCTCGGAATCCCCGTGCTCTTCGGCTTCCCGGCCGGACACGACGAGCCGAACCTGTCGCTCTACCTGGGGCGCGAGGTGACCGTCACGGTGGACGACGGAGGGGGCTGCGTGGAGTTCTGACGCCGCGGAAACCGTACCGGCCGACGGAAGGGACCGCGGAGAACGCCCGGGCCGCCGAATCCCGGAAAAGCCGGCAGTCCGGACGCACGGAGCGCGCAGCCGCACGAAAAATACGCTCCGGCGGAACAGATTCGGGGATTTTTGCCTATTTTTGTGGAAAACAGCAAATCTTATGTTCTCTGCAAAAACCTATACCGCGCGCCGCAGCGAGCTGCGCACGAAGATCGGACAGGGCATCGTCCTGCTCCCGGGCAACGGGCTGGCCCCGAACAACTACCCCAACAACGCCTACTACTTCCGGCAGGACTCGTCGTTCCTCTACTACTTCGGGCTGAACATCCCCGCGCTGGTCGGCGTGATCGACGCCGACACGGGCGAGGAGGCGCTCTACGGCGACGACTTCACGGTGGAGGACATCATCTGGACCGGTCCGCAGCCCACCCTGCGCGAACTGGGCGCCGGGGTCGGCGTCGCGGAGACCTTCCCGACGGCGGCGCTCGAAGCGCGGCTGCGCAAGGCGATCGCACAGGGCCGCCGCATCCACTACCTGCCGCCCTACCGGGGCGAGACGAAGCTCCGGCTCTCGGCGCTGCTGGGAATCAACCCCGCCCTGCTGCACGACTACAAGTCGGTGGAACTGATGTTCGCCGTGGCCGAGATGCGCGAGAAGAAAAGCGCCGAGGAGATCGAGGAGATGGAACGCGCCTTCGAGATCGGCTACCGCATGCACACGCTGGCGATGAAGATGTGCCGTCCGGGCGTCGTCGAACGCGAAATCGCCGGCACCATCGAGGGCATCGCCAAATCCTACGGCGCGGGACTTTCGTTCCCGTCGATCGTGACGCAGCACGGCGAGACGCTGCACAACCTCCACTGCGACGGCACGCTCGAGGAGGGACGCCTGCTGCTGTGCGACGCCGGAGGCGAGACGGTGAACAACTACTGCTCGGACCACACGCGCACCTATCCCGTCAGCGGACGCTTCACCCAGAAGCAGAAGGACGTCTACAACATCGTGCTGGCGGCCCACGACCACGTGGCCCGCATCGTCAAGCCGCACATGATGTACACCGAAATCCACAACGCCGCCTACCTCACGCTGGCCGAGGGGCTGATCGGCCTCGGACTGCTCCGGGGCACCGCCGCGGACGCCGTGGCGTCGGGCGCCATGACGATGCTCATGCCTCACGGGCTGGGACACGGGCTGGGCATGGACGTACACGACTGCGAGGCGATGGGCGAACGGTCGTTCGACTTCGCCTCGATCGCCGAACGCGCCGCCCGCTCGGCCACCTGCATCTACCGCGCGGCATGGCGCATCGAGCCGGGCACGGTGCTGACCGACGAACCGGGCCTCTACTTCATCCCGGCGCTCATCGACAAGTGCCGCGCCGAAGGGCTGTACAAGGGCATCGTCGATTACGACGCGCTGGAGGCCTACCGCGACTTCGGCGGCATCCGCATCGAGGACGACATTCTCGTCACGGAGGAGGGCAGCCGGATGCTGGGCGACAGGAAGATACCCGTCACGGCCGAGGAACTCGAAGCCGTCGTCGGCAAGTAACGGACCGCCGCAAAGAGAGAGGCCGGAACCCTCGCCGGGCGTCTCCGCGCACACTCCGCCCGAACCATGTACCGCACAACAGGACTTCCCAACACCCGTATCCGCGTGGCGGATGCCCTGCGGGGCATCGCCGTCGCGGGCATCATCCTCATCCACGCCTGCGAGCACTTCAACCTCTACTGGGCGGGGCTGCCGTACCGGCGCGCACTCGTCGAAGGACTGGAGGAACCCGTCGCAGGATTCATGTGGTGGCTGCTGGCGGGCAAGATGTACACGATCTTCGCCCTGCTGTTCGGCCTGAGCTTCTACGTGCAGAGCGACAACCAGGCCCAGCGGGGACGTAGCTTCACGGGGCGCTTCACCTGGCGCATGGTGCTCCTGCTGGGCATCGGCCTCGTCAATACGGCCTTCTACAACGGCGACGTACTCGTGCTCTACGCCCTGCTGGGCGTCCTGCTGCCGTGGCTCGGAAAGCTCCCGACGCGGTGGCTGTGGGCGCTTTTCGGCATACTGGCGCTCCAGCCGCTCGAACTCTTCCAGATCGCCGCCGCACGCCCGCTCTACGTCGATGCGGACGTCTGGGGCGACGCCGCCCTGCCCGCCTTCACGGAGGGCACGCTGGGCGATACGCTCCGGGCGAGCCTCCGCTACGGGCAGCCGATGACCCTCGCCTGGTATCTCAACAACGGCCGCATCACGCAGACGCTGGCCATGTTCCTGCTCGGCATGCTGCTGGGCCGCCGCCGGCTCTTCTACGACGAACCGGGCAACCGCCGCGTCTGGGGCGGCATCCTCGCGGGAAGCCTGCTCGCGGCCGTCGCCCTGGCGGCCGACTTCGGCGGGGAGGGATCGCCCCTGCGGGTGATGACCTCCGCATGGTACAACCTCGCGCAGACGATGGCGCTCGTCGCCTCCGTCGTGCTGCTCTGGTACGGATTCGGCGCCTTCCGCCGCGCCGTGGGGCCCATCTCGGCCATCGGACGCATGAGCCTGACGAACTACCTGCTGCAATCGGTGCTGGGAACCGCCGTCTTCTACAACTGGGGGCTGGGGCTCTACCGCGAGGTGGGGATCGTTTACGCGCTGCTGATCGGCACGGGTCTCGTCGTCGTGCAATACCAGTTCTCGCGCCTCTGGCTGCGGCGCTTCTCCCACGGTCCGGTCGAATGGCTCTGGAAAAAGCTGACGTGGCTCTGACGGCCACACGGAACACACGCTGCGACGGGATCGCCTGATCAGGCGGTCCCGTCGCTTTCCGCCCCGCGGCAGACACCATGCCGCGGCGGACCCCGCCGGAACGGAAAGCCCGGCCGGCCCGGTACGGAGACCGGAAGCGCCGGGCCGGGCGAATCCCCCGCACCGCATACGGAGAGCGCTCCCGTCATCCCCGAAAACAGACAAATTACCCGCCCGAAAGCCACAAAAAAGCGGCGGCGGACTTGTTTGTTCCGATTTTTTCGTATATTTATAGTCGGCTAACCGGAAATCAACCTTAAAACATAGTCGGAATATGAAAAACTATTCAGCAAAAGAGATCAAGAACATCGTACTCATCGGCGCGCCCGGCACGGGAAAGACTACCCTTGCCGAAGCGATGGCCTACGAGGGGAAGGTCATCGACCGCAGGGGTAGTATCGAGACGAACAACACGCTCTCGGACAACACGGACATCGAGCACGAATACAAACGCTCGATCTACTCCACGATCCTCTTCACGGAATTCATGGACCGCAAGCTGAACATCATCGACTGCCCGGGGTCGGACGACTTCTGCGGCAGCCTCTTCTCGGCCTTCAAGGTCGGCGACGTGGGGGTTTTCCTCTTCAACGCCCAGAACGGCTGGGAGGTGGGCAGCGAAATCCAGGCCCGCTACGCCCGGCTGCTCAAGAAACCCGTCATCGGCGTAATCAACCAGCTCGACGCCGACAAGGCCTCGTTCGAGGCGGCTTTCGAGTCGATCAGGGCCGCCTCGCGCGTGAAGCCCGTCCTGGTGCAGTATCCGGTCAATCAGGGCCCGGGCTTCGACTCGTTCATCGACGTCCTGATGATGAAGATGTACCGCTTCAAGGACCACGACGGCCACCGCGAGGAGCTGGAGATTCCCGCCGGGGAGCTGGAGAAGGCCCAGATGCTGAACAAGGAGCTGGTGGAGATGGCCGCCGAGCACGACGAGGCGCTCATGGAGCTCTATTTCGACAAGGGGACCCTCACGCAGGACGACATCCGCGCGGGGCTGAAGATCGGCGTCTCGAAACGCGAGGTGATGCCCGTGTTCTGCACCAGCGGCAAATACGACATCGGAACCAAACGCCTCATGGAATTCATCATCAACGTGGCTCCCGGTCCGCTGAAGGCCCCGGCGTTCCTCTCGACCGAAGGCGAGGAGATCGCGGCCGACGAGACGGCACCCGCCGCGGCGTTCGTCTTCAAGAGCCAGATCGAACAGCACATCGGCGAGATCACCTACTTCCGCGTCGTCCGCGGCCGGATCGCCGAAGGCACGGAGCTGGTGAACACCCGCACGGGCAACAAGGAGAAGCTCTCGCAGCTCTTCGCCGTGGCGGGCAAGAACCGCATCAAGGTCACGGAGCTCTCGGCCGGCGACATCGGCTGCACCGTCAAACTCAAGGGCACGCGCACGAACGACACCCTCGCGGCCGCGGCGGCGCCCGTCACGATCGAACCCATCGTCTTCCCCGAACCGCGCTACCGCGCCGCCGTCAAGTGCAAGGAGCAGGGCGACGAGGAGAAGCTGGGCAAGCTGCTCAACGACGCCAAGTTCGAGGACCCGACGATTCTGGTGGAGTACTCCAAGGAGCTCAAGCAGACCATCGTCCAGGGCCAGGGCGAACACCACCTCAACATCCTCCGGTCGCGCATCCTCTCCGAAAACGGCAAGCTCCAGTTCGAATACATCGCCCCGCGGATTCCCTACCGCGAGACCATCACGAAGGTCGCGCAGGCCGACTACCGCCACAAGAAGCAGTCGGGCGGCGCGGGACAGTTCGGCGAGGTGCACATGATCATCGAACCCTACTACGAGGGGATTCCCGAACCGAAGAGCTACAAGGTCCCCGGCAAGGGCGACATGGTGGTAAACGTCAAGACCAAGGAGGAGTACGACCTGCCGTGGGGCGGCAAGTTGCAGTTCTACTCGGCGATCGTGGGCGGCGCCATCGACGCGCGCTTCATGCCCGCCATCCTCAAGGGCATCATGGAGAAGATGGACGAAGGCCCGCTGACGGGCTCCTACGCCCGCGACATCCGCGTGGTGATCTACGACGGCAAGATGCACCCGGTGGATTCGAACGAGATTTCGTTCAAGCTGGCGGCGCGCAACGCCTTCAAGGAGGCCTTCCGCAACGCCGGGCCCAAGATCATGGAGCCGATCTACAACGTCGAGGTCCTCGTGCCGTCGGACTACATGGGCGCCGTGATGTCCGACCTGCAGAACCGCCGCGCGATGATCGCCGGCATGGAGTCGGACAAGGGATTCGACCGGCTGAACGCCCTCGTGCCGCTGGCCGAGCTCTACCGCTATTCGACCACGCTCTCGTCGCTCACGTCGGGATCGGCCACCTACACGATGCGGTTCGCCTCCTACGAGCAGGTTCCCGCCGACGTGCAGGAGAAACTGCTGAAAGCCTACACCGACACGGACGAAGAGTAACGCCCCGCGCTCCCTGTCTCCGCAAGCGCCGCAGCGGGCCGATGCCCGTTGCGGCGCTTTTCCGTCCGGCGCCGGCCCGGCTTGCGGCCGAACACCGGAACGCGCGGTTTTCTCCGCTCGCCGGGAACGAAATTTGTATTATCCGAACTTTTTGTTACTTTTGTTTTTCAGTTCACACGGAAGCGACCGGCTTGCCGACGCAACGATCGAAACATCCGCTTCCGTCATTCCGGACAAAGGACGGCGTCCTCCGGCTCCGGAATACGGCCGTACCTCTCCTCAATCACGGGCAGCAAGGAATCGCCCGCACATACACAGCGGCAGGAAGTTTTTCGCACCCACTTCGAATTCTTCAGGGGGCGGGAAACTGTTGCGACCTGCCGCTGTTCTTTTTTCGCTCCGCCCGGCGGCAAAACGTCCGGAACGCCGCTTCGGTGCGCCGCAACGTTAAATTAACGTTAACAATCGAATACGAAACGGTTTCATCGGCTTTTTCTCTGTAAATTTGTTCACAATTTGCACGAACCCAAGCATGAGCGAAATCTACACCGTCATTGTCGGCATTCTGGGAATTCTCGCCATATCCGGTCTCTTCGTCGGCGTCACCAACGACGCGGTAAACTTTCTCAACTCGGCCATCGGCTCCAAGGCCGCTTCGATGCGCGTCATCCTGCTGGTCGCCACCGCGGGCATCCTCATCGGCGTCATCACCTCGAGCGGTATGATGGAGGTCGCCCGCAACGGCATGTTCGACCCGGGACTCTTCACCTTCCACGAAGTGATGATGCTCTACCTGGGGGTCATGTTCGCCAACATCATCCTGCTGGACCTCTACAACTCGTGGGGGCTGCCGACCTCGACCACCGTGTCGCTCATCTTCTGCCTGCTGGGTTCGGCCATCGCCGTGTCGATCTACAAGATCGCCGGAGACCCCGCGCAGGGCGTCTCCTCGCTCGGGCAGTACATCAACACCTCGCGCGCCATGGGCATCGTGTCGGCCATCCTGCTGTCGGTGGTCATCGCCTTCACCTGCGGCACGGTCGTCATGTACATCTCGCGCGTGATCTTCTCGTTCCGCTACACGGCGCTCTTCAGCCGCTACGGGGCCATCTGGTGCGGCGCCTCGCTCACGGCGATCATCTACTTCGCCGTCTTCAAGGGGCTCAAGACCGTGCTCGCGGGCCACGACTTCATCCAGACGGTGGACCGGCATCTG
The DNA here is from genome assembly GCF_018101075.1 of Alistipes sp. Marseille-P2263. Lineage (NCBI taxonomy): Bacteria > Pseudomonadati > Bacteroidota > Bacteroidia > Bacteroidales > Rikenellaceae > Alistipes > Alistipes sp. Marseille-P2263. Next base: position 107,222 of record NZ_JAGQEJ010000008.1, read on the forward strand.
GCCGCCGCCGTACTGATCTGCTGGACGGCCTGTTCGGTTCTGCTCTACGTGATCCAGCGCTTCCGGATCAACATCCTGCGCATCACGATCCTCTCGGGAACCTTCGCCCTGGCGCTGGCCTTCGCCGGCAACGACCTGGTGAACTTCATCGGCGTACCCGTCGCCGGCTTCGACGCCTATTCGATCGCCCACCGCACGGGCGACGCCTCGATGCTCATGGGCGCCCTCAACGAGAACGTCCCGGCCAACTTCCTCGTCCTGCTGGCCGCCGGCGGCGTGATGATCGCGACGCTGTGGACCTCGAAAAAGTCGATGCACGTCTCGGCCACCGAGCTGTCGCTCTCGACGCAGAGCGACGAAGGGTCCGAACAGCAGTACGGCTCGTCGTTCTTTTCGCGCACGATCGTCCGCGCCGCGCTCAACATCAACGCCGGAGTCGAACGGGTCATCCCCCGACGGCTGCGCACGGCGATCGCCAAACGGTTCGAATACGAGGACATCGAGCACAGCGGCGCCCCCTACGACATGATCCGCGCCACGGTGAACCTCACGACCTCGGCGCTGCTCATCGCGCTGGCCACATCGCTCAAGCTCCCGCTCTCGACCACCTACGTCAGCTTCATGGTGGCGATGGGCTCGTCGCTGGCCGACCGGGCCTGGGGCCGCGAAAGCGCCGTTTACCGCATCTCGGGCGTCATGACCGTCGTGGCAGGCTGGTTCGTCACGGCGCTCGGCGGCTTCCTGATCGCCTTCGTCGTCGGACTGGCGCTCATCTACGGCGGCATCCCGGCCTTCGTCCTCATCACGCTCCTCTGCGGATACATGATCGTCCACAGCAACTTCCTGAAGAAGAACAAGGAGGCGGCCGCGACGACCCGGCGCGCCGAAACCAACGAAGACATCATCGCCGGACTGCGCGACGAGGTGTGCAGCACGATGGAGAACGCCACGCGCATCTACGACCGCACGCTGATCGCCGTCTTCAAGGAGAACCGCAAGGTGCTGCGCGACATGGTCAAGGAGTCGAACGACCTATTCTACCAGTCGCGCGAACGGAAATACACGCTGCTGCCGACGCTCCGCAAGCTGCAGGGCGGCGACGTCAATACGGCCCACTACTACGTGCAGGTGGTGGACTACCTCAACGAGATGACCAAGGCGCTGATGCACATCACGCGCCCGGCGTTCGAGCACATCGACAACAACCACGAGGGCCTTTCGATGGAGCAGACGCGCGACCTCATGTCGATCAACGACGACGTGGAGACGATCTACCGCCGCATCAACCAGATGCTGCGCGAGGGCGACTTCTCGGAGATCGAGACGGTGCTGACGCTGCGCGACCAGCTCTTCGAGTCGATCGCCGAAGCCATCAAGTCGGAGCTGACGCGCATCAACGAGGCGCGGTCGAACACCAAGGCGTCGATGCTCTATCTGACGATACTCAACGAGACGAAGAACATGGTGCTCCAGTCGCGCAACCTGCTCAAGTCGCAGCAATACTTCCTCCGCCACCGCAACGAGCCGAAAAACTGGATCAAATAGCGGAAGGGGCGGGCCGCAACCCATACAAATTCCGATGAAATGGACATAGCGAAAGCCAAACGGCGGGAAAATATCGCCGAATACATACTCTACCTCTGGCAACTGGAAGACCTGCTGCGGGCGCTGCAATTCAGCCCCGAGGCGATCTTCTCGACGCTCGTCGCCCCGCGCAGGGACATCGCCGAGGAGCAGAAGCACGTCTTCCTGCTCTGGTATCTGGACCTCGCCAACCTGCTCCGGCAGGAGGGCAAGGAGGAGAAGGGCCATCTGGAACACACGCTCCATCTGATCCGCGACCTGCACGACCTGCATCTGCAACTGCTCAAACTCCCCGCGGGCGAACACTACCGCCGGACCTACGCGCGGCTCGAACCCGAGCTGCCGCGGCTGCGCGCCGTGCTGGGCAATCCCGGTATCAGCGACACGGAACTCTGCTTCCGGGCCCTCTACGCGGCGATGCTCTACCGCATCAAGGGAGAGGGCGGCAAATCGGCCGTCAGCGATACGATCGAGTACATCTCTCCCGTCGTCGCCGAACTGGCCGAGATGCACCGCAAGGCCGAGACCGGAGAGATCGACCTGTTCAAAGACGGGAAAGAGGAGAAAAACCGATAGAGAGCGCCACGAAGCGGACAGGAAGAGAGGAACCCGAAGAGAGAGACCCGAAACAACAGAAAGAGGGCCACGAAGCGGACAAAGAGAAAAGAAAACGGAATGCCGCCGGAAAAGCCCGCTGCCGGAAAACGGCGGGACGGAAGTCGGGCAGGTCCGGACAAGGCCGTCCTCAGCGTCGTTGTCCGTCCGCTCCGGGGCAGTCGTCCGTGTCCGTCCCGGCGATCTCCAACCCCATGATATAGTCGTTCATCCAGTAACCGCCGCCGATGGGGAAATCCCCCTCGCGGAGTTTGCGCATTCCCATCCGTTCGTAGAAATGCAGCGCCCGGTTATGCCGGTTCACGTTCAGCTCCATCCGGCAGGGTTCCGGACACACCGAACGGACATACGCCACGGCGCTCCGGAAAAGCAGCGCCCCCGCCCCGACACCCTGAAAACGGGGCAAAACATAAATCTTATGCAGGTGGAAGAGCCGCCCGCCCTGCCGTTCGACCGAGACGTAGCCGCACGGCTCCCCGTCGGCCGAAACGACAAACCACACGTGCCCCGCCCGGAACTGCCCGCGCAGACTCTCCTCGGAGTACATCCACTCCATCATGTAGTCGAGCTGCCCGGGACTCAGCAGGTCACGGTAGGTCGCGGGAAACGCGACGGCGGCGATCCGGCGGATCGCCGGAATCCCTTCTTCGTCGATGCGGCGAACGGTAAGCACAGGCTAAACGGAAAAAGGCCGGCCCGGGGCCGACCTATGTCTCTTTTCCTGCAAGAAATCAAGCGTACTTGAACGTGGACTCGTCCGATACGGTCAGCTTCTTGCGGCCCTTCGCACGACGGGCTGCCAGCACCTTGCGGCCGTTCGCCGTAGCCATACGAGCGCGGAAACCGTGCTTGTTGATACGCTTGCGACGCGAAGGCTGGTAAGTTCTCTTCATTGCCATAGCTGTATAATTTATATAGTTTCAGACATTTTTACGGATTGCAAAAGTACAACAAAAAAACGTTCCGCAAAAATTTTTCACGAAAATATTTCAAAATCCCCGGGAAAAGCATGAAATCTTGCTAACTTTGTCAAGCAGGCGGCATTCCCGCGCAGGCGAAAAACGCGAAACATATGGCAGTGTTCAAAGTCGAAGGAGGCCACCGCCTCCACGGGTCCATCACCCCCCAGGGCGCCAAGAACGAGGCGCTCCAGATCCTTTGCGCCACGCTGCTGACCTCCGAACGGGTCACCGTGCGCAACGTTCCCCAGATACTCGACGTCATGCAGCTCATCGAGCTGCTGCGCGCGATGGGCGTGGAGGTCGAACGGCTCTCGGACGACGCCTATTCGTTCCGCGCCCGGGAGATCGACTTCGACTACCTCCGCACGGACGACTACCGCCGCCGCTGCGCCCGCCTGCGGGGTTCGGTCATGCTCATCGGCCCGATGCTGGCCCGCTTCGGCGTGGGATACATCCCCAAACCGGGCGGGGACAAGATCGGCAGGCGACGCCTCGACACCCACTTCCTCGGCTTCCGAAAACTCGGGGCGAAGTTCAACTTCGACGTCGCCGACGAATTCTTCATGGTCGAGGGGCGCGAGCTGCGGGGAACGTACATGCTGCTCGACGAGGCCTCGGTGACGGGTACGGCCAACATCATCATGGCGGCCGTGCTGGCCAAGGGTTTCACGACGATCTACAACGCCGCGTGCGAACCCTACATCCAGCAGTTGTGCCGCATGCTCAACCGCATGGGAGCGAAGATCTCGGGCATCGCCTCGAACCTGCTGACCATCGAGGGCGTCGAGGCGCTCGGCGGCACGGAACACGCGCTGCTGCCCGACATGATCGAGGTGGGCAGCTTCATCGGCATGGCCGCCATGAACCGCTCGGAGCTGACCATCCGCAACGTGTCGTACGAAAACCTGGGCATCATTCCCGCGCAGTTCGCCCGCATGGGCATCCGCTTCGAACAGCGCGGCGACGACATCCACATTCCCCAGCAGGACCACTACAGCATCGAGACGTTCCTCGACGGTTCGATCATGACCATCGCCGACGCCCCGTGGCCGGGGCTCACGCCCGACCTGCTGTCGATCTTCCTGGTGGTGGCCACGCAGGCCAAAGGCGCGGTGCTGATCCACCAGAAAATGTTCGAAAGCCGCCTCTTCTTCGTCGATAAGCTGATCGACATGGGGGCGCAGATCATCCTCTGCGACCCGCACCGCGCGACGGTCATCGGCCACGACCACCGGTTGCAGCTCCGCGCGACGCGCATGACATCGCCCGACATCCGCGCGGGCGTGGCGCTGCTGATCGCCGCCATGTCGGCCGAAGGAGTCTCGACGATCCAGAACATCGACCAGATCGACCGCGGATACAAGGACATAGACGGACGACTGAACGCCCTCGGAGCCCGGATCGAACGGCTCGAAGAGTGCCTGTGACCCCGTTTTCCGGCGGATTCCCGTGCCGCGGAGCGATCCGGCACGGGAATCCGCATGTCGGGAAGCGGACCGTCCCCCAAACGACGACCATTCAGCAATACTCATTACCACACTATGTTTCTGGAAAACGCCAGCCGCAAGGGCTGGATCGAAGTTGTCTGCGGCTCGATGTTCTCGGGTAAGACCGAAGAGCTGATACGCCGCCTCAAACGGGCGCAATTCGCCCATCAGCGGGTCGAGATATTCAAACCCCGCATCGACGTGCGCTACTCCGAAGAAGAGGTCGTCTCGCACGACGCGAACGCCATCCGCTCCACCCCGGTCGAGTCGCCGCAGAACATTCTGCTCATGGCCTCGGACGTGGACGTGGTGGGAATCGACGAAGCCCAGTTCTTCGACGACAGCATCGTGGACGTCTGCCGGCAACTGGCCGACAGCGGCGTGCGCGTGATCGTCGCGGGGCTGGACATGGACTACACGGGCCGGCCGTTCGGCCCGATGCCGGCGCTGATGGCCACGGCCGAATACGTCACGAAGGTGCACGCCATCTGCGTCCGCTGCGGCAACCTCGCGCACCACTCGCACCGCCTCACCAGCGACGAGAAGCAGGTGATGCTCGGCGCGCAGGACACCTACGAACCGATCTGCCGCCACTGTTTCCGGGAGCTGATGCGCCGGAAGCAGGAACCGGAACGGTGACCCGCCCCACCCGGAAAACGCACCGCCCCTGCCGCTACGGTTTGCGGCAGGGGCGTTTTCCCGTTCGGGCGGCCGGCGGAGAGGGGTCACGCCCCGTCGCGGCTGCGCTGCAACGCCTCGACGAATCCGGGCCAGAGCGTCCAGAGGTTCTCGGTCTGCAACCACAGCTCCCGGGCCTGCGCCGCCTGCGAAGGGCGTTCGCTCTCGATGTCCCGCAGGTAGGTCTCGTCGGCCGGATGCTCCGCGGCCGTGAACTCCGCGAAGTAGGGCGCGAAACGGGTCCGGAATCGCTTCAGCTCCCCCTCGGGCAACCGGCCGTCGCGGCGGTAGGCCGACCAGAGCAGCAACAGCTCCCGGCTGGCGCATTTGTCCGACACGTCGTTGATAACCTCGTCGAACAGCTCCTGTTCGTCCATGGCCAGGTAGTCGAACGCCAGCAGCTCGCTCCCCTCCAGATGGTCCTCGGGGTCCAGTTCCAGCAGGAGCTCGAGCAGCGCGGCGGACATTTCGAAATCGTTTATCAGGAAGTGGTCGATGGCCGAGGCACGGACCAGCTCCAGCGCCGCCCGCGAATTGCGGTGCGTCCATTCGAGGTTCACCTCCTCGTCGTCGGGAATCAGCTCCGCGAGGCGCTGGAAGGCCCGGAAACGTTCGTTGCAGGCTCCTTCGACATCGCCCGCCTCCTGCATCTTCCGGGCACGGTCCAGCACCCGGGCGAAATCGTACGGGCCTTCGCCGACCACCTCGAAGGTCTGGTCGGCCGTAGGGTTAAGAGAGGCTTTGCGCATCATCGCGTCGCAGTTTGAAAAGCATGAGAACAAGGACCGCCAGCGTCGCCGCACCGCCCAGCAGATAGGCCGCCGTGCGGTTTTCCATGCCGAAGAACTGCCCCGACACGAAGACGAACGAAGCGCAGACGAAAGTCATGAAGACCGCCGGAAGCAGCGCCACCCAGCGGTTGGACCGCCGCCGGACCATATAGACCACGACGGCCCACAGCACGATGGTCGCCAGCGTCTGGTTCGTCCAGGCGAAATAGCGCCACACGACGTCGAAATCGACCAGCGTGATGCCGTATCCCACGGCGAAAAGAGGGATACATATATAAAACCGCTTCAGCTTGCTCCGCTGGTCGATATGCAGCATGTCGGCGATAATGAGGCGGGCCGAGCGAAACGCCGTGTCGCCCGAGGTGATCGGGGCCGCGACGACGCCCAGCAGGGCCAGGATGCCGCCCACGACGCCCAGCGTGCCGTTCGAAATCGTATCCACGGCCCAGGCAGCGCTGTTGCCGTGCTCGCCGAGGGCCTCCGAAAGCCCGCCCGCGCCGCCGAAAAAGGCCATCGCCACGGCGGCCCAGATCAGCGCGATGACCGACTCGGAGATCATCGCCCCGTAGAAGACCGACCGGCATTCGCGTTCGTTGCCCACGCAGCGGGCCATGAGCGGCGACTGCGTGGCGTGGAAGCCCGAAATCGCGCCGCAGGCGATGGTGATGAAGAGCGTCGGAACGATCGGCACGGACGAGGCGTCGAGCTGGAAATTGGCGAAGGTGGTCATCTCGGGAATGCGGTAACCGCCGAAAAGCAACGCCCCGAGAAGTCCCAGAGCCATGGCGACCAGCGCCACGCCGAAGACGGGATAGACCTTGCCGATGATCTTGTCGATGGGCAGCAGCGTGGCGACGAAATAGTAGGCCAGGATGATCCACACCCACGCAGGGCAGGAAACGGCCGGCACGATGTTGGCCAGCAGTTGCGCGGGACTGAGCAGGAATACCGCCCCCACGAGCACCAGCAGCAATACCGAGAAGACGCGCATGAACTGCCGCATCCCGCCGCCCAGATAACGCCCGACGACCTCGGGAATGCTCAGCCCGTCGTTGCGCACGAGCATCATGCCCGACAGGTAATCGTGCATGGCCCCCATGAAGATTCCGCCGAAAGTGATCCACAGAAAGGCCACCGGACCGAAGCAGGCTCCCAGAATGGCCCCGAAGATCGGTCCCGTGCCGGCGATGTTGAGCAGTTGGATCAGGAAGATCCGCCAGCGCGGCAGCGGTACGTAATCCACGCCGTCGTAGAGCCGCCGGCAGGGCGTTTCGGACCGCGCATCGGCCCCCGCGAGCCGCTCCAGGTAGCGTCCGTAAGTGAAATAGGCCGCGACGAGCAGGGCCAGACAAAGCAGAAAGGTTACCATTTCCGGGTCAGATTTAGCGCGAATATAGCAAGAAATGCGAGATTTTTCTCAAAATTTTTGCGGGAAAAGAATTTTTTTCAGATATTTGCAGTCCCAAACGGGAAGGAAATTCCCCGCAGGCCGAATTAGCTCAGCGGTAGAGCACTTCACTCGTAATGAAGGGGTCCCGAGTTCAAATCTCGGATTCGGCTCGTAAAAAGGCCGCCGGACATGTCCGGCGGCCTTTTTACGTACAGGGAGGTCCGGAATCTTCGGAAGGCGGCCGCAACCGCAGCGTCCCGGGAACAGGCCGGAAGCCCCAAACAGGCCGGAACGCCGCCCCGGCAATCCGGACCGGTCCCGGAACAGACCGGAACGACTCCCGAAAACCGAAAAAAACGCCAGGACGAGCCGGAAGGCATCCCGGCAATCCGAAACCCGGTCTCCCGAACCGAAATGCGGCCGGCGGAACGAAACGGACGCCGTGTCACCCGAAAGCCGGCGGTTCCGGACGGAAGGGGCCGGCGGCTCCGCGAAAGTCCGGAAAAATCGAAAAACCTTCCGAACAGTTGAAAACCGCATCCGGCCGGCCGGTGGCCGGTACGACTTTTCGGAACGGAAACCGGCCGAAACCCGATGCCGGAAACGACCGATCCGAAACTCCACCGAATAAAAAAATCGCCCCGAGAGAACCATTTGTCCTATTTTTTATATCTTTGCCCCGATAGGTTTTCCCAGAAACCGGGTGTTCAAAATGCGAAAATATAAGGCAAAAACGGACTTTTCGTTACAGTCGGATTTCCGGGTCGAAAAACCGGTTACGAATAATAACATGAAGCGAAATATTCTTTAAAAATTTTTATATGCGAATTCTCTCCAAATCCCGTGTTTTGTTGTTGGCCGCAGCCCTGCTGATCGCTCCGGCAACCGGTCTGGCCGCTTCGAAATCGAAATCGAAGAAGAAAAAATCGAAGACCGAACAGGCCGAAAAGCCGAAAGTGGACAAATACACCAAAATGTTCGTCAATGACAAGTCGTGCCAGACGGCCCGCAGTCCGTTCCTGACGCTGCACAAGCTCAAGGGCAAGCTCTACGCGGAAGTTCCGTTGGAGACGATCGGCCGCGAGATGCTCATCGCCTCCACCATTTCGGAGGCCAGCGACATCAATCTGGGCACCATCGGCTACAAGCCCAAGGACCCGATGCACGTGAAATTCACGCGTATCGACACGACGCTCTACCTCTCGGAGGCCGTCGTGCCGCCCTTCTGCGACCCACGCGACTCGGCCCGGCTCAAGGCCATCGGCCGCAGCACCCTGCCGCCGATCATCGACTCCTACAAGTTCGTCTGCTACAACCGCGACAGCTCGGCCATCGTGGTGGACATGACCAAATTCTTCGCGGGCGACAACAAGCCCCTCGCCCCGATCGAGAGTTCGAGCGGCATGGTGAGCATCACCGGCAAGTTCAAGAGCGAAGGTTCGGCCATCGACCAGATCAAGGCCTTCGAGGACAACGTCTCGGTCAAGTCCTACCTTTCCTACTCCGTCTCGGCCGACCTGCTGGGACTCATCCAGCTCAAGAAGGACGAGCCGATGACCATGAAGGTGACGCGCACGATCCTGCTGCTGCCCGAGAAGCCGGCGCAGCCCCGCGTGGCGGATTCGCGCATCGGCATCTTCCTCACCGGCATGTCCCGGTTCAACGGCCAGAAGGATCAGATCGAGGATTTCTCGGTCATCAACCGCTGGAGCGTGCAGCCCTCCGACATGGAGGCATGGAAGCGCGGCGAGCTCGTCGAACCGGTCAAGCCGATCGTCTTCTACCTCGACGACGCCTTCCCCGAATTGTGGCGCGAGCCGATCCGCCGCGGCGTGCTCCGCTGGAACAAGGCCTTCGAGAAGCTCGGATTCAAGAACGTCATGCGCATCGAGGACTTCCCGACGGACGACCCCGAGTTCGATCCCGACAACCTGAAATACTCCTGCATCCGGTACGTGCCGGCCGCCGTGGCCAACGCCATGGGCCCCTCGTGGGTCGATCCCCGCTCGGGAGAGATCATCAACGCCTCGGTGCTGGTTTACAACGACGTGGTGCGCCTGGCCAACACGTGGCGCTTCGTGCAGACCTCGCAGGTGGACGAGCGCGTGCGCGGCAAGGAGTTGCCCGACGACGTGTTCCAGGAGTCGCTCGAGTACATTCTGGCGCATGAGATCGGCCACTGCCTCGGCCTGATGCACAACATGGCCGCATCGGACGCCTTCCCCGTGGACTCGCTCCGCAGCGCGACCTTCACGCAGCGGTACGGCACGACGCCCTCGATCATGGACTACGCCCGCTTCAACTACGTGGCCCAGCCCGGCGACAAGGGCGTGAAGCTCACCCCGCCGGACCTCGGTCCCTACGACTACTACGCCATCGGATACGCCTACCGTCCGCTGCCCGACAAGAAGGATCTGTTCGACGAGGAGGAGACCCTGCGCGGCTGGATCGACGAGAAGGCGGGCGACCCGATGTACCGCTACGGCCGCCAGCAGCTCGTCGCCCGCTACGACCCCACGGCGCTGGAGGAGGACCTCGGCGACGACCACCTCAAGGCCGGCGACTACGGCATCGCCAACCTCAAGTACATCCTCTCCCGCATGGAGGAGTGGATCCCCGACGCCGAAGACCCCGACATGAAGCACCGCACGGCGCTCTACGAGGCCATCGCCGGACAGTTCGCCCGCTACGTGAACGCCGCGATGCTCAACGTCGGCGGAATCCGTCTGACGGACGTGAACAGCAACACGGCGGGCGGCCCGCAGGCGATCGCCATCCCCAAGGAGGAGCAGCGCGCCTCGCTCAGGTGGGTGCTCGAGCAGATGAAGCACTCCGAATGGCTCGAGCAGCCCTCGCTGACGGGCAAGATGCCGCTGCACGTGGACTACTCGTTCATCCTGCGCTTCAACTTCTGCCGCGCCTTCTTCAACAGCTACAAGAACGTGATCCTCTCGTCGCACATCGCCCAAAACCCCTACACGCCGCAGGAGTACATGGACGACCTCTACCGGATCGTCTGGGAGAGCGCCATCAAGGGCCGTCCGGCGACGCCCGCCGAGCGGCTCATCCAGCGCATGTTCGTCGATACGGCCACCGACGTGGCCTCGAGCCAGTCGAAGCGCATCAAGCTGGGCGGCATCGCGGAGGCCTACGCCCCCTCGGTGGACGAGATCGCCCTCATGGGACTGGACGACACGGGGCTGGTGGAGCGCTACCTCGCCCCGCTGCGCGAGATCGAGGAGGCGAACGGCAAGGGCTACGTGGCCTCGCAACTGTGGAAGGACGAGATGCTCTCGGACGGCTACGGCTGGCAGTACAACGTCAACCTGCGGTCGATCGACGAGTCGCGCGCGCTGTTCTACCACGTGAACGACCGGATCCTCAAACTGCTGCGCAGCCGCGTGAACGGCGCCACGGGCGATACGAAGGCGCACTACCAGTCGCTGATCTACGTGATCGAGCGCAGTCTCTATCCGTCGCAAAACTAAACTCGTGAAAACCCGGACGGGCCGACCCCGCGGGCCGGCCCGTCCATAACCCAAAGCCTATGCACACATTTACGTTCCGTTTCAGCCGGATACCCCGGCTGCTGTTACTCGTGACCCTGTTGTGCCGCGCGGTCCTTACGGCGCAGGCGCAGGGGGGGGGTGAACCCGTGGACATGAACGCCACGCTGACGATCGACGCCGAAGGGACGCCCGTGACCGCCGTACTGGACGAAATCACCCGCAAGAAGGGCATCCGCTTCGCCTACGATCCCGAAGACATCCGGCAACTGCCCGCCGTGACCGGCCACTTCAAGAACATCCGCGTCTATGAGCTGCTCGGAAAATGCCTCGAAGGCACGAACTTCAAGTACGAGACCGAGAACGACTTCGTCGTCATCTACGACACCTCGGGCAAGACCCGCAAGTTCACTGTCTCGGGAACCGTTTACGACCCGAACAAGAATCCGCTGGCCGGTGCGTCGGTCATCCTGAAGGGCGGCAACGGACAGGGCGTCTCCGCCGACGGCGACGGACGCTTCTCGATCACCTTCACGTCGAAGACCAGTCCGGCCGTGCTCGAAATCGGCTTCCTCGGCATGGAGAGCCGCCGGATCGCCGTGACCGGTTCGGCCAAGGGACTGAAGGTCTCGCTCAAGGAGGGCGGCACACAGATCGAGGACGTCGTGGTGAACGGCATGTTCACCCGCAACAAGAACACCTACACCGGCTCGGTGACGACGATCAAGGGCGAGGACCTCGTCTCTATCTCGAACACCAACATCATGACGGCGCTCAGCGCCGTGACGCCCGGCATGGTGGTCGTGGACAACAACGCCCTCGGCTCGAACCCCAACGCCATTCCGGAAATCCTCATACGCGGTTCGAACTCCATCGCCACGTCGGCCGAGGAGAAGGCCTACAACAACCCGCTCATCATCCTCGACGGCGCGGAGATCACCATGGAGGAGCTCTACGACCTCGACATGTACGAGATCGAACGGATCGACGTGCTGAAGGACGCCCAGGCGGCCATCGTCTATGGCGACCGCGCCGCCAACGGCGTGATCGTCATCGAGCGCCAGCAGGTGACCGACAGCAAGCCCCGCCTGAGCTACAACTTCGTCCCCGAACTGAGCATCCCCGACCTCAGCTCGATGAACCTCTGCAACGCCGCGCAGAAACTCGAGCTGGAGCGGCTGGCCGGACTTTACACCACGGAGAACGGCTCGATGGACGAAGCCTACGCCTACAAGCTGCAAAACGTGCGCCGGGGCGTGAACACCGACTGGATACGCGCCCCGCTCCGCGTTCCGTTCAGCCATACCCACTCGCTGTCGCTGAGCGGCCGCGCCCAGAAGATCGACTACCGCACCTCGCTGCGCTTCAGCGACAAGTACGGCGTGATGAAGGGCGACAACCGCCGCAACTACACGCTCAACTTCTCGATCGGCTACCACATGCGCGACAAGCTCACGCTGCGTTACACGGCCAACTACTCGCTCACCGACGCCAAGGAGTCGCCCTACGGCGATTTCAGCGCCTACACCCGGCTCAACCCCTACGACACGCCCTTCGACGAGTACGGCAACCTGGTCAAGGCCTTCAACTTCGATCCGGAGGACACCTCGACCTCGGGCGACGGCCATCAGGTCAATCCGCTCTACAACGCCACGCTGTCGAGCTTCGAGACCACGCGCGACCAGACCCTGCGCAACACCGTGGACGCCAAATGGTACGTCACGAAGGACTTCTTCATCACCGGACAGTTCAACGTCGATATCAAGACGAACCAGTACGACCGCTACACCTCGCCCGAGGACGCGACATACCTCGGTGAAACCGATCCGGCCAAACGGGGCGAGTACCGGCTCGGCACGGGCAAGGCTTTCAACTACGACGGCAAGATCGTCCTCAACTACGGCCGCAACCTCGACGACCGCGGCACGGGCTTCGTGGTCAATGCCGGCGCCGACATCCAGCACACCAATACGACCACGTCGTACACCACGGCGATAGGCTTCCTCAAGGACGACCTGTCGGACATCAAATACGCGCTCGGGTACAGCCCGTCCTCCCTGCCGTCGGGCACCGAGACGCTCCTGGCCAAGGTGGGATTCTTCGCCAGCGGCAACTTCTACTTCCGCAACCGCTACTTCGCCGACATCTCCTACCGCACCTCCGGTTCGTCGGCCTACGGTTCGGAGAACCGCTTCGCGCCCATGTGGTCGTTCGGTCTGGGATGGAACCTCCACAAGGAGGCATTCCTCGAGCGGGCCAAGTGGATCGACGTGCTGCGCCTGACGTGGTCGTGGGGCTACAACGGCCAGACGACCGGAAACCCCTACCAGGCCATCACGACCTACAAATACGACAACGACTACCTCTATTACACGGGCGTGGGCGCCGTGCCGATCCGCATGGGCAACCCCGAACTGAAGTGGCAACGCGTGCTGAAGAACAACTTCGGCCTCGACATGACCCTCTTCAAGGAGCGGCTGGTCATCGGCTTCGACTACTTCCGCAACACCACGAAGGACCAGCTCATGTCGATCCCCCTGCCGGCATCGACCGGTGCGGAGGACATCACCGTGAACTTCGGCGAGAACCAGAACGTCGGCTACGAGTTTTCGGTGGCCGCACAGGTGATCCGCAGCAAGAACTGGGCCTGGACGACGGTCATCAACGGTTCGCACGTGAAGGACCGCATCAACCGCATCAGCACCACGCTCAAGAACACGTCGTACCAGATAGAGGAGGACAGCCCGCTGCGTCTGCGCTTCCGCGAAGGCGGTTCGCAGTACGATATCTACGCCGTGCGCTCGGCCGGCATCGACCCGGCGACCGGTCAGGAAATATTCATCGACCGGAACGGCGAATACACCTTCCGGTACGATGCGGACGACGAGGTGGTGGTGGGCAACACGCAGCCCAAGCTGCAAGGAACGTGGCTCAACACGCTCCGCTACAAGGGCTGGTCGCTGAACCTCGTGTTCAGCTACAAGTTCGGCGGCGACACCTACAACAAGACGCTCTGGTCCAAGGTGGAGGACATCGACCCGCGCTACAACGTGGACGCACGCGCCTTCACCGACCGCTGGAAGCGCCCGGGCGACCTCTCGCGCTTCTTGGCCATCAAGGAGATCCGGCCGGAGGACTCCTCCTACAGTTCGGAGCGTTTCGTCGAGCGCCTCAACGAGCTGTGGCTCTCGAGCGCGATGCTCACCTACGAGTTCCAGGCCAAGTTCCTCAAGCGCATCGGCTTCAAGCGGCTGGCCATCGGCGTGGGCGTCTCGGACATCTTCCGCCTCTCGACCGTCAAGTACGAACGCGGCACGAGCTATCCCTACAGCCGGACGATCAACCTGGTGTTCCGACCCACTTTCTAAACCGCACAGCATTATGTCACGCATGAAAAAATACCGTTTCTATCTGTTGGCCCTGCTCCCGCTGCTGGGCGGCTGCGAGGCCTACCTCGACGTCAATCCCAAATCGGAGGTGACCGACAAGGAACTTTACGCGACGGCCGAAGGCTGCGAGGACGCCATCTACGGCATCTACGCCGAGATGGGCGCGGACAAGGACCTCTACGGCCGCAAACTCTCGTTCGAATACCCCGAGACGATGATCGGCAACTTCACCATACCGCAGACCGACCCGATGGCCTACGCCGTGCAGCGCCAGTGGACGACCGACGACGCCGTCACCATCGCCGAAGACATCTGGGTGGCAGGCTACAAGGTGATCGGGCACATCAACAAGGCCCTGATGCACATTCTGCCCAAAGCCGACGACGTATATCCCCATATCAGGCTCTACAAGGGCGAGCTGCTCGCCCTGCGCGCCTTCATGCACTTCGAAATGGTGCGCCTCTTCGCCGTATCGTCCGGCTCGGGCGACACCGCGGCCAAGGCCAAGGCCATTCCCTACGTGAAGAGCTACGGCATCGAAGTCACCCCGTACAGCTCGCTCGACAAGGTGTTCGAGGAGATCGTCGGCGACCTCACCGAAGCCGAAAAGTACCTCGCCGAGGATGAGGAGCTGGTCACCCCGGTGCGCACCAACGCCGCCGACGGCTTCACCAGTTGCCGCATCACCCACCTGAACCTCTACGCCGTGCAGGCGATGCTGGCCCGCGTATATTGGACGGCGGGCAACCTGGAACTGGCCGAAAAGTATGCCGAAAAGGTGATCGACAGCGGGAAATTCCCCCTGATGCGGACCGCGGAGGCGTGGAATGCCGTGGAGACCGGCACGCTCAACATGCAGGAGACCCTCTTCGGGCTCTACTCGACGCAGTTCCTCAAGAACTACTACGACAAACACATCTACAGCGGCGCCACGCTCGAACTCTCCGACGAGTACAAGGAGGTGTACGCCACGGACGAAGCCGGCACCGACAAGCGGTACACCCTCTGGTTCAACACCAGCACGGGACAGTGCATCAAGCATTACAGCAAAATGTACGCCAACGGCGAGACGAACGCCACCTACACCGGCAACTCGATCCCGGGCCTAAGCCTGATCCGGATTCCCGAAATGTACTACATCGTCGCCGAGGCCAATCTCACCAAGGACCCCGACAAGGCGGTGGAATACCTCGACTACGTGGTGACGTCGCGCGAGCTGACCGCCTTCGCCGACCGCGAAGGTTCGATCACCGAGGAGAACATCTACAACGAACGCCGCAAGGAGTTCTATGCCGACGGCGAGAGTTTCTTCGACATGAAGCACCTCCAGTCGGACGTGGAGCTTCCGGGCATGGGCGTCTTCTCCGGCACGGACGACGCCACCTATACGATTCCCATTCCGAAAAGCGTGGAGGACAATTACCGAAACTAAACGACGAGGCTTTATGAAACGTTCATTCCTTTTCGATACGGCCCTGTTGCTGGCCGTCACCGCCGGAGCGGTTTCCTGCGGCGATACGTGGCTGAAATACGACACGTCGCAGAAAAACAAGCTCTATTTCACGGAGGGTCCGCTCAACCTCGACCAGTATATCTCCACCGACATCTCGTTCGCCATCTACGACGAGACGGTGCAGGAGATCCAGCGGAAGGTCCCGGTCAAACTGCTGGGCACGGTCTCCGACCGCGACCGCACGTTCGAGGTCGCGGCGATCCACGACACCACGACGAACTACATCTCGGGCGGCGTGCAGCGCGAACTGGTCGATGCCGTCGAAGGCGAGGACTACACGCTGGGCGAGCTGGTCATTCCCGCCGGCGAGGTCGAAGGCGAGATCGTCGTCACGGCGAAGCGCTCGGAGAAGATCCTGACGAAAACCGCCTCGCTCGTGCTCCAGATCGTCGAGACCGACCTGTTCGAAGGCGTCCCGCGCAACGTCTTCCGCGTACTCATCTCGGACGGCACCCCCACCTGCCCGATCTGGTGGCGTTACGACGCCGAGAACGAGTGGTACATGTACCTGGGCAACTTCACGCCCGACAAGTACCGCAAGGTGCTGGAGTTCTACCACGGCATCGAGGATACGAACCCCTCGCTCTACAAGACGATGGTCGAGCAGTTCGGCGAGAACATCGACAACGAACACTACACGACCACCACGGGCGGACAGGCGGACCTGACCATGGGATTCATGGTCCGGAGCAACAATCCGCAGAAACTGGCCTGGGTACGCTACGTGCTCTGTCCGACGTTCGACTACTACAAGGAGAATTTCCCCGACGCCGAAGTCTACACCGACAAGTCCGTGAGCGTCACGACGAAGGGCTGGCGCGACCCCGCGTATAACTATTAACAGCGAGCTACCATGACAAGACAGATACTGAAATACCTGCTGCCGCTTCTCTGCGGCACGGCGCTGATCTCCTGCTACGGAATCGAGGAGGAGCACTACCGCGAGCTGGCCCCGGTGACGGTCAGCGGCGTGGACGAGGTGATCTATGCGAAAGCGACCGAGACGCTCCGTCTCGACGGCATCCGCATCGAGAGCGCCAACGACCGCGAGGTCGCCTGCGAATGGGCCTACGGCAAACCCGAAGGCGATTTCCCGGGGATGGCCGATTCGATCTACCTTTCCGACTCGCCCACGCTCGACTACACCTTCAACAGCGCGGGCAGCTACGTGCTGCGCCTGAAGGTGGACAACGGCGAGAGCGTCGGCTTCCATTACTACGAACTGCGCGTGCAGGCGGGATTCGACGAAGGGTACCTGATCCTCTGCAACGACGAAGAGGGCAAGGGTTCGATGGCCTTCGTCAAGAAACGCTCGCCGCAGGAGGAGGCCGAGGGCGCCCAGGAGGTTTGGGAGGACCTGCTGGCGACGATCAACCCGAGCTACGCATTCCGTGACCTGCGCGACGTCTATGTATTCTCCTCTTCGTCCGAATCGGGCGTGCTCATCACCTCGGGCGACGAAGAAGGGTCGATCTACCACCTCGACCCCACCTCGCTGGAGGTGACGTTCCGGCTCCGTGCGATGGACGAATACGGCACACGCACGGGCAGGATTCTGGGCGAAAAGACTTCGCGCGGCCACTACTCCTACGTCATCGGCGACGACGGAAAGGCCTACCGCTACGAATTCGCCTCCGACCTGCTCGCCGTGCGTCAGACGCCCTATCCGGTGAAATACGGCTACCAGAGCTACTACGCCAACACCGTGCAGGGCACGCGCGTGCCGCTCATGTTCAGCGAGAGCGGCGTGGTGGGCTTTCCGAACTCGAACATCAAGGGATTCGGCGTCCCCGACGGTTACGAGGTAATCAACGCCGCCGGAACCCGCGTGGGCACGGAGGAGTACTACGTCATCGCCCGCTCGACGGCGGGAGAGCCGCGCAAGGTGCAGATCATCAAGTCCAACTCCGGCATCTCGTCGCAGAGCACCGTGCTCGAATACGACGAGTCGCGCCCCATGCTGATCGACCGGAACTCCACGATGGTCCCGACGAAGGTAAGCAACAACATCTACTACAACTACGACGACAAAATCTACCACTGGGCGATGCTCAGCGTCACCCCGACGCTTCCGGCCGAGGGCGACCGGCCGGACATCACGCTTCCCGAAGGCGAACGGATCATGGCCATCTGCTCGAACGCCATGCCCTCCACCTCGGCCACGACCGTGGATGACGACCTGCTGCTGATCGCCACCTACAACCCCGCGGCGACCGACCGCAAGCCGGGCAGCCTCTACATCTACAACCTGAAGACGCTGGAGCAGGTGAAAAAGTATGAAGGCATCTGCGAGAAGCCCGTGGCCGTGACCTACAAATTCCCCACGTCGAACTGACGCGGCGGCACGCAGCGCAGGACGCCCCTTCCGGTTCTCCGGAAGGGGCGTCTTCGCATGGCAGGGCGCAGACGGCCGGCATTCCGGAGCAGAATATCCGGAAAATCGGGAAGACATCCGGAGAACCGGGGAGGCAGGCACTGCGGAAATTCCGGAAACCGGACGCCGGAGCCCCTCCCCGCCGGGATGCGGTCCCGCCTCCCCCGGCGGCGGATTAGGATATGTACGGAATTCGTCGTATCTTGCGGGAAAAATACGGAACCATGACAGAAGAACTGCAATTCATCCCCTTTACCTCCCCCGCCGACAGGGGATGGGCCGAAGCGATGGAGATTTATCGCCGGTCGTTCCCCTACAAGGAGCAGCGCTCCGAGGAGGACCACGTCCGCGCCCTCCGGGATCCGCACTTCCGGGCCGACGGCATCTGGTGCGGCGACGAGTTCGTCGGCATCCTCTACCACTGGCAGGGCGACGGATGGCACTATGTCGAACACCTCGCCGTATCGCCCGCCCTGCGCGGCCGGAACATGGGTTCGAAGGCCCTCGCGGCCTTCTGCGAAGGCCGGCGCGTCATTCTGGAGATCGATCCTCCGGCGGACGAAATCTCGATCCGGCGGCTGCATTTCTACCGGCGGCTCGGCTTCGTCGAGAATCCGCACGAGTACATCCACCCTTCGTTCCGCCGCCCCTTCGAGCAGCACAGGCTGGTGCTGATGAGCTATCCTTCGCCGCTGACCGACGACGAGGCCCGCCGCTTCGCCGATTTCGTCCGCGAGACGGTGCTGCGCTACACCGAGCACGAGGCCCCGCAGCTTCCCCGGCTTCCGTAGGCGGAACCGGACCTCCCCGGCAACGGCAACCGCATGCGGTCCGAACCTGTTCCCGCCGCAACGACACGGAAAGCGGGCGGAACCTCCGGAGGTTCCGCCCGCTTCGCATTTCCGGACCGGGACCGGTCCTAAAACATGCCGACCAGCCCCTTCGTCACGAAATACCCTCCCACAACCAGCCAGACGTAGAGCAGCCCCGCCAGCACGAAGGGTTTCGCCCCGGCCTGACGGAACTTGTCGATGCTCGTCTCCGTCCCCAGCGCCGTCATGGCCATCGTCAGCAGGAACGTGTCGAGGTACTCGACGGCGCCGTTGAGCGGAATCTCCCGGACGCTCTCCGCACCGCACACGTATTGCAGCAGCGAATTGAGGCAGATCACACCCAGAAACCCGAAGGCGAACCACGGCACGGCGATCCGCCCCCGCGTTTCCGTTCCGCCCGGCGTACGCCGCCGGCCCGCCAGCAGCAGGCTCATGACCACCAGCACGGGGGCCAGCAGCATGACGCGGATCATCTTGGTAATGGTGGCCACCCCGGCGATGCCCAGCGCATCGGTCGGATCCATCGCATTGCCCGCCCCGGCCACGTGCGCCACCTCGTGCAGCGTGCTTCCGGTATAGACGGCCACCTCCGTGTCGGTCATGCCGCCGAGCAGGCCCGTGCGGTACATGACCGGATAGAGGAACATGGAGAGCGTGCCGAAAACGACCACCGTGGAGACGGCGACGGCGGTCTTGTACCCTTCGCACCGCACCACCGGCTCGGCGCCCAGCACGGCCGCCGCGCCGCAGATCGCACTGCCCGTCGAGGTCATCAGCGCCGTGTCGCGGTCGATTCCCAGCAGCCGCCCGAGCGCGACGCCGCCCAGAAGCGTTCCCGCCACGACGACCAGATCGACCGCGACGGCCGGAAGCCCGACGGCCGCCACCTGCGTCAGCGTCAGGCGGAAACCGTAGAGAACGATGCCCCAGCGGAGCACCTGTTTCGTGCAGAACCGGATGCCCGGAACCCATGTTTCGGGAAGCCGGTTGCGCAGGCTGTTGGCATAGAGCATCCCCAGCACGATGCCGACGATCAGAGGGCTGAGCGAGAGCCGTTCGACGAAGGGGAATCCGGCGATGTAGAACGCCGCGAACGAAAAGAGCGCAATGAGCAGAATCCCGTGCAGCGTATTGGCTCTGTTACCTTTTTCCAGCATAACGTTTCGCAATTTGAGTCGGAGGAGACGCCTCCCGACGACTTTTCAAGAATACCGGAGGCAAAGATCGCGCGTTTACGCCTGAAATACAACAAGATTTCGTTATGCGGAATAACTTCGTGTTATGACGGAGGGCGCCGGACCGTCAGAGACCGGACAGGGCGAAGTCGGCGAACTGCCGGGCGAGCGGCGCGGGCTCCGCCGCGAGGTGCACGAACGAGAAGTCGCGCGTCAGGGTCAGTCCCTCGATGTCCACGATCCGCAGCGCCCCGCTGCGCAGCTCGTCCACGACCGAGATCACCGACACGAGGGCCATCGCGTCGCTGTTGCGGACGAAGGACTTGATTCCCTCGGTCGTGCCCAGCCGCATCGCCACCTCGAGCTGCGAGAGCCGCAGTCCGACCCCGGCCAGCGCCGCGGCGATCACCTCGAGCGTCCCCGAGCCGTCCTCGCGCAGCACGAGCGGAATCCGGCACAGCGCCTCGGGCGTCACGGATTCCGTGCGGGCGAACCTCCCGCCCGGACGCGCCACCAGCACCAGCTCGTCGGGCCGGAAGAGCGTGTAGTGCAACCCCTGCCGGCGGCTGACGCTCTCGACCATGCCCAGGTCGATCTCGCGGTCGGCCAGCGCCCGTTCGATCTGGCCGCTGTTGCCCGACAGGACCGAAACCCGCACGCCGGGAAAACGCGCCGTGAAGCGCGCCAGCGCCGGCGGCAGCAGGTATTGTGCGATGGTCGTGCTGGCTCCGAGGCGCAGCTCGCCCTCGGCCTGATTCGCGCAGAGGCTCATTTCGTACTCCAGCCGGCGGTAGTCGTCGGAGATGCGTCCGGCGGCCTCGAGCAGCACCTGCCCGGCAGCGGTCAGCTCCAGGCGGCTGCCGCGGCGGACGAAGAGGGGAACCCTGTAACGCGATTCCAGTTCGCCGATATGCCTGCTCACGGCGGGCTGGGAGATATAGAGCCGTTCGGCGGTCCGCGTGAAACTCAGCGTCCGGGCCGCCGTGATGAAGACTTTCAGACGGAAATCGTCCATGGCCGTCAGCCGAGACGGCCCTCTTCGGCGAACTCACGCACGGAGCGCACGTAGTGGTCGATCGTCTCCTGCATCGTCAGGAACGACTTGCCGCCCGCGGCGTTCTTGTGTCCGCCGCCGTTGAAATACCTGCGGGCGAAGAGATTGACGTCCACGTCGCCCCGCGAACGCAGGGAGATGCGGATGAACTTGCGGTGCGCGAGGAACATGGCCGACATTTTGACCTTCTTGATCGTCAGGGCGTAATTGACGAACCCCTCGCTGTCGCCCTGCTGGAACTGGAAACGGCGCATTTCGTTCTCCATCAGCGACATGTAGGCCACCGTACCGTCCTCTATGAGGTTCATCTTGCGGTTGATGGCATAGCCGAACAGCCGCGCGCGGCCTTCGGTGTAGGCATTATAGACGTTGTTGTAGATTTCGGGAATCCGGATGCCCGTCTCGGCCAGCGCGGCCACGGCGCGGAACAGCTCGGGCGTGAGGTGCGAAAAGGCGAAGTTGCCCGTGTCGGTCATCATCCCGACGTAGAGCAGTTCGGCCATCCGCCGCGTCACCGCCTCCCGGCCGTAGAGGGCCTCGACCAGGCAGTAAACCAGAAAGCAGGTGCTCGACGCCTCGGGATGCGAGAAAACGATGTCGAAACCCTCGTCGGGTTGCAGGTGGTGGTCGATCAGCACGCGGCAGGCCGTCGTGTTCGCCTCGATCGTCGCGCTCAGGATCTCGAGACGCGAGACGGCGTTGAAATCGAGGCAGAAGATCGCATCCGCCTCGGCCACGGCCTTCGCCGCGCGCCCTTCGGCGTCGGTCTTGAAGACCACGACCTCGCCGATGCCCGGCATCCAGTCGAGGAAATAGGGGTATTTGTTCGGCACGATGCACGTCACCTCGTGGCCCAGTCCCCGCAGCACCTCGGCCCAGGCGAGCGACGAACCGACGGCGTCGCCGTCGGGGTTGGCGTGGGAGACGGTCACGATCCGCAGCCGGGGCCGCGCGAGCAGCTCCCGCAGTGAGCCGATATGCTTTTCCGATAACTTCATTCCGGACCTCCTTCGCTAATAACAGTCGGACAAAGGTAACAAAAAAGAGGGAGATACCAAACCGCCGCCGTGCGGCCCGCGGATGCGCGGCACCCGCCCGCTTTCCGGCCGTCGGCCGGAAATTCTCCCGACATCCGCCCGGAAACCACGCGGGACTACGCCGCAAACCCGCAGGGAGCGCCATTCAGGGGGCTACTCCCCATCCCGCTCCGCCCGGCGGTCGGCGGCGTACTTCCGGCACCACGCGCTGATGCCGCACTCGCCGCACTTCGGGGCACGGGCCGTACAGACGTAGCGGCCGTGCAGGATCAGCCAGTGATGCGCGACGGGCAGCAGATGGCCCGGAATATGCTTCTCGAGCGTCAGCTCGGTCTGGAGCGGCGTCTTCGAGCCGGTCGTGAGGCCGATGCGCTCCGACACGCGGAAGACGTGCGTATCGACCGGCATCACCTCCTTCTGCCACAACACCGCCCCGAGCACGTTGGCCGTCTTGCGGCCCACGCCGGGCAGCCGCTGCATCTGCTCCAGATCGGACGGGACTTCGCCGCCGAACTCCGAGCAGAGCATCCGCGCCATCGCCGCGAGGTTCTTCGCCTTGTTGTTGGGATAGGAAATGCTCCGGATGTAGGGATAAATCTCTTCGGCCGTGGCCTTCGCCATCTCGAACGGGGTCGGGAAGGCTTCGAACAGGGCCGGCGTGGTCATGTTCACCCGCTTGTCGGTGCACTGCGCCGAGAGGATCACCGCCACCAGCAACTGGTAGGGGTCCTTGTAGCGCAATTCGCTTTCGGCCGCGGGCATGTGCTCCGAAAACCAGGCGACGATGCCGTCGTAACGCTGTCTGACAGTCATATCTTCTTCTTTTTGGATCGGCGGAACAGAATCTTCTTCACCAGCAGCCCCGCCCCTTCGGGGCAGAGCGCCAGACGGGGACAGGCGCGCAGGTCGCGCCACCAGCGGGCGAGGTACTCCCCGACCGGACCGTTGTACGACAGCACCCACAACGCCACGGAGGAGCGCTTGCGCAGCAGGGCGAAGCGGCGGCTGCCGTCGCCGTAGCGGGCGTCGAACCAGAGGCTTATGTCCATGAGCGAGTCGCAGAAGGCGATCCTCCGGCGGTAGGCCGTGCTGTGGCTCACGCTGTCGGGCAGGCGGCGGTGCACGGCCGTCACGACCGGAAGGTAGCCGATCCGGCTGCGGGCCGCGAACCAGAGCCACATCGGCGCGTCGTCCGTACACCACTCGGGATGCTCCGCGGGGCGCACCTCGTCGTAATAGCGGGCGATCAGTTCCCGCCGCGCCACGGTCGTGCAGTTGCAGATCGTCAGACTGCGGAGCAGGCGGCCGAAATCGGTGAAGTGCACCTCCTCGTCCGGCTCCCGGCGGCCCGTGGCCTGATAGAAGTTGTCGGCCCGCGTGTAGCACATGCCGCACGCCGGGTCGGCCTCCAGCAGATCGACCTGCCGCTGCAGCTTCCCGGGGTCGCACCACCAGTCGTCGCCGTCGCAGTAGGCCACGTACTTCCCGCGGCACGCCTCGAAGGTGCGGAGGTAGTTGGCCCGCCAGCCGATGTTTCCGGGCCCCGTCACCAGCCGCACGCGGCCGGGGCAGGCGGCGGCGTACTCCTCGGCGATCGCCCGCGTGCGGTCCGTGCTGCAATCCTCGCCCACGACCAGCTCCACGGCGAAATCCGTCCGCTGCGCGAGCACCCCTTCGATCGCCTCCCGCAGGTAGGGTTCGTGGTTGTAGGCGGTCATGCAGACCGATACGAGCGGCGTCTGCATCGTCATCCGAGTTTGGTCAGTTTGGCGAATTTGGCCAGCAGCGTCTTCTCGCCGGCGTTGTCGAACGCCACCACCAGCTTGTGGTCCGTGGCCAGGGTCTCGATGCGGCGCACGATGCCCACCCCGAACTTCGGGTGCTCGACACGCTCTCCCACGGCATATCCGCCGCTCGCGGGCGCCGCACTCCCGACCGCCGGTCCGCCGTCCATCGCCTGCCGCACGCCGACGCGGCGCATTCCGTCCACCGAGGGGCGCGGCGGCTGCACCAGCGCCGGATCGGGCGCGGCGGAACGCTGCGCGCGGGGTTGCGACTGCGGCTGCGCCGGGCGCGGAAAACGCCGCGCAACGCCCGACTCGCCGTCGGAGGGGGCGCCGAAACGGCCGCCGCCGTAAGCGCTCCGGCCGGCCGAACCGCCGCCGTAGGCTCCCCGTCCCGCCGCGTCCGGACCTCCTCCGGACCGGACGCCGGCATTGCCGCCGCGCGGACCGCCGTAACCGCCCGCGCCGTCCTGCCGCCGCTGCTGGTAACGGTAGTCGTACCGGCGGCGCAGCTCGTCGAGCGCCGAGGGGCCCTCCCCGTCGTCGGCCCGGCGGCGCACCGCCTCCTGAGCGAAATCGACGTCGGACTCCACATACCGCGGGTCGATCTCGCGCAGGAAGCAGCTCGGCCGCGAGAACTCCATGTTGCCCCACCGGAAACGCATCTCGGCATAGGAGAGCGTCGCCGCGACCTTGGCCCGCGTGAGGGCCACGTAGAAGAGCCGCCGCTCCTCCTCGATGCCGTCGGCCGACTCGGCGGCCCGCAGCGACGGGAAGAGGTTCTCCTCCATGCCCACGATGTAAACGTATTCGTATTCGAGCCCCTTGGCCGAATGGACCGTCATCAGCGTCACCTTGTTCCGGTCCTCGGGGTTGTCCTTGTCCATGTCGGTCATCAGCATCATCTGCTGCAACCACTCCTCGATGGTGGCCTCCTCCCCGGGGCTGCGCTCGCCGTTGCGGATTTCGGCGTCGCAGCGCTCCCTGAATTCCTGCATCGAGTTGAGCAGCTCCTCGATATTGTCCAGCGCCGAAGCCGCCTCGGGCGTGTTCTCCGCACGGTAGGCGGCCAGAATGCCCGACCGCGAGGCGATCTCCAGGCCGAAGTCGTACAGTCCCTTGTCGTTGCGGGCCAGCGACAGCGAACGGATCATCGCCACGAAGTCGGCCGCCTTGCGGGCGATGGCCCGCTGCACGGCGTCGGCCGCGGGTTCGGCGACCAGCGCATCGACCGCCTCCCACATCGACACGCCCCGTTCGGCGGCCAGTTGCGCGATGCGCTGCACGGTCGTGTCGCCGATGCCCCGCGCGGGGTAGTTCACGATGCGCCGGAACGCCTCGTCGTCGCGCGGGTTGATGACCAGCCGGATATAGGCCAGCATGTCGCGGATCTCCTTGTGGTCGTAGAACGACGAACCCTTGTAGATGCGGTAGGGGATGCCGCGGCGGCGGAGGTTGTCCTCCAGCACGGCCGACTGGTTGTTCGTGCGGTAGAGAATCACCGCCTCGGACCATTCGGCGCCCGCCGCACGCACCTTGTCGCGCAGGTCCGAAACGACCATCTCGGCCTCCTCGCGGTCGGTGTAGGCCTTCAGGATGCGGATTTTCTCCCCTTCGGCCCCTTCCGAGAAGCAGTGCTTCTCCATGCGCTTCGAATTGCGGACGATCACCGAGTTGGCCGCATCGACGATCGTGCGCGTCGAGCGGTAGTTCCGTTCGAGCTTGAAGACCTTCGCCGAGGGGTAGTCCTTCTGGAAAGAGAGGATGTTCTCGATCTTGGCCCCGCGGAACGAGTAGATCGACTGCGCGTCGTCGCCCACGACGCAGACTTTCGAATGGGTCTGCGACAGACGGCGGATGATGACGTACTGCGCATAGTTGGTGTCCTGGTACTCGTCCACCAGAATGTATTTGAACTGCTCCTGGTAGCGCGCCAGCACGTCCGGACAGTCGCGCAGCAGCACGTTGGTTTGCAGCAGCAGGTCGTCGAAGTCCATCGCCCCGTTGTGTTTGCAGCGCCGGCAGTAGATGTTGTAGATGTTGCCGAACTCGGGAATCTGCATCTGCCGGTCCTCGGCCGCATAGGCCGAATTGGCCAGATAGGCCCCGGGGGTCACCAGACAGTTTTTGGCATAGGATATGCGCGAAGCCACGGCGTTGGGCTTGTACTTCTCGTCCGGAAGGTTCAGCTCGCGGACCACGGTCTTGACCAGGTTCCGGCTGTCCGAGGAGTCGTAGATCGTGAACGACTCGGGGAAGCCGATCCGTCCGGCGTTTTCGCGCAGGATGCGCGAGAAGACCGAGTGGAAGGTTCCCATGCGGATATGGCGGCTGCGGTTGTCGGGCAGCATCTGCGCGATGCGTTCGCGCATCTGCTCGGCGGCCTTGTTCGTAAAGGTCAGGGCGAGTATGTTGAAGGGCGCCACGCCCCGCTCGATCATGTAGGCGATGCGCGAGGTCAGCACGCGGGTCTTGCCCGAGCCGGCCCCGGCGATGATGAGCGACGGGGAGTCGAAATTGACCACGGCGTCCCGCTGGGCCGGATTGAGCCCTTGCAGGATTTTCGATTCGTTGGATTCCATGCGGGCAAAGTTAATAAGAATCGGCGAAGAATTTTTCGGGAAAAATAATAACTTTGCATGACGAACGTTAAAAGGGTAACCGCGACAACGATACAACAAACGATAAAACATGAGCGAAGTCATCAACATCAAGGAACTCAACGAGCGCATCGAACGCGAATCGGTCTTCGTCGATACGCTGCGCACCGAAATGGGCAAGGTCATCGTCGGACAGAGCCATCTGGTCGATACGCTGCTGATCGGTCTGCTCTCCAACGGACACATCCTGCTCGAAGGCGTGCCGGGACTCGCCAAAACGCTGGCCATCACCACGCTGGCCCGTGCCGTGGATGCCGGGTTCTCGCGCATCCAGTTCACTCCCGACCTGCTGCCCGCCGACCTGCTGGGCACGCTGATCTACTCGCAGAAGAACGAGGATTTCGTGGTCAAGAAGGGTCCCGTCTTCGCCAACTTCGTGCTGGCGGACGAGATCAACCGCTCGCCGGCCAAGGTGCAGTCGGCGCTGCTCGAGGCGATGCAGGAGCGGCAGGTGACCATCGGCGACGACACCTACCCGCTGCCGCAGCCCTTCCTCGTGCTGGCCACGCAGAACCCGCTCGAACAGGAGGGAACCTATCCGCTGCCCGAGGCGCAGGTGGACCGTTTCATGCTCAAGGCCAAGATCTCCTACCCCAACAAGCAGGAGGAGCGCGACATCGTGCGCATGAACCTCGCCGGCACGGGCATGCCCGCGGTGAACAAGGTGATCGCGCCCGAAGACATCGTAAAGGCCCGCAAGGTGGTCGAGGACGTCTATATGGACGAGAAGATCGAGAAGTACATCATCGACATCATCTTCGCCACGCGCGAGCCGGCCGAGTACAACCTCGGGAAGTTGCAGAACCTGATCGCCTACGGCGGCTCGCCCCGTGCGTCGATCTCGCTGGCCAGGGCCGCCCGCGCCTACGCCTTCATCCGCCGCCGCGGCTACGTCATCCCCGAGGACGTGCGCGCCGTCTGCCACGACGTGCTGCGCCACCGCATCGGCCTGACCTACGAGGCCGAAGCCGAGAACATCTCCTCGGAGGAGATCATCACCGACATCCTGAACAACGTAATCGTACCCTGACGATGCAGGAGAGCGAAAACGATATTCTGAAACGGGTCCGGAAGATCGAAATCAAGACGCGCGGTCTTTCGAACGAGATCTTCGCCGGAAAGTACCACACGGCTTTCCGCGGGCGGGGCATGTCGTTTTCCGAAGTGAGGGAGTACCGCGCCGGCGACGACGTGCGCGACATCGACTGGAACGTGACGGCCCGCTCGCGCAAGCCCCACATCAAGGTCTATGAGGAGGAGCGCGAGCTGACGATGATGCTGCTCGTGGACGTCTCCGCGTCGCGCATGTTCGGCACGACGGAGCGGCTCAAGAAAAACATCATCACCGAAATCGCCGCCGTGCTGGCCTTCTCGGCCGCGCAGAA
This sequence comes from Alistipes sp. Marseille-P2263, assembly GCF_018101075.1. Classification (NCBI taxonomy): domain Bacteria; kingdom Pseudomonadati; phylum Bacteroidota; class Bacteroidia; order Bacteroidales; family Rikenellaceae; genus Alistipes; species Alistipes sp. Marseille-P2263. The sequence goes on from NZ_JAGQEJ010000008.1 coordinate 135,439, forward strand.
CAACGACAAGGTGGGGTGCATCTTCTTTTCGGACAAGGTCGAGAAGTTCATCCCCCCGAAGAAGGGGCGCAGCCACATCCTCATGATTATCCGCGAGCTCATCGGCTTCCGCCCCGAATCCGCGGGCACGAAGCTCTCCGAGCCGGTGCGCTTTCTGACCAACGTGAACAAGAAGCGCTGCACGACCTTCATCCTCTCGGACTTCATGGACTCCTCGCAGGACCGCTCGGCCCTCGACGACGCGCTGAAGATCGCCGGCGGACGGCACGACCTGGTGGGCATCCGCATCTACGACCCGCGCGAGACGGAGCTGCCCGACGTGGGCATCGTCGAGCTGCGCGACGCCGAGACGGGGCGCAAGGTCTGGGTGGACACCTCCTCGCGCGCCGTGCGCGAGCACTACGCCGAATCGTGGAGACGGCGCAGCGCCGGCATCGAGCAGACGCTCAAGCACAACCGTATCGACACGGCGACGATCTCCACCGACGGGGACTATGTGGCCGAACTGATGAAACTCTTCAAACAGCGATGAGACGACTCTTAGCAACGCTCCTCCTGCTGGCCGGCGTGCCGGCCGCGGCGCAGAACACGCCGACGGTCACGGCGCACGCCGAACCCGACAGCATTCTGATCGGCGACCGCTTCGATCTGGTGATCGACGTGGAGAAGGACCTCGTGCAGGTGGTGGAGTTCCCGGAGTTCGAGGACCGGGACGGCAAGATCGAGGTGGTCGAGAGCCTGCCGGTCGATACGCTCGAACGCGACGGACGCCGCCTGAAGCTGCGCAAGCGCTACCGCCTCGCGGCCTTCGACGAGGGCCGTTACAACCTCGGCACGGCGCGGGTGCTCTACGCCGACAAGAACATCCTCGACACGCTTTCGAGCCGCGACTCGGTCTATCTCGAGGTGACGACGTTCCAGATCGACTCCACGTCGCAGTCGATCTACGACCTGAAGGGACAGCGCACCCTGCCGTTCCGGTTCCGCGAGATCCGCGGCTACGTCCTTTGGAGCCTGCTGGCGCTCGCGCTGCTGGCCGCCGCGGCCTACGCCCTCCACCGCTGGCTCGCGGCCCGCGGCAAACGGCTCGGCGACCTGTTCAAACCCGCCCCGCCGCTGCCGCCGCACGTCGCGGCCATCCAGGCGCTCGAAGCGCTCCACAACCAGAAACTGTGGCAGAACAACCGCCACAAACAGTACTATTCGGGGCTGACGGACATCCTGCGCACCTACATCGCGGCGCGCTGGGACATCGGAGCGATGGAGATGACCTCCGACGAGATCATCGACGCGATGCGCGCGGAGGAGCTTCCGGACAAGGCCCGCATGGACCTCACGGCGATCCTGCGCGACGCCGATCTGGTGAAGTTCGCCAAGGCGACGCCGCCGGCCGAGGAGAACGAGGCCGACTATCTGAAAGCCTACTACTTCGTCGAGGAGACCAAACCCGTCGAGGAGGAGACCCCGGCCGGAGAGGCGGACCCGACGCAAAACTAAACCGCGACAACGATGCAGAAGTCACTCTATACGCTCCTGTTCCTGCTCACGGCCGCCGCGGCCGGAGCGCAGCAGATGCCCGAACGTTCGCTGGTCCGCAAAGGCAACCGGCAGTACGCCAAGGGCAATTACGAGGAGTCGATCCGCCGTTACGAACAGGCGCTCGAAGCCGTCCCGGGGCAGTTCGAGGCCACCTACGACCTCGGCAACGCCCTCTACAAGGCCGAACGCTTCGACCGCGCCGAACAGACCCTCCGGCAGGCCGCCGCCGACACGCTGCGTCCGGAGACGGAGCTGGCCGAAGCCTATTACAATCTGGGCAACGCACAGTTCAAGCAGCAGAAGTACAAGGAGGCGCTCGAAAGCTACAAGCAATCGCTGCGGCTGAACCCGTCCGACATGGAGGCCAAGTACAACTACGCCTACACCAAGCGGCTGCTCGACCAGGACCAGAACGGCGGAGGCGGCAACGACCAGCAGAACCAGGATCAGAATCAGAACCAGGATCAGGATCAGAATCAGAACCAGGATCGGAACCAGCAGGGGCAGCAGAATCCGCAGCAGGGACAGGGACGGCAGGACCCGCAGCAGGGGCAGCAGGACCGGAAGGATCCCGGGCAGGACGGAAACCCGCAGCAGCCCCCGCAATCCGACAAGGGGGAGCAGGGCGACGCACAGGGTTCGCCGCAGCAGGCTCCGGGCATCTCGCCGCAGGAGCAGGAGCAGATTCTCGACGCCATTCAGGCCCAGGAGGACAAGACGCAGGAGAAACTCAAGGAGAAACGGGGCGTCGTGGTCCGCGGCAGGAAGAACTGGTAAAAAAACGAAACGACCATGCAATTCGCATCACCCCATTATCTGTGGCTGCTCACGCTGCTCGCGCCGATGACCGCCTACTACGTCTGGCGCACGATGCAGGGCGGCGCCGCGATCCGGATTTCGACCGTGGCAGGCGTTCTGCACGCACCGAAGACCGTGCGCCACTACCTGCGCCACCTGCCCTTCGCGCTGCGTGCGGCGGCCTTCGCGCTGCTCGTCGTGGCGCTGGCGCGGCCGCAGGACATCGAACAGAACGTCCGCACGAACACCGAGGGCATCGACATCGTGCTGGCCATCGACGTCTCGGCCTCGATGCTCGCCCGCGACTTCCGGCCCGACCGCATCACGGCCGCCAAGGAGGTGGCCGGCTCGTTCGTCGCCGACCGCTACGGCGACCGCATCGGACTGGTGGTCTTCGCCGCCGAAGCCTTCACGCAAAGCCCCCTGACCACGGACCAGAGCACGCTCCAGACGCTCCTGGCGCGCATCCGCAGCGGACTGATCGACGACAGCGGCACGGCCATCGGCAACGGACTGGCCACGGCGATCAACCGCCTGCGCGAGAGCGAGGCCAAGTCGAAGGTCATCATCCTGCTGACCGACGGCGTGAACAACCGCGGACAGATCGCTCCCATGACCGCCGCCGAAATCGCCCGGGCGCAGGGTATCCGCGTCTATACGATCGGCGTCGGAACCGAAGGCACGGCCCCCTACCCGGCGGTGGACATCTACGGACAGCCCACGGGCGACGTGGTGATGGCCAAGGTCGAGATCGACGAGAAGACGCTCGGCGCCATGGCCGACCTGACGGGAGGCAAATACTTCCGCGCCACGGACAACGCCAAGCTCAAAGCCATTTACGACGAAATCAACCAGTTGGAAAAGAGCAAGGTGGAGGTCACCGAGCGCATCTCCTACCACGAGCGGTTCCTCGTGTGGGCACTGGCGGCCCTCGGAGCCCTGCTGCTCGAATTCCTCCTCTCGAATCTCGTGCTGAAACGGATTCCGTAAAGAAAAGACCGCTATGTTCCGATTCGCAAATCCGCAATACCTCTGGCTGCTCGCAGCCGTCCCGGCGCTCGTCGCGCTCTTCTGGCTGGCGATGCGCAACCGCCGCAGGCGGCTCGCCCGCTTTGGCCGCCCGGAGACTCTCGGCGAACTGATGCCCGAGGTCTCCACCGGGCGCGTGAAATTCAGGTTCGTCCTCTTCTGCACCGCCGTGGCGCTGACGGCGCTGGCCGCGGCGCGGCCGCAGTTGGGCTCCAAACTCCGCGAGGAGAAGGCGCAGGGAATCGAGATGATGCTCGCGGTGGACGTCTCGAACTCAATGCTCGCCGAGGATTTCGAACCCAACCGCCTCGAACGGACCAAATACGCCATCGGCAAGCTCTTCGAAGGGCTGCGGCAGGACCGCGTGGGACTGATCGTCTTCGCCGGCGAGCCGAAGGTGCAGTTGCCGATCACCTCCGACTACCGCATGGCGCGGGCCTTCGCGCGGCGGATCGACCCGTCGCTCGTGCCGGTGCAGGGCACGGCCGTCGGCAAGGCCCTCGAACAGGCGCTGCTCGCCTTCTCGGGCGAGACGGAAGCGGGGCACGGCCGCGTCGTGGTGCTCATCACCGACGGCGAGAACCACGAGGACGACGCCTTGGCCGTGGCCGAACGCGCCGCCCGGCAGGGCATCCGCATCTACACCATCGGCATCGGCACGCCCGAAGGCGCGCCGATCCAGATCGACGGCGAATTCATCAAGGACGAGCAGGGCGAGATGGTCGTTTCGAAGCTCAACGAGGAGATGCTCTCGAAGATCGCCGAGACGACGGGCGGCGCCTACGTTCGCGCCACGAAGCAGGACATCGGCCTGGACGAGATCGTGCGGGAGATCAACGACATGGAGCGCTCCGAGCTTTCGACGGTCCGTTTCGAGGAGTTCAACGAACAGTACCAATACCTGCTCCTGGCGGCGCTCGTACTGCTCCTGGCGGAATTCCTGGTGCTCGACCGACGGAATCCGCTGCTGGCGCACCTGAACATCTTCCGCGAACCGGAACGGAAAGAGCCCGGCCTATGACCCGGTTCAAGGACAAATGCGTGCCCGTCACCGGCGGTTCCGGCATCGGGCGTATCACGGGACGGACGGCCCTCGGACGCGACCGCACGCCCCGCGGCATCCCGCGGGGATTCCATCCGCGCCGCTTCACGCAGGGCGCGCTCCCGCGTACCTGTTCGGTCCCGTCATAGACCGCCGGGCCGGCATTTGCCGCACGACGGACCGCTTCACCGGATAAAACGATCCCCACCGCCATGCCTCTGGAAAACACCTCCGCCGAACGCATCGCGGCGATCCACGCCGCACAACGGGACTATTTCCGCTCGGGAGCCACCCTCCCGGCCGACTTCCGCCGCATCATGCTCCGAAGGCTGGAGCAGGCGCTGCGGCAATGGGAGCGGCGGCTCTGCGACGCCCTGTGGCAGGACCTGCGCAAATCCCCCGAGGAGGCCGGCCTCACCGAGCTGAGCATCGTGCGGAGCGAAGTGAGGAACCACCTCCGCCACCTCGGCCGCTGGATGCGCCCCGAGCGGCGGCCCTCGCCGCTCAAGCTCTTTCCCTCGGCGAGCCGCATCCTCTCCGAGCCGCTCGGCACGGCGCTCATCGTCTCGCCGTGGAACTATCCCGTGCAACTGCTGCTCAACCCGCTCGTCGGAGCCATCTCGGCGGGCTGCACCGCCGTGCTGAAACCCTCGCCCTACACGCCGCACGTCTCGGCGACGCTCCGCGCGATGATCGGCGAAATCTACGACGAGCGCTACGTCGCCGTCGTCGAGGGCAACCGCGACGTCAATACGCTGCTGCTGGACCGGCGCTGGGACCTCGTCTTCTTCACGGGCAGCCCCGCGCTGGGGCGGATCGTCATGGCCGCCGCGGCGCGGCACCTCACGCCCGTCATACTGGAGCTGGGCGGCAAAAGCCCCTGCATCGTGGACCGAGGCGCCGACGTGGAGACCGCCGCGCGCCGCATCGCATGGGGCAAGACCCTCAATGCGGGGCAGACCTGCATCGCCCCCGACTACCTGCTGCTCCACGAATCGCTCGCCGATGCGTTCCCCGCGGCCTACGCCCGGGCGCTGCGGCGCCTGCACGGCGACGACGCCCGGCAAAGCCCCCACTACGTCCGGCTGGTGAACGACCGGGCCTTCGACCGCGTGGCAAGCTACCTCGCGCAGGGTACGGTCCGCCTCGGAGGCCGCACCGACCGCGCGGAACGTTACATAGAACCCACGCTGCTCACGGAGGTCGATCCCCTCGCCCCGGTCATGCGAGAGGAGATCTTCGGCCCCGTGCTGCCGGTCGTCCCGTTCCGGACGACGGACGAGGCTGTGGCGTTCGTCACCGAACGCGAAAAACCGCTGGCGCTCTACTACTTCGGTCCCGAAAAAAGCGGCCGCGAAGTACTGCGGCGCACCTCTTCGGGCGGAGCCTGCCTCAACGACACGATCATGCACATCGCCAACGAGCACCTGCCCTTCGGCGGCGTGGGCAATTCGGGCATGGGCCGCTACCACGGCCGCGACAGCTTCGACGCCTTCTCGCACCGCCGTGCGGTGGTCGAGACGCCGACCTGGATCGACCCGCCGTTCCGCTACATGCCCTACAAACTCTTCCGCTACGTAAAGCGCATCCTCTGACCGCCGCACGGAGGCGGAAAACGACCGCCCGGGGCCCGGGCCGGAACGGCCGCGCGGAGGGCCGACGGCCGCACGGAGGAAAAATGCGTCGCCGCCGCAGGTTTTTCCCGCCGAAATACCTATCTTTGCCGTGCAGGTCCGCTCTGTCGCTGCCGGCCGCCGGCCGGGAGAGGAAAGTCCGGGCAACGCAGAGCGCCACGCAAGCTAATGACTTGACAGCCGTGAGGTTGTGGGAGCGTAACAGAGAACGACCGCCCGCAGGCGGGCATTCGCGGAACGGACGGAGCCTTCGGGGTTCCGGGCCGCGCTCCGGAGAGTGTCCGGCGGGTAAGGGTGAAAAGGCGGGGTAAGAGCCCACCGCGGGGGCAGCGATGTCGCCCGGCAGTACGTCCCGTGGGTTGCAAGACCGTGTATACCGGCAATCAAGGGTTGCTCGCCCGATGTCGGGGGGTAGGTTGCTTGAGACGGCGGGAGACCGCCGCCGTAGATAAATGACAGAGACCCGGGGTCCGCCCCGGGGACAGAACCCGGCTTACAGGACCTGCACGTACGAAGGGGCGCCGCTTCCGAGCGGCGCCCCTTCCGTTCGCGTCCGGGCCGCACGCCCTACATCAGCCCCATGCGCCGCCGGGCGAACGGCACGACCCACGCGGGGGACTGCTCGAGGGCGAGCAGGTCGCGCATGTAGTCCATGTAAGGCTCGGCATGGCGGAAATAGCGGAAAAGCCCCTCGCAGAGCGAATTCTTGCGGCAGCCGTCCGACCCGGTCTCGAACCGGTGCTTGGGACATTCGCCGCGGCAGGCGAAGTAGTACCGGCAGCGCAGGCATTCGGCCGGCAGCGCGTTGCGTTTGGCCAGTCCGAAGTCGATCCGGCGGCGCGAGCGGTAGATCTCCGCGAGCGGCGTCTCGCGGATGTTCCCCAGCAAGTATTCGGGATAGACGAAGTGGTCGCACGAATAGACGTCGCCGTTGTGCTCGACCACGAGCGCATCGCCGCACGTCTCGCCCATCGAGCAGACGCCCGGCTGCACGCCGCACCACTGGGCCAGCGTGGCGTCGAAGAGCTGCACGAAGCACTGCCCCACATCGCTGACGACCCACTCGTCGAAAATATCGCACAGAAACGTCCCGTAGCCCTCGGCCGTCACCGACCATTCGGCCGGCCGCGCCCCCTGCGTCTCCGGCGAAACGATCAGCGGACGGTGCAGCCCCGCGCGATCGACGACATGCTCCACGGCGGGCAGAAACTGCATGTAGCGGCTTCCGACCGTATCGCGGAAGAAGCGGTAGATCTCCGCGCCGCGCCCCTCGCAGGCCCGGTTCACGACGCTCAGCGTATTGTACTCCACGCCCGTCCGCCGGAACATCCCGACCGTCCGCATCACGCGCGCGAAGGTGGGGCGCCCGCCCTTCGTCCGGCGGAACGCGTCGTGAATGTCCTCCGGCCCGTCGAGCGACAGCCCCACCAGGAAGCCGTTTTCGGCGAAAAGCTCGCACCACGCCTCGTCCACCAGTGTCCCGTTGGTCTGCAACGTGTTCTTGATCCGCTTGCCCGCGGCGTATTTCCGCTGGAGCGCCACGGCCCGGCGGTAGAAGTCCCTGCCGAGCAGCAGCGGCTCGCCGCCGTGCCAGCAGAAGGTCACCACGGGAACCTCGTTGGCCTCGATGTACTGCCGGATGTAGAGCTCCAGCAGGTCGTCCGCCATCACCGCCTGCCGGCCGCCGTACTGTGCGGCCTTGTCGAGGTAGTAGCAATAGCCGCAATCGAGGTTGCAGGCAGAACCGGCCGGCTTGAGCATCGTCGAGAACGCCACGGGGCCCGCCTGTTTCTCCGCATCGCGGAAAGTGAAAATATCCTTGTTCTTCATCGTCCGGACGAGTTTACGGCCCAAAGATAGGAATAAAACCGCCGTCCTCCGCTCCGGACGGAGCAAAAGAGGCGGGTGGCCTCCGACGGCGACGCGCCGCATACAGATCGAAACGCGGAGGAATTACGGAACATTTCGTTTTATTTCGACATTTTACTATCTTTGTCCTTCACAGCGTTAACACCGAACCTTTCACATGAGAAAACTACCGTACCTGTTGAGCGCCTTGGGCGCCGCCCTCACGGCAGGCGCGGCGGAGACCGCCGCCCCGCAACGGATCATCGACATCCGGACCGACGACATTTCGCTCATCCTGAGCGCAGCCCCCGGAGAGGAGGTCCGCTTCCTCCACTTCGGAGGCCGCATCGACGACCCCGCCCCGCTGGCCGGATACCGAAGCTACCGCCACCCCGACCACAACACCGAGGACGTGGCCTACCCCGCCTTCGGCGGCCGCAACTACCACGAACCGGCCCTGCGCGTGACCCACGCCGACGGCGACCTGAACACCGAACTGCGCTACGTCTCGCACCGGACGCGAAAACTGGCCGACGACAACGTGACCGAAACCGTCGTCCGCATGACCGACGCCGTGCAGCCGCTGGACGTCGAACTGGTCTATACGGCCTACGCCCGCGAAAACGTCATCACGACCCGCGCCGTCATCCGCAACCGCGAGAAGGGTCCCGTGACGCTGCACAGCTTCTACTCGTCGGCGATGCCTCTACGGGCCGAGAAATACCTGCTGACCCACCTCCACGGCGCCTGGACGCGCGAAGCGCAGGTGGAGCACACGCTGCTGACCCACGGATCGAAGAGCATCGCCTCGACACGCGGCCTGCGCACGACCCACGCCGAAAACCCCTCCTTCATGCTGACGCTCGGCAACGACCGCTTCGACGAGAACTGCGGCGAGGTCGTCGCCGGCTCGCTGGCCTGGAGCGGAAACTTCCGCCTCAACTTCGAACTCGACGAGTGTCAGACGCTCACCGTGCTGGCGGGCGCCAACCCCGACGCCTCCGAATACCGGCTCCGCCCCGGAGAGTCGTTCACGACCCCCGAAATGATCTACACCCACTCGTTCCGCGGAGCGGGCGGCGCGAGCCGCAACCTCCACGACTGGGCCCGCAACTACGGCGTATGGCACGGCCACGTCCCCGCACCCACGCTGCTCAACAGTTGGGAGGGCGCGGCCTTCACATTCGACGCGAAGACGCTGACCGACATGATCGACGACGCGGCGGCCATGGGGCTCGAAATGTTCGTGCTCGACGACGGCTGGTTCGGCAACAAATACCCGCGCAACAACGACAAGGCGGGGCTGGGCGACTGGGAGGTGAACCGCGAGAAGCTGCCCGAAGGCATCGACCACATCGCCTCCTACGCCCACGACAAGGGGCTGAAATTCGGCATCTGGATCGAACCCGAGATGGTCAGCCCCCGCAGCGAGCTGGCCGAGAAGCACCCCGAATGGATCGTCCGCACGCCCGGCCGCGAAGCGCCCCTGACGCGCAGCCAGTGGCTGCTGGACCTCTCGAACCCCGAGGTGCAGGACTTCGTCTTCGGGGTATTCGACAACACGATGCGGCTCTCGGAACACATCGACTACATCAAGTGGGACGCCAACCGCTGCGCGAACAGCATCGGCTCCGCATTCCAGCGGCCCGACGAACAGTCGCACTTCTGGATCGAATACACGCAGGGACTCTACAAGGTGATGGAGCGCATCCGCGCCAAATACCCCGACGTGCTCATCCAGTCCTGCGCCTCGGGCGGAGGGCGCGTGGAGTACGGCGCACTCCGGTACTTCGACGAGGTGTGGACGAGCGACAACACCGAAGCGCTCTCGCGCACCCGCATCCAGTACGGCACGAGCCTCTTCTTCCCCGCGCTCGTCATGGGTTCGCACGTCTCCGTGACGCCCAACCTCCAGACGGGCAACTCCACGCCGCTCAAGTTCCGGTTCGACATCGCGTGCGCCGGACGCCTCGGCATGGAGCTGCAGCCCAAGCACATGACCGAAGAGGAGCGCGCCGAGGCCCGCCGCGCCATCGCCGACTACAAGGAGTACCGCGACATCGTCATGCAGGGCGACCTCTACCGGATCGGTTCGCCCTACGACGAGAACGGCTGTTACGGACTGGCCTATGTCTCGAAAGACAAGCGCCGGGCCGTGGTGTTCACCTACTGCCTGCTCTACCAGAGCCGTACCGTCCCGCAGTTCCGCATCCGGGGACTCGATCCCGACACCCGGTACACCGTGCGCGAAATGAATACGGAGGAACCCCGCTTCTGGTTCGACGGCGGCACGTTCAGCGGCGAACTGCTCTCCCGCATGGGCCTCAACCCCAAACTCTCCAGGATCTACGACAGCGCCGTTTTCCTGCTGGAGGCGCGCTGACGCCCCGCTCTCCCCGAATTCCGATGCCCCGGGCCTTGCAGGCCCGGGGCATTCGATATTCCCGCCGCCGCACAATACGGCCGGCGGGGCGGACACATCCCGCTCCGCCCCCGCCGGGACCGGACGACGCCGAACGGCATCCTTCGACCCGTTTCGCCCGAAACCGCATCCGCGGAACCGCACGCGGAGAGCAGAAGACCGGCAGCCATCCCCGCCCGAACGGTTCCGGAAGAGCTTCCTGTCCCCTGAAAACACGGAAAAAGGCGGAATCCCGAAAAAGCACGGCTCCGGAAAAATGCGGAGGAGGGGGGGGGAAATGAAAACCCCCTCTGCAATGCAGAGGGGATTATACGAGGTCTGAAGCGAAACCCTATATTGATTGATTATATGATAGTTATCGCTTATAACACTATTGTTTATCGCTCTATTTTTACGCTTGTAATATTGAGATTACTTGGTATTTATGTTACTTTTATAATCTGCGCCCCTTGTTGCGCCCCTATTGGAATAATTCTTTAAGTTGAGAAACGATATCGGATATTGTATGAATAGCTGTATTTAGTGCCATCTTATCCACTAATGTTGGGCTAAATTTTAAGACCTCGTCTTTGGTTATTTTATGCCAAATTGGTAGGATTACTTTATGACCATCCATCTCGCGTGCTACCATCCCGTTTAGTTCGTATTCTGTCCAATTCTTTTTTATAAATGATGGAGAAATAATAACGATACCATACCGGGAATTTATTAAACCCCGGTCTATACTCTTTCGAAGACTATCCCCTATTCTTAATTCGAATTCGTCGTACCAGACCTTAAATCCGTTATTAACTAAAGCATCTGCTAATGCTCTTACAATATCTTCCTTATCTTCGGATGCGTGAGAAATGAAAAAATCATACTGTTTAGTCATTCCAACGTCTATTCCTTCAGGAGTATTCGAGGAAGAATAATTCATCGAAATTAACGTACTTAATTGTAATTTTTGTTCCTCTATACTTCGTTGGATATTCCGTTGAAAATTTAACTGCTCTTGCTGTAATTTTTTCTGTTCGTCTTGCTGTGCTCTTAATAAAGATTGTCGCGCTCGCCCTAAATCTGAAGATTTAGAAGCTATTTTCTTTTGATAATTTGCTATTTTAGACCGAATATTAGAAATATCCCGTTGGTATCCTTGTATTTGTCTTTGTTTAGACTGTAAAGATGATAGAGACGTATTATTAGTAATACTACGATTAGTGGAATCGATTTGTTTGTTTTTATCAACCTCTCGCTTACTTTCATCTGCGATTCTTTTCTGTAAATCTGCAATCTCTTTTTCTAAACGATTTACCGTATTTTGATAAGAAGAGAAACTCATAGATAACTAATTTTAGATTTTGTAAAGATATGGATTTTTTCGAGTAAACTAATAATTTCTTGTAAAATATTTTGCCCACTGCCGACTTGTAACTAATTTAGTCCCTGCAAGTTAAATTGTGTTGTAAAATAGAATGGCGGATTACTCGATCTGTAAATGTATTCGAAATGATAAGCCCTTGAAGCGAAACGGGAAATACCCCGTGTACCTTCGGGTACGGGTAGGCTCCCGGAATACGAAGATACCGACGGGGCTGGAGGTTTGGAACGGACGCTGGGACGCGAAACGGATGGAACCGAAGGATAAACCCCTTGCCATCCAGCTAAACCGGAAAATAATGGAGCTTGACCTCTATATTAACCGACTGTTGGCTGACGGAACGGAGTTGACGATGGACCTTGTAAAGGGGTTTTATGCCAGGAAGCGGAGATTGAAACCCGAACACGGCTCCTTCTATGATTATTACCTCGACTTTGTAGAACGGAAGCGGAAAGAGGGTCTGAATCCCGAAACGATACGGGTCTATATGACGACCTTTCACGTCTTGAAGGAGTTTAAGCCCGAGTTCCGAATCTCGGATATTTCGCTGACCCTGATTGAAGATTTCGATAACTATATGCACGAAGTGAACGGGAACTCTCCCGGAGGCCGGAACCCAAAGCATAAGAACCTGCGAACCGTGATCTTGGATATAATAAAGCGGAATATCCCCGTGGAGAACCCCTATAAATGGTTTAAGATGCCGAACTCCCCGGTTAAGGAGGTCTATTTGGAAAAAGAGGAACTATCGCGTCTTATCGACTATACCGAACGCTTGGCGAAAAATTCGAAAGAGTACCTGATCTTGAAGATGTATCAGTTCTCGTGTTTTTGCGGTCTGCGGTTTTCCGACGCGATGGACCTGCGCTGGCGGGATGTAGATTTCGAGAATGAACTGATCCGGAAGAAAATGATTAAGACTAAATCCGAAGTGATAACGCCGCTGTTTCCGATGGCGCGGGATATTTTGATGGAAAAATCCGACGGCGGACGGTTGCTGGGTAGTGATGAAAAAATCTTTTATAACTATGCCGAGCCGACGGTAAATAAGACGCTGCGGGAGCACACGAAGAAGGCCGGAATAGATAAGCACCTGACCTATCACTCCTCGCGCCATACCTTCGCCACGCTCCTGGTGATTGATAAAGTCGATATTTATACGATCTCGAAGTACTTGGGCCATAAATCGGTGAATATGACCCAGCGCTATCTGAAATACGACCTCTCGATAGCCAAGGAATCGGCGAAGAATATCAGCACGTTCTCTGGTAAAAATGAATAAAATAAGCTATATTCGTGAAAAATTCCGGGGATGATTAAATTACCGAAACCGACTTTATACCTGCGTATTGATAAACGGAAGAAAGACGGGCGAATGCCTCTGTATATCCGGTTTCCGCGGATTGACGGTGAAGAACCGAAATTTCCGACGGGGATCGATCTTCTGCCCGAAGAGTGGGACGATACGGCGAAGTGCCCGTATGACGAAGCGTTGAAACTGATTGTCGAAAAAGAACTCACCCGAATTAGGACCCGGATATATAATGCGCTGGTAAACGGTGAAGAATTGACGAAATTGCTCCTGCGGGAAATCGTAGTGAATAAAAAATCCGAGAATCCGGGAAACGCTTCGTTTTACGGCTATTTCGATAAATATGTCTTGGAACGAATGCAGGCCGGACGAATAAGCCGCGCGACGGAGAAAGGATATGATACGACCCGCCGGGCGTTGAAAGAATTTAAGAAAGAGATACGGATAAAAGATATTGACGCGAAACTGATAAATGGCTTCGAGCGATTTTTGATAAAACGAGGTCGGGAAAACGGTCGCGGGGATGTCTTGGGATCGCGGGCGAACCGATTGAAGCACGTCCGGACGGTGGTCCTCGATATTGAACGCCGCGGCGTCCCGATAAAGAACCCTTACCGGACGCGTGAATGCGTTGTACCCGAGGCCGCCGTAAACGATACGTTCCTCGAATACGACGAATTGAGCCGGATGTGTCGGTTACTGGGAATCGAAGCTGAAATCGGCTCGACCGAGTTTCGGGTATTGGTAATGTATCTTTTCTCGTGTGCGGTAGGGATTCGCTTGAGTGACGCCCTCCGGATAAAATGGGGAAACCTCGATGTGTCTGAAGAAACGATTATCGTGGACCTGATCCCGAAAAAAGGAGATAGGCCGGAAAAGAGAAACCGCGAAATCCATGTGCCTTTGTCGTCCTTCGGAGAGACGATTATAGAGTGGGCCGCTCTTGATGATGACGATAGAATCCCTTATAATCGGGTTGAATACGAAAATCTGATGTTCCGCGTATCCTCGGAAGCGACGATAAACCCTACGTTGAAGAAATTAGCGAAGATGGCCGGAGTGGAAAAGAATATTACTTTCCATTCCGCCCGAAGGACCTTTGCGACGCTGACTGCGGCAGCAGGCGCGGACGCCTACACGATTAAGAATTACTTAGGTCATAAAAGCGTGGCGATGGCCGAACGCTATATGAAATGGAGTAAGCAGCTCGCGCTCGAATCCGCTAAAACCGGGAGGGAGATCGATATAACGAAAATCTTAGGGAAAAACTCGAAGAAGAAATGACGAGATAAGGGTAAAATCCGGATATAGCCAATTATAGATAATCGTAACCCGATTAAATTTAATTGATTATGGAAGAAACTCCGATTGAAGTCATTGAAATTCCCGATCCGTTGTTCTTCGCCTATTTGGTCGAGAATTTCGATTTAGACGGCGACGGTGAAATATCCGTCGAAGAAGCGAAAAACGTCTTGGAAATAATCTGTCCTGCGGCTGGTATCCAGTCCCTCAAAGGAATTGAATATTTCGAGAACCTGACCCGCTTGGATTGCCCTCTTAATCGGCTTATAAATTTAGATATAAGCCGGAATACGAAGTTGGAAGAATTGGACTGCCGTTTTAACTCTATCGATGAACTCGATTTGTCGAATAACCTGGAGTTGAAAATCGTCCTTACGAAGGGGAACCGGCTGAAAACGCTCGATATATCGCCTATCGAAGAGAGTATGAAAATGGTTGATGCCGATAAAGAGACGAAAGTTCTGGTTTCTTTGGCGCTCCCCCTGGAACTGCAACGATGATATAAAGGGATTAGTGAAATGCTAATCCCTTTATTATTTTGGTGTTTTGAAACTCTTTACTACCTTTGTACTACATACGAATTGACGCGAAAGCGTAAGTTTATTCTCGAAGACGAATCTGGAAAATTTATCTAACAAGAGAGTAAGCGTATTTATTCCTATGTCCTTGAAAAAGGGCGTGGGCTGTCGCTTATTTTATTGTTAGGGTATTCCAGAACCTGTCTTCTAAAATAAGCCTTCAGCGCCACGCTTTCTTTGTTTAACCCTACTACGTTTGGCGTTGAGTAGTAAATTATTCGACTGCGAAAATAACCGAACCTTGCGCCGTGAGTTGACGGAAGCGACGGGTAATTTTGTGGAATTAGGAAGTTACTAACTCTAAAAATATTATGTTATGGGAGATTTTGATTTGTTAATCGGATTTCTATTTATTGTATGGGCTATCTTCGGGGTGCTAATTGGCTTGTATGCTACGTTTGTTATGGCCGAGAAATACGGCCGATTTGGGCCGACCTGGCTTACGGTTGCGCTCTGTTTCTCACCGATAATTGCGATTATTTGGCTGGCTGCGTTAGGGAAAACTCCGGAAAAGGAATTTAAGGATTGGAAAACGATGGAACTCCAAAAAAGAAAATTTTTGAAGGATTTAGAAGAAAACTAACTGAAATTGATTATTTGACCGCTCCGTTGGGGCGGTTTTTTTGTGCTTGACCGAATATTGAAAAATATAGATTTAAGGAATTATAAGAAAATATTATAAAAAATTTTAGGCCTCGTAATGGCCCCAGAATTTATTGGGATTTCGCGGGATTCGGAGCGTCGATTTTGAGCCGTTTTAGGGGTTGTAGCGGCGTGAGGGCGAATATTGAGGCTGTTATTTGCGTATCTTTGTAAAAATTAAAAACGTCTGCTTATGGTAGATAATTTAACGATAATGTTAGAAAAGTTCTCGGGAAATTTCGAGAACTGCGAGATCGTGAAAGTGTTCGATAATATTGGTATTTACCGACTGAAAGGCCCCTCCCGTATCGCGCCTCACCTACTCCGGCTGATCTACATAAGGAGGAGCGGAAGGCTCTATATTGTAAATAGCCTCCGTAAATGGTACTGCGGAAGAACCTCGTTGTTTGATCTGACCTCCGAGACCCTTGTCCATGCCTTGAAGCGGTTAGCGGCCGATCTGAATATCTCCTACGAGGAACTGAAACGGGGCCGGGTTACCCAGGTAGAGGTCGGGCTGAACCTGCGGACGCGAATCCCGTGCCGTCGGCTGATCCGCCTGATGGCAGGTTATAAGACTCGTTCGAGAAACGTCTTTAAGGATGAAACCGTCTATTTCGGCGACCGGAGCTATAAGAAAGTCATAGTCTATAATAAAACGGCCGAGATCGTCGCTAAAACGCCGCTGCGGAACCGGGCCCGGCAGGGTGAGATCTTCGATATTCTCGCCCGGTATGGCTACTATTTCCCGCGTTACGAATTTAAGCTGGCCGACCGGCAGGCCCTCGCGCTGAATAGGCTCGATATTCACTCCGTGGCCGACCTTGTAGCCAGCTACGGCGATCTCTATCTGTTCCTCGCCCGGGAAGCCCGGAATTTCGTGCTGTTCGAACGGATCGAAATAACGGATGAAATGACCCCGAAAGAACGTGAGATCGCCGAGGGGCTGAACGAATACGGATATGCCGAATATCTTGCGAAGCGGCGGGAGGCTTGCAGCTCTGCCACGCGGAAAGGCTTGAAAACGGCCCGCTGTAAAGTACGGAGGGAATTAGTAAGCGTCATCGACCGATACGACGCCGGGAACTACGGAAGCCGTCAGTTTCGGGCAGACCTTGGGCGGAACCTCCTAAGAATAAGTAAGCACGACCCGGCGCTGAACCTCCCCCAAACCCTCCGGGAGCTGTTCACAGGGCGGCCGCGGCGGTCTCTCCGATAATAATAATAATAAGGGGAATAAGTAATCTATGTAATAGCTATAATGCTTTGATAGGATAAAGGGGAATATAGTAACGTGAAACTGCGTGAACGCTGTATCTACGCCTCTTGATAATCTCGTCCTCGTCTAATAGGAGGAACGTCGTATATTATTTCGCGCCGCGCCCCTCCCAGCCCCTCGACGTTCTATAATACGCGCCCTCGGCCAAGATGCCGATTTCTACGCACCTGCCGCCTCGAGGGAGTATTTACCCGTCCGAAGGAAACGCCTCCTGGAAATCGTTGTTTTCGGCCTTGTAGGCGAAGCTCCTGATTATTGGCGCTCGGGGAGTATTGTTGGAGAATGCGTGAACGAACCTATGCGGTCTTTGTATTGGAGAGTGCCTAAATACGAAAGGATATTATTTCGGGCCGCGGGACGGTGTGTTGTTGGAGATCGACTGTTATCTGCCAGCCTGCCTATACCTACGTTTGGCGCGATGTCGTGGCGTGAATACGGGAAACTCTTGGAGAGACCGATTTTAGATCGTTGAAGCCTCCGGCGAACTACTTGCCCGGTCGGATATGGAAACGCTTGGAGATCGTCCCTTTTGTCGTTGTATGGACGATCTGTCGCTGACGTGGAGGATTGACGTGTACTAAAAGGGGTGTCGCTCTATTGGAATTGACGGCTGTAATAGCGAGTGCTGCGTTGGAGCGTTTGTTACGGCGGTGTACTATTGAAGCCTACCCAGCGATCCGGACGAATAGAGGGTGTAATGGTGCACTATTGAAAGTGTGATTTATTATTAACTATTATAAAGGTGATATTATTCTGTTGAAAAATCCGAAGAGAAATTTTGTAAAGAATCTTGACGGAATCTCTCTATTGGCGGTGAAATTTTAGTAGCATTTTGATTCTTTGGAAGTTAATCGTTTGGAGAAGTTGCACCCCTATTTGCGCCCCTGTGAATAAAAGAGGGCTCCTTAATCGCTGTAAATTAGCTGATTAGAAGCCCTCTTTGAGGTCTGAAGCGGATTCGAACCGCTGTACAAGGTTTTGCAGACCTTTGCCTAGCCACTCGGCCATCAGACCAACTCGTTCCATCCCGTGCGGCCGATTACAATTACAACACAAACCCAACCTATTTTCTTCGGATCCGCCCTTCCCGGACCGGTAAAAACCGCTCCTCCGGAACTCGGACGACCGGACGCTTCGGCGCATCGGGAGTGCAAATATACAAACATTTCCAGAATCTGCAAAACTTCCGCCGAACTTTACGTTATTTCGTGCGAGGATTCATGTTATTTCGCAAAAATCAGTACCTTTACTTCGTCAAAAGAATCCAGCGAGCCATGTCCCCCGAAGATATAGCATTGCAGATGACCCCGGGAATCGGCGTGAAGAGCGCCGTGCACCTCCTGGATTGTTTCGGCAGCGCCGCGCGGATCTTCGCCGCGACCGAGGAGGAACTGACCGGCCGGGCGGCGCTCCGGCCCGAAGCAGCCCGGCAGATCGTGCGCCGCAAGGGGTTTCCGGCCGCGGAGCGGGAGTTGGAGCACTGCCGCCGCAACGGCCTGACAGCCGTCGCATCGACCGACCCGCAATACCCCGCCCTGCTGCGGGAGACGCCCGACTACCCCCATGTCCTGTACATCAAGGGCGATGCGGAAGCCCTGACGGCCCGCTGCATTGCGGTCGTCGGGACGCGCGACGCGACGCCCTACGGCCAGCACATGTGCAACAGGCTGATCGAAGGGCTGGCCGAACGGGTTCCGGGACTCTGCATCGTCAGCGGGCTGGCCTTCGGCATCGACGCGGCGGCCCACCGGGCCGCGCTCGCCGCAGGGGTGCGGACCGTGGCGGTGCTGGCCAATCCGCTTCCGGGGGTCACGCCGGCCCAGCACGCGGGACTGGCGCGCGACATTCTGGACCACGGGGGCGCGCTGGTCACCGAGCTGCCGTCGCAGACGAAGCAGAACGGGTCGTTCTACCTCGCGCGCAACCGCATCATCGCCGCGCTCGGCGCCGGATGCGTCGTCGTCGAGTCGCCCGACAGCGGCGGGTCGCTCGTAACGGCCCATTGCGCCGATTCCTACGACCGGACGGTGATGGCCGTGCCGGGACGCGCCACCGACCGGAGCTCGGCCGGAACCAACCACCTGATCCGCAACCGCAAGGCGCAACTGGTGCTGACGGCCGGGGACATCGTCCGGGAGCTCATGTGGGACCTCGGCCCCGACCCCGCGACGCTGCGGCCAAAGGTTCCCACGCCGGAGCTGACGCCCGACGAAGCGGGACTGCTCGGATGCTTCCGCACGAACGACCCCGTCACGACCGAACACCTCGCCGGAGCGAGCGGCCTCGACCCCGGAACGCTGGCGACGCTCCTCGTCGGGCTGGAGCTGGCGGGCGCCGTGCGCCAGCTTCCCGGAAACCGTTACATGAAGCTATGAATCTGACAGATACCCATTCGCACCTGTACGAACCCGAATTCGACGCCGACCGCGAAGAGGCGCTCGCCCGCGCCGCGGAAGCCGGCGTGGAACGCCTGCTGCTGCCGGCCATCGACTCCGGCAGCCACGAACGGCTGTTCGGGCTGTGCCGCCGCCATCCCGGGCGGTGCGTTCCGATGATGGGGCTTCACCCGACGTCGGTGAACGGCAATCCCCGCTGGCGGGAGGAGCTGGCGACGGTCGAACGCCTCCTGCAAACCCCGCCCGAAGGGATTCCGCCTTTCTGCGCCGTGGGCGAGATCGGTCTCGACCTCTACTGGAGCCGGGATTTCCGGGCGGAGCAAACGGAGGCCTTCCGGCGGCAGATCGACCTGGCGCTGCAATACGGCCTGCCCGTGGCCGTCCACACCCGCGAGGCGTGGCCCGAGACGCTGGAGATCGTCCGGGAGTACCGCGGCCGCGGCCTGCGGGGCGTCTTCCACGCCTATTCGGACACGGCCGCGACCTACCGCGAACTGCGCACGCTGGGCGACTTCGTCTTCGGCATCGGCGGCGTGGTGACCTTCAAGAAGAGCCTCCTGGCGGAAACCGTGCGCGAAATGGAGCTGCGCGACATCGTGCTGGAGACCGACTGCCCCTACCTGACACCCGTTCCCCACCGGGGCCGGCGCAACGAATCGGCCTACGTGCGCTACGTCTGCGACAAGGTCGCCGAAATCAAGGGGCTCGACCCGGAGGAGGTCGCCGCCGCGACGACGGCCAACGCCCGGCGGATGTTCGGCCGGCCGCAGATGCCGTCCGGCTCCCCCGCGCGGGAGGACGCTCCGTCCGGCCACGGAAAAACCCCAAACGACACCCGCCCATGAAAAACGTCCGGATCACCGTCATCCGCAAGGTCTGCCACAAGGACCTGATGGAACGCTACGAAAACCCGATCGAGCACGCCTGCGACCTGCACGAGGGGCAGGTCTTCGTCTCCGACGGCATGCAGCGGCCCGAAGGGCTGTGCCCAAGCGCCTGGCAGACCCTTTCGCCCTTCGTCATGGCGCTCGCGCACGGCGCGACGGACTTCTACGACGGATGGATGCGGAACCCCGCCTCGGCGATGCTCTCCTGCAACGACGGGTTCCGGCCCGTGAGCTTCCTGATCGAAACCATCGAAAACAACGAGAAATAAGACGACATGCGCTCTTCCATCCTGATTATCTACACCGGCGGCACGATCGGCATGAAGACCGACGCCGAGACCGGTGCGCTGGTTCCCTTCGACTTCAGCGGCATCTACGACGAGTTTCCCTCGCTCAAGCGGCTCAACGTGGACATCGACGTGCTGACCATGTCGCCCGTGATCGACTCCTCGAACGTCGAGCCGTCGAACTGGGCGGCGCTGGCCGGGCTGATCCGCGACAACTACGCCCGCTACGACGGCTTCGTCGTACTGCACGGGACCGACACCATGTCCTATACCGCCTCGGCGCTGAGTTTCATGCTCGAGAACCTCGCCAAGCCCGTGGTCTTCACCGGCAGCCAGATTCCGATCGGCGTACTGCGCACCGACGGCCGCGAGAACCTCATCACGGCCATCGAGATCGCCGGGGCGCAGCGCGACGGCCGGCCCGTGGTCCCCGAGGTGTCGCTCTATTTCCAGAACCGGCTGTTCCGCGCCAACAGGACCTCGAAACGGAGCGCCGAGGCGCTCAACGCCTTCTGTTCCGACAACTATCCGCCGCTGGCCGAGGTGGGGGTGAACATCGCCTACAACCTCCCGGCCATCCTGCGCCCCGCCGCCCCGGCTGCCGAACTGCGCATCGCCACCCGCCTGGCCCGCGGCATCGCGCTCGTCAAGCTCTTCCCGGGGCTCGACGAGGGGATCCTGCGCGCGGCGCTCTCGGCCCCGGGACTGCGGGCCGTCGTGCTCGAAACCTACGGCGCGGGGAACGCCCCGACCTCCGGGTGGTTCATCCGCCTGCTGCGGGAGACCATCGCCCGCGGCGTGATCGTGCTGAACATCACCCAGTGCGGCGGCGGACGCGTCTCGATGGAGCTTTACGAAACCGGACTGCGGCTCCAGGAAACCGGCGTCCTCTGCGGCTGCGACATGACCTCCGAGGCCGCCGTCACCAAACTCATGTACGTACTCGGACTGGAACTCCCCCGCGAAGAGACCGAACGGCTGCTGCGGAGGCCCCTGCGGGGAGAATTTACGGATTGAACCGTTGCACGGAACAAAATTTTTTCCTATATTTCGCACTGCTAATGGACCCTTTTCGGGCCCCCTCGGGGGAGACGGACGGGCCTGCGGCAGGGCAAATAACTGGCTGACTGATAATTGCACAAATCCGGAATTCCGCTTCGGGATTTGAGAATGCATAAGAAGGCGACATGCCCGGAACCGTGCGAAACGCAGAAAAGGCGTTCCGGCGGAAGGAGGAAAGTGTAAAATGACGAATTTTTAATAAAAAATAAACGGACCGGACGACCGGAGGGAAACCGGCGGGCACGGACCCTGCGGGAAAGCCCCGGACCGGAAGAGGGAAAAAAGAAGAAACCAGAAAAAACACAAACTAATAAAAATTCAACTAATCAAATCATTTATCTAAACACAACTATGAAAAAATTCCTTATTTCGTCGGTTGCCCTGTCCGTATTGGGAACCGTTAATGCGTTCGCGCAGGAGGCAGCCGCCGCAGCTGAAACTCAGGTCGCAGGCGAAAGCATGCACCACGTGATGATGCAGAAGTTCCTCGAAGGTGGCTGGGAGTGGATGCTTCCGGTGCTTCTCTGTTTGGTCGTCGGTCTGGCCGTAGCCATCGAGCGCGTACTCTACCTGTCGCTCTCGACGATCAACTCGAAGAAGCTCGTCGCCAGCGTGGAGGAGGCTCTGAAGAACGGCGGCATCGAGGCTGCCAAGGAAGTTTGCCGCAACACGCGCGGCCCGATCGCTTCGATCTACTATCAGGGTCTGGACCGCTACAACCAGGGGCTCGACTCGGTCGAGAAGGCCGTCGTATCGTACGGTTCGGTTCAGACCGGACAGATGGAGTCGGGTCTGACGTGGATCGGTCTGTTCATCGCCCTGTCGCCCATGTTGGGATTCATGGGTACCGTAGTCGGCATGATCCAGGCATTCGACCAGATCCAGGCTGCCGGCGATATCAGCCCGACGCTCGTTGCCGGCGGTATCAAGGTCGCCCTTCTGACGACGCTCTTCGGTCTTATCGCTGCGGTTGTTCTTCAGCTGTTCTACAACTATATCGTTTCGAAGATCGACTCTCTGGTAAACGATATGGAGGATTCGTCCATCACGCTGATGGATATTCTGACGGCTTACAACAAGAAATAATCCAACGCTAAAGATTCGAAAGCAATTATGAAAAAGATACTTAACATAATGCTGGGCATTCTGATGGTGATCACGGCGGTCCTTCTGGTCTACGCGATCGCCACCGGCGGCTCGGATGCGGCCATCAGCGCGAACCTCATGTGGAGCTACTTCCTCCTGGTGTTCGGCATTGCGGCCGCCATCTTCTGCGCCGTCTTCGGAATGATCCAGAACCCTGCGGGCATCAAGGGGACGATCCTCTCCCTGGCGCTTATCATCGTCGTAGTCGGCGTGTCGTACTTCATCGCCGCCGGCCACACGGTGAACATCGTCGACCTGCAGAACAACGATTTCTTCCCGCGCAGTGAAACCGTAATTACCGAAACGAGCGTCCTGGTGGCCTATGTCGCCGTGGTCGCAGCGTTCCTGACCGCCGTGGTGACGGAGATCTGGGGCGCCTTCAAATAATGGAGTGAACGATGGCTATTAATAAAAGAAAGGTACAGGAAATCAATGCCGGTTCGATGGCCGACATCTCCTTCCTGCTGCTTATCTTCTTCCTGGTGGCCACTACCATGAACACCGATACGGGTCTGATGCGTATGCTTCCGCCGATGCCTCCCGAGAACCAACAGCAGGAGGAGATCAAGGTCAAGGAGCGCAACCTGTTCCTGGTGCTCATTTCGGGCAGCGGCAACATCATGGCGGGAGTTCCGGGCAAGCAGGAGCAGATCGTGCTCGGCCAGTTGAAGGATATGGCCAAGGAGTTCATCACCAACCCGATGGACGACGAGAACCTGCCCGAGAAGGTCGATCGCGAGATCGACATGGCCGACGGCAGCAAATGGACCTATCCGGTAAGCGAAGGCGTCGTTTCCCTGCAGACCACCCGCGATACGGGCTATCAGGCCTATATCATGGTGCAGAACGAGCTCACGCGCGCGTTCAACGAGGTGCGTGACGACGTGGCCCAACGCAAATTCGGCGCAAAGTTCTCGGAGCTCAACGAGGATCAGCGCAATGCAGTGTCCAAAGCAGTGCCCCTGAAGATTTCGGAGGCCGAACCGCGTAACATAAAGAAGTAAGCTATGGCAGTAATGAAAAAGAAGGGCGACAAGAGTCTGCCCCCTATCTCGACCGCATCGCTTCCCGACGTGATCTTCATGATCCTCTTCTTCTTTATGGTCTCGACGACCATGCGCGATCAGGAGCTGCTGGTGAGATACAAACTTCCCGAAGCGACCGAAGTGCAGAAGCTGGAGAAGAAATCGCTCGTCAGCTACATCCACATCGGTCAGCCGACGCTGGCCATGCAGGCGCAGTTCGGAACCGCTCCGCGCATCCAGTTGAACGATTCGTACAAAACGACCCGGGACATTCTGGACTTCGTGGCCGCCGAGCGCGACAAGCTCAGCGAAGCCGACCGCGCTTCGATGACGGTGTGCCTCAAGGCCGACCAGTCCACGAAGATGGGTATTGTGACCGACGTCAAGCAGGAGCTGCGTCGTGCCAACGCCCTGAAGATTTCCTATGCGGCAGCCAAGTCGCTGGGTTATTGATCCGGAGACCGGAAGAACTCTCAACGGAAAGAGCAGGCCGTTTCGGTCTGCTCTTTTCTTTTACCCGAAAGGCGCCTCGCCCCGTTCCTGCCACCGTCCGGACACGGAGGACAGGACGACGGTCCGGAACAATCCGGCACAATCCGGCACGGAAGGCGTCCATCCAAACCCGGGAACAGGCCCCCAAGGCCCCATACGATCCAATCGGAGCAACGCGGCGAAGGTCGAAACACTCCTCCAACAGCCACGACATGCAGACACCCGGCAAACAAACCCCGAAAAACACAAGCGCCCCGCTACCGGAAGGTTCCGGCTCACAACAAAGATACGGACGGCAGAATCCGCTGTCCGAAAAGCCATCCGGCAGAAAATCCGCCGACAGAAAACCGTTCGGCGGGGCCCCGGCGGCGAAAGCTCCCGGACGGCAAACGGCTTTCCGGAAGGGACCGTCCGTCTTCTTCTTCGCACGATGCCGGAGGGCGTCAGAAACCGAACTCCAGTTGGTCGATTTCGTGGTTGAAGGTCAGGCGATGG
Organism: Alistipes sp. Marseille-P2263; assembly: GCF_018101075.1. Taxonomy (NCBI): domain Bacteria; kingdom Pseudomonadati; phylum Bacteroidota; class Bacteroidia; order Bacteroidales; family Rikenellaceae; genus Alistipes; species Alistipes sp. Marseille-P2263. The sequence goes on from NZ_JAGQEJ010000008.1 coordinate 160,014, forward strand.
TGCGGCGTAAGCCCGAACTCGCGGATCGCCAGCCGGTGCTGCCGGGTGGGATACCCTTTGTTCCGCGCCCAGCCGTATTGGGGAAACTCCTCGGCAAGCCGGTACATATATTCGTCGCGGTGCGTCTTGGCGAGCACCGAAGCCGCCGCGATGTCGGCGTATTTGCCGTCTCCCTTCACGATGCAGCGGAAAGGAATTCCGAGCCGCGTGCGGAACCGGTTGCCGTCGATGGCCAGAAACGCCGGTGCAGGATCGAGCCGCGCCACGGCCAGCGACATTCCCTCGAACGAAGCGTTCAGAATATTGATCTCGTCGATGCGTGCGGCCGACACGGCCTCGACCGCCCAGGCGACCGCCTCCCGTTCGATGACGGCCCGCAACCGGTCCCGGTTCCGCTCGGTCATCTGTTTCGAATCGTTGAGCTGCGGATCGTGGAAATCGGGCGGCAGAATCACCGCGGCGGCGAACACGGGTCCGGCCAGACAACCGCGCCCGGCCTCGTCGCATCCCGCCTCCGTCAGCTCGTACTGAAATTGATTCTCCAACATAGCGATGCAAAAATACACAATATTCCGGCATTTTTAGCTACATTTGCCACGATACGTCCATACCGTCATGAGATTCGACATCGCCCGACAGCCGCTCGTTCCGGCTTTTCTGACCCTCCTCCTGATTGCCGTCGTCGCAATGCGGGGAGCGGATCCGCACGCCCTGCCGGACCGGATCATCCCACCGACGACGGACTGTGCGGCGGCAAGCGGAACGGAAACGCCCCCGGCCGCGCTCCGGGAGCGGAACGATGCCCCCGGGACGGAACCTGCGGAGACGGAAAACGTCCGCCCGGGACTCGCCGTGCGGATGCCGGCGGTATGGTCGTCGCAATTTCAGCACAACCACCCGGGATGGGCCCGCTGGATCGGCGGACTGCTCCTGATCTTCGGCGGCATGTGCACGGGGAGACTCACCGTGCGCAACAACCTCTACTCGGTCGGAACCTGCCTCGCCATCCCGCTCTATGCCATCGCCGCCTGCGCTCCAGGATTCGGAGGAGACTTCCTGACCGCACTCGCGGGCGCGGCCCTGCTGGCCTTCGCCACCAAGAACTACTGCCGCTCGTTCCGCAACGGATACGCCTTCGACGCCGTGTTCCGGGCTTCGCTCTATCTCGGAACGCTGCCGCTGCTGCTGCCCGCGGCCCTGCCGCTGGCGGCCGCCCTGCCGCTGGCCGTGCTGATCTTCCGGCGGACGCTGCGCGAAGCGGCCGTGGCCTGCGCCGGGCTGCTGCTGCCCGCCGCCGCGCTCTGCTACATCAACTGGGGAGCGGGCGGGGAGTTCTCCGCTCCGCTTTCGTATCTCGGAACCGCTTTCCTCGCCGGCAGACCGCTCGCGCTCTTCTCCGCGCTGCCCCTGCCGAACCTGCTGCCGACGGCCGCGATCGGAGCGCTCGGGCTGCTCGCCGCGCTGTTCGTCCTTTCGGACCTCTACGCCGTCGGCACGAAGCCCCGGTTCATTCTCATCTACAACATCGTTCTGCTGGCGCTGACCGCCGCCGTCCTCTGCGGCCCCGGCGCCGTACGGACCGACACGACGCTGATCGCCGTGCCGGCCGCCATCCTGCTGCCGTTCCTTTTCGTCCGGATTCACCGGGCCATCGTCTGGCCGCTCTACCTGATTTTACTCGCCTTTACCCTGATCTCATCCATTTTACAATAATCTATTTAGTCTGCATGATAGTCAAAACGGGCGCATTTAGTTAAATTTGCCTTTTTGTGCTATACGCTATGGTAGATTAAAAAGTTTTAATTGTATATTTGAAGTTGAACAAGGTGACGCAACGCTCTGTTCAAAAAAACTTAAATTACAATTAGCATGAAGAATTCAATGACTTCATCGGCACAACAGCCGATGATCGTGAAGTATTTAGAATCGCTTCACAACGGAATCCAATCCCAGATCCTCTCGCGTTACGCAATCGGTTACATCCTACGCGGCACCAAATACATCTACGACGGGGATAAACGTCAGACACTTTCGCGCGGCGACGTCTTCTATCTGGGCATCGGCCACCACTATATCGAAAACGTGCCCGAAGGAGGACAACCCTACGAAGAGGTACTCTTTTACTACACGCCCGGGGACCTGCAACGCATCCTCATGCACCTGAACATCACCTACGGGCTGAACATTTCGAACGAGCATTCGTGCGAAAACTGCCGCAACCGCACGCACGTCGCCATGCCCGCATGGAACTCGCTGCGCAACTTTTTCATCAATGCGAACAACTATCTGCGCGACGAGGAGTGCCGCCACGACGAGACCGGCGAGAGCATCAAGATGACCGAACTGATCTATCTGATCGCCTCGCACGAGGATTGCTGCATCAAGAGCAAACTGCTGAGCAACATCGACGCGGCGAAGGAGAACTTCGAACAGATCATCTACGACCACATCTTCAAGGACATCTCGATCGAGGAGCTGGCCAAACTCACCAACCGGTCGCTGACCTCGTTCAAGAAGGAGTTCCGCCGCCACTTCCAGATGCCTCCCCACAAGTGGTACATCCGCCAGCGGCTGATGCACTCGCGTCTGCTGCTGATCTCGACGTCGAAATCCGTCTCGGAGATCGGCAACGAGTGCACCTTCCCCAATACGTCGCATTTCATCAAGCTCTTCAAGAAGGAGTACCAGATGACACCCGCCACGTACCGCCACCGCCACCTCTCGACGCCGGACAGCGAACCGAAGCCGGTCATGCGGCAGGTGCAGGAGAACGAGGCGATCCGCGAGGCGCTTTAATCAAAAACTTATAAATTCGTAGTTATTCAAAATTTTTAATTACGATTTGCGAACGGAACACGCCCCGTTTTCGGAAAAACCTCCCGAAAAATTTGGTTTTTCGTAAAATTCGGATTACTTTTGTTTCAACGAATGTGGGATTCCCACTCTCATTAACCTAACTAACCTAACCAGAGAGGCCCGATACCGCCCGGTATCCGGCCTCTTCTTTCGTCCTCCGCCGCCGGCCGAATCCCTCCCGGAAGCGCATGGGAACGGGAAACCGCCGTTCCCGGCCGCACACCGCTCCCGCCCCCTTCCGGGCCGTGCCGGGAAACCGGCCCGCCGACCGCCGCGCCCTTCCGTCTCCCGGCCGTGCAAGAAAAAGGGCCGATCACAAGGAATATCCGATATTTTTTCTTATTTTTGCATCAATTGGAAAATAATGAACTTAAATGCCGAAGTTTTATGACAGGGCGGACGCACTGAAAAAACCCGGATGGCTGAAGATCCGGCTCCACCGTACCCCGGAATGGGCCGAGGTGCGGCATATCGTCGAGAAGCACAGGCTGCACACGATCTGTAGCAGCGGCATGTGCCCCAACCAGGCGGAATGCTGGAGCCGGAGGACCGCGACCTTCATGATTCTGGGCGACATCTGCACGCGGGGCTGCCGCTTCTGCGCGACCCGAACGGGACGTCCCCTCGCCCCCGACGCCGGAGAGCCCGCCCGCGTGGCCGAAAGCGTCGCACTGATGAAACTCCGGTATGTCGTCGTAACATCCGTGACGCGCGACGACCTCCCGGACGGCGGCGCCAGCCATTGGGCCGCCACGGTGGAGGCCATCCGCTCGCAGAATCCCGACGCCGTAATTGAGCTCCTTATTCCCGATCTCGACGCCCGCCCCGAACTTTTGGACGCGGTCGCGGCGTCGAAGCCCGACATCATCGGGCACAACATCGAAACCGTCGAGCGACTGACCCCCGTGGTGCGCTCCAGGGCGAAGTACCGCACCAGTCTGGAGACGCTGCGCCACCTCTCGGAAGAGGGTGTCGTGACGAAAAGCGGACTGATGGTCGGACTCGGCGAGAACGATGACGAAGTTTTGCAAACACTGCGCGACCTGCGCGAAGCGGGCGTGCGTATTGTAACACTCGGTCAGTACCTTCGGCCCACTCTGGAGCACTACCCCGTAGCGGCGTACATCACTCCCGAAAAATTCGAATGGTACAGACTCCGAGCGCTGGAGATGGGCTTCAGCTATTGTGCGAGCGCGCCGTTGGTGCGGTCGTCGTACATGGCCGAAGAGGCTCTCCGGAGCGTGAAAGGGTTGCAGCGATGAAAGTCTCCTTCCGGGACCTCGGACAGATGGATTACAAAGCCTGCTGGGATTTGCAGCAGACCCTGTTCGACAGCCTCACGGCCCGCAAGCGGCCCGCGGCCGATACCGTCCGGAACGCGACCGGAACAGAGGCTTCCGCGGCCGATGCCGCCCGGGAAACGGACGGAGCGGCGATCCCGGCGGAGGATGCCGGCACGATCCTTCTGGTGGAGCATCCGCCGGTCTATACGCTCGGCAAGAGCGGCCGTGCGGAGAACCTGCTCATCCCGAAGGCGGCGCTCGAAGCGATGGGCGCGAAGTTCTTTCACATCGACCGCGGCGGCGACATCACCTTCCACGGCCCGGGGCAGTTGGTCTGCTACCCGATTCTCGACCTCGAACGGCTCGGGATCGGCCTGAGGGAATACATCGCCTCGCTGGAGGAGGCCGTGATCCGCACGACGGCCCGCTACGGCATCGCCGCGGGCCGCATCGCAGGCGCTTCGGGCGTCTGGATCGGCGAGGGGGCCACACCGGACGGAGAGGGACGCCTGCGCAAGATATGCGCAATAGGAGTGCGTTCGTCGCGTTATGTCACCATGCACGGGTTCGCGCTGAACGTCTCGACCGACCTGAGGTGGTTCTCGCGCATCAACCCCTGCGGATTCACGGACCGCGGCATGGCGTCGATCGCCTCGGAAACGGGACGCGAGGTCCCCATGAACGAAGTCAAAACACGGGTTTTGACCCATTTAAGCGAGATATTAAATGTTGAAATATATAAATAACAATTCGTATGCCTACAGAAAAACGCTGGGTAGTGAAGCCTCAGGGCGACCCCGCGACGGCAGCCATGCTCGCTGCCGCGCTGCGGATTTCGCCCGTGCTGGCCAATCTACTCGTACAGAGAGGCATAGACACCGTAGAAAAGGCGGACAAGTTCTTTAAACCCAACCTCGCGGACCTCCACGATCCGTTCCTGATGAAGGACATGGACAAGGCGGTCGAGCGGGTCGAGCGCGCCGTGCGCGACCACGAGAAGATCATGGTTTACGGCGACTACGACGTGGACGGCTGCACGGCCGTCGCGCTGGTTTACAAGTTCCTGCGCCAGATCGGGCACAAAAACCTGATGTTCTACATTCCCGACCGCTATACCGAAGGTTACGGCATTTCGGTCAAAGGGATCGACCTCGCGGCCCGCAAGGGCGTGGGGCTCATCATCGCCCTGGACTGCGGCATCAAAGCCACGGAAAAGGTTGTCTATGCGAAGACGAAGGGCGTGGATTTCATCATCTGCGACCACCACCTCCCGGCCGAGGAGATTCCCCGCGCCGTAGCCGTTCTGGACCCCAAGCGGGTCGATTGCTCCTACCCGTTCGACGAACTGTCGGGCTGCGGCGTGGGCTTCAAGCTCGTGCAGGCCTATGCGCAGCGCAACGGCATCCCCTTCGAGCAGATCCTGGACCTGCTGGACCTGCTCGTCGTGTCGATCGCCTCGGACATCGTGCCGCTCGTGGGCGAGAACCGCATCCTGGCCCACTTCGGGCTGAAGAACCTCAACCGCGAACCGTCGAAGGGGCTGCTGTCGATCATCAAGATCTGCGGACTGGACAAGCACAACATCACCATCGACGACATCGTATTCAAGATCGGCCCGCGGATCAACGCCGCCGGACGGATGCGGATGGACGAGAACGACGAGAACGCCTCGCCCTCGGGCGGACATGCGGCCGTCGAGCTGCTCATCGAGGGCAACGAAAGCGTCGCCGAGGAGTTCGGCAACGTCATCGACTCCTACAACCAGGACCGCAAGTCGATCGACCGCTCCGTGACGCAGGAGGCGCACGACTACATCGAGCGCAACCCCGCGATGAAACAGCTCAAGAGCACGGTGATCTACAACCCGCGCTGGATGAAGGGCATCGTGGGTATCGTCGCCTCGCGCCTGATCGAGACCTACTACCGCCCGACGGTGGTGCTGACGATGAGCAACGGATTCGTGACGGGCTCGGCCCGCTCGGTTCCGGGCTTCGACCTCTACCAGGCCGTCGAGTCGTGCTCGGACCTCCTGGAGAACTTCGGCGGACACATGTACGCCGCGGGGCTGACGATGCGGCCCGAAAACGTCGAAGAGTTCACGCGGCGCTTCAACGCCTACGTCGAGGAGAACATCGACCCGCAGATGCTCATGCCGCAGGTGGACATCGACAGCGAGCTGCTCTTCTCGGACGTCACGCCGGCCTTCCGCCGCGATCTGAACCGCTTCCAGCCCTTCGGGCCGGGCAACGTGTCGCCCGTGTTCGTGACCTACGGCGTGAGCAACCACGGCGACGCCAAACTGGTGGGCATGGAGCGCGAACACCTGCGCATGGACCTCATCCAGCGGCAGAAGCCCAACACGCGGCTGCAAGCCATCGCCTTCCAGCAGCCCACCCACTACGAGTGGGTCCGCTCGGGACGGCCGATCGACGTCTGCTACCAGATCGTCGAGAACCACTACCGCGGCACGGTCACCACGCAGTTGCGCGTGAAGGACATCAAGCCGGTGCTGAACCGGTAAGACACCCGCCCCGGAGAAAGACCGGAGAAAAAAGGAGGGGGAGGAAGGCGTATCCGAAGGGACATCCCGTCTTGGCGGCGGGGTGGCGTCCGGAACCGTCCCATACTACGTTTCCGCCCTGCCGCAAGGAATTGCGGCAGGGCGGAAACGTATGATCCGGCCCCGTTCGGACGGCGCGGCAAAGGTTATCTCCGAAGGGCCTCTTCGCCCTCCGAAGGAACGATCCGGCCCAGGAAGATGCGCGAGAGGTTGTCGTACAGTGCGGCGTAGATCGTCCCGTCCGCGCCCACGCACATCGCCCGGATGTTCCAGTCGGTCGTGATCCGCTCCAGCGCATGCCCGTCCCAGTCGAACACGGCGATCCGGTGGAATTGCAACGGTCGCCGTTCCACCGGGGTTTCGAAAAACTCCTTCACCCGAAGCTCCCCGTCGTAAGGAGCGTAAATCCGGTCCCGCGTGGCAAAAAGATCGACGAAACAATTCACCTCCCGCTCATCGAAAGCGAATGCCTCCCCCGTATTCACGTGCGGTTCGACCAGATAACGGGTCGCCAGCGGCTCAATTCCCCGCTCCAGGGAAAAAGTCTCCAAAATGCCTCCCGTCAGCGTCCCCACGGCCAGCCGGCGACCGTCCGGAGAGACGGCGAAAGGCGGAAGCCCGTAAATCCGCAGCAGAATCTCCCTGTCCACGGCCGGATACGTATCGTAACGGGAAACGACCCGATTCCCGGCATCCTTCAACTCGAGGCGGGAGATCGTCTCCGTATGTTCGTTCTTCACGACTGTACGGTTCATATAAAGCCGTTTCCCGTCCAGCGGAACGATCGCCCGGCAACAATCGGGCATTTCATAACGCTCCGTGGCGACCGCCGCGACACCCCGTGCAAGCATCGAGTCCGCATGGACCGTCAGTACGTTCCGCGCCCGGTAATCATAGCACGTGAATACCCCGTCTTCTCCGAGATGCGCATTGAGGAGCGACACGGCCTCCCCCGGACCTCTTCCGTTCCGCACGAACCCGCACAACGGCTCTCCGCTGCGTTTGTCGAAGACATGAAACAGGAAGCCCCCTCCCGACCCCTGCACGATCAGCACCGGACCGTATTCCCATATATCGGTAACGTTCCCTACCGGCAGTTCGCCGGTCAGCAATTCGAACTTCCCGCTGCGTTCGCATCCAAACTCAGGCGGCGCATACAACGGACCTTCCTGTGAAGAGCACCCGCCAAGACACGATAGAATCAAAAAAGACGATACGACTTTGCAATACATCGCCATTTTATTTATCGAATTACTACAAAATGCGTCCCTCCACAAAAACATCGACCTCTAACATCTGATGCAGGGCCACCACTAAACGACCCTGTTTCCCAAATACCTTGACAAGACAAACACATGGCAGCACATTTATATGCAGTACTTAACCCTAAACAATTTCCAAACACCAAACCGGAACTTTCATTTCCATTCAATTCTTCGTCTAACGTTAATGCTTCAATATTAGCCATTAATAATCTATTCTGATTATTTAAGCTATAAAAAAAAGAGATTCCACTTATAACTATAAACACAGCAATCAATACAACCAAATTCTTTTTCATAACTTTTATTTTATAAATTTTATGTCTAAAAATACAATAAAATCATCAAAAAATACAAATATTTTTTCAAAAAGCCCATTGCATCAATAAAAGAAACGTTTTACCGCATCACAGCCGGATAATCCGCGCCTCGTCGTCCGCGGCGGGTAGCGGCGCGGGCCGGAAATCCGAATAACCCAGCGCGACGGCGCAGAGCGGCTCGCACCCTTCGGGAATCGGCAGGAACGTCCGCAGGTAGTCCGCGGCCCGCTCCCCCTCGGGATCGTCCTTGCGGCGGGGACGGCCGTCCACATGGACCCAGCACGAGGCGAGCCCCTCGTCCACGCAGGCCAGTTGCAGCACTGTGGCCGAAATCGCGGCGTTCACCCGCCACAGGTCGCTCGCCGCGGTGTCGCCCAGCACGACGACCGCCAGCGGCGCCCCCTCCATGAAGGCCGATCCGTAATCGCGCATCCCGGCCATGCGGGCTATCAGGTCGTGGCGGTCCACCACCAGAAAACGCGTCGAACGCGAATTGCGGGACGAGGGGGCCGTGAGGGCTTCGGCGAGGATGCGGTCCACGACCTCGCGGGGCACGGCGCGGTCCGAGAACCTGCGGACGCTGCGGCGTGCGGCCATCAACTCTTTGAACTCCATAATCGGTAGGTTTTAAGACTCTTTTTGCAAAAATAGTGAAAAAAGGGTATATTTGGAATTCCAAAAACAGGAGAATGACGATGGATTTCAGATTCACCATAGCCCTCATCTACGATTTCGACGGCACGCTCTCGCCGGGCAACATGCAGGAGTACGATTTCATTCCCGCCGTGGGCAAGAGCAACAAGGAGTTCTGGACCGAGGCCAACACGCTGGCCGAGAGGCAGGACGCCGACATGGTGCTGACCTACATGGCCCGCATGATCCAGGAGGCCAAGTCGAAGGGGCTGTCGCTGCGCCGCGAGGCGTTCCAGGAATCGGGCCGCCGCGTGACGCTCTACAAGGGCGTCAGGGAGTGGTTCGCGCGGATCAACGCCTACGGCGCACGGCGCGGCATCCGCATCCTGCACTACATCAACTCCTCGGGGCTGAAGGAGATCATCGAGGGAACGGAGATCGCGCACGAATTCCGCAAGATCTACGCCTGCTCGTTCCTCTACGACGTGGACGGCATCGCCTACTGGCCCGCCGTGGCGGTCAATTACACCAACAAGACGCAGTTCATCTTCAAGATCAACAAGGGCGTGGAATCGGTCTTCGACTCGAAGCTGGTGAACCGCTACATTCCCGAAAACGAACGCCCCGTGCCGTTCCGGCGCATGATCTACGTCGGCGACGGAACCACGGACATCCCCTGCATGCGGCTGGTGAAGAACTTCGGGGGCCATTCGATCGCGGTCTATAACCCCGACCAGAAGGGGGCGCGGCGCGAGATGGCCTCGCTCATCCACGACAACCGCGTGAGCCACGTCTGCCCGGCCGACTACTCCGACGGCGCGGAGATGGACGTGCTGGTGAAGACGATCATCGACAAGATCGACCTCGACGACCGGCTCGAACAACTCGAAGCGGTGAAGTGACGATGAAGCCCCTCCGACTGCGATGGCTCCGCACGGCCCTGCTCGGCTACTCCCCGGAGTGGACGGCAGGCGTCCGCAGACACCCCGGCCTCGCCGCGGCGCTGCCCGCCGCGACGATCGGCTGCGCCTTCGTGCCCTATGCCGGATTTCCGGCGCTCGCGGCCGCGGCGCTGCTCTGCGCCGGACTGTACGCCCGCAACGAACCGCTGCCGCTCCTGCTGCTCTGCGAATGCAGCGGCGCGCGGCTGCTGGTGCGCAAAATCGGCACGGCATGGCGCAACTACTTCCTCGCCGCGCTCCCGGCGGCCGCGCTGACCGCCGCACTCCATCCCCGGACCGCCTGGCTGGCGGCGCTCTGGCTGCCGTTCGCCGCCCTGCTGCTGGCCTATGCCGTACTGGCCAAATACGCCCGTTACGATCCGGCTATCCCCGAGACGCCGCTCCCCGCGGCCACCCGGCTGGGATTCGCCGGATTCCTCGTCCCGGTGTTCCTCCCCGTGACGCTCTGCCTCACGGTGAGCTACGCCGTGCGGGCCGAAAGAAACCTCGACCGCTACCTCTATGATTACGATTGACTCGCTCTCCGTCCGCCGCGACGGCCGCACGCTGTCCGACGGCGTGACCATGCACCTGGCCGAAGGGGCCGTGCACGGGTTTTCCGGCACGGACGACGCGGTGTGGACGGCGCTGTTCGACGCCCTTTTCGGGCTCGTCCGCCCGGACGCGGGCGGCGTCACCCGCTTCGGACGTCCCCTGCGGCGGAGCGAGACCGCCTATCTGGAGCGCAGGATACGCTTCTTCGACGGCCTGACGGTCCGCGACCTGCTCGACCTCACGGCCCGCCGCCATCCGGGTTCCGACCCCGAAACCTGCATCCGGCTGCTGGGACTTCCTCCCGACCGGCAGTTGACCGCGCTGCCGGCCGCCGTACAGCGGAAGACGGCCCTCGCGGCGACGCTCATGCAGCGCAAACCCGTCCTGCTGCTCGACGAACCGTTCGACGGCCTCGACGCGGAGAGCCTCGAAGCCGCCCAGCGGCTCATCCTGCGGCGGCAGGCCGAAGGAGCCACGGTGCTCGTCGCGTCGCGTCTGCTTCCGGCGCTCGAACCCGTCTGCGACGACATCCGCCTCACGGACGGCGGCCGCATCGCCGCCGAATACCGGCGCGGCGAATATGCCCGCGCCGGGCAGGAACTGGAGCGGCTCTTCGCCCTGCGCTACGGCGTGACGACTTCCGGAAAAATCAGTTAGAAAAACCGATATGAAGATCATCTTTGCAACCAACAACGCACACAAGCTCAAGGAGGTGCAGGCCGTTCTGGGCGACGGCTTCACGCTCGTGACGCCGCGCGAATGCGGCGTCACGGAGGAGATTCCCGAAGAGCAGGAAACCCTCGAAGGCAACGCTTCGCAGAAGGCGCACTACCTCCACGACCGCACCGGGTGCGACTGCTTCGCCGACGACACGGGCCTCGAGGTCGAGGCGCTCGGCGGCGCGCCGGGCGTCCATTCGGCCCGCTACGCCACCGACGGGCACGACTTCGCCGCGAACAACCGCCTGCTGCTCCGCAACCTGGAGGGCGTCGCGAACCGCCGGGCACGTTTCCGCACGGTCATTTCGCTGATCCTCGGCGGCGAGGAGCGCCTCTTCGAAGGAATCGTCGAAGGACGCATCATCGACCGCGAAACCGGACACGAAGGGTTCGGATTCGACCCGCTGTTCGTGCCCGACGGCTACGACCGCACCTTCGCGGAGATGACCACCGAGGAGAAAAACGCCGTCTCGCACCGCGCCCGCGCCGTGCGGAAACTCGCCGACTATTTGCATTCCATCGGGAAATAGGGTATCTTTGCCGCACTATGGAAGGCAGAAACTACACGAAGGAGGAGCGTTTCGACGCCGGCAGAGTCGAAGCCCTCAAGCACCACTACGCCGAAATCCTGCGGCTGCTGGGCGAAGACCCCGCCCGCGAAGGGCTGCTCAAGACGCCCGAACGGGTGGCCAAGGCGATGGCGTTCCTCACGAAGGGATACGACGAAGACCCGCTCGAGATCATCCGCTCGGCCACCTTCCGCGAGGAGTACCGGCAGATGGTGCTCGTCAAGGACATCGAGCTCTACTCGCTCTGCGAACACCACATGCTGCCCTTCTACGGCAAGGCGCACGTGGCCTACATCCCCAACGGCCGCATCACGGGCCTCTCGAAGATCGCCCGCGTCGTGGAGTGCTTCGCCCGCCGCCTGCAGGTGCAGGAGCGGCTGACGGTGCAGATACGCGACTGCATCCAGGAGGCGCTCGACCCGATGGGCGTGGCCGTGGTGATCGAGGCCAGCCACATGTGCATGCAGATGCGCGGCATCGAGAAACAGCAGTCGGCCACCACGACCTCGGCCTTCACGGGCGTCTTCCTCTCGAGCCAGCGCACCCGCGAGGAGTTCATGACGCTCATCTCGCACCGGTACCGGTAACCCGTCCCGAACCGAACCATACGGAAGCCCGCAATATCTTGCGGGCTTTTTCCGTTTGCAGGATGAATCCCGCCCGCGAGGGGCGCTGCGGCGAAGTTCCTGCCGCCATGCGAGAGGATACGGCCCCGCGAAGACAAGGCACAGCCCGCGAAGGCCGGATTTAATATCTGAAAATCACCTCTTTATACGCAAAACGGGCGCAAAGTCCGATTCCACGCCATCGGGGAACAGAATTTGAAGCGACCGAAACGACAGTAAACCAACAAAAATCAAACAACATGATCGTCAAAAATTTACGCTACTCGGCAATCGCACTCGCGGCAATCGCGTTCTGCTCCTGCCAGAAAGAGCCCTCGACATCGGATCTCCACAGGGATTATCTGGTCTATACCGCCCGAGACACCGGGACGGACTTCGCCGCCATCGACACCTATTACCTGCCCGACAGCATCCTCATCATCGGCAACAGCGACCGGACCGAATACTGGAAGGACGCCGACGCCCTGCAAATCGTCGGCACGGTGGCCGACCGCATGGAGGAAGCCGGCTACACGCGCACCGACGACAAGGAGACGGCCGACGTCGGCCTTCAGTTGAGCTACGTGGAGAAGGTGACCTACTTCGTGGGGTACAACGACCCCTACTGGTGGTGGTACTACCCCTACTACTGGACGCCCGGATACTGGGGCGACTGGGCCGGATGGCATTACCCCTACAGCGTTTACTACGGCTACACGGCCGGATCGCTGCTCATGGAAATGGTCGATCTGGAGGCCGACCGGCAGAGCGGCAAGAAACTGCCCGTCGTCTGGGACAGCTTCATCGGCGGCCTGCTGACCCCCGACGCGGCCCTCAACCTGCAACGCACGCTCGACGCCGTAGAACAGGCCTTCGTGCAATCCCCCTATCTGGCAAAATAGTCCGAAATCCGAAAATTCATCCGATTATGAAAACAGCGAAATACCTCAAGACCATCGCCCTCTGCGCCGTTACGGCCTTCGCGGCCCTCCCGGGCAAGGCGCAAATATTCCCGAACACCTATATCAATGTCGATTGGCAGGTGGGCGTACCCCTCGGCGGCAGCTTCGCCGACAAAGCCTCGGGCTGGGGCATGAATTTCGAAGGCGGCTACTTCGTCACCCCGGCCGTCACCGTCGGCCCGTTCATCTCCTACCAGACCAACCTGGAGAAGATCCCGCGCCAGACGATCACGCTCGGCAGCGGCAACTCGCTGACGACCAACCAGAAACACGCGCTGTTCCAACTGCCTTTCGGCATCGCGTCCCGTTACAACTGGTTAAAGGACAGCATCTTCCAGCCGTATGCCGGACTGAAGCTGGGCGCCAGCTACGCCGAAATGTCCTCGTATTACTACGTCGTCAAACAGTACACCGACACGTGGGGATTCTACCTCTCGCCCGAAATCGGCGTGAGCATCTTCCCCGACCCCGGCTACCGGCTCGGTTTCCACGTATCGCTCTATTACAGCTATGCGACCAACAGCGGCGACCTGCTGGTCTATTCGGTCAATAACCTCAACAACTTCGGCGTCCGCGTGGGTATCTCCTTCTGACACCGCCCGCGACACTTCCGTCCGCACGCCGGCCCTTCGCATGAAGGGCCGGCGTTTTCCGTTCCCGGCGGCGGTCGTCCCCGTCCGGAGAATAAAAAAATTTCCTCATAATACAAAATAATACTACTTTATTATTTCATTGTAAATATATTTATTATATTTGCAGGGTATATAAACAAATTTAGCCACTAACCCGAGGACGCCTCGAAATACAGTTTTGTATGGAAATGTCGAACCGAAGAAATTTTCTTAAAAAAGTCGCCGTAGCCGCCACCTCGGCCATCGTCGCACCCGAACTGCTCCAAGCCGCCACGAAAGCCGAATCCGCTCTGTCACAGACGGCTGCGGCCCAAGGCGCAGGCAACCTGATCGTCCCCAAAGAGGGCGGGCTCCGCATCACGGGCACGTTCCTCGACGAAATCTCGCACGACATTCCCCACCAGAACTGGGGTGCGAAGGAGTGGGAGGCCGATTTCCGCCACATGAAGGCCATCGGCATCGACACGGTGATCGTCATCCGTTCGGGATACCGCAAGTTCATCACCTACCCCTCGCCCTATCTGCTCAAACAGGGGTGCTACATGCCGTCGGTCGATCTGATCGACCTCTTCCTGCGGCTGGCCGAAAAATACGGTATGAAGTTCTATTTCGGCCTCTACGACTCGGGCAAGTACTGGGACACGCACGACATGACGTACGAGGTCGAGCACAACAAGTACGTGATCGACGAGGTGTGGAACATGTACGGACGACGCTACAAGAGTTTCGGCGGCTGGTATATCAGCGGCGAGATCAGCCGCGCCACGAAGGGGGCCATCAGCGCCTTCCATGCGATGGGCAAGCAGTGCAAGGAGGTTTCGGGCGGGCTGCCCACCTTCATCTCCCCGTGGATCGACGGCAAGAAGGCCGTCATGGCCAGCGGCAGCAAGCTGACCAAGGAGCAGGCCGTTTCGGTCGAGCAGCACGAACGCGAGTGGGACGAGATTTTCGACGGCATCCACGACGTGGTGGACGCCTGCGCCTTCCAGGACGGGCATATCGACTACGACGAGCTGGACGCCTTCTTCACGGTGAACAAGAAGCTCGCCGACAAATACGGCATGCAGTGCTGGACGAATGCCGAGTCGTTCGACCGCGACATGCCCATCAAGTTCCTGCCCATCAAGTTCGACAAGCTGCGCATGAAGCTCGAGGCGGCCAAACGCGCCGGATACGACAAGGCCATCACCTTCGAGTTCTCGCACTTCATGTCGCCCCAGTCGGCCTACCTGCAGGCCGGACACCTCTACGACCGCTACAAGGAATACTTCAACATCCGCTGACCCATGGAGACACGCACCAATACGGGCTACGTCGCGTTCCTGTCGGTCGTGGCGGCCATCGGCGGCATCCTGTTCGGATACGACACCGCCGTCATTTCGGGTACGATCACCAGCGTCGAGACGCAGTTCGCGCTCAACGCCATGCAGGTGGGCTGGTACGTCGGCTGCGCGCTGATCGGGTCGATCGGCGGCGTGGCCGTGGCCGGCATCCTGAGCGACCGCTTCGGCCGCAAGCTCACCATGCTCCTCGCCGCCGTGCTGTTCACGGCCTCGGGCATCGGCTGCGCCGTCTGCGGCGACTTCACGCAACTGGTCATCTACCGCATCCTCGGAGGCATCGGCATCGGCGTGGTGTCGATCGTCTCGCCCATGTACATTTCCGAAGTGGCCGTGGCCCGGTGGCGCGGCACGCTCGTCTCGCTCTACCAACTGGCCATCACCATCGGCTTCCTGGGGGCCTACCTCGTGAATTTCCAGATTCTCAGGGCGGCCGAAACGGCGATCTACGACTCGCCGTGGATGCAACAGATCATGGTCACGGAGATGTGGCGCGGCATGCTCGGCAGCAACGCGCTGCCGGCCGTGCTGTTCTTCGTGGTGATCTTCTTCATCCCCGAAAGTCCCCGCTGGCTGATCCTGCGCAACCGCACGGAGGGGGCGCACGCCGTACTGCAACGCATTTACCGCTCGTCGGAGGCGGCCGACGGAGAGATCGCCTCGATCCGCAGCGCCGAAGCCGCGGCGCCGAAGTCCGAATGGCGGGCGCTGACGTCGCCGGGAATGCGCAAGGCGCTTCTGATCGGCGTAGCGATCGCCATGCTGGGGCAGTTCATGGGCGTGAACGCCGTGCTCTACTACGGCCCCACGATCTTCGAGGACGCGGGACTTTCGAGCGGCGATTCGCTCTTCTCGCAGGTGCTCGTGGGCGTGGTGAACATGCTGACCACCGTCCTGGCGCTCGTCATCATCGACCGCGTGGGCCGCAAACAGCTGGTCTATTGGGGCGTGTCGGGCATGATCCTCTCGCTGCTCTGCATCGGCGTTTACTTCCTCGCCGGAGCCGCCTGGGGGCTTTCCCCGACCTTCCTGCTGGTCTTCTTCCTGGCCTACGTCTTCTGCTGCGCCGTGTCGATCAGCGCCGTGATCTTCGTGCTGCTCTCCGAGATGTACCCCACGCGCATCCGCGGACTGGCCATGTCGATCGCCGGGCTCTCGCTCTGGGTCGGAACCTACCTGATCGGCCAGCTGACCCCCTGGATGCTCGAGACGCTGACCCCCGGAGGCACTTTCCTCCTCTTCGCGGCCATGTGCGTCCCCTACATGCTCATCATGTGGCGCGCCGTGCCCGAAACCACGGGGCGTTCGCTCGAGGAGATCGAACGCTACTGGCAGCAGAGCAAATGAAAAACGCAGATAATTTTTAACCGCAACAATATGGATTTTCAACATTTGGCCGACCAATACCGGTCGGAACTCATGGACAGCGTACTGCCCTTCTGGCTCGAACATTCCCAGGACAAAACCTACGGAGGATACTTCTCCTGCCTCGACCGCGACGGAA
>NZ_JAGQEJ010000009.1:0-166989 GCF_018101075.1 Alistipes sp. Marseille-P2263
CTATCGACACCATATTCCACAGGGGAAAGGTCGCAGAGACGTACAACATCGGGGGATTCAACGAGTGGAAGAACATCGACATCGTAAGGGTGCTCATCCGCACGGCGGACCGTCTGCTGGGAAACCCAGAAGGATATTCGGACGACCTGATCACGTATGTCTCCGACCGAAAGGGGCACGACCTGCGATATGCCATCGACTCGCGAAAACTCCAGAGAGAACTGGGGTGGGAGCCTTCGCTGCAGTTCGAAGAGGGGATCGAACGGACGGTGAGGTGGTACCTCGAAAACCAAGCGTGGCTCGAAAATATCTCCTCCGGAGAGTACCAAAAGTATTTCGATAATGTGTACGGAAAAAGATAGCCCCGACTGTTCCCTTCACCGCACGGCGAACCCGTCCGTCCTCCCTTCTCCGCGGAAGGCCGCGGTCACTTCTTGTTGAAAAAATTCATCGTCGTAGCCACGCCGGCCGTCGCGAACGAGCGGATCGCATCGACGAACACCTTCAGCCGTCCGGGCATCGCCTCGCGCTCAGCGTCGGTCCATTCGCCCAGCACGTATTCCACCTGATGTCCTTTCGGGAAGTCGCCGCCCACGCCGAAACGCATCCGGGCGTACTCCTCCGTACCGAGCAGTTCGGCGATGTTTTTCAGCCCGTTGTGACCTCCGGCACTCCCCTTCGGGCGCAGGCGCAGCATGCCGAACGGCAGGGCGATGTCGTCCGATACGACGAGCAGGTTCTCCGGAGCGATCTTCCCGGCGTCCATCCAGTAGCGGACGGCCTTGCCCGAGAGGTTCATGTAGGTCGAAGGCTTGAGCAGCACGAGCGTCCGGCCCTTGTATTTCACCTCGGCGACGTCGCCGTAACGCGCCGTGGTAAAAACAGCGTTGGACGCCTCTGCGAGGGCGTCCAACACTTTGAATCCGATGTTGTGACGGGTTTCGGCGTACTCGGCGCCGATATTCCCCAATCCAACGATGAGGTATTTCATACGCGGTCAGCGGCTATTTGCCCTCGGCGGCAGCGGCTCCGCGCGAAGCGCGCGTAACGCGGACGGCGCAGACGGCGGTCGTGGCGGGCGTCACGAACCGGAGGTTCTCGAACTGGAGGTCGCCTACGAAGATCGTCTTGCCCACGCCCAGCGGCGTCACGTCCACGACGATCTCGTCGGGCAGGTTCTCCACCAGAGCGCTCACGGTCAGCTTGCGGGCCGACAGCGTCAGCTTGCCGCCGACCTTCACACCCTCGGCGTTACCCGTCAGGCGCACCGGAATGGCGATCGAAACGGGCTTGCCGGCGGCCACGCGGTAGAAATCCAGATGGAGAATCTCCTCGCGCACCGGATGGAACTGCGCCTCGCGCAGCACGGCCTGCTCCTTGCTGCCGTCGAAGTCGAACTCGACGATATACGAATTGGGGGTGTAGATCAGCGGTTTGATCTCGCGGGGATCTACCGAAAAGGCGACCGTCTCGCCGTTGCCGCACAATACGCAGGGAATCATGCCCTCGCGGCGCACGGCCTTGGCCGCCTTCTTGCCGAAGTCGGCGCGCTTCACAGCCTTTACCGAAATGGTTTTCATGGTGTTGTGTTGTTATTTGGTTAATGTTTCCACCGGCGGTTCTCAATGCGGCCTGAAACGGCCGCATCCCACATCCGCCTGTCTTTCGGGCGGCAAAGTTAGTGTAAATAACTGAAAATTAAAAATCGGCGGCGGAATTTTCCCGGAAAAATTTCCGGTTCGGATTTAAATTCCGTATCTTTGAAATCGTCCGCCGGACCGGATCCGGTCCGGCGGACGCGACAGCGGCGTATCCGCGGAGAGGAATGCGCCTCCCCTCCGGACGACGGCGCATCGAACGGACACCTAAAATACAACCGATATGAAAAAACGACTGCTCCCCCTGCTCTGCCTCCTCGCCTGGACCGCCGCGGAGGCGAAAACGCCCCTCCGCACCGCGGCGGAACCCGCCGCTGCGGAAAACCGATCCTCCGCAACGGAACATGCGGCGACAGGATACGTCCCGGCAGGATACACCGCCACAGGATACACCGCGGCGGAACCCGGCAACGGCAGGCGGCGGACCCGGACGCTGAAAGGCAGCGGCCGGATGGAAACGCAGCAGCGCGGCCGGGCGGGCAACTACCACTCCCTGCACGTCTCGCGGGGAATCCGGGTCACGGTCGATCCGGCCGCATCGGACATTCTCGTCACGGCCGACGACAACGTGATCGACCACGTGACGGTCGAAGGACGGGACGGCGACCTGCGCATCTCGATCGACGCCCAGTCGGTCAGCAACTGTTCGGTCTCGGCCGTCGTACCCGCTTCGAAGCGGCTCGAGACGCTTCGCGCCACGGCATCGGCGCAGATCGTCTGCAAAGCCCCGGTCGGAAGGCATTCGGCGGTGCTCCTCGCCTCCTCGGGCAGTTCGATCGAAGCCGACGTCGAGACCTCCGACCTGCAACTGACGCTCTCCGGATCGAGCCGCTTCGCGGGAACGGTGCGCACCGGAACCGGCACGGTCGCCGCCAGCTCCGGCTCGCGGATCCGAACCGACCTGCACTGTTCGGGAACGGGCGATATCCGGCTGACGAGTTCCTCGGCTTTCGACGGTTCGGTGCAGACGGGCGGCGGGCAGATCACGCTGTCGAGCGGCTCGCGTTTCAACGCCCCGGTCAGAAGCGACGGCACGCTGGACATCGTCGCCACCTCCTCGTCGCGTTTCGAAGGACCCGTATCGGCACCGGACACGCGCCTGATGCTGTCGAGCGGCGCAGCCTTCCGGGGCGCCATCCGGACCGGATCGCTCGACGCGACGGCCTCCTCCTCGTCGCGCCTCGACGGAGCGATGACGGCCGAACGGGCCGAGCTGACGGCCACCAGCGGCAGCGCGATCCGCGGTGAATTTTCGGGAGAGCGGTTCGAGGCGCAAGCCACCAGTTCGGCCCGCATCGAGCTTCTGGGCGACGCCCGCGTCTCCGCGGGCAGCGTATCGGCCTCCTCGGGAAGCCGGTTCGATGCGCCGGACCTGCGGGTGGCCGACTATTCGATCAACGCCACGTCGTCGAGCCGGGCCGTCGTATGGTGCACGCGCCTGCTGAAGGCCTGCCATTCGTCGGGCGCGCTGATCGACTACGGAGGCGAATGCAGGGTGGAGGACGCCAATTCGGGGCTTCGGAAACGGCCGTGACCCGCCTCCCGGAACGCTGCGGCAGGGAGGGTCCACGCCCCGCACACGACGAACGCCGGACGGAATTTGCTTGTAAAATTCCGTCCGGCGCCGTACTGTCGTCCCCGTCCGCCGAAGGACCGGGACGGGAAATCCGGAAACCCGCTACTCGATGCCGCGCAGGCGCTTCTCCCACTTCCAGGCCGAAGCGAGCGTCTCGTCGAGCGTGCGCTCGGCCCGCCAGCCCAGCTCCGTGTTCGCAAGGGTCGGGTCGGCCCAGATGGCGACGATGTCGCCCTCGCGGCGGGGTGCGATCCGATAGTTGAGCTTCAGGTGATTGACCTCCTCGAAACGGTGCACCAGTTCGAGCACCGAGACGCCGCGGCCCGTGCCGACGTTGAAGACCTCGTACGGCTCCGCGCTCCGGTTCCCGATCATGCGGCGGATCGCGGCGACATGCGCGCGGGCCAGATCCACCACGTCGATATAGTCGCGGATGCACGATCCGTCGGGAGTCGGGTAGTCGTCGCCGAAGACCGAAAGGCACTCGCGCAGCCCGGCGGCCGTCTGCGTGATATAGGGCACGAGGTTCTGCGGCACGCCGCGCGGCAGCTCGCCGATCAGGGCCGAGGGATGCGCGCCGATGGGGTTGAAATAGCGCAGGGCAATGCCCCTCATCCCCTCGTAGGCTCCCACCGAGTCGCGCAGGATGTCTTCGCACATTTGTTTGGTGTTGCCGTAGGGCGAGGTGGCCGGCTTGCGGGGCGTGCGCTCCGTGACGGGCTGCTTGTCCGGTTCGCCGTAAACGGTGCACGACGACGAGAAGACGATGTTCCGCCGCCCGAACTCGCGCATCAGCGAGATGACGTTCATGAACGAGGTGAGGTTGTTGCCGTAATATTCGAGCGGCTTGCGGACCGACTCGTTCACGGCCTTCGACGCGGCGAAATGGATCACCGAGTCGAACTCGTACCGTTCGAAGACCCGGCGGAACGCTTCGCGGTCGCAGCAGTCGGCCTCGACGAAGGGGATCTCCGTCCCCGTGATGCGGCGGACCCCCTCGACGGCGGCGATGTCGCTGTTCGAAAGGTTATCGACGATAACCACGTCGTAGCCCGCGGCGATCAGCTCCACGGCGGTATGCGATCCGATGTAGCCGGCGCCGCCGCTGACCAAAACACACGATTTTTTCATAGTGTCGCATTTAGTTGTTCGAATTCCAAAGATAGGCAAATTTCCGCGGGACGGCAAGGGCGGCGCGTGAAATTTCATCCGTCCCGCCCGGGACGGAAATACCGCGCGGCGCCGGCTTCCCGCCCCGTCCGCGGGGCTGCGACGGACGGCAGGTTACGATCCGTTACCCGCCCCGGTGAAAAAAGCGGCGCGAAAGTGGCTGTTTTCGGGAAATAATCGTATATTTGTAACAAATTGACACTTCACAGGCGATCATTCATCAAAAAATTAACGGATATGTACGGGAAAATCAAGGAACACCTGCAGCGGGAACTCGCCGAAATCGAGGCTGCGGGGCTTTACAAGAAGGAACGGATCATCGAGTCGCCCCAGCGGGCCGAGATCGAGGTGGCAGGCCGCAAGGTGCTGAACTTCTGCGCCAACAACTACCTCGGACTGTCGGACAACAAACGCCTGATCGAAGCGGCCAAGCAGGCCATGGACCGCCGCGGCTTCGGCATGTCGTCCGTGCGTTTCATCTGCGGCTGCCAGGACATCCACAAGGAGCTGGAAAAGGCCGTCTCCGACTACTTCGGCACGGAGGACACGATCCTCTACGCCGCCTGCTTCGACGCCAACGGCGGCGTGTTCGAGCCGCTCTTCACCCAGGAGGACGCCATCATCTCCGACGCACTCAACCACGCCTCGATCATCGACGGCGTGCGTCTGTGCAAGGCCGTGCGCTACCGTTACGCCAATGCCGACATGGCCGAACTGGAGGAGTGTCTCAGGAAGGCGCAGGCCCAGCGGTTCCGCATCATCTGCACCGACGGCGTGTTCTCGATGGACGGCAACGCCGCACCGCTCGACAAGATCTGCGCACTGGCCGAGAAGTACGACGCGCTGGTGATGGTGGACGAGTGCCACTCGGCCGGCGTGCTGGGCAAAACGGGCCGCGGCATCACCGAGCTCTACGACCTGCGCGGCAAGGTGGACATCCTGACCGGCACGCTGGGCAAGGCCTTCGGCGGCGCCGTGGGCG
The DNA here is from genome assembly GCF_018101075.1 of Alistipes sp. Marseille-P2263. Classification (NCBI taxonomy): domain Bacteria; kingdom Pseudomonadati; phylum Bacteroidota; class Bacteroidia; order Bacteroidales; family Rikenellaceae; genus Alistipes; species Alistipes sp. Marseille-P2263. The sequence continues at coordinate 5,387 of NZ_JAGQEJ010000009.1, forward strand.
GCTTCACCACGGGCCGCAAGGAGATCATCGACATGCTGCGCCAGCGGTCGCGTCCCTACCTCTTCTCCAATTCGCTGCCCCCCGCCGTCGTGGGAGCCTCGATCGAAATGTTCCGGATGCTCGCCGAAAGCGACGAGCTGCACGACCGGCTGGTGGCCAACGTCGAACACTTCCGCCGGGGAATGCTCGACGCCGGGTTCGACATCAAACCCACGCAGTCGGCCATCTGCGCCGTGATGCTCTACGACGCCAAACTCTCGCAGGACTTCGCCGCGAAGCTCCAGGACGAGGGCGTTTTCGTCACGGGCTTCTATTATCCGGTCGTGCCGAAAGGCGAGGCGCGCATCCGCGTCCAGGTTTCCGCAGGCCACACGACCGAGCAGCTCGACCGTTGCATCGCCGCCTTCATCAAGGTCGGCAAGGAGTTGAACGTACTTAAATGATCCCCCGCCATGCCTAAGGTAGCACTCGACGCGATAGATCGCAAAATCCTCAAATACCTGATAAAGAACGCGCGGATGCCTTTTCTGGAGATCGCGCGCGAATGCGGCATTTCGGGAGCCGCCATCCACCAGCGCATCCGCAAGCTCGACGAGGCGGGCGTGATTCTCGGCAGCCGGCTCGTCGTGAACCCCAAGATGATGGGCTTCGACGTCTGCGCGCACGTCAGCATCACGCTGCGCGATCCGAAACTGCTGTCGGAGGCCATCGAGGAGCTGAAAAAGGTTCCGGAAATCGTGGAATGCCACTTCATCACCGGAGCGGGCAACATCCTCGCGAAGCTCTACTGCGTGGACAACGAACACCTGATGCGGACGATTTTCGACGGCATCCTGCACATCCAGGGCCTCGCCTCGACCGAAACCATGATCTCGCTACAGGAGGTTTTCCAGCGCGAAATCAACATCGACTTCATCGAGGAGTGACGCCCCCGGGACCGCCGAACCCGGTCCGAAGCGTTTCCGAATACCACCCCGAACACTCCGGGGTGGTATTTTTTTCGGCGGACGGAACCCTCCGCCCGCCGGACATTCCCCTAATATAATAGGTATCCGCCCGAACCGCCCGGCCGTTTCTCCTCCGCCCGTTCAGCATGTTCCGCAGTCCTTTCACCCGCGCCGATACGCCCTTTTAGCCGATCATTGCGCCCGTTCGGCCGATTCCTTCCGGCCGTTCCGACACCCTTCCGGCGGAATTTCCGCACCCGAACGAGCGGTCCCGCCGGACCGGACGGGTCTCTTCCGCCTTCCCGTTCTTCCCGGCGGTCCGGCGGTTTCCGGCCCCGGGGCCCGAAGAAATCCCCGCTACATTCCGCCCGGTCTTCCCTCCGGTCCCCCGGCCTACGTATCATAGAACACACGGAATCAGGCCGAATCCGGTCCTTCGGCGCCGGTCTCGGCAAAAAAAACGAGAAAAATGCATTTTCCGTCCCGAAGTCGGCGCACCCCTCCGCACCGAAGAGTGCCCCTCGTGCGGACGCTCCCGGCGGCATACCCGGATAAACGACTAACACACAGCCCGGAACGACGGCCGAAAAACGGTCCGTAACGACCGGAAAACGGTTCGGAGAAGGACGGTATTTCCCAGTTTAGAAATTACATATTTAAGGGTAAATATTGATTTTCACAAACTTTTTGTCGAATTTTGCCCTGCAACAGCTCCGAAATGAAAGGCGGTCACTTGCATAATTCAAATCTGTTCCCTATATTTGGACGACATATTTGATGCGGAAGCGCAAGTTTATTCTCACAGTGGAATCTGGAAAATTCAATTGGAGAGAGAATGAGCTGACTCCTTTCTACGTTGTACCCGTCTCTTCGGATACAGGCGTGGGGCTGTTGCTTATTTTATCTCCAAGGTATTCCAGAACCTCACTGTTAAAATAAGTCTTCGGCACCACGCTTCCTTTTTTTTAAAACCCTTATTTCTGCTTTCGCGGTGCAGTGAGCATTTTCGTCCTGCGGCGGTTCCGGCCGCCGCGGGGCCGGACAAGGACAAACCCGGTCGGGATTCCCGGCCTTCATAAATCATCAGCTCTATGAAGAAATTCTATCCGTGGTGCCTGCTGTTCTCCGTATTGGGAATGTGCAGCTTTTTGTGGTCGTCGTGCTCGGACGACGGCGACGACGACACTCCGCCTCCGGGAGGAGGGGAAAACTCGTTCGTTTACGAAGGAACCGAGAGCAAAATCGGCTCTGTTGTCTATCAGGTCGATGAAACGGGCAAAACCTACACGTTCTACTTCTCGCCCACAGAGGGCCTGCTCGACCTCGACGCCATGCTGCTGGCCGACGACTACATCAAGATCGAAACCGACACCCCGACGGGCGACATCGACCTGCTCGCCGAAGGCAATTCGCTGCTTTACAAGAAGGTGGACATCTCCGCCGCCTCGGCCGACAACACGGCCAAAAGCACGCTGTCGCTGCAACTGACCTCGCTGACGACGGTCAAGATGACCCTCGACGCCGCCATGAAGTCCGGCGAGACGCTCACGGCCTCCTACAACGGCACGTGCTCCCGCCACAGCGAGCAGAGCGGGCAGGGCGAAGGCATCGTCCTCGATACGCCGGTGTTCAGTTGGTGGCTGGGCAGCGAGAAACCCGCCTCGGGCGCCAACGACTACTACATCGCCGTAACCGACGCGCCCTACACGATCCAGAGCGGCGTTCAGGCCGCGCTCACCGAGCCGGGCTACATGCTGGTCATCGACTGCTACCTCGACAGCGGCGAGAAGTGGAAGACCTTCCCCACGGGCGTCTTCAACGAAAGCCCCGGGCTGGAGGACCACACCTATTCGTTCGACAACAGCTTCGTGCTCTACTTCGACGGAACGAACTACAACCAGATGCACCTCTCGGGCCCGATCACGATCTCGCGCGACGCGCAGAACATCGCCAAGATCTCCACGACGTTCCTCGACGAGGACGGCATCGTCGGCGAAGCGGGCACGGAGTATCCGATCTCGTTCGAGGGCGACCTGCGCGTGGGCAACGGCACGACGCTGCCCACCATGCCGCACCTGATGCACGACATCGAGTTCAAGGGCGTATATGCCCAGGGCGTGTACAGCGGCGACGTCTATGACACCGGCGGCGGCATGATCGAAATGACCTTCTACGACGAGAAGGGCGACGCCGGCGAGCCCTTCGGCTATGCGGTGAAGCTCACTGTCATCGGTCCGAAGTTCCTGGACCCGAAGAAGGAACGCAAGCTCACCCCCGGCACGTACACGGCCGCCACGACCTACAAGAAGGATACGTGGATGCCGGCCGCCGAAATGACCATCCTCGGCATGGTGATCCCCATGGGAACCTACGCCGCCTATGACGACCAGACGCAGAACGGCCAGTACTCGTACGGCTCGGAGGGCACGATCGAAATCGAGGAGCTGGCCAACAACCGTCACCGCGTCACGTTCGAAATCGAGGCGCAGACGGGCTACGTGTTCAAGGGCAGCTTCGAGGGCGACATTCCGCTCGAGGACCAGTCGGACGACAGCGAAGACGACGGCTCCTCGACGCTCACCGAGGATCTCGACATGGACCTGAGCTACCTGGAGAAAGCGCACTGCTTCCCGCAGACGCAGATCTTCGTCCCCGGACTGGGCACGATCGACGTGGCCGATCTCACCACCGTCACTCCGCCCGCTCCGGAAGCCTGCGGCTACCAGTTCATCGACCTCGGTCTCGCCACGGGAACCTACAAGCACGATCCGACCGGCGAATACAACGATCCGGGCAAACTCGTCGAGGGCGACATCGTCCGTCTCGACCTGCTCGTGGAGCCGGGCGACGAGGGCAAGATCACTCCGGGAACCTACACCCTCTCGCCGAACCGCTATCCGGCCCAGATGCGGCCCGGTGTCGCACTCCGCGGCTACCAGGGCGGCGAAGGCCATATCGGTACACGCTGGCTGGGCATCGGCAGCGCGATCGGCAACGGCTATCCCAAATACCACAGCAATCCGGATCACATCGTCATCGACGGCTGGCTCAACATCGCCTCAATGAAGGGATACGCCAGCATCTACGAAGGAACCGTGACGATCACGAAGGCCGAGGGCGGCGAAAACTGGTTCACCTTCGAGGTGGACGGCGAGGACGTGCTGCACCACAGCATCACGGGCACGTGGACCGGCCCGGTCGTGCTGGGCGACGGCGTCACCCCGGTAGTCTCCTCGGGCAAGGAGTTCAAACCCGCGGCCGCGGCCGCACCGGAGGCGAAACCCGCGTCCGAAAAGCAGCGCTTCCCGACGATGCGCGACGCCGCGGACTCGAAACCCGCACAGGCCCTCCCCGCACGCCGGCTCTCGCTCCGGTAGAGGAACCCCGAAACGGCGCGGGTGCGGCCCACCCGCGCCGTTACACCCAAAAACCTTTAAACCCTCTTGCTTATGAAAAAGAGCTATCTTTCGGGACTACGCGTCCTGACCTGGGCGATGCTGCTCGCCGCCGGAAGCTTCGTGTCGTGCTCCGACGATAACGAAGGCAAGGACGGCCCGACGCCCCCGCCCGATCCGGTCGAGCTGAACGACCAGTTCGAATACGACGGAGGCGATCCCGTGGACATCAAGTCGGCGATCTACGAGGTGGAGGACACCGACCTCTACACGTTCTACCTCTCGCCCTCGAACGGCGTGACCGGCATGGACGACATGACCGCGGTGAACGACTTCCTGCGCATTGCGGTCCGCAACCCCAAGGGAACCGTCAATACGGAGACCGACGAGTTCGAGATCGCCTACAAGGACATCGCGGTGAACAGGAACACGCTGAAGACCGACGTCGAGAAGGTGTCGCTGCAGGCCGACCTGGTCGCCGAGACCTCGAAGCTCAACCTCCATGTCGAGGTGACGATGAAGTCGGGCAAGACGCTGCTGGCGCGGTACAACAACACCTGCACCGAGGCCGTTCCCGCCGAGCTGACGAACCAGTACGAGCTGGACAAGACGGTGACCGGCATCGGAAGCGCCGTCGAATGGCACGCCGCCGCGGCCGCCGCGACGACCTACTGCTTCTATGCCGATCCCGACGTGACGGCCCCCTCCGAGGAAACGGCCGGCTTGCAGATCACGGTCGCCGACGGCGTGGAGACCGCCGAAGTCGATCTGGCGACGGCCGACGCCGAAAAGATCCGGATCGCATGCGGCGAGTTCGAGAGCGGCGAAGGCATGACCGGCACGCTCTCCCTGGCCAAGTCGGGCTCGAAGCTCACCCTGACGCTCGACGCCGAGAAGGGCGCGAGCCGTCTGCGTGCCGCCTATGCGGGCGATCCCGTCGTGGGCTACGCGAGCACGAACAGCCTGACGGTGACCGAGGGCGAAACGCACGAAACGAACGATCTGAAGAAGGTGTTCCTCTACCAGAGCGCCGCCACCAACGTCCTCACGTTCGGACAGGTCGCCGATGCCGAGGCTCCCGATGGACTGACGAAGGGCCATTACGCCGTCTCGTTCAACCTCTCGACCTCCCAATTACAGGGTGCGACGGTCGATTTCGGAAAGCAGGAGGCACAGGTGCGGATCTTCGACTACCGGGCCTACCGGACGTGGGACAACGCCAAAGTCGAGGGCGCGACGGGTACGGTGACGACGATCCAGGCCGGCGAGCGGACCTACCTGCGCTTCTCGGTGGAATTCCCCGAGGGTCCGAAACTCGAAGGCGAATGGTTCGGAACGTTCACGACCGTCAAGGAGGAGACCGACATGACGCCCGTCGAGCCGTTCCGCCCCCGTGTCTCGATCAAGTCGGAGACGGGCGAAACGCTCCTGGACTGGGAAGTCACGGCGCTGGAACTGCGTCACGACACGAACTTCCGCGACTCGAATACGGGCGACATGATCGACGCGGCCTACATCTTCTATTTCCGGACCGACAAGACCGAAGACAACTTCGGCATCGACGGTCTCATCGGAACACCCATGTTCCGCCTGCCCGACGCGTACGTCGGAAGGGACAACTTCGATCTGACCGAAGACACCGAATGCAAGTGGGCGTTCAATTTCAACAACTCGAACCTCAGCCGGTACAGCACGGGATACGGATGCAACAACTCCTGGATGAAACAATGTCCCAACGAGGCCACCCTGACGGTCAAGAAGAACGACAAGGAGTGGGAATTCACCTTCACCATGCTGGACTACGGAATGTTCGGTTACACGGAACAGGGAACCAAAAACGTTCTGACGATCGAATGGAAGGGTCCGGCCACCAAATACACCGGATCCCAAAAGAACGACATGACCGACGCGGACTATTGAAGCATTAAAGTAAACTGCCGCTGAAAACAGCCCCTCTTGTGGGGGTAAAAACGAAATGTGACAAACCAGAGGAGAGCAATAAACCCGTAAATACCGTGTAACACAGACAGATAAGCACAAGACCGTCCCGGACAGCCGCTCGATCGAAATGCGACTTTAGTGATACTTTCGTGTTACTTTGACATGCCTTTAAACGGTCCGTTTGAGCGGAAAATATTACACGCCCCGAAATAAGCTATCAAAACAGCTCAAATTCCGGCGATGATATCCTCGATTCCGTATGGAAAAACCCCGCCATACATCGGTAAAATGATGATTACGGTGGGGTTTTATTATGTTGTTACTCCCGCAACGAGTATGCTTCAAGAACTGTTCAAGATACCGTTCAATCGTCCGAAAATCATCTTCAGAGAGCCGATTTTCTGACTCCAGCAATATGGCCCATTTCGAGTTTAAATGTTCATTAAGATGTTCACTAAGATGTTCAATTAATCACGTCCGTAAAAACGAAAAAGATATATTAGATGTTCGTTTAGATGTTCAATTACAACATATATTTATTTGTATTAGTGTGTGCATAATGGTCGTATTTATGCAAAAATAGCATGTAAATAGCGGTTTTATGGATGGATAATACACATTGCATTACTTCAACTTAAATATGTAATACGTTGCATATTAGCATTTTGCTGCATGTTTACGCAGAAAAATCATGCAAATTATGTGTGCGAAAGAATTATCATGTGCTTCAATATTTGGGGACTACGCACATGCTATTTATTCGTTTGCAGCGGCAGAGATGGCATCCTCGGCATCCATAGAAGGGGCCTTTTTTGCTGTTCTGATTTCAGCTTTGAGGGATTCCGATTCCGCTTTTATTAATTCATTTTCAGCTTCGAGATGTCCTATTTGTTTTGCAAGGTCTTTGATTTCAGCATCTTTTTCCCGAAGATAAGTCAATAATTGCGCCACCGTCTCTTTGTCCGATAACTTTGTACTGTCAAACTCATCGAGACGCAGCATATCTCCTTGCCCCGTAATAAGCCACATAAGATTGACCTCTGGAATTATAGACAATATATTCCCTATTGCGGTAGAATTAAGAGGTGTGTCTTTGGCTTTTCCCGTGAAATTAGAGTATGACATACCAATTTTTTCACAAAACTTCTTCTTTCCAAGTCCTGACTTTTCAGCAAGTTGTAATATTCTGTCTTTAATACTACCAAATTTATTTGTCATTTCGCTTGCTAATTAGGGAATATATTTGTTATATTTGCAATGCAGTTTCCAATGTGTAACTGGCGGACAAATATAGCAAAAAAGCAAGTTATGGCAAAAATCATTCTTGAGTACGGAGAGCGCAAGGTGCTCGGCGAGATCTTCAATGTGAGCCAGCTCACCATCCGTAGAGCGTTATCATGCAAGACGAATACAGACCTCGCGAAAAAGATTCGCAAGGTCGCCCTCGACCGGGGCGGTGTCTTAAAACCGAACCAAAATCCTACTCAGCAATGAACAATAGGTGGATCATTCGCGAAAACTACGTCGGGGCTGCGATATTCGGGCTGTTGGCGTTTGGAGGCGCTCTTGGCATGTGTGCCGGGAATACAATTCACTTGCTTACCACTGTAATCAGTGGTTCGGTAAGCTGGGTTCTGTGGCGGGAAGCAAAACAGTTGGAAAATCAGGGATGACAATCGGCTCCCTAATTTTTCCGTAAAACACAAAAGTATTATCCGGAGCGATACCAACACAGGAGCGGTAAAAAAGTAAAACGATGCAACGATTTGGTCATACGATAGTAGTTACAGTAGAGGATCTGACACGTAGCGATGATGGGGAACCGGTAATGACCATGAATAATTATCGGAATCTTGTACGTCGTAAACAACTCAATATCCTTCGCCCCGGTAAAGGACTGGGTTGTTGCGCTCTGATCGAATACCCATCATTGCCGGAACGCTTCCGGCATAAGTTCGAAGCCAAATACGGCGATCCGGAAGAATTGCTAAGCAACAACAAACCGATGATTACGATCAATGCTACGGCCCGCCAATTCTTTGCGGGCTTGGAAGAAGGCTCCTTCCGATTGCCGAACGGAGAGCGGCTTCCGGCCGAAAAGATCGAGGAGTATACGCTGAACGCGTCGGTTCTCGATGTTTTGGTGGAAAAGGTTCAGGAACAGCGGATCGGCCGGAACCGTCTTAAAAACTCGACCCGGATTATTTGGGAGAATATCCTCGCCACGGCCGAACAGATGCGCAATGACTTTCACCACACGCTTCCGGAGAATGCCGCGCGTTTGAAGGATAAATTGAGAGCCTATGAGCGTGAAGGTTTTGCAAGTCTCGTATCGAAAAAATTCTGCAATGCGAACAAATCCAAAATTACCCCGGAAGGAGGGCGTTTGCTGGTCGCACTGCGTCGCAGTCGCATACCGGTCTATACGCTTCGCCAGATATTCGAGGAGTACAATCGTCGGGCCGAGCAAAAAGGATGGAAAACACTCGAGTCGATGAATTCCGTCACGGCCTACCTGGATCGTCCGGATATTGCACCGAAATGGTGGGCGGCAGTCTATGGAGAACTGGCTGCACGCCAGAAGTTCGACCGCAAGCAGCAAACGGTGATGCCGGCTCTTCGCGATGCCTTGTGGTATGGCGACGGTACGAAGCTGAACCTTTATTATAAAGGACGGGACAAGAGCGGGCGTTTGGTCAAGAAAACGGCAATGGTCTACGAGGTGATCGACGCCTACAGCGAAATGCTGTTGGGTTATTGCATCGGGGAGGTCGAGAATGCCGAGATGCAGCGCAGAGCGTTCCGTATGGCAGTCGAGACGGCCGGACATAAACCGTTCGAGATTGTTACGGACAATCAGGGAGGGCAGAAAACGGACAAATCGAAGGAATTCATGTCCCGAATCTGTCGAATCAGCCGCAATACGGCACCACATACGCCGCAGGCCAAGACGATCGAATCGCTTTTCGGCCGATTCCAGCGCGAAGTGCTGCATGCCGACTGGCGATTCACAGGACAAAATATCACGGCTACGAGTCGCGATTCGCGCCCTAATCTCGAATTTGTCGAAGCCAATGCGGACGGGCTGTACACCTTCGAGGAATTATGCAGGGCGTATGCCGATTATCGGGAGCGTTGGAACGATATGCGTCATCCGGATTCGAAAATGAGCCGTCGGGAGATGTATCTCCGCTCGGAGAATCCCGAGGCTCCGGCATTATCCCGATACGACTATATGGAAATGTTCTGGCGCGAGACAGAACGTCCGAGCGAATTCACGTCATCAGGTATTACCATTCAGGTCGAAGGACAACGTTACACTTACGAAGTCTTCGACGCGGCAGGACTTCCGGATATGGAGTTCCGGCGCAAGAATACGACCCGCAAATTCTTTGTCCGCTACGATCCGGACGATATGACGCAGGTATGGCTCTGCACAAAACCGGCAGTAGGCGGCCTTCGGATGGTCGTCCCGGCAGGACCGTACGCAACCGTACACCGGGCCATTCAAGAGCAGTCCTCCGAAGAACAGATATTTCTGCGGGCGATGCTCGAAGCGAACAAACAAGAGCGCATCCTACGTCAGATGGAAGGATACAGGCTCGAACTGGAACACGGCGTTGCCCCGGAACAACACGGACTGCGTACACCACGCCTGCAAGGCCTATCGCGCCGGGATCAGGAACGTCTCTACGACACACGTGCGGTCCATACGCTGACTCCTACCGGTACGGAAGCGGCGGAAAGCTGTGAACCGATTTCCATCGGTCAGACCGAGAAACAGATCAGCAATATGACTTTCGATGAAGCATCATTTTATAACCGATTCTGATATGAAACTTACGAACGAACAGAAAAACGAAATTCGCGAGCTGCTCCAAAATTATGTCGGCCGCTACCCGAGCCAAAACAAAGCAGCAAACTCCCTGATCGGGATCTCGGCCGGCACGGTATCAACGATTCTCAATGGCCGGTACGAGTCAATCAGTGACGAGATGTTTGTGAAGCTGCGGGCGCAGATCTCCGGACAGCGGGCCGAAGGATGGCAGCTCTGCAGGACGAGGATGTATCAGGAACTCTCCGAACTGTTTTCCGACGCACAGCAATTCCAGAATGTTGCATGGGCCATCGCTCCGGCAGGTTCGGGGAAAACGACAACGGCACGCGACTACGCATCGCAACACGAAAACGTTTTCGTGATCCCCTGTTCGGAGGACATGCACCGTATCGACTTCATCCGAGAAATGTCCCGAGCCTTGGGCATCGGCATTTCGGACCGGAGCATGCACGAACTGCTCGAACGGATTACACGGCATCTGCTGACGCTTGAAGCTCCGCTGCTCATATTCGACGAAGGGGACAAACTCTCCGATTCGGTTTTCTACTATTTCATTACGATCTACAACCGGCTGGAGAATTTCTGCGGCATCGTGTTCATCTCTACGCACTATATCAAACGACGCATGGAGATAGGACTTTCGTACAACAAGAAAGGCTACGACGAAATCCATTCGCGCATCTGCCGCAAATTCATCGAACTGACGCCGGCTTCATCCTATGAAGTCGCCGCAATCGCCCGTGCAAATGGTCTGACGGACGATCGGACGGTTAAAACGGTCGTCAAAGATGCTGCCGGATGCGAGTTCGACCTTCGGCGTGTACGCCGGGAGATTCACAAACAGAAAAGACTGGCAGCTATTGCAGTAAAATAATCACTTCGAATCCTGTTCAAACCCATTTATCATGGCTAAATCTCTTTCTGTAACCCAGGCTCTCACGATTCGTCGCCATACGATTCGACCCGATGGCGGATGGGGAGACTGCGTCGGTGAGATAGACCGCACGGGCGTCGTATTCTTTTGGGGAAAATCCGGAAACGGCAAAACCTCTGCCGTCATGTCTTTCGGCAAGGCCTTGACGCCCTTCGGACGTGTGCTCTACGATTCGCTCGAAGAAGGCCTTTCCGTATCGTTTCTCAATACTCTGCGGCGTCATGCAATGCAGGATTGCGGACGACGGTTCCAGGTAGTAGCCGGAGAATCCATGGAAGAACTCGACGAACGGCTGTCGAAGCGCAAGTCTCCGGACTTCGTCATCATTGATTCATTCCAGTACACACAACTCGACTACCGTCAGTACATCGCATTCAAGGAACGGCATCCGGACAAGATGCTCGTCTTCGTGAGCCATGCCGACGGAAAACAACCGGCGGGCCGGGCCGCCCGATCGGTAATGTACGATGCCGGACTGAAAATTTGGGTAGAGGGGTATAAGGCATTCAGTAACGGTCGTTTCTTCGGTCCGACTGGAGAGTATACTATCTGGCGCGAGAAGGCAGATGAATATTGGGGGACACCGCAAAGTCAGAAACCATTTTCAAAAATCGAGAAGTGATGAAACTATACATCAGTGGCCGCATATCGGGACGTCCCGCCAAGCTGGCGCAGGCGGAATTCGGTGAAGCGGAGGCCAAAATCCGCAAATTCGGACTTATTCCGGTCAATCCGATGAACAACGGGTTGCCAGCCGACACGGAATGGGAGGATCAGATGGGGCAGGATATTGCCATGCTGCTCCGGTGCGATGCGATCTATATGCTCCCCGGATGGCAGCAGAGCAAGGGTGCTACCCTCGAATATCTGATTGCCAGACAACGACGGATGCGGATATTCCTGGCCGAGACATTCGAGGCCCATGCAGGAATAGAAGATCTCACAAAACAATAGTCCCATGAAACGCAAACCGACCAGTTACGCCCGGTTTTACGCACTCCTGAACCGAATGCCGGGAGATCGAAGCCAGATCAAGGAAACTCTTGTCGCACGGTTTACAGAAGGCCGCACGACCTCTCTGCGCGATATGCGGACGTCGGAATACGAGGCTATGTGCCGAACGATCGAAGCGGAACTCGAACATCCCGGGATGAGCAGCGAAGAATTCCACCGTGAACGGAAGCGTTTGAGGTCTGCCGTATTGCACCGGATGCAGCGGCTTGGAATCGACACATCGGACTGGGACATTGTTGACACATTCTGTTTGAGCAATCGCATTGCCGGAAAAGAATTCGCCCGTCTTTCGCTCTCAGAATTGGAATTGATGATTCCTAAACTCGAAGCTATGGGCCGTAAAGGGTACTCACGTCCCAGAAAAGCAATGATCCCGATAATTATTCGCACAGATCAGATACCAAGTTAACCAAGAGGATGACCTGAAGTGTCGTAATCGAAGATCGAATTTTAAGAGATGGACAAATTAGGAAATATTACACTGCACAACGCTGATTGTATGAATCTCCTGCGAGAGTTTCCAGACCGATCGTTCGATCTGGCGATTGTCGATCCGCCCTATTTCGATGGTCCTGAGAAATTGGGTTATTACGGAACTTCTAAATCGTCGATAGGAGTAAAAGGACCAGCCTACGAGGCAAAACATTGGACGGTTCCCGATAAAAACTATTTCATGGAATTGCAGCGTGTATCGAAAAACCAGATCATTTGGGGATGCAATTATTTCTGTTATCCCTTCGGCCCCGGCCGCATCGTATGGGATAAAGTCAATGGAAAAAGCTCTTTTTCGGATTGCGAAATAGCCTACTGCAGTTTGATTGATACGGTTCGCCTGTTTGCATTCATGTGGAACGGAATGTGTCAAGGAAAATCTATCTCCGAAGGGCGCATACAACAAGGAAATAAAATGCTGAATGAGCGTCGAATCCATCCCACCCAGAAGCCCGTAGCGCTCTATAAATGGCTGCTGTCGAACTATGCCAAACCGGGCGACAAAATTCTCGATACGCATCTGGGCAGCGGTTCGATATGTATAGCCTGCGACGATCTCGGATTCGAAATAATGGGCATAGAACTCGACAAAGATTATTACGAGGGGGCCAAACGGAGGCTTCAATGGCATCAGGCACAACAGAAACTATTTTGACCATGACACACGCTTCCCTTTTCAGCGGCATCGGCGGCTTCGATTTGGGGCGTTGCAGATATTCAAGACGATCGAAGAATACGAAACAAAACAACTGAGATGAAAGTATGCAGAAAACACAGCCATTGCAGGAAAGTACCCGGGAATGGCAGCGTATTGGAGGTGGTGCATTGTCCGTGGTGCGGCTATGAGGTAAGCACGTCGAATATAGGGAAGTGGTGCGCCAAATGTTATTGCAAGTTCGAAGTGATGGACGACGGATATGTTCATTTCTCAAGAGACTTTACCCGAACAACGGCTGAAATATGGGCACAGGCATTCGCCAAAGGAGGGGGAATATCTTTCGGGAGCATAGAACAGAAAAACGAAGATTAGATATGACAGACCAAGTAACAAGGAATTAGCCGAGCAGGAAACCGAGGAGCGGATGCGGGCGAAAGCGCATAAGATTGTCAAGGAAATGATGGGCGGCATTTTTCAAGGCGATATGCCCCAAAAGATAGCCGACGAATTTAGCCAAAAACTGAGTATGTAATGGAACACGGAATACAGATAGTCATTACTGACCCAGGAAATACTTTTACGTTCGTATTCGGGGTCGTTATCTTCATAATTTGTATAAAGCTGATGTGGAATACTGCTAAAATCCATGAGGTTTTTAAGGAAATACAGAAGGAACTACGAGCCGAGATAGACCGACTGAACAACTTAAAACAAGGATGATATGACACCGAAAGAATTTTACGAATGGGCCGTAGAGAATGGGGCTGAGGATTACGACATAAGAATTGATTGGATGGGTGAATATGGATTCGGGTATGATCTGCCCGGAGAGGATCAGTTGTCCATTAATAAATCAGCAGAGCAGATAACGATAGATATATGAAAAAGATAATGTTTAACGACCACTACGGCTTGACGCAGGCGGTGATCGAGGGGCGAAAGACCATGACGAGGCGGATGATCTCGGGATACCCGTTACTGCCGGAAGACCGTATCGAAGACGCCAGCATCTGTCCTGACGGCTTTGTCAGCATTATCGCCAATGGCGGGGAGAGCCTTATGGAGGTAAAATACCACTACAAGGTCGGCGAGATCGTGGCTGTGGCGCAGAGTTACAATTACTTATCCAATATATATCATGACAAAGGATTGTATTTGTTACAACTTTCGAAGGTGCACGGATACAAGCTGGCATACATAACAAAGTTGCCGGGATGGAGAAATAAAATGTTCGTCATAGCAGATTTGATGCCCCACCGAATCCGCATCACCGGAATCAAAGGCGAGCGGTTGCAGGATATTTCGGGTGATGATTGCTTAAAGGAGGGACTTCAGTATTTTCCCAAAATTGACAAGTTCTATTTCGAGGATATACGCCGAGAAAAAGTGTTTTATTTCGATAACCCCCGCGAAGCCTTTGCCGCGCTTATCGATAAGGTATCCGGCCGCGGAACGTGGGCATCGAATCCGTGGGTCGTGGCATACGAGTTCGAATTGGTGAAATGACGGGATATGGCAATATTCAGAGTAAGCAGAGAGGAATGCGTGTGTTGCGTAGGACGGCGTATTGTGAGGCGTCGGCGATATTGGAACGTGTGTCTGTTCGGGCGTTGGTTCGAACTGTTCAGAAAGACAGGAAAGTGCAAATTTTGCACAGTGGAATTTGAAAAATAGCGAGATTCTCGCAAAATCTCGAAAAAACTACATAATAATGAAAACACGACTACTGAAACGGCTGCGGCGTAAAGCACGCAAAGAGTTTCCGGATGATATGATTTTAATGCTTGCCGAGTGTAAGGGCTATTTCGGAGCATTAAAATTTGTCAATGAAGCGATAAGAAATCATATCCTCCTCCGCGTTGCGGAGCTAAAAGAAAAGAGAAAATGAAAAGCGAAAGAGCAAAGAAGTACATCGATAACGATGCAATCGTGATGCGCAACGGAGATCGCATGGTCGATGCTTCCACAGCCTACATGGCGATAGAACTTGCCGAGCAGGATGCCGAGATGCGGATGCGTGAGAAAGCACATAAGATTATCAAGGAAATGATGGAAGGCGTTTTTCAAGGCAATATGCCCCAAAATATAGCCGACGAATTTAGCCAAAAACTGAACGAGGAATGAAAAAGATAATGTTCAACGACCGCTACGGCTTGACGCAGGCGGTGATCGAGGGTATAAAGACAAATACGAGATGGATTGAGGGAGGCGATCAATTCCAATTAGCAGCTAATAGCGCTGAAGAATTCTTTTATGAGAAAGATGCCGGATATATTGTCATGTGCCGTCAAGGTGTTGAAATTTTTAGGCATAAATGCCGATATAAACTCGGCGAGGTCGTGGCCGTGGCGCAAAGGTACGAGGACTTAGCCAATATATATCATGACAAAGGATCGTATTTGTTACAACTTTCGAAGGTGCACGGATACAAGCTGGCATACATAACAGAGTTGCCGGGATGGAGAAATAAGATGTTCGTCGATCCGCAATTGATGCCCCACCAAATACGAATCACCGGAATCAAGTGCGAGCGGTTGCAGGATATTTCGACCGCTGATTGCCTGAAGGAGGGGCTTAGACAAGCCTACGCAGAATCTATACTTGGGATGTATGGATATATCGACCGTAAGGGTACAGGACTATGGTTCAATACTCCCCGCGAAGCCTTTGCCGCGCTTATCGATAAGGTATCCGGCCGCGGAACGTGGGCATCGAATCCGTGGGTCGTGGCATACGAGTTTGAATTAGTAAAATAGTTTATAATGAAGAAGGTAATATCACATGGGACAGAATATGGCATAGCCATATATAGACATACATGCGTCAATTGCGGATGTGTGTTTGAGTTTAACAAAGAAGATGTAGATAATTCTTTTATTGATTCAAGGGATAGATGTACATATTGGTATGTTAAATGCCCGGAGTGCGGAGATAGGACTGGATTTCAAGAACCTGATGTAAATAGAATTGAATTACAATAATATGATATTATTTTGTGTACGTATATCTGAGTGTTCATGTTTTGATGGACACCCCATTTATAGAAAGAGGAGATATTTGGATATATGTTTGTTCGGCCGCTGGTCCGAACTATTCAGACATGTCGGAAAGTGCAGAGGATGCGAACTGCCATTTTAAGAAATAGCGAGATTCTCGCAAAACCTCGAAAAAACTATGAAAACAATCTTTTTCTTATGCTGTCTGCTGACAGTCGGGTGCTGCTCGTGTCGGAGAACTCCGGTAATTGTCGAAAGGCGAATCTACGTCCATGATCCGCTACCCGATTCATATCCGCACTGGATTCCTAAAACACACCGGGATTCGGTATTATGGAAAGCATCACAGGCCGCCCGACAATCGGCGACAGAATCAACCAAACACCTAAACCCTTTATATCAATAAAATTATGGAAAATACAGTAGGAAACCTCGTCGAGGCCAAAATGCAACTCGAAAAAACGATCGACAGTCTGATCCGTGCATTCGCACATGAAAACAATTTGCCCCTGGATAAAATCAGCGGGCAGATCGGAACCCATAGACGCGTGAGTTTCATGGGGACAATTTGTGACGATGAGTGGGTGACGAAAATAAACATAACCTTGTAATATGGACATCTCGAAAATGACAGCAGCGCAGCGCGCCGAACTGAAGGCGCAGCTTGAGGCCGAAGAGCGTGCCGAGAAACAGAAACGCGAAGACGACATCGCAGCCTACAAGTCCGCCGTGGATGAGTTCTGCCGTACGAAGTTCTCACGGCTACAGACACTGAGCGAGCAAATGCGGCGTCTCAAGGACGAAGTGTTTGCCGATGCCGAGTTGCTCATCCGGCTCAAGGAGGATTTGTTCCGGACCAAATCCGATCGTCACAGCGACCAGTTCACCACTTCCGACGGTCGGCTGACCATCGCTTTGGGCAACCGGACCAACGACGGCTGGGACGATACGGTAGAGGTAGGCGTAGCAAAGGTCAAGGAGTTCATCCGCTCGCTGGCAAAGGATGCCGACTCGGCAGCCCTGACCGAGATGGTGATGAACCTGCTGGCGAAGGACCGCAAGGGAAACCTCAAGGCCAGTCGAGTACTCCAGTTGCGTGAGATTGCCCGCAGATCGGGGTATCCCCAACTTATCGAAGCCACAGACATCATCCAAAGCGCATACCGACCCGTGGACACCTGTCAGTTCATCTCCGTATCATATAAGGATGAGAAGGGCGTAAAACAGACGCTCCCACTTTCCATGGCCGCAATGGAATAATCCCGAACGGTTTTCTGCGGCGGTTCGATTCCGCCGCCGGGAACAAAAATCACGAAAGATTTGTTGGGGGGGGGAATTTCATAACTTTGCCCTGTATAACCAAAACTTAAATTCATTATGAAAAAGATTTTCTTCTTATTCCTGGCCATGATTGCCATTTCGACCGTAGGTTGTTCGGATGACAATGAGGACAACGTACAAAATGAATTGCTTGAAGGAACATTTTGGGTTCATCAGGAAAAATCGAACGGTTTACTATGGATTGAAGCCATTGAGTTCCAACGTGACGGTAAATGCGTTTATGTCTATCTGGAAAAAAGCGGATCAACGACGACGGATCAAGGAGAAGCCGTAGGAACGTATAGCTATGTTCCGCCAACGGTAACGTGTAAAGTTTCTATGGATGGAGAAACTGCAACCATGCAATTATCCGTAAACGGAGATAAGATGACGGATGAACGCGGTATGGTATTCGAAAAACAATAATAATTTGAACGGCAGTTGCTCGATTTGAAATTTGTTTCTATATTTGCCCTTGACTACTACATATACAATCGAGGGCAAAGATCAAAAAAACGATTTTGACTCGATAAAGGAACGCCCCTATGATGGGTCGGGAGGAAACGACCGGCCAGCATTCACGCCCTGCGTATATGTGGTAGTCACATCTACGGGGGCGTTCTCTTTATCATAATTCTTATTCTATGACTACCGATAAGAATGAAGCCGGCAACTTACTGCCGCAGGCGTTTACGTTCAACGCCTCGAACCAACAGGTGCGTACCGTCATACTCAACGGGCAGCCTTATTTCGTCGCAAAGGATGTCTGCGACGTTTTAGGGCATACAAATCCGTCCGTAGCTATCCAGATGCTCGATGATGACGAACGGGCTAAGAAAAGTTTAGGTCGTCAAGGTGAGATGTGGTTAGTGAATGAATCAGGTCTTTACAACCTTATTTTCCGCTCGAACAAGCCCGAGGCGAAGAGTTTCCGCAAGTGGGTGACCTCAGAGGTCTTGCCGACTCTTCGTCGAACGGGACGTTACGAATTGCCATCGGTCCGGAAACGGGAATCAATACGTTATCCCCGTCGTGGGGAACAGATCACGGCGGATATTCTCCACCTGCTGTGGCTTATCGGCGAGAGTCTTCACCAAGGGGACCAGATCGCCGTCGCTTTGGAATTGGGGGTATCGCGTCAGACCGTAAGCCGCGTTCTGAACGGCGGACAGAAGAGCAGCAGAATCCTGATGGCTCTTTACAAGCGGGCACAGGCCAACCGGGAAGCGGATCGTCTGTACTGCTCTCCGCGCGAGATGGCGCAACTGCTCACGAGCGAATCTGCGACGCTACCCGCGCCGCTGCGGCTTCCTGCGGTGCATTTCAACCGCGGTAGCGGAGGTTCTTTGGGAAATCAGAATGCCCGCAAACACCGATCCGACCGTTGAACCTTCAAACAAGTAAATCATCATGGGACACAATAAAATCCGCAAACGTTATATGGTCACCGAGGGCGAGCTGTTCCGGCTTTACGCCGAGATCATGCAGGTGCGCCACGAAGAGCGCCGCGAAGCGTTCATGTCCGATTTCCGCAAACTGCTGCGCGAAGCGCAGCCCGTACGACTAACTGTCGAGAAAGGAGGTTCGAATGGTACGCTTTGAGCATGACAGCTACGTGATAGAAGTGCATACCGGCGGCAATCCCGTCGAAAGCTGGATGAAACTGCACGAGGAGATCAGCTACCTGATCAGCCTCGTCGATCAAAACAACTGCCCGGAGGACGGCTTCGCCTACCTTCCGCAGTTGCTCGGGGACATGATGCCTTCATGGGAAACGGCCCGCAGGATGACCGAACATTAAGCCATTCCCGATAAATTGTTGAACCGCCGGATTTGATCCGGCGGTTTTTGTTAAATAACTGAATATATTCGAAAAATAAAGATACAAAAATCGTATCTTTGCAGGGAGGATACTTTGATTTCGAAGCCATGCCCCGCGGTCGTAACAAACACTTGATCGAGCAGCGCAATGCGGCGCTGATCCGCCGGTATTACTACTGGACGGAATTGCAGCGCCTGCGCTTCGACGACGCGCTGAAAATCCTCTCGGAGCAGGAGTTCTTCCTCTCCGAGGAGCGCATCATGGCGATCATCCGCCAGGCGTGTCGCGAATGCCGGGAACTGAAGGTGCAGCCCGTCCCGAAGGTCCGCAAGCCGCGCATCACGGCGGCCCAGTTGGCGCTCTTCGCCGGCGAATAGTCGTCATTCGGGTTTTCCGAGGTCGTCCTTCGCGGTCCATCGGAACGTCGTTTCGTAAATCTTCCAGTTATAGACCGTCGTGGAGCTGTCGCTGCGTACCCGCGACATCGGGCCGATGGAGCCTTTGGGGCGGTACCCGTGCAGAGCCTTCACCACGCGACGGTTCAGTTGTGCCCGGGCGGCGATCCGGTCGGTGGTTCCCGACCCGGCGTGTGTGTCGTCGTAGCAGTCGATGGCCAGCCGTACGGTGATCTCGGCCGTTCCGCGCTGCACGTTCGGTCCCGGTATCCCCATATCGGCCCATTCTACTCCTATGGCACTTAACAGCACGCAGGGGAATACCACGGGATATTGGTCACCGGGATTCGGTTCGAGCTGTCCGTAATCCTCGTCGATCAAGCGCAGCTCGGGAACTTTCTGCCCCAAGCGTGCGATCAGTTCGGTCAATACTTCGTTCATTTCGGCATGATTTTAAGAAGTTTCTCTTCTCCTTTGTGGAGTATCTGACGGGTAAGTGCGGCACTCGGCCCGATGAACTGCCGTTTGGGAATGCGCACCGTCAGCTTCGTTTTCTTCGTCAGCGCAAGTCTTTTCCACATTTCCGCCGTTTCGTTCGCCTCGGTCCGGTCTGGCGCTTTCGTCTTGCCGCCCCCGGCCACGAAATACCGGTACCACGCAAAGCGCCGCATTTTCGGCGTAACGGTCGGATGCGTCACGCCTCCGCTGTTGTGGATGGAGGCGTAGTCCACGTCATTGAACACGCGGGTCCGGAAAGCGGACGTCTCGTAGCGGGTCGATTTCATCAAGTGGTTGCGGCTGCTCAACAATGGCCCGTAGCGTTGTGCCGCGAATTTCCCTCCCGACTGTTGTCGCCGGGTGACGGGCCACGGTTCGAGTGCACTGTCAACGAACCCGCCCTTCCGGAAATTCTCCCGGTAGTGATTCACGGCCAGCCGCCCGATAATTGGGGGCATTTCGTCGCGCAGGAGCTTTCGGGCCGCGGTTTGGAACTGTCTGAGTTCTTTTCGGAGTTGTTCTATCGTCATTTTATCGCTCTTTGAACGGATTTCGAAAAATTATTTGGAATCCGTCGAAAAACATCTTATTTTTGCATTGTAACGACGGCCTCGAGACCTGCGGCGCGGATTGTAGTTCCGCGAGAATGGTTTCGGGGTCGTCACTTTTTCACACCCTCCAGAATCCTCGGGGAGTCCGATATGCTGTAAAACAGAATCTGTCCGTCCGTGGTCTCGCGCACGACGATCCAACTCCTGTCTCCCAAAATCCGGATCTCGAAGATATGCGAACGTTTCAGACCGGGCACCTCTTTGAAATTCGGCACGGCCCCCATGTATCTGGCCCGCCGCATGACCTCCCGCATGTTCAACAGCAGTTCGTTCTTGTGCGCATAGTGCGCATGCGGCTGGTTCAGATATTCCTTGATGCCACGCATAGTCACTTCGATCGAACGTCCGAATTCGGAATTCGTCAGCGGCTTTTCCCGGAGCGGGCCGGCCAACCTCCGCAGCTCCTTCACGCGTGCTGTATACTCTTCGGTGTGTCGGGGCACGACCTTCACATCGGCATAATCGGGGAATATCTCGTCGAGGAGTACTTCCGCGGCTTTTCGGGCGCCTTTCAATGCTTCGGTGTAGTACGGGTGCGTGCCGCTGAAGATCTCGCCCGTATAGGCCGGATTTTCGTTGAGCCCGGGAGCGGCGCCGCTTCCGGACAATGCGACAGGAATCCGCTCTTCGGGGGTTCTCGGGGCATCGGTCGACTGGATACCGCATTTGCATCCCCAGACATTCCCGGGGAAATATTCCCGCCAGAATGGGTGGTGTATCGGCAGAATCAGACCGTAGAAGGCCATGTGTTCGAGTCGCGGCTCCGCGCTGGTACTTGGGAGCCACTCCAGATTCGGGAACAGGTCGGCTTCGGCTTCGAATTGTTGCCAGTCAGCCGCAAGATGCGCCCGCGTCACGGCCGTGTCGTACTCGGTGCGGAGCCAGCTTCCTACTTGATGGTCGGCGATCGGTGCGATGTCCCGACGCCACGTCTCGAATGATTTCAGCTTTCCGTCGGCATCGAGCAGTTGCGCTGCCATATCGTTCTGCATGCGGTGCACCTTGAAAGCAGAGAACACGGCATTGCTGCGGCGCAGTGCCTGATAGAAGTCGAATCCCGGTTCCGCATGGGCAGGTTTGCCGTATCCGTCCGTTACGGCGCGGTTGAATTCGTCCCATACCTCTTCGAACATTTCGCGATTGATCTCCGTTCGGGGATCGAATTTCTTTTCGTAGATGTCGCGGAGCATCCGCATCAGAACCGTCGAGTCGAAAGATTCCGCAGTTTTCGCGACCGCATTTCCGTACAGACTTTCCATTACCACCCTGAAGCCCCCGCATCGCGGTCGGGGGCGAAGCCGAAAAAATCGCGCATGCGGCTCCAGAATCCCGGTGTCATGCGGTTTTGCGGAAATGCTCCGGCAGCCTCTATGACTTCCGTGGCGCGGTTTTGCGACATTCGTGCCTTCATCTCGGCATAGTCGGCCGGGCGTTCCACGCCGTAGGTTTCGTAGAGATAGTCGTCTCCGATGGGCAACCCCATGGCCTGTAGTGTACGGTCGATACCAATTCGTGCCGTCAGGTCGATGTTCTTGGGCTGTTCGTATTCGAATCTTCCTCCTGCGACGTCGATGCCCATCGCGGCGAAAATCTCCGTCATGTCGTAATTCAGCACGTTCAGCACGTAGAGTCGGTCCATGTGGTTTATGGCCTCTTCGGCGTTCTTGTGTACGGTTCCGAGTGCCTGCGTCCCGGTATCGTCGGTTTGCGTGGTGAGGGTGTTTCCCAGCAGAGCCTTGCTCTCTGCGTTGTCGCAGTAGTCCAGCAGGGTCTCGTAGAGCTGAGCACTTCCGGATTTTTGGGATGCCTCGTGCAGCTTGAGCTCAGTGCCTTCGGGATGTAGGAATATTCCGCTGGCGCCCATCGCCGTCAGGTCGCGGAGCATGGCCCGGCGCGCCTCGTCGTTGTATATGTCGTACGTCCCTTCCCGCAGAGGTTGCCCGAACAATTCCGTGTACTGAGCAAAATATCCCAGGCAATTGCGCTTGTAAATGGCATAAGGCATCACCTGCGCCAGCAATCCCAGATCGCGGGGTTTCCCAACGAAAAGCAGATCCGCATATTCGTCCCAACTGTCGCCTGTGATGTCCTGTTCGCGCCTGACAATCAAACGCCGTACGGGATCTACGTGTTTGCGTGGAATCAGGTCGTAGTCGATCCATTCGCCGTCGCGCCGGAATTGGAAGAGCGAGAACCCCCACAGCTTCGCGTCGAGGATGTCGAGGATGAAGTTTCCGAACCAAGGGGACCGCAGGTGTTCCTGCATCGCCTCGTCGACACGGTCGTTGCGGCGGAAGACGACCGGCAGGTCAAGCAACGCCGCCCGACGTTTGTTGATTACGGCATTGAGATGCGCATCCGTATTGAGCAGGTCGATATAAAGGTTGTACAGGCGCACCCTGTCGGGAAAGTCGATCCGGTCGGCATCGCGGATCGCACGCATGTAGGAGGCGATATCCACACCTCCGATCTGGGGCGCCGTGAGGATGATCGTCGCGGGAGCCTGCCCGGAGCCCACGGTCACCTTCTTGTCTTTCTTTCGGGTCATGGCTTACATGAAATTATGTTGTTTCGGATTGCTCGACACCAGATAAGGCGTCGAGGGACTTTTCCCTTCGGTAACAGAAGCCGAAGGAAGCCCGTCGACACGTATCTGCCCTTTCTGAATTCCTTTCAGCCACTCGACGGCCCGTTCGTAGCGGTCAATGCGTATCTGCGACATGTTGTGCGGATTATGGATGCAGAAGATGTGATATACGGAGATATCAAGGGCGAACATGAGCACGAGCTGGCTGCGTTGTTCTCCGCGTGCTGAGAAGATGCTGTCGCAGTCGTATACCTGCGACATATAACAGCGCATCTCGTCGATCGCGCGGTCTTCGCAGATCTCGATAACATTCCGGTCCTCGCGAACCAAGGAGTCGAGAATCTCCCGATGCACGGTGGCATCATAGTCGTCGGGGGTAATGAATTCAGCCATGTCAAATCAGGTGTTTGTTGATCAGATAGTCCTTCGCTGCCACGATCGTTACAGGAGCGAGGACGCTTCGTTTGCTGCGTATCATGCGGAAACCGCCTTCGATGCAGTCGGGGCCGTCGGCCGGATAAGAGAGCTTCATCGAAAAGAGTCGGAACTGCTTCACGAGCTCCTGCATGTCGGGATTGTCTTTCTCCGCCTCGTTGAATACGAGCTGCCCGGCTCTGTTGAGCGGTTCGAGACTGGCTTCGATGCGTGCGGCCTTGTCGCCCTTGATCGCCGTGTCGGGTAGGATCGAGAGATTGATGCCGGTTTCCCGGCGCTTTAGCGCCAGCAGCGGCTTGTACACCTGTTGAAAGAATGGGTCCTGCAGGGAGTTGTTCTCCATGAAACAGTACACTGGAACCTTCATTCCTGCCCCGGCATATCGGAACAAATGGAAATAGGCGCTGATGAAATCGTCGTTCAACCCGCGGAACAATCTTCCTTTGATGACGTACAATACATCGTTGAACATTCCGGTGAGCCATACGGCCTTATACGATCCCCCTGCTGCAGTGCGCCGCTGCGACGGCGCGGGATCCCCATAGATCATCAGGAAGGGAAATCTCGTGAGCGGCGGGACCTTCCCGAAGAACTGGCATTCGAAGATTTTGCCTTCGGCGATAGGTGTATTGAAATATTCGGCCATGGCCGATACGTAGCTCATCTTCGACAGCACGCGTGAGATCATCTCCTCGCTGTTCTTCTCCGGCCATACGGAATGTCCGTCGCGGTAATCTGCGACTCCGTTCGGTCGTTTGGAGTCGACCATCCGCAGGTTTACGATGTCCCAATGGTCCGCCATGGCTCCGGCCCGTTTCACGCAACAGTCTTCGGCGATGATGTTGCCGTTGAACACGACCAGCGTCCCTTCCGAGACGGAACGGGTCGGATAGAGGTCCTTTTCCCACCATGCCCACTTCTTACCGAGAATATCGGGATTCAAACAATCGGGAATAGTGTCGAAATCATCGACGCGCAGCACGTCGGGACGTACGGACTCGTTCTTGACGCCTCGCGGAGTCTCCCCGGCACCTATGGCCATGAATGTTGCGCCACAGCGGGCCTTGAAGAAGTTTTCCGACCATTTCCCGAGCGTCGGCTGATCCCCGTAGTATTGTTTGATGCGGCGGTTCGCCTCCAGTTCGGCGCGGTAAGGCATCAGCAGACGCACGGCGGCTTCCCGGGTGTTGCTGGCCATCACGAAGAACCGTTTTCGGCGTGTCAGCGCAAGGTAAAGGTCTTCGAACATCCCAATGGTGGATTTCGCCAGCTCGCGGCTCCAACTTCGAACCTCGAACCATTCCGGATGTGCCAGCACGCGGCGCACGGCCCGCACCTGAAAGGGGGCGAAAGGATACTTGGCATACTGGGGAAAGAAAAAGAGGAACCATGTCAGCGGGTCGGATTCCAACTGCATACGGTGCCGTTCGATCTCGGACTGAGTCTTGGTCTCGTCGATCGTGGTGGCGTTGTAGACGGATTGTTTGAGCTCATCCCAGTAACGGAGAGCATCACGGTCGACCTGCTTCATCGTTTCGTCATTTTGGCCTTGATGAAGGCATCGAACAATCGGGTGAACTCCTTGGCCTTCTCCAAATCCACGGGACGCAGGAAGTCGATGAACGAGGCTCCTACTCCCACTATCTCATGGATTCCGGCCTCGGTCTGCAATTTGTTGATCGCCGTTGTCAACTTGACGATCGTGTCGGCTTCCTTGGCGTTGGCATAACGCTCTCCCGTTTCCCGGTTGAGAATCGTAGTGTTTATCTCGATGATCTGCCGGTGCAGGTTGCGAATCTGTTCTTCGGCCGTCATGGAGATCGATGCTTTCAACTCATCCCACTTCTCGGCGGCCATCCAACGGATGATAGTCTGGCGGCTGACGCCCACACGTTCGGCGATCTCGGCCTGCGTGAGGTTTTCGCGCAGGTAAAGCGTACGAGCGAATTCTTTCTGCTGTTGTCGGGATATCGCACTCATCTGTCGTCGGATTTTGATGCAAAAATGACATCTAAAAAGGAGGGATTCAAATTGCTGGAACAGCAAACCAATTTTATAATCATATTATTGATTTATAAAGTTTCATCATGTTTTGTCGGTTTGCAAAGCGATGAAATAGCGCTCAATTTTGCGGCAAAATCTAACGTATCATGGAGCACAGAATCGTGGACATCATCGACGGCACCGACGAGTGTTGCATCATGCTCTACGGCGACATTGGGGACTGGGGAAGCATACAGCCCGAGGACATCGTCAAGAAGCTGATGACAGCCGAGAGCGAAGGCCGCCGGATCGACGTGCGTATCAACAGCGTCGGCGGCGAAGTGTACGCCGCATTGGCGATCTTCAATGCCCTGCGCGCTTCGCGGGCGGACATCACTATTTACATCGACTGCTTGGCAGCCAGCGCTGCCTCTGTGATTGCCGGCTGCGGACGTCGAGTGAAGATCGCCTCGAACGGCCGTCTGATGATCCATTCGGTTCGGGGATATGCTGAAGGAACCGTCGAAGAGATCCGGAACCACGTAGCGGAGATGGAACAACTCGAAGCGATCCTGTGCGACATCTACGCACAGCGAACCGGACAGAGCACTGAACAGATCCGAAACTCCTATTTCGACGGAAAAGACCATTGGCTGACGGCTTCCGAGGCTTTGCGCCTGGGGTTTGTCGACGAGGTATTCGATACTGAAGATCCGGATGATATGGCACCGTCGGGAGTAACTCCCCGGCAGATCTGCGATGCCTATACGCAGCGATATATCAATTCACTCGAAACACAAACTTCAAAAGACAAGACTATGTTCAACAAACTCAAGGCCCGTCCGCGCTTCATTGATTGCGCCGACGAGGCTGCAGCCATTGAGAAAGTGGCCGAACTGGAGAACCAAGCTGCCACAGCGGAGACTCTGCGCGCCGAGCGAGACGCCCTGAAGGAAGAGCGCGACCGATTGAAAGCCGAAAACGAAGAGTTCATCCGCAGGGAGCAGGAAGCCAAGGATGCAGAGATCCGCAACATGGCCGATGAATATGTTCAGGACGGCCGCATCCCCGCGGATCAGAAGGATAACGCGCTGGCGATGCTGCGGGCCAACAAAGCGACGGCCCGGGCGTACTTCGACTCGCTGAAGCCCAAGCGTCGCATCATCGACCGACTCGACAAAGGCGACGGGGTGCAGTCCGATCCCCTCGAGGAGCGCAAAGAAGAGGTCCGCAAACGTCTCGGACGCTGATTCCCCAAAACATCAAATTCATACGATTATGGCACAGAACCCCTCTATTCAAACCAACTACGGCGGTGAATTTCTGAACCGCCTGCTGACGCTGGTGACCACGGGCAACGAACTGTTCGAGCGCGGACTGATCCACATGGAGCAGAACGTGAGCGACAAATATTCGATCCCGCGCATGCAGCTCTCGAAGATCCTCCAGAAACGCGTCGAACAGCCTACGGAGGCGAACTCGAAAGGTCAATTCACTATTGACGAACGCGTGTTGCAGCCGCAGGACGTAATGGCCTACACCGAATTCAATCCGCGCTCGTTCGAAAAGTTTTGGAAGCCCTTTCAGCCTACCGGTGAACTGGTTTTCGGAGAGCTCCCGTCCAACGTCCAGGAGCAGATGCTGCTCGAAATCGCCAAGGTCGCCAAGAACGAACTGGGCTACCATTTCATCAACGGCGTGCAGGGCGACGGCGAGGACCAGTTCTTCAACGGCATTCTGACGCGCATTTTCACCGACTCGGAGACAATCAAGGCCACCACGACGTCGACCAAGCAGCTCGGACGCCTGCGTGCCGTATGGGCCAAGGTTCCTGCGGCGATGCGCAACAACCCCAACTTCTGCTTCCTGATGTCGGCCAACGACCTCGATGCCTACGACGATGAAATCACGGATTCGTCGAAAGGCAAAGACCCTACGGCCGTCAATGCGCCCCGGTTCAAGGGCAAGCGCATCGAAGGGTTGGCAAACTGGCCCGACGGAGTGATCGTGGCGACAGTCGCCAGCCTCGACATCGACTCGAACCTCTGGGCCGCCTGCAACCTGGTGTCCGATACCACGGCCATCAAGGTCGACCGTGTGACCAACGCTGGAGAACGGTTCTTCTTCAAGATGCTGATGAAGATCGACACCAACATCGTGTGGGGACAGCTCGCCGTCCTGCTCGACACGCGGACGGTCAAGCTGACGCCCACGACACTCACGGAATTCACCAAAGACGGGGGTACCCAGACCGTGAAAGTCGAAGCATCCTCGGAGGAGTGGTCAGTAACGGCATCCGCGGCGTGGATCACGGCTACCAAGGAGCAGGGACAGTTCAAGGTCGTCGTTCCCGCACAGGAAGAAGAAGGCGAAGCCCGCACCGGATCGGTAACCGTGAAACTCGGTGGGGTGACCAAGAACCTCGAAGTCAAACAGGCAGCCTATTCCGCATAGTTATGAAACCCGCGGATTTTAAACGCCATTACTATCCGGCTATCGAGCGAGTCTGCGCCGAGACGGGGCTGGATCCCCTGTTCGTGGCGGCGCAGGCCGCGCTCGAGAGCGGATGGGGCGACTCGTCCATCGGCAACAACCTCTTCGGTATCACGGCCGGCGACAAATGGACGGGTAGACGGCAGACCGTACGGACATTCGAATACTTCCCCGACGATCGGCAGGGCGGCAGGTTCAAAAAGGTGTATTCAATCACGCCGCTGCGCGACGGGCGTTTCCGCTACGAAGTAGACCGTGACTTCCGCGACTACGATACCCTCGAGCAGGCCGTTCGCGACCATGCCGCGATCCTCTCGTCCCGCCGCTATTTGCCGGCGATGGATTATAAGAACGATGTGGCGCGTTTCGCCTACGAGATCGCCAAGGCCGGCTACTGCACGGCCGACCCGGCCGAGTATGCCGATCTGATCTCGTCGATTGCCCGCATGCTCGAACGAGTGTAAAGACCTTTTCAACGATTCAACGATGGATAACTTCTGGATGCAAATACTGGCATTTGCCCTTCCGGGCGGATTCCTCGGCAGCGTCTTCACCTGGATCTTTTCCCGCCGCAAACGGAACAACGACTTCCTCCGGGAACTGCAGGATTCGATCAACCTGCTGTCGAACGAAAACAAGGAGATTCTCAAGGAGAACGTCCTGCTGCGTAGGGAGAACGTCGACCTCAAGGCCAACCAGGAAGAGATGCTCGTGCGCATCGACCGATTGACCAAGGAGGTCGAACGCCTCCGGAAAGCCATCGGGAAAAAGACCGGTTATGAAGACAAGACGACTTCTGCCGCTCGCCGCGCTTCTGCTGGCGGCATGCGCTCCGACGAAGCAAACGATCCGCGGCAGGACGGAGTTTCGAACAGACTCCGCACGGAGCATACACGTCGCAGAGCGAATTGCCGACATGCAGACGACACAAACGGCGACGACCCTGCAGCAGACAGAGTACTCGATTCTACGCTCGGTACGGACGGAACCGGTGCCGCAGCGGACGGCCCGGGTGAACTTGACGGAAGAGAACCTCCGTAGGCTTCCTGACGGGGCATCGTTCACGGCACGCGACGGACAGCTGACTCTCGAAGCACGCCGTGACGGAGATACCCTCCGTCTGTTGGCCCGTTGTGATTCGCTGTCCCGCCGTACGGAATATTTCGAAGCGACGGCCGCACGGCAGTCCGAACGGATCGACTCCCTCGAAAGACGGCTTTCGGAGGCTCGACAAGCCTACGACTTGCTCGCCGAGATCGCTTTTTCGGACCATACACGCACCTCGGAAGAGCGGACCCGTACGTCTTCGCACCGGGGTTGGTGGTTCGCATTCGGACTCGCGGCAGGCTGCCTGGGTGGATGGTGGGCCCGCAAAACAAACCTATTCGAAAAACTTTTTAAAATATTCTGATTATGTCTAAACGATCTGTAATTCAACGTAACGATGGCTACCTGATGCTGCTCGACGCCGTCTATTTCAATGGCAAGCGTATCGGCAACATTTCCGAAGAAGGCCTCGACTGGAGCGGCGAGGATGCCCAGACTGTCGAGCTGTGGGCCGCGCAGATCCGTACCAATCCTGTCCTGGACATCGAAACGCGTGCCGCGACGAACGAAATCACCGGAAAGATGATCGAGATGATCCCCCAGAACTGCGTAGATCTGATGGGCGGGAAGGTCGTCGGTGAGGAGTGGCAGATGCCCGCCAATTCGATGCGTGTCGAGGGTGACGTACGTATTCTGGTCGGCACGGGCAAAACCGTAAAACTCAAGCGTGTATCGCTGCGCGCTTCGAAGATCCGCGGCGGACTGGGCGGTGAAAACGTGCTGGGCATCGAATTCGGACTGAAAGTCCTGGCGCCGAAGGACGGATCTTCTCCCGGTTCAATTCTGCCTACGGAGCCGTTCATCGAGGCCGAACCGACATCGCTCACTTTCGAACAGGCCGGCGGGAGCAAGACCGTCGACATCGAGGCATCCGGACCGTTCTCCGTAGGAGCCGTTCCCGAAGGATTCTCGGTAGAGATTGTCAACGGGCGTGTCACGGTGATCGCCGAGACCAACGACGGGGAATCTCCCCGTTCCGGAAGTCTGGAGTTCATTCTGGAGGCTGATCCCGAAACGAAGGCTACCGTGTCGCTCTCGCAGCCCAACGCTTAGGCCATGAAACGCAATGTCGAACTGGAGGCGGCGGAAGCCCTGCTCGACGCGGGGATTCTGCTGCCTTTGCTCCGTATCCGCCTGCCGCGGAGGCACGAATGGGTTCTGCGGGTGACGATGCGCCGCCCGTGCCTGGGAGGTCAGATGCGTATCGTGCGCCACTACCTGAAACTGGGGATTACGGCTCAGCAATGGGCCGCATTCTCCGAAGACGAAGAGCGTATATTTTTCCGCCAGCATGCAAAGAGACTTTCGCTGATGCTGGCGCTGACGATATGCCGGGGGTATCTTTCCGGGATGCTGCTGGCACCGCTCGTGGCATGGCTCATCCGCTGGAAGGTTCCGCCCGAATATCGGATCGAGGCGCAGCGGTGGTTCCGCAAGATGCGGGGAACACGGGATTTTACGAGTATTATCGAATCGGCCGAAAGGATCAATCCCTTCCGGTACGAGACGAGCCGCCCCACAAGAGCAGGAAAGGGGAGTTAAGAACTGTTTACGAAAGTTCTCATAGCCCCTTCGGAATCGTCTGGCAGATCGCGTCGGCTACAGGATGGACTCTGCATTATATTCTGTGGAAGGTGAACTTCCAGACCCTTGCGATGATGCTGGCCGATGCGCCGCATTATGAAACCCTCCCGGCGAAGCGCACGGGTGTGACGTCTCCGGAAGAAAGCCCCGATACCGCACAACTCTTTCAATCGAAACTGAACCTGTAATGAAACCCGTCGAGATCGAATTCCTTGTCAAGAACAATACCCGCCAGGGGCTTTCCAAAGTCTCAGGCGGGATCGACGGCGTGGAGAAGGACGCCACGGAGACGAAGAAGAGCATTCAGGCTTTGGAAGCCGAGATCGCCCGTCTGCAAAACGTCATTTCTCAAACCCCGCAGATGGATCAAACGGAGAATATCCGTCAGATCGAGAGCCTGAAGCGGCAGCTTCAGGCTCTGCAGGCAACGGCCCAAAGCACCGATCTGGTGCCAGCAAGCGCTCCGAAGGCCGTAAGGAGTTATAATGGCCTGAACATGGCTATTCAGCAACTTGCCCGTGAGCTGCCGGTATTGTCCATGGGCCCGCAGATGTTTTTCATGGCCATCTCGAACAACCTGCCGATCTTCACCGACGAGTTAGCCCGAGCGCGGCGTGAATACGAGATGCTGACGGCAAGTGGTCAAAAAGCAACTCCCGTATGGAAACAGGTGTTGTCTTCCATCGGATCGTTCCAAACGCTCATGGCCATAGGGATAGCCCTGTCCGTCGCTTACGGAAGGGAGATCGGAAATTTCGTCTCGAGTTTGTTCCGGGGCGAGGCCGCTGCACGAACCATGGCCGATGCACAACGCGAAGTGAATGAAACGATGATCGCCGATGCCGCGGATTACGGCAAACAGGTCGCCGCGGTCCGGTCTTTGAGTGCCGCATGGAAAACCCTCGGAGACGATCTTGAAACCCGGAAAAAATTCATCGAAGACAACAAGTCCGAATTCGACAAACTCGGAGTCTCAGTGGGTAATGTGCACGATGCCGAGAACCTGCTGGTGACTAATACCGATGCGTTCGTCGCATCCCTTGAGCGACGGGCACGGGCTGTGGCGGCCCAGCAACTCGCCGCCGAGCAATACAAGAAAAGCCTCGAATACGAAATCAAAGCCCAAGAGCTGGAGAATAAAGCTGCGGATGTTCGTAAAAACGAGGAGATCGACATGACGGCTTATGCTGCGGATACCCGCTTCGGAGCCCGCAGCGCCTCGGAACTGGCGGAGGAGCGGGCCAAATCGTTCGAGGACGAAGCAGCACAGCTCCGTAAGCTCAAGGCCGAAACCGACAATTATGCGTCGTCGCTGCTGCAGATACAGCGATCCGAAGAGGAGGCCGGAAACAAGATACTCGAAAATGCCGGAATCCTGTCTGCTGACACAATATCGGGAAAGACCGTTGGCTCCGGCTCGGTAGAACCGCTTCTCCGACAATATGCCGAAGCACAACGAAAATTCAGGGAAGAAATCGACGAACAGTCCGTAGCGCAGATGGAGGACGGCTTCGCCAAAGAGAGGGCGACAATCCGTCTGACTTACGAGAAAAAACGCCGGGAATACGAGACGCAGGAACACGAAACACTCGCTCTCATAAAACGACTGCGCACTGCCGGTGCGAACATCGGTTCCGATGCTGAGAAGTCGGTGATGGCCGAAACGGACGCCTTAGTGGCGGGTGCGGTTGAACTCCGGGACCAGGAGTTGGCAGAGGTAGATCGCAAAGAGACCGAATCGTTCGATAAGTTGCTGGAAAAATACGAAACTTACCAGCAGGGACGATTGCGGATTGCCCGGGAATACGATGCGGAGATTGCCAAACTCGCAGCGAATCCGGAAAACCAAGAGATCGCTCGTCGAGCAAAACAAAAGGCTCTTGATGACTTCACGGAACGTTTTGCCGAACAATTTCCGGAGTTCGAAACCTGGTCAAATCGGATCATTATGGCCTCGGTCAAGAAACTGGATGAGCTATTGATCGAAGTCCAAGAAAAGTTGGAAAACTTGCAGGGCGAAATTCCCGGCGACAATAATGCTATCGCTGTACTACAGGCAGCGAAACAGAAGATTGAAAAAAGGCGCGCTGAATTGAACGCCAAAAAGAAGGAGGAAGAGGAAAGAGCTATGGACACGACCTCCTGGACGGAACTACACCGTGTGCTTACGGATGTCGTCGATACATTCAATGAGGTCGGCGAAGCTATCGGGGGTGCCGCCGGAGAAATCATTTCGGTAGCAGGCAAGGTTTCCGCCTCGACGCTGCAGATGGTCAATGCCATCCAAGCCTACCGCACGGCAAAGTCAAACGGAAATAAACTTGGCATGGCATCGGGTATTTTGGGAGGTATTTCAGCTGGAGTCAGTGCCCTGACATCCATTTTCAGCCTTTTCAAAGGCGGAGAGACTTCGTTGGAGCGTAACCTGCGGCTGGCCCGGGAGTTCAATGAGGAACTGCGCATCATGAAGGAACGGTCGAAGATCAATTCGGACACCTACGACTCGATCTTCGGAGATCGGCTATACGATCGTTACAGGCAGAATGTCGAGGTCGTGCGGACTGCCCTGGATGGGTTGAGCGAAACGCAGGAGCAGATCATGACCCGCGGCAAGGAGGTCTTCGAGCCGTTCAGCAAAGGCTCCACGGGTTTGGCTAACCTCGATAAGGTGGCCAAGACTTGGGAAACGGTTGCCGACTCGGTCTACAACATGCAGGTGCAGACCCGCCACTCGACCTGGTTTCGTTCGGCCAAATACAAGTCGCTGGGAAGCCTTGTTCCGGAGTTGTTCGACGACGGGGAACTCAACATGGAGGCGCTCAAGGAGTTCGTCGAGAACGGTGGAGATACCTTTAAGCATCTGTCAGATGCAAACCGGGAGCTGCTGCAGTCTCTGGTCGACGACTGGGAAACTTACGAGGAGGCCATCGGTGCGGTAAACGATTATCTGCAGGACATATTTGGAGATTTGGGGAATACACTGACCGATGCCTTGGTCGATGCGTTCGAGAACGGTACGGATGCGGCCGACTCGTTCGTGGAGAGCGTAGGACAGGCCATGCGGAAACTGGCCAAGGATATGATCTACTCGAACACCCTCGGACAGGTATTCGAGGATGCGGAAAAACGTTTCGATGAGATAAACAGGGAAAGCTATTCCGACGAAGAACGGTTCTCGAAATGGTCCGAAGCCATGCAGCAACTCATGACCGATGCGCTCGGACAACAGGATGAATTCAACAAGCTATGGGCCGAATTTCGTCGCATAGCAGCTGAAAGCGGTATCTCCATAGACAGCATGGAAAATACCACGCAACAGAGCGGTAAATCCGGAGCGATGCAGACCGTGTCGCAGGAATCGTTTTCCAGAGTCGAAGGATTGGTTACGTCGATCCAGATTCATTCGGCGAATTTCGACGACAACCTCGAAGGAATCGTTCCGGTGCTCGGCCAGTCGTTGAACGCACTGCAAACAATCGCCGGACATACGGGATCGCTACCCCAAATATATGAACTGCTCGAAGCGATACGTCGCGACGGCCTAAAGGTAAACTGACATGGAAGTACTCGAAGGATTGTTTTTCATCAATGATACGGACGTATATGCCCGCTTCGGGGCTTTCCTTGCAGAGACAGCCGAGGACCGACACGACAACTACGACTCACTGCTTGCACCGCCGACGCTCAAGGAACAACCCGAGGTCTCGTTTCGGGAGGAAAACGGCGTACGGACACCGGATACGCTGACGCAGGCGTTCGATGCCCGGGATATCATGCTCAGGTTCGCCATTACGGCCCCGGACGATACGGCCTTCCTTTCTCGGTATGTCGCATTCGTGAACTTCCTCAAATCGGGAGACAACGGCTATCTGACACTACGGCTCGCCGATGTGGGAATGGAATTTCGGGTTTACGCCGTCGGATTCTCGGATTATTCACAGTTGATCCCATTCGGCAACGGAGAGATCGCAGCATCTTTCTCAGTCAAGTTCCGCGAGCCGAAACCTACGTTTTTCGGCCCCGTTCAGCAAACAGGAAAATAACGTTCAAACAATCTTCGAATGGAACTCGGAATATATTCAAAAGACGGACGTTTGAAATTATCGGTCGCTCCCGGAGATAATGGGGCCTGTTCCTGTGGTATTCAGGAAGAGAGTATTCTGGCGGTCTCCTTTACTGCGTTCGAGTGTATAGCGCTCGAAGTATATGACTATGCAGATTTCGAAGGTCGGCGCTATTGGATTCTCGAACGTTACCTGCCGCAGATGAACGCCCGGCGGGAATGGACCTATTCTATCCGTATGTCCGGAGCTGAAGGACTGGCAGGTCAAACCCTGATGGTCAATCCGGAGGATGACGACAATCCCGTACTGACACTTTCTGCTCCGGCACGCGAACATGCCGCGCTCATTGTCGCGAACATGAATCGCAGAACCGGTACAACAGAATGGAAAGTCGGCGAAGTAGTCGTCTCGGAGTACATCGATATCGAATACACGGGCAAATACGCCTCCGATGCACTTTCCGAGCTCTCCGCGGCGGCAAAAACAGAATGGTGGTTCGACGGCATGACCCTCAATATCTCGCGCTGCGAGTTCGGCGAGCCCATCCCGCTGTCGTACGGTAACGGGCTGATAGGCGGCATTTCGCGCACTACAGCCGACGGTGTGAAGTTCTTCACGCGGCTCTTCCCGGTGGGTTCCTCGCGCAATATCGATCCCGACTATTACGGCCATGCCCGCCTGCAGTTGCCCGGCGGGGTGAAATATGTCGAGCAGGACACCAGGCTCGGCATCATCGAGCACTACGAGCAGGCAGCTTTCGAGGGTATCTTCCCCCGGCGCGTCGGACAGGTCGGCACGGTACGCCACGAGGAGGCGATGGGCGATGACGGCGAGCCCTTTACGATCTGGTATTTCACCGACCCCGACATCCCGTTCGATCCGAATCAATACGAGATCGGCGGGCTGGTCAAGCGGGTGACTTTCCAGTCGGGCGAGTTGCGCGGCCGCGAGTTCGAGGTGAACTACGACACGGAGAAAAAGGAGTTCGAGATCATCACACAGTGGCCCTATGACGACGATCTGCAATTGCCGTCCGAGCCGTTGATCCCGGCACCGGGCGACGAATACATCCTCTGGAACATCCGTATGCCCGAAAGCTATTACCCGGCCGCCGAGCTGGAGTACAAGGAGGCTGTGGACCGGTTCATGGCCGACAATCGCAAGGATGTCTCCGTCTGGCAGGCACCGACCGACTTCACGGTCATCGAACGCCGGGCTCTCGACCTGCAGCCCGGGCAACGGATCCGACTGGAATCAGCCGAAGCATTCCCCGATACGGGATTCCGCGAGACCCGCATCGTGTCGATCTCGCGCTCGGTTGTCCGGCCTGGGAGCATGACACTCAAGATGAGCGACGTACTCTCAACAGGCCGCATCAGCCGTATCGAGAGCAACATCGCCTCGGTTGAGCGGTTGACGAAACAGGTGTCGTCGGAGTTTCCGGATATCATTCGCTCTTGGGAAGAGACCCCGGCAAGCGATACGACCCTTTATTCATCGCGTAAAAGCGAGCGGGAATTCCTTAATAAACGACGTGGAGGAACGGTTGAAGCTGATGTAATTTTCGACAAAGACATCATGATAGGCGGTTCGGTTGTCTCCAAAGACTTCCGTCAGGGGGATTTCTCCGGGTCGGGATTCGGCGCCTACCGCGACAAAAACGGCAACGCCGTGCTGGAGGCGGACATCCTGAAAATCCGCAAGGAAGCCATCTTCAACGAGGCGGTCATCAATCAGGTGACGTTCCGTGTCGGCGCCACGGTCTTCTCCAACGGCGGCTGCGAGATCACGCGCGTCGAGGAGCTGGAAACGGCATTCCGCTGCTACTACGACAACAAGGAGGGGCGGCGCTACAGCGGTCTCACGGCCGGCGACCAGGTGCGGTGTCAGCAATACGATCCCACGCAGCACACGATCATAAAGTACTACTGGCGGCTCGTCACGGCCGTCGGGGAGGATTACGTCGAGCTGTCGAAGAGCGACGCGGACGGATCCGCCTCTCCCGAGGCGGGCGACGAGATCGCGCAGTTCGGCAACCGCAGCGACATAACGCGTCAGTCGGCCATCGTCATCAACCCGCTCGACGGCGGATCGGTCGAGGTGTATGCCCATATCGACGCCTATTCGCTCTCGGAGAAGAACTACGTCGGCATGGGCGTGAATCCCCAGACGGGCGAAGCGTACATGTATGCCTACGGAGACATGTTCTTCGGTGACCGCGACCTCGCCGATTCGAAGTCCTCCTGGATCACCTACCAGAAGAAGGAAGGCGAGGAGCGCCGCAGGCTGCGGATCAAGGCTGACGTCACGTTCGGGGCCGATTCGTCCGGGCTGGGAAACCTCTCCGAGTTCAAGGCTCAGCAACAGCAGATCGACGACGCCCGGAAGGAGGCCGAGGAGGCGAAGAAGGAGGTCGGGAATATTCAGTTTTCTGCCGTGAACCTTATCGACGGTTCGAAAAGTATAACGGTTACGGCTCCGGACGGGGTAAACTACACACACAGAAGTTTCCCCATAAACGGGGGTGTGCGGGCCGGGGAGCAGCTCGCCTTGTCTGTCGGAAACATCGGGGTTCTTGCCGGAACACCCGCAGGATTCGACGTGTTAATCACCAATGAGGATAAGAATACATGGCTGACGAACAGCGCCGAACTCACCGCGGACAATCGTAATGCCGTATTCTCCGTACACACGGATATTGTCGCACAAAAAGCGCTCCTGCTGATTTATGCGGGGCCGACGGGCGCCACATCCGGAAACATCGTCCGATTCGATGAGATCATGCTTGTCCGGGGAAACAAGCCCGCATTGTCGTGGTCTCCCTCTATCGCCGATCAGGAAGAAGCCATAGACGCCGCACGGCAGGCCGCGGACAATGCCGCCGCAGGGGTCGATTCGCTCAAGAACTTCACCGACGAGGCATTCGCCGACGGCATCGTGGACCGCGCCGAGGCGGCCGCCATCGGGAAGTACACGAACTCGGTGAACGAAACCCGGAAGGCTGCGGATGCCGCCTATGCGGAGATATACGGCAACCCGCTGCTGGGCGGCACGGCGAAGTCGAACCTGCAGGCCGCGAAGAGCGCCTTCGACACCGCCGCAGCCGATCTGCTCGCCGCGATCGCCACGGCGGCCGACGACGGCATCGCATCCCCCGGGGAGCAGGCCGACGTGGACGCGAAGTACGCCCTATTCAACAACGCCTACGGGACTTTCGGGACACGCTTGGAGGAGGCGAACAAATACATGCTCACGGCCGTGAACACCGCCTCGCAGGGAGCCTTGCAGCTCTCGCAGGAGTTGCAGGGGGTCGTGAACAACATCAATGAGACGATCCTCCCCGACCTGCAAGCCCAGATCGACGGGTCGATCGTCTCGTGGGGCGGCGAAGAGGTTCCGACGCTCTCGAACTACCCGGCGAACCAATGGACCTCGGACACCGAGCGCAAACGGCATATCGGAGACTACTACGACCGCAAGACCACGGTCGATGGCCAGGCGGCCTACGAGCGCTACAAGTTCGCCTTCGAGAACAACGCCTACCAATGGGTGCGCATCGCCGACAGCGGAGGCGCCGCAGCCATCGCCACGGCACGCGAGGCCCTCGGACTGGCCGGGACGAAGGCGCGGATATTCTTCGGGGCGACGACGCCCGCCGTGCCCTACTCGGTGAACGACGTATGGTTCCGCTCGTCCGGAGCGGGGGCAACGCTCGAAACGACCGTCTATATATCCAATGCCGACAAGGGGCAGCAGGAAACCGCAGCGGCCGCAGACTGGCAGTTAGTGGACGACAGCCAGGTGCGGCTGCGGCAGATGTCCTCCGACGGCGTGATCTCGCGCGAGGAGAAGGCATCCCTGCGAAACCGTCTCGCGCAGATTCAGAAGGCATATACCTCCTATCAGAACGACGCCGCGACATACGGCGTGTCGATAGCCGACCTTGCGGCGGCATACTCCGCACTCGTGAATTTCCTCACGGGCACCGTGGCCGTGAACAACGACACGGACACGACGCTATCGGCCGAACAGCGATCCGCCTACAATGCCGCATTCGCGGCCTACGATGCCGAGGTGAGCAGGTTCTCGAACCTCGTGGCCGATGCGATCTCGCAGGGGAAGGTGGATGATATTCAGTTTTCCGCCGTAAACCTTATCGACGGTTCGAAAAGCATAACGGTTACGGCACCGGACGGGGCAAACTACACACACAGAAGTTTCCCCATAAACGGAGGTGTGCGAGCTGGGGAGCAGCTCGCCTTGTCTGTCGGAAACATCGGGGTTCTTGCCGGAACACCCGCAGGATTCAACGTGGTAATCACCAATGAGGATAAGAATACATGGCTGACGAACAGCGCCGAACTCACCGCGGACAATCGTAATGCCGTATTCTCCGTACACACGGATATTGTCGCACAAAAAGCGCTCCTGCTGATTTATGCGGGGCCGACGGGCGCCACATCCGGAAACATCGTCCGATTCGATGAGATCATGCTCGTCCGAGGCAACAAACCCGCATTGTCGTGGTCGCCCTCCATCGCAGATCAGGAAAAGTACACGGACGACAAGGTCGGTGGCATACAGATCGGAAGCGTAAACCTGTTAGACGGAAGCAGGGAGTTCACCGTTACGGCAGGAAGTGGCGATAATTACAAATTTCAGGTTTTCGACATCGGAGAGGTCGAGGCCGGCGAGGTGTTCGCACTATCCGTAGAAAATATCTCGGTACTCGCAGGAACGCCCGGAGAGCTCTCGGTAAGAATGTACAACGAAGGAGCCTCGAAAGACCTGGCGAACTACGTGGAGATTTCGGCCGAAGAGCGGACTGCTTTATTCACCATAAAAAGCGACGTTACGAAGCAGAAAGCCAAAGTGCTTTTCTATGCCGGAAAATACGCCGCAACGGCAGGAAACTCGGTTCGGTACGAAGGCGCAGTACTCGTCCGCGGAAACAAGCCCGCACTATCCTGGTCTCCCTCTATCGCGGATCAGGAGAAATACGCCGACGAGGCCGTGAACGGCGTGGAGACCCTAATCGACGCCTCGAAGCTCGATCAGAACACGTACTATCCCGTGACGATCAAGTTGAACGGCATCGCCCGGTCGAAAATCACCGTCCGCGTGAACCTGAGCGACACGCAGCCCGGAAATCCCGCGTGGGCAACATATAGCAACCGGCCCGGATGCTTTTCATGCCAGGCCGTATGGTCCAACAACGGGAATCAGTGGGGGTCTAACCACGACAAACGGATCATCGAGGAATACCAGTACAGATGGACGGAGACGCCTCCCATCGGCTCCGTAGGACAGATGGGATACTCATCGAACGAATACATATATGTCCGGGGCGGCGGCGTATATCGGTTCTTCGCGACGAATGCCGGGACACCCGTACTGCACACCGAAGCCTATACGGTCAATGAGCAGACAATAGACATCAAAACGTCCGTCGAACCGCTCGTATCCATTCAGGAGCAGGCAAACAGCACGCAGCAGGAGGCCGAGACCACCCGCAAGGCGATAGCCGACATGAACGACGACACGATCTTCGACGTCTCGGAGAAACAGTCCATACGGACACAATGGGAGAACATTTCGGGGTATGCCCGCACGGATGTGGTGCTGGATTCGCTGTCGGCGACGAACGGATCGTACTATCGGGTGCGCGACATGGCCAAAGCGGCGGGAATCAGCACTGCAGGATTGCTCGCGGCGGTAAACAGCCTCCGGGTGAAGCTCAACGACTATGCGCTATACACCGCATCGAACACCCCGGGATTCGACCGTGCCGGACTGGCCGTATTGTTCACGGCGTATTACGCGCAGGAGATCGACGTGCTCAACGCCGTAAGCCAGAAGTACACCGACGGAAAGGTGGCCGACATCGAGACCACGATGCAGGATTACGACTACCTCAAGCTCGTATTCCCGAACAATACCGTGGACAACAACGGCGTGTTCCTATCGCGGCTGATGGCCGTCAAGAACGGGACGTCGGCATCCGCGGCGGTAGTGGCCGGGTTATACGGAGGAGGCGTAGATTCGCTCAACAATGCCGGATTCAAGGACACAACGCACGGGATTCTCATGATGTTCGCTGGCGCTACCAGCATTCAGAACGTGGCGGCGGCGAAAACACGCATATACGGGGACGGAACACTATACACGAGCAAATTGGTCGCACAAGCCGGAACGATTGCGGGCTTCACGATCGGGACTGGATACATCGGATCGGAAAATTTGACAGGATCCGAATATTTCTACCTGTCTTCGAGCGTCATAAAAAACGGAAAGAAGGATACGTATGCGATGATCGGCGATACAATGTATCGTGAGAAATGGAAAGTGGCGGCCACCCTATACAACCACTACGGATCGACGGGTATAGGGCTCGTCGTCGATATGGGGGACAACTCCCATGCCGCGATATATGTCCCCAACGGAACATTCTCCGGATTCCGCCCCATGTCCAGATCATACGGCAACGGGACATACACGCTGCATAGCACCGAAGAAGAGACCGTGTTTTTCGTCAATACGTCGAAAGGAAGCACGACATTCTATCTGCCCTCGAATCCGCAGCCGGACCAACGATACGAGATTCGGAAACTCCACAGCGGCAACAGCATTATCATCAATGCGCAAAACAACGGAGACATCTACGTGACGGGAAGCAACAACCCCAGTTCGCAAATATCGTGGACCGGGCGGCGATGCGTAACCATTCAGTACAGCAAAAATCTCGATGCTTGGGTAATGTGGTTCAGCTACGAAGCATAAACGAACATGCAATCATACAGACTATGAACAAGACACAGATCGACTTCACGAAGTTCAGGCTCTACACGGGAATATCCCGAAAGGAAACACGCCCGTTCGACGTCCGCGAGGAGCTGGCCAACTCGCTCTACCTCGCGGGACGAGGAATCCGCATGCACGACCTCGCGATGCGCATATACCGTTCCGACGGACCCGTGGAGCTCGACGACGCGGATGTGCAACTGCTCAGGGAGTTTGCGCAGACCCTCTCGCCGGCATTCATCGACAGCCTCGAGCAGAACTTAGGCTCCGAGACCGGGGACGGAAAATAATCTCTTACCTTAAAATCATAACATTATGAAAAAGACACTTATCATCATCGCAATCGTTGCGGCAATCTGCCTGCTGCTCATCGGAAAAGCCACCATCCCCTTCATCCTCGGAATGGTTGCCGGGGTAATAGGAACCGTGTACGGACCTATCTGTTGGAGCTGGTTGCAGGAACGATTCCGCAAATAACGTCTTTAGGGGGCAGGCGTAAAAAAGCCCCCGCCTTCGCTTGCAGTCCTCTTACCTCCTGCAAACGACAAAGGTGCCACAACACCAAGACGGAGACATATAGTCCCTACGGTGTTGTGGCACCTATTGTTTTTATGTAAGAGGATTACAAATTTACAAACTTTCCCGAATATGTGCAAATCCGAAATTTTCAACCGTATCCTCAATACGGTATCGCAGGAGACAGAGATAACCATTGATGAGATTCTAAGCCGAAGCCACCGAAAGGAAATTGTGGATGCACGTTATCTGTTCGTGTATTTTTTACGCAGCAGGGGTTTCATCCCCGCCGAAATCGCCCGAAGATTACGGCTTACGCCGCAAGCGGTTAGTGGTATCATTTGCAAATTCCAGAAACGGCGGGAGCAAGGCGACCGAATCTTCGAAATAAACTATCAACAACTATGCAAACAACTGAAAACAGACTGATTGCCCGACTGTTCCTAATTTAGGACTTTTGCATCGTGAGCTCAACGGCATGCGCTCCCCGACGCGAGCGTACAATGTAAAAAGTCAAAAACATGAACGAGAAAACTTTAGTGTTCGACAACGGCGGCGCGATGGACGGCAACCTCGTGGCCGCCCTGATGAACGGCAACAACCGCAACGGCTATGGCAACGGCTACGGCTGGGAGTGGATGTGGATGATCCTGCTCTGGGCCATCTGGGGCGGCAACGGCTGGGGCGGCTTCGGCGGCCGCGGAGGCCTTTCGAACCTTCCGGCCGAGCTGAACGGCGACGCCGGGCGCCAGCTGCTGATGAACGCCATCCAGGGCAACGGCACGGCCATCTCGCAGCTCTCCTCGTCGCTGGGCTGTTCCGTACAGCAGATTCAGACGGCGCTCTGCAACATTCAGGCACAGTCGGGTCTCTCGGCGCAGCAGATCATCAACGCCATTCAGGCCGGGAACTCGCAGGTCCTTTCGCAGATGGCATCCTGCTGCTGCGACGTCCGCACGGCCATCGAGCGGCAGGGCTACGAAAGCCAGCTGGCAACGCTCAATCAGACCAACGCCCTGACGAGCAACGCCAACACGCAGTTCAACGTCCTCGGCTCGAAGATCGACGCCCAGACGCAGATCATCAACGACAAGTTCTGCCAGCTCGAGATGCGTGAAATGCAGAACAAGCTCGACGCCGAGCGCGCCAAGAGCGCCGCGCTGGCCGGACAGCTGTCGCAGGAGCATCAAACCGCGACGATCATGCAGTCGCAGGCCCAGACCGTGGCTCCCGTGAACGCCGCGATCAGCGATCTGAGCAACCGCCTGGCGAAGATCGAGTGCGGCTTGCCGCCCACGACCGTGGTTCCCAATCCACAGGTGTACGCAATGCCGGCATGCGTGGCCGCGCAGTACGGCCTGGGATTCGGATTCGGGGCTCCCGGATACGGTAACGGCTTCTGGGGTTAGTACGGAAAGGAGGTAGCTATGGCAGCATATCCTTTTCAATACGTAAACCGCAGAGGCATTCCCGTTCTGAAGACTACGGGCGTGACGGCCGAGACCACGGGCGTCGTGTTCTCCTTCCCCAACCACGCATTCGCGAATTCGTGGTATCGGGGGCTCGTGCTGGTCGAACTGGCGCAGGCCATTCCCGCCGGCACGACGGGAACGCTCCCCGTGCTCTTCGAGACAAACGGGCAGACGAAGAATCTGACGACGTACAACGGAGCGAACGTCACCGTCTCGGACATTCCGGGAACCGGTGTATTCCAGCTCTGGTACGACAAACAGACCGACACGCTGCAACTGATGACGGGAGCCGTCTGATGAGACGA
This sequence comes from Alistipes sp. Marseille-P2263, assembly GCF_018101075.1. Lineage (NCBI taxonomy): Bacteria > Pseudomonadati > Bacteroidota > Bacteroidia > Bacteroidales > Rikenellaceae > Alistipes > Alistipes sp. Marseille-P2263. Next base: position 49,595 of record NZ_JAGQEJ010000009.1, read on the forward strand.
AAAACAATTAACCGAAGGCGACGGGAGGGGCCCCGGTCTCTCCCCGAGCTTTCACAAAACCATTAACCGAAGATGTTTGCGAATTTAACGAAAGGCGCGCCGGTGTACGTACTGGATTTGCGCGGAACGCCCAAATACTACATGGCTACGCTCGAAGAGGCGCCGCAGCCTTATTTCCCCGCACCGGGAAACTTCCCGCCTTCGCAGCCCTCCGTCAGCTTTCCCATAGGCGACCAGAAATGGGTCGTCCCGGTGAACGCCGACATGGTGACGAAGGACGGGCTCACGGTCACCACGACACGCGAACGGCTCATCGACGCGGTGAACGCCGCGCGGCAGCAAAGCCAGAACGTCGTGGATTCCTACGAGCGGCACAAGGCCAATCTCGAGCTCTTCGACCAGATCATGCGCGAGATCAGTCCGGCGTATGCCGGGCAGGCGCAGCGGGACGAAGACATGCAGAAACTCCGCGAAGAGGTCGGACAACTGCGACAGATGCAGGCGGAATTCCTCTCGATGAAGTCGTCGCTGGACGCCTTTCTTAAATCGCAGACACCTTCCAAAACGAGCAAATGATGAGAATGTGGGAAATTGAAGGCCGGTACCGCGGTGACGGGTACGGCGAACGCGAGGAGATCGAGCGCAAGATGCGCGAAGCCTACGAGTGCGGCTACGAGGATGCTCGGCGCGAAATGCGCGGCGGATACGGAGAACGCCACATGGGCGGCTATACGTCCGACGGCTACGGAGAACGTGGCGGGGAGTATGGCGGCGACGAGTACGGCGAGCGGCGCGGAGTGAAGGGAACGGGTCCTTATTCGCGATACCGCTATCGCTAAGTAGAATCCGGAGAGGGGAGAAATCCCCTCTCTTCAAACTTCCGAAGTATGGACAGAGAAAGACTGGATGCACACGACAGGATGCCGGACGACATTCGGGCATATCTCGAAAAGAACGGATGGTCGTTCTCGAAGAAGATGTGCGAATTCGCCGTCGGCCGTATGAAGGACCGCAACGGGAAAAAGCTCGAACCCCTCACCAAAGAGCAGGTGGACAAGCTGCTCAAAACATACGAAATAGTCCTCAAGCACGATAACGGATACGACTGCGTATATGTCGCCAACATGGCGAAGTCCGACTATTGGGGATCGTCGATCGGAGACGAGCAGCAGCTCGCACGATTCGTAAAGGACTACATCGACGACGAGGACGCCTATCCCGGGATGCCCTTCACGCGCTATTTCGCCGATCTGATCGGGTCGGGAACAAATGTGCCCTGGGACGATGTGCTGTAATCGGACGAAGTGCCGGCCTCGGCTGGCCGAAGCGTGGGTGCGGTTCGAAAAGGTATATTCGACGCTATGAAAATCCGGGATTTGAGGATAGGGAAGTATGGATGGCGCGTGCGGTTCTATTTCGCCGTGCATGGCTATCATACGCGCTCTATCCTCTCCTCTTTGAAGGAGATAGAGTGTCCCGGCACGATTCTGGAACGGGTGAGGGGAAACCTCCTGCGGGCGGATATGGATTCGGGGTTCACCTACTCGAACAAGACGATGCGCCGATCCGTGGTCGTCGTGGGCCTCGCGACCTCGCAGGCGCAATTCCTCAACTCGTTCGAACACGAACTCAGACACCTCTGCGACGACATCGCAGCCGCTTCTGGAATGCTAATGCAGGGAGAGGAGGTCGCCTATCTGACAGGAGACGTGAACAGCCTGCTATGGGCCGATATTCACGATTTCGTTTGTTGTAAATGTAATTGTCTCAAACTACAGTCGTAACAATAATAAAATGGAATACAAAATAATTGTATTCCATTTTTATTTGAATGTCGATTAAATGGTAGTTGTGTGGTTTTTGGTTCGCATTTCGTTTTGCCATAAGTTTGACACATTTCGTTTTTTATAAAGGCTACATTTGGATTTGGCGATTATACTCTCTCCGGATTCCGGCCCGGCGGCCGGACCGGGGGGGGGAAATTTTCAGGGCCTTTCCCGAAGGCGGCGGGCCCCGCGGCCGGCACTTTCGGGCGCAAACGCAATTTCCAAACTTTTCAATATGACAAGAAAACTCCTCATCACACTGACGGTCACTCTGGGCGTCTGCTTCGCGACTTTCGCGCAGCAGCTCCGGATAACCGGCACGGTCAAGGACCACACGGGCCTGCCCGTGGCGGGCGCGACCATTCTGGTCGGCGGCTCGGCATCCGGAACCACCTCCAACGCGGACGGCAGTTTCGTCATCGAAGCCCCCGAAGACGGGACGCTGCTCGTCTCGTTCATCGGCTACCAGTCGCAGCAGATCGCCGTGGCCGGGAAGACGCACATCGACATCGTCCTGAAAGAGGACGCGCAGGCCATCGACGACGTGATCGTGATGGCGTTCGGTACGGCCAAGAAAGAGGCCTTCACCGGTTCGGCCGCCGTCATCAAGTCGGACGACATCGCCAAGTCGCAGCAGTCCAACGTGGCGCAGGCTCTGGCCGGAAAGGTCGCCGGCGTGCAGATCGCCAACACCTCGGGACAGCCCGGCTCGAGCCCCTCGATCCGCATCCGCGGCTTCAGCTCGCTCAACGCCGGCAACGACCCGCTGTGGATCGTGGACGGCATGCCCTATTCGGGCGACCTGAACAACCTCAACCCGAACGACATCGAGTCGATGACCGTGCTGAAGGACGCCGCCTCGAACGCCCTGTACGGCGCCCGCGGCGCCAACGGCGTGGTGATGGTCACCACCAAGAAGGCCAGGTCGCGCGAAGCCGTGGTCACGGTGGACGCCAAGTGGGGCGTCAATTCGCGCGCCGTCAAGGATTACGAGTACATCACCAACCCGGCGCAGTTCTACGAGACGCATTACGGCGCCCTGAAGAACTATTACCTCAGCTCGGACATGAGCGCCATGGAGGCCCACAACAAGGCCAACCAGAACCTCACGGGTGCGGCCGGCGACGGCGGTCTGGGCTACATGATCTACACGCTTCCCGAAGGGCAGCAGTTCATCGGCATCAACGGCAAGGTCAATCCGCTGGCCACGCTGGGCCGCCGCCTCGTTTACAAGGGCGAGGAGTACTACGTCCGTCCCGACGACTGGACCGACGCCGCTTACCGGACCTCGCTCCGCCAGGAGTACAACGTCAGCATCAGCGGATCGGGCGAGAAGACCTCGGTCTATGCCTCGTTCGGCTACCTCGACAACGAGGGCATCGTTTACAACTCGGACATGGAGCGCTTCACCAGCCGCCTGAAGATGGACTACCAGGCCAAGAAGTGGCTCAAGTTCGGCGCCAACGCCACCTATTCGCGCTACCGCTACAACCAGATCGACGACAGCGGCGCCAGCAACTCGTCGGGCAACGTCTTCGCCTACACGACGACCGTCGGCCCGATCTACCCGCTCTACATCCGCGACGGCGAGGGCCGCATCAGGTACAACGAAGACGGCATCAAGCTCTACGACTACGGCAACGGCGACAACGCCGGCATGGAACGTTCGCTCTTCACCAACAGCAACGCCCTCTCCGAGTCGCGCCTCAACAAGCAGGAGAGCGAAGGCAACGCCTTCAACGGCACGGCCTACTTCGACGTCACGTTCCTCAAGGACTTCAAGTTCACGTTCAACGCCGGCGTGACGCTCGACGAGGCGCGCTCGACGATCTACTACAACCCCTACTTCGGGCAGTTCGTCAGCGAGGAGGGCCTGCTCCAGAAGGGCCACCAGCGCCAACTGGAGTACAACACGCAGCAGATTCTGAACTACACCAAGCAGATCGGCCCGCACAACATCAACGTCATGGCCGGCCACGAATACTACAACTCCGTCGTCTCCGTCCTCTCGGCCGGCAAGAGCCACATGCTCACCGACGACAACGACGAGCTGGCCGGAGCGATCATCGACAAGCAGTCGGCCGCGTCCTACCGCACCGAGTACAACAACGAGGGTTACTTCGCCCGCGTCATGTACGACTACGAGAACAAGTACTTCTTCTCGGCCTCCTACCGCCGCGACGCCTCGTCGCGCTTCCACACCGACCACCGCTGGGGCAACTTCTGGTCGCTGGGCGGCGCGTGGATCATCAGCCGCGAAGGCTTCATGGCCGGAACCGAGAAGTGGCTCGACAACCTCAAGCTGAAGGCCTCGATCGGTTCGCAGGGCAACGACAACATCGGCGACTTCCGCTATACGGACACCTACTCGATCAACAACGCCAACGGCGAGGTATCGACCGTCTTCAAAGACAAGGGTTCCGAGAACATCACCTGGGAGACCAACTCCAACTTCAACGCCGGCGTGGAGTTCAGCTTCCGCCAGGGCCTCGTATCCGGCGGCATCGAGTACTTCCTCCGCAAGACGACCGACATGCTGCTGGCATTCCCCGTGCCGCCTTCGAAGGGCTACTCCTCCTACTACGCCAACGTGGGCGACATGCGCAACAGCGGTATCGAGATCGAACTGAATTTTACGCCGATCCGCCGCGAAAACCTCGTCTGGGACATCAACCTCAACATGACGCACCTGCGCAACAAGATCACCATGCTGCCGCCCGAACGCCGCAACAAGCAGGTCGAGGGGTACTACGGCTACGTCAGCGGCACGAGCTTCTACGGCGAAGGACTTCCCATGTACACCTTCTACATGAAGAAGTACGCCGGCGTCTCGGAGGACGGCAAATCCATGTGGTACATGGACGAGACCGACGGCAAGGGCAACCCCACGGGCAAGCGCGTCACGACCACCGAGTTCGCCAAGGCGTCGGACTACCTCTGCGGCGACCCCATTCCCGACCTCTACGGCGGCTTCGGCACGAGCGTCAGCTACCGCGGCTTCGACCTGAGCGTGGCCTTCACCTACCAGATCGGCGGCCTGGCCTACGACTCGGGCTATGCGGCGGCCATGTACTCGCCGGCCAACAAATCGACGGGCATGAACTGGCACAAGGACATCCTCAAGGCATGGAGCCCGGAGAACCCCTCGTCGGACATCCCGCGCCTGCAATACGAGGATCAGGACCAGAACGCCACCTCCGACCGTTTCCTCATGGACGCCAGCTACCTGAACCTGCAGAACATCAACGTGGGCTATACGCTGCCGGCGAAGTTCACGCAGAAGTTCGGCGTGGACCGCCTGCGCATCTACCTCGCCTGCGAGAACGTCTGCTACTGGTCCAAGCGTCAGGGATTCGATCCCCGCTACTCCTACACGGGATCCACTTCCCAGGCCGCCTACTCGCCGGTACGCACGATTTCGGGCGGTATCAATATCCAATTCTAACGCTTTTCCGCATATGAAAAACATTCTCAAAATATCGGCCGCGGCGGCAGCCATGACCCTCGCGCTGAGCGGCTGTATCAAGGATGCCACGCCCACGCAGATCGCCACCGAGGACCAGGTGACCCTCGAGACGCTCGTCCGCGGCATCCCGGCGGCCCTCGTCATGTATAACTCGACCGGCTACGCGCAGGACGGCGCCGCATGGGACTTCTCGCTGCCGGCCATCCACCTGGCCACGGAGTCCATGACGGGCGATCTGGTCGTTACGGGCAACATCGGCTACGACTGGTTCACGCAGTGGGGAACCAACGTATCGCTCGGTTCGGATTACGCCGTGGGCGCGCTCACGTGGGACAACTACTACACGTGGATCATGATGGCCAACAACGTCATCAAGCAGATCGACGCCTCGGACTTCTCCTCGCTCGACGCCACGCAGCGCTCCTACCTGGGCTTCGCCTACACCTACCGGGCCATGTTCTACCTCGATCTGGTGCGTCTGTACGAATTCAAGGAGAACACGGTGACCGAAGCGCCCGAACTGCTGGGGCTGGGCGTGCCCGTCGTGCTGCCCGAGACCACCGAGGCCGAAGCCAAGAACAACCCCCGCGCCAAGGTCGATGACATCTACGACAAGGTGATCTTCCCCGATCTGGACAACGCCGAGGAGCTGCTCGAGAACTACACCGCGCCCGACAAGTACACGATCAGCCTGGCGCTGGTTTACGGACTGAAGGCCCGGGCCTGGCTCGAGCGGGGCACGGCCAAGAACGACGCTGAGTCGTACCGCCAGGCCGCCGAGTACGCCCGGCTGGCCATCACCGCCAGCGGCTGCACGCCCCTGACGCAGGAGCAGTGGGAAGACCCCACGAACGGCTTCAACAGCGCCACGTCGAACGACGCCTGGATCTGGGGCCTCGCCCTGCCGAGCGAGAGCGTCGCCAACCTCTTCTGCTTCACCGTGCACATGAGCTGCGAAAACGACTGGGCTCCCTACCACGCCGGCCGCGGCATCAACCGGAACCTCTATTACAGCATCGACTCGCGCGACTTCCGCCGCCACTCGTGGCTCGACCCCGACCGCAGCTCCTACGCCTACAAGAGCTGCCGTCCCGATGCCGACACCTACTTCAAGGAGTCGCTGGCCGACTTCGCCAACATCAAGTTCCGCCCGGCGCAGGGCGCCTATGCCGACTACAAGGTGGGCGGCGCGGCCGACCATTGCTGCATGCGCGTCGAGGAGATGTACTTCATCGAGGCCGAGGCCACGGCGCAGGCCGGCGACCTGGCCGGCGGCATCCGCCTGCTCAACGAGTTCATGACCTCCTACCGCATGATGAACGGCGCGACCTACGACTGCACGAGCAAGTCGGGAACGCTCGAAGGATTCATCAACGAGCTGATGCTCCAGAAGCGCATCGAGTTCTGGGGCGAAGGCATCGTCATGTTCGACATGAAGCGGCTCGACATGTCCAGCAAGCGCGGTTACGTCGGGACCAACGCGCCCTCGTCGTACCGCCTCAACGTCGAGGGACGCGCTCCCTACTGGAATTTCGTAATCATCCGCTCCGAGACGCAGAACAACCCCGTCATCGCCACGCAGAACAACCCCGACCCGTCGGGACTGGTCGAGCCGTGGAAGGGCTGACCTGCTGCGCAAAAATGCTTACTAACATTTAAATCAGCGAATTGTGAAGACACTCAAATACATCTTATGGGCATTCCTGGCGGCATTCGCGGCCGTCGGCTGCTCGGACGACCCGACCTACACGGCCGGCTCCGAGGAGGACCCGGATAACTACGGCGTCTATTTCCCGACCCAGACTTCGCCGACGGAGGTGGAGCTGGATCCCGCGGAAGAGCCCGAGATCACCTACAAGGTCCGCCGCACCCGGTATCTCGACGCCATCACGGTTCCGGTCGAGATCACGACCAGCGCGGAGGAGATTTTCGAAATCGAACCGATCGTCTTCGGTCCGGGCGAGGAGGAGACCGAATTCACCGTCTCCTTCCCCAACGCCAAGGAGGGCGAGACCTACACGTGCGACATCCGCATCGTAGATCCGCACTACATTTCGATCTACGGTCCCAGGGCTACGAGCCTTTCGTTCTCGGTGCTCCGCGCGGGCTGGGAGCTGGTGACCGAAGGGGAAGCGACCAAAGGCAAATGGCGCGACGAGGTGATCGGCGACATCTACTCGATGGACGTCTCGACGTTCAACCCCTACCCCGAAGTCGAGGTCGAAATCTACCAGCGCACGGACCTTCCGGGCTACTACCGCGTGAAGGTCTATAACAGCACCCTCGTCACGGCGCTGGTCGGCCAGCAGATGAACGTCCAGAGCCGCGACGTGTGGACGATCATCGACGCCCGCGACCCGAACAGGGTATTCCTGCCCTACCAATCGACCGGACTGACGCTCAACTCCGGCGACGGCGAGCTCAAATTCGCCTCCAACGTGGCCGAGAACTTCGTCATGGAGGAGTCGGCCGGACAGTACGGCACGCTCAAGGACGGCGTCATCACCTTCCCGGCGCAAAGCATCCTGCTCGAACTGGAGAAGGAAGCGGGATCGTTCTTCTACGGCAACCGGAACGGAATGCACCGCATCCTGATGCCGGGCGTCGTGATTCCCGACTACACCGTGACGCTCGCCAAGAGCGAACCGAAGGAGGGCGTCGTGGAGATCGCGGCGACCTTCGCGGCGGACGCCCGGGAGATGAAATACGCGGTGTTCGAAGGCGTGCTCGACGACGGACAGGCCAGCCTGACGGCTCAGGACATGGACAAGAACAAGGACAATCCGGACACGTTCCAGGGTTCGATCACCGAATCCGGCACGATCCGCGTCGAGAACAGGCAGACGGGCAAATACACGCTCGTGGGCTGCATCTACGACGAGGAGGGCACGATGCGCTCCTACGCCTTCGTATCGTTCGGCTACGTGGCCGCAGACGACGAAAAGCCGGTGATCCTCACGGTGGGTCTCGAGGCCACCAACGAGTATGCGGGCCAGGGGCTGACATCGGACAACTCGGCGAAGTTCTACGCCTACGGCGAGGGAATCGAATCGGCCGTCTATGGACTGTTCCGCAGCAGTCGGCTCGAAGGCATCGACAAGAACGCGCTGCTGGACAGCCAGGGCACGCCCTTCACCGAGGAGCAGCTCGCCCAGCTCAACGACAAACACTTCAGCGTCATGCTGACCGGCCTGAACGGCGACAGCGAGTACACGCTGCTGATGCGCGCCAGCAACGGCTACATCAGCGAGATCAAGGAGGCCGCCTACAAGACCACGGGCACGTACAACCCGGCCATGGAGGATTTCGTTTACGAAGACTTCCTCTCCGCCGAGGAGCAGCCTTCGGTCGAGAAGCTCAGATCGACGGTGTGGAACTACTACGCCATGGACCTGATGGATTACTCCTCGGAACAGCCGATGCGCCGGAAGATCGGCTCCGTGACGATGACCGACAACCCCGAGATCACCGCACAGGCGGGAGGCACGGTGCTGAACGTGGACGGCCTCTCGGGCATCGACTTCGAGAGCGGCGGTTCCGTATTCGGCTTCTACATCCCGGGCAACCAGACCTTCGACGGCTACAACGGCGTCCTGGCGCTCTACACCGACAAGGACCTCACGCCGGCCACCTACAAGGGAAAAAGCACGATCCTCGGTTTCACGCCGCTGGAATCGCCCACCTCCATCTATTACGGTTACGGTCTGTTCGTGGGCGCCGTCGCCGACGGATACCTCTACTGCGTACCGTCGCCCGCAGGCGTGCAGCAGGGGCTTACGTTCAATTACTTCTTCACCGGAACGACCAGCGAGGTGTTCAGCATGATGACCGAGATGATGCTCGTCGATCCCGAAAAGGACCTCGGCGGAGAGCTCCCGAGCGCCGCATTGCAGCGCATCGCCGAACTGCGGCGACAGGCCGTGAAGGCTTTCGCCCCGCGGAACTGCGTCGAGCTGCCCGAGTTCAGCGGCGGCGCGGGCTGCACGGGCCCCGCGAAACCGGTTCTTCCGGGAAATCTCGCGGTGAACCCGATGCCGGCATCGGCTCCCTCCGTGAAGCGGGCCGACGCGGCGACGACCGCCGCAGGTCCGGCCGCCGGAGGCGCTTCGGCGCCGGGCGACTTCCGGAAAACGGGCGTGCGGGCCGAAAAAAGACTGAAATAACCGTCCGGGAAGCGGCCGGAGGTTCGGCATGATGCCGGCCGCTTCCCTTTTTCAGACGATAACGACATGCCGACCATTCTCAACAAGACAAGTATATGCAGAACACCAAGAAATTTCTGATCTTCGCATCCCTGCTGTTCGCGGCCTGTACGTCCGATCCGCTCCAGGAGCCGGCAGGCACGGCCGGCGACGCCGGGGAAACGGCCGTCTCCAAGATCTGCAACACCTCCGCCCATGCGGCCCGGGGAACGCTGATCGCCAAGTTCGACGACGAGGCCGTCCCCACCCTCGAGCAGGCCGCCGCGCAATACGCCGCGACGCGCAGCGGCGGCGCCATGACGCGCTCGGGCATCGCCCCGGTCGACGAGATTCTCGCCGACCTGCACGTCTCCTCGCTCGAACGCGTCTTCCCCGACGCCGGGGAGCACGAGGCGCGCACCCGCGCGGCCGGACTGCACAGGTGGTACGTCCTCGCATTCGACGAGGAGCAGGACCTCGACGAAGCGGCCCGCCGGCTCGCCGCCGTGGCCGAAATATCGAAGATCCAGTTCAGCGTCAAACGCCGGAAGGCCTTCGACGGCAAGGCCTATCCGTTCCGCGAGGAGCCCCGCGGCGCGACCCGCGGTCTGGTCCGGTCGGACTTCAACGACCCGAACCTCTTCTGGCAGTGGCACTACATCAACAACGCCGACCAGGCGGTGGCCACCACCGCGCTCGCCGGAGCCGACATCAATGCGGCCGACGCCTGGAAACTCACCGGAGGCGACCGCCGGGTCATCGTGGCGATCGTGGACGAAGGGGTGAAATACACCCACCCCGACCTGGCGGCCAACATGTGGACCAACCCGAACCCCTCGAAAGAATACGACTATCAGGACATCCACGGCTGGAATTTCGCCGCCGACGCTCCGATCTCGTGGGACCGGGTCGAGACGCTGCCCAACGGCCAGAAGGACGGCGATTCGGGACACGGCACGCACGTCGCGGGCACGGTCGCCGCGGTCAATAACAACGGGCTCGGCGTAGCGGGCGTGGCCGGAGGCACGGGCAACGGCGACGGCGTGCAGATCATGTCGTGCCAGATCTTCTCCGGCTCCACGGACGCCACCGACCTCATCGTGAGCCGTGCGATCAAGTATGCCGCCGACCACGGAGCCTCGATCCTCCAGTGCTCCTACGGCTACGAAGGCGCGGGCATCCGGTCGGACCGCGAGTACGAGAAATCGGCCCCGCTGGAGGTCGAGGCGATCCGGTACTTCCTCGCCCAGAGCAACTGCAAGGCGATGGACGGCGGTCTGGCCGTTTACTCGGCGGGCAACGAATCGAAGCCCTACTCCGACTACCCGGGCGGCTACCGCGACTGCATCTCCGTCACGTCGTTCTCGGCCGACGGACTGCCGGCCTACTACACCTGTTACGGTCCCGGCTGCAACATCGCGGCCCCGGGCGGCGAGACGGGCGGCCTGAGCGGCGGCGAGAAGGCCGGCGTGCTCTCGACGCTCTGTTCGGAGATCAGCGGAACGGACTACGGCTACATGCAGGGAACCTCGATGGCCTGCCCGCACGTCTCGGGCGTCGCCGCGCTGGGCCTCTCCTATGCGCTGGCCAAAGGCAAGCACTACACGCGCGAGGAGTTCGTCTCGATGCTCCTCACCTCGGTGAACGACATCGACGCGCGGCTCGAGGGAACCAAGACCACGGGTGCGACGCTCAACCTGGAGGACTACCGCGGCAAGATGGGCACGGGAACCGTGGACGCCTACCAGTTGCTCATGCAGATCGAGGGAACGCCCTGCCTGAAGGTCTCGACCGGCAGGCTGGAGCTCATCACCCTCACGCAGCACTTCGGCGGATCGGCCCAGAACCTGACCTACCGGGGCGTGGAGATCGCCAAGGAGGACATGGAGAAGCTCGGCATGACGGCGGAGCCTGAAATGTACAACGGCCAGTTGATGATAAAATGCACGAAACCGGGTGTCGCACGCATCACCGTCAAGGCGGTCGGCGGCGGCAACCGCCCCGGCTCGGAGACGATCATGGGCGGCATCGAAATCTCCAAAGAATTCGCCGTCATCGCCCGGGAAACGGGAGCCGAAAACGGAGGTTGGTTATAAACGACAGTAGCACACTAAAGAATCCAATGAAAAAGCATATCTATTCCCTGTTTGCAGCCGCGCTGCTCGTATTCTGCGCCGGATGCTCGAACGACGACGACGGACCTGCCATCTCCGACAAAGGCGTGGTGGGCGAGTGGCATCTCACGTCGTGGAACCACGAAACGCCGGCCGATTTCGACGTCTATGTCCAATTCGGGGCCGACGGGAAATTCGACATCTTCCAGAAGGTGGAGACTTCGGCCTACGTCCGGTATTCCGGCCGTTTCGCCGCGTCGGATTCGCGCCTTTCGGGCCGTTACAGCGACGGCGTGGCGTGGAGCACGGACTACACCTTCGAACTGAGCGACAACGGCGACACCCTGACGATGACCAGCGCCACGGAGGGCGCCGAAGTGAGCGTCTATACCAGAACCCCGATTCCCGAGGAGGTGCTCGACGCTCCCCAGGTGCGTTCCGGCACGCTCCCCGACGGATTCCGGCGGATTCTGTAATCCGGAGCGATCCTCACTCAACCGAAAGACGGACTCTTAAAGAGTCCGTCTTTTTTTCGAAAAATGCGGCCGGAAACCCACCGGAGAACAGGTCCGGAAGAAGCGAACCCCGGAAAGCGGGGAAAACACCCTCCGGAAAGCCCCCAAGAAACAGGAAAAGCAAACCCTCCGGGAAGCGCACTCCGCCCGAAAAGCAAGGAAACGCCCCCGGGGACGGGAAGCGGGTCCGGCTACTCGTCCTCCCCGTCGTCGTAAAATACCTCGTCCATGAGCGTATCCAGCTCGCGCCGCTCCTTCTTGGTGGGGCGGCCCGTACCGCGGTCGCGGAAGACGAAGATCGTCTCGCGCGGCACGTCGAGCTTCGCCAGCTCCTCCTGCGGCGTGACGTCGAGGCAGTAGGCCGGAACGTTCCTGGCCCCCTGGCGGCTCGACACCAGCCCGAGCACCTTGTACGAATAGGTCACCTGCCGTTTGCGCACGGCGATCAGGTCGCCGATCTTCACTTCGCGCGAGGGCTTGGCGAAGGAGCCGTTCACCGTCACCTTGTTGGTGCGGATGGCGTCCGCCGCATCGCTGCGGGTCTTGAAAACCCGCACGGCCCAAAGGTATTTGTCCAAACGAATGTCGTCCATAACCGAAAACTATGCGATCTCAATTTCCGTTGTCTGCCGGGTTGCCGCCGTCCGCGGACCCGTTACCGCTCGTAGAGCGTCTCGGCGCGGGGTCTGTCGTGCGACTGCTCGTCGTTCTGACGGCTGACGCTCAGGATCATCCCCAGCGCGATGGTCGTGAAGAGGGTCGAGGAGCCGCCGCGCGAGATGAGCGGCAGGGTCTGGCCCGTCTCGGGAATCAGATTCACCGTCACCATGACGTGCAGCAGCGCCTGGCAGGTGATGAGCAGCGCCAGCCCCAGCACCAGCAGCCCCGGAAAGGCCGTGCCGCAGCGCCGGAAGATCTCGATGGCGCGGAAGAAAATCCACAGGTAGAGCATCAGCAGCACCACGGCCAGCAGCAGCCCGTACTCCTCGACGAAGAAGGCATAGGCGTAGTCGCTCTCGGGGTGGATCATCTCCACGCGCATGGCGCTCTGTCCGGCCCCTTCGCCCAGGATTCCGCCGTTGTGAATGGCGATCATCGAACGTTCGGTGTCCGTGAGGTGCTCGATCGGCTTATCGACCTGCGACGAGGTCCAGAGGTGAATCCACGTCGAGACGCGCCCTTCGGCCGTCTCGCTGCGTCCGAGGTTGAGCGTCATGACCACCGCGATGGCCGCGACGCCCCATCCCACGAGCTTCATCAGCTCGCCGAAACGCACCCGTCCGATGAGCATCATCACCCACGAGGCCATGGCCACCAGCACGGCCGACGAGGTGTGCGCCGGGAAGATCACCAGACACGACACCGCGACGGGCATGAGAATCGGCCATGTCCCCTCGCGCCAGATTTTCCGCTGCGCGGGCGACGAGCGCCAGGTCCAGAACCGCCACGTGGGGACGATGCGGATCTTGTCGATCTTCGACTGCCTCCCGGCCAGCTGCTGCGCGAGGAACAGCACCGTGGCGACCTTCAGCGCCTCCGACGGCTGGAACTGGAAGGGCCCGAGCGGAATCCAGCGCGCTGCGCCGTTGGTCGTCGCGCCGATGAAATAGACGGCGACGGTCAGCAGCACCGAGAGGAAATAGACGGGGCGGGCGAAGTAGTTGTAGATGCGGCAGTTGATCTTCTGCACGGCGAACATCACCACGAGGCTCGCCGCGAGGATCATCAGTTGCTGGCGCAGGAAGTGCGCCGTCGTGCGGGCCGTGTGCGCGTCGTAGGCCATCTTGGCCGTCGAGGAATAGACCACCAGCACGGAGATCACCGCCAGCGCGGCGACGATGATCCACAGCACGCGGTCGCCCGTGAAGAGGTCGAGCCGCGCCGCACCTCCGCCGGCCGCGCCGGTATCGTCCGCAGCGGGTCCGGAGTCGCCCGCAGCACCGCGGCGCCCTCCCGGCGGCGTCTCCGCCGGGGCGCCCCGGCGGCGCGGCGCGGCATCGCGGGCCGTCTCCGCCGCCGTCCGTTCGTCGTATCCGTATTCCTCCCGCTCCATGTCGTCAGGCATTTTCGTTCACCCAGCGCTTGAAACGTTCGCCGCGGTCCTCGTAGTTGCGGAACAGGTCGAAGCTCGCGCAGGCGGGCGACAGCAGCACCGCGTCGCCCTCCCGGGCCGCGGCCTTCGCCGCCGTCATCGCCTCGTCGAGCGAAGAGGTCGGAATCACCTCGGGAACCACCCCCGCAAATTCGCTCAGGAGCTTGGCGTTGTCCAGCCCCATGCAGACGAGCGTGTGCACCTTCTCGCGGGCGAATGCCTTCAGCGGCCCGTAATCGTTGCCCTTGTCCGTGCCTCCGGCGATCCACACCACGGGCCGCTTCATGCTCTCCAGCGCGTAATAGACCGAATCGACGTTCGTGGCCTTCGAGTCGTTGATCCACAACACGCCGCCCTTCTCGGCCACCGGTTCGAGCCGGTGTTCGACCGGGGCGAATTCGTAGAGCGAGCGGCGGATCCGCGCCGGGGCGACGCCCGCCGCGAGGGTCGCCAGCGCCGCGGCCATGGCGTTGTAGGCGTTGTGCAGCCCCTTGATCCGCAGCTTCGCGGTGTCGATCTCCACGGAGCTTTTCCCGGCCGCGGCCGTGAAGCGTCCGTCGCAGAGGAAGGCGTCGCCCGCGCCGCTCGCCACGGCGTTCTTCGCGGCGAAGGGCAGTTGTTTCATGCGCAGGTCGTAGCGCGGCAACTGCCGCCAGATCACCTCGTCGTCGCCCGAATAGACGAACCAGTCGCGCGAGGTCATGTTCCGCACGATGCGCATCTTCGAGTCCGCATAGTTCTGAAAGCAGTGGCCGTAGCGGTCCAGGTGGTCGGGCGTGATGTTCATCAGCACCCCGATATGGGCGCGGAAGCGGTACATGCCGTCGAGCTGGAAGGAACTGAGCTCCAGCACATACCAGTCGTAATCGCCCGTGGCGACCGAATAGGCGAAGCTCTCGCCGATGTTGCCCCCGAGCGCCACGTTCAACCCTGCGTCGCGCATGATCTTGTAGATGAGCGACGTGGTGGTGGTCTTGCCGTTCGACCCCGTGATGCAGATGCAGCGCGCCCGGCCGATGTAGCGGCCCGCGAACTCCATCTCGGAGATCACCGGAATACCCGCCTCGCGGATACGCCGCACGATGGGCGCCGTCTCGGGAATCCCGGGCGACTTGACGACCTCCGACGCCGCGAGGATGCGCTCTTCGGTGTGGCCGCCCTGCTCGTAGGGAACCCCCCACTCGTCGAGCCGCTCGCGGTAGCGGTCGGCGATACGGCCCGAGTCCGACAGGAAGACCCCGAACCCCTTCTTCTTGGCGAGGATCGCGGAGCCGTAGCCGCTGATTCCGCCGCCCAAAACGACGATGAATTTCTTCTGCATGATTCCGTTCTTTATTTTCCGGCCGTCCCGGAAGCGCCCTGCGGCCCCGGCGGACGGCCCGATCGCTTATCGTATCTTCAGCGTCACCAGCGTTATGGCCGCCAGCAGCAGCGAAATGATCCAGAACCGCGTGACGATCTTCGTCTCGAAGATGCCCCGCTTCTGGTAGTGGTGGTGTACGGGCGACATGAGCAGGATGCGGCGCCCCTCGCCGTAGCGGCGCCTGGTGTACTTGAACCATCCCACCTGCATCATCACCGAGAAGCTCTCCACGAGGAAAACCCCGCACAGCAGCGGCAGCAGCAGCTCCTTGCGGATGCAGAGCGCGAAGACGGCGATCACGCCGCCGATCGAGAGCGAGCCCGTATCGCCCATGAAGATCTGCGCCGGGAAGGAGTTGTACCAGAGGAAGCCGACCAGCGCCCCGACCAGCGCCGCGGCGAAGACCACCAGTTCGCCGCTCTGCGGGATATACATGATATTGAGGTAGTCGGCATAAACGATGTGGCCCGAGAGGTAGGCCAGCACCCCCAGCACGGCGACGATCGGGACCGATACGCCCGTGGCCAGCCCGTCGAGGCCGTCCGTCAGGTTCGCGCCGTTCGACACGGCCGTCACCACGAAGATCGCCACCAGCACGTAGAGCAGCCACGTGGCCGTTCCGTTGCCTCCGGTGAGCCAGCCGTAGTCGAACTCGTTGTCCTTGATGAAGGGGATGGTCGTCTGCGTGGTCTTGACCGACTCGGAGCTGAGCACCACCGTCTGCCGCACGCTCTGCACCGCACGCCCCTCCTCGTCGAGATAGACCGTCTCCACGGGCCGCGTGGACTTCTCGCGCACGACGATCTCGGGCGAGAGCCACATGGTCGTCCCGACGATGACGCCCAGCCCGACCTGTCCCACGATCTTGAAGCGCCCCTTGAGGCCCTCCTTGCGGTGGCGGAACACCTTGATGTAGTCGTCCAGTCCGCCGATCAGCCCCAGCCAGACGGTCGAGACCAGCATCAGTTGCACGTAAACGTTGTCCAGCTTGCCCAGCAGCAGCGTCGGGACGAGGATGGCGACGAGGATGATCACGCCGCCCATCGTCGGCGTGCCCCGCTTCTGGAGCTGCCCCTCGAGCCCCAGGTCGCGGATCTCCTCGCCGATCTGCTTGCGGCGCAGGAAGTCGATGATCCGCCGCCCGAAGATGATAACGATGAGCAGCGAAAGGATCACCGCCGCCGCCGCGCGGAACGAAATGTACTGGAACATGCCCGATCCGGGCAGGTCGTAAACCTCGTCGAGGTATTTGAAAAGATGATACAGCATGGTGTCAGTTGCGTTTTTCCGGTTTCGAAAGGGCGGCGAAGGCGCGGCGGACCTCCTCGCGGTCGTCGAAATGCCGTTTCTCGTCGCCGACGATCTGGTAGGTCTCGTGCCCCTTGCCCGCGACGAGGAGGATGTCGCCGGGCCGCGAGAGCATCACGGCCGTGCGGATCGCCTCCGCCCGGTCGGCGATGCGCAGGTAGCGCACCGAGGGGTCGAGCCCGGCCGTCATCTCGTCGAGAATCGCCTCGGGCGACTCGTGGCGGGGATTGTCCGAAGTGAAGATGGCCGTCGAGGCGTATTTCACGGCGATCTGCGCCATCTCGGGCCGTTTCGTGCGGTCGCGGTCGCCGCCGCAGCCGCACACCGCGAACAACTGCTGCGCAGGGGTGCGCAGCTCGCCGATCGTCCGCAGCACGTTCTCCAGCGCATCGGGCGTATGGGCGTAGTCCACCACCGCGACGGTCCCGTTCTCCGCACGGATCACCTCGAACCGGCCGCTCACGGGGTGCAGCGCCGAAAGCGTGCGCAGCACCTCCCCGCGGTCGAGCCCCAGCAGCGACGCCGCACCGTAAACGGCCAGCAGGTTGTAGGCATTGAACCGTCCGAGCAGTCCGACCCACACCTCCGCGCCGTCGATGCGCAGCAGCATCCCGTCGAGGTGCGTCTCAACGATCCGGCAGCGGAAATCGGCCATCGACCGCAGCGAATAGGTGCTCACCTTCGCCGCGGTGTTCTGCACCATGACGCGGCCGTTGCGGTCGTCGGCGTTCGTCAGCGCGAAGGCCCCCGCGGGCAGGCCGTCGAAGAAGCGCTTCTTCGCCCGGATGTATTCGGCGAAGGTCTTGTGGTAGTCGAGGTGGTCGTGCGTCAGATTCGAGAAGATGCCGCCCGCGAAGACGAGCCCCCGCGTGCGCTCCTGCACGATGGCGTGCGAGGAGCACTCCATGAAGCAGAATTCGCACCCGGCGTCGGCCATCTCGCGCATCATGGCGTTCAGGCGGATCGGGTCGGGCGTCGTGTGCGTCGCCCCGATTTCGCGGCCGTCGATCCGATAGACCACCGTCGAGATCAGCCCCGCGCGGTAGCCCAGCGCCCGCACCAGGTCGTAGAGCAGCGTGGCGGTCGTCGTCTTGCCGTTCGTGCCGGTGACGCCCACCAGCTTCAGCTCGCGGCTCGGATGGCCGTAGAATGCCGCGGCCATGTCGGCCAGCGCCCCGGCCGCATCGCCGACGCACACGTAGGTCACCCCGGCAGCCGGCTCGGAGGGCATCCGCTCGCAGACCACCGCCGCGGCGCCCCGTCCGACGGCCGCCGGAATGAAGTCGTGGCCGTCGGCCTGCGTTCCCGGCACGGCGAAGAAACAGTCGCCCGCCCGCACGGCGCGCGAATCGAACGCGAGTCCTCCCACGGCGATCTCCGGATCGCCGTACAACGCCCCGACGGGCGTCCCTTCCAAAATATCCTTCAGTCTTTTCATCTCAGTCCAACGTTATGACGACCGCCGCGCCCGGCCGGATGCGGGTCCCGGCGGCGATACTCTGCCGCACGACGGCTCCCTGCCCCGAGAAGCGGACCCTCAGCCCGCGGCTCTCGAGCACGAACAGCGCGTCCTTCAGCCCCATGCCGCGCACGTCGGGCATCACGCCCCGGTCGTCCGGCAGGCTCGTGATCGCCACGTTCGAGAGGCTGTCCACCGCGGCGCGGCCCCAGCCCGTGCGGCTGTCGAACGAGGCGCGGGGCGAGAGGCGGTCGGCCACGCGGCGGATCTGGGCGATGTCGCCGCCCTTCACCCGCTCGGGATAGCGGCGCGGGCCGTCGCCGCCGACCCGGCCGTACCAGTCGTGGCCGCGGTTGTAAATGTAATCGACCATGCGCTTGACGACGGGGCCCGCCAGCGGCCCGCCGTAGTAGGCCTTGCCCGCCTGCGCCCGGGTCTCGATCGTGGTCAGCACCGTATAGCGCGGCGCATCGGCCGGGAAGAAAGCCACCATCGACCCCAGGTAGTAGCGCCCTTCGCGGCTGCGGGCGTCGGTGATCTGGGCCGTGCCGGTCTTGGCCGCCACCCTCACGCGCGTCGTGTCGCGGAAGAAGGCGCTGGCCGTGCCCTCGGTGCAGACCGCCTGCAAGCACTCGCGGACGATGCGCAGCGTCTGCCGCGAACAGACAGACGAGGAGATCGTCCGGCTCTCGAAACGCTCCTCCACGCGGTCGCCCCGGCGCAGCTCCCGCACCAGCACGGGCGAAATCATCCGCCCCTCGTTGGCCACGGCGTTGTAGAACGTGATCATCTGGATCGGAGTCAGGCGCACGCGGTAGCCGTAGGCCATCTTCACCAGCATGACGCCCGGGTCGGGGACCTTCCAGTCGGAAGTGATCGACGGGGCGCGTTCGCCGAGCCGCTCCAGTCCGACGGTCTCGCCCAGATGCAGCTCGTCGCGCAGGTAGTCGCTGTACCGCTGCTTCCGCCCCGTGATGCCGTAACGGTCCCAGACCGCCTCGGCGAAATAGACGTTCGACGACGAGGCCACGGCGCGGCGGAAGTCGATTTCGCGGTCGCCGCGGTGCGAGTCGCGGATGTTGCGCGCCGGACCGATCTTCACCGGATCGCCGTTGTGGGTGTCGTAAACGGTCGTCACGGGCATCCGCGCGTCGTCGAGCAGCGTGAGCATCGTCGCCAGCTTGAAGGTCGATCCCGGCTCCATGCTGCGGCTCAGGGCGTAGTTCTCCCGCTCGGCGAAGCTCCCGTCGGCATTGCGCCCGAGGTTGGCCAGCGCCAGGATCTCGCCCGTGCGGGTCTCCATCACGATGGTCGTGCCCCACAGAGCGTTCTGCCGCTCGAGCTGCTGCCGCAGCGCCTTGTCGGCCACGTCCTGCAAGTCGAGATCGAGGGTCGTCACCACGTCGTACCCGTCCTCCGGGTCCTCGTGCCCGGCTCCCGCCACGCGGCCGTAGAACCCGCGCGCGATACGCTGCCGCACGGCCCGTCCGTCGCGGCCCGCCAGCTCGGCGCGGTAGGCCTCCTCGATGCCGTAATTGCCCTTGTCGCCCGTCAGACCGATGGTCCGCCGCGCCAGCTCGCCCTGCGGATAGATGCGTTCGTCGCGTTCGACCAGGCGGTAAACCATGCCCATATTCCAATTCAGCAGCGGATAGCGCCGCAGCACCTCCCACTCGGCGTAGTCCACCTCGCGGGGAAAGACAGCGACGGGCGTATGGTCGCGGATCGTGTCGTAAATCCGCCGCGTGACGTACTCCTCGCCGCGCAGGCGGTCGAGCATCCGCGACAGCCACCCCTCCGAACGGAGATACTGCGTGTCGCGCGGATTGACCAGCCGGTAGCGCCGGGCATGCTCCTCGCGGAACATCCGGGCGTACTCCGAGGCGGGACGGTCCCCGAAGAAGGCGGCGAGCAGCTTCGAAAGCGAATCGGCCTGCTCGCGGAAGGTCCTGAGCGAATCCAGCCCCGGCGAGGCGAAGTCGAAAGCGGCCTGGTAACGGAAGATCGAGGTGGCCAGCGGCTCGCCGTCGCGCGAGAGGATGCTGCCGCGCTGGGCGGGAATCACCTCCTCGGTGAAGATGCGGCTCGAAAGGCGGTCGGCGTTGTAGGCCACCTCCGCGCTGAAGAGCTGCACCCACACCAGACGGACGAGCACGACGCCCCCGGCGAGGATGAAGAGCACGTAGAGGAGCCTCACCCGCAGCAGAATATCGCTTTTGATCTTCGATCGCTCCGGCTTCATTCTCGGTGTCAGTTTTCGATGATTTCACCCGGGGCGAGCGGGTCGTAGAGGTCGATGCCCCGGCGGTGCAGCTCCTCGAGGATCGCCGAATGGGTGGTGCGGCGGTAGCGCTGCTCCTGCAGCCGGATCGACCGTTCGCGCAGGATCTGCACCTCGCGTTCGAGGCGCGAATAGCGCATGTCGAGGTGCAGCGACCAGAACATCACCACGATACTCAGGAAAAACATGCCGGCGATGGTCAGCATGTAGGGGTAGTATTTCGAGATACCCTCGCGCAGGAGGATCGTGCCCGAAAAGAGCTGCCAGAAGGTGCTGCTCCGGAGGCGGCGCTCCCTGCGCGCGCGTTCCTCCTCCTCGGCACGCTCCTCGGCTTCGCGCTCCTCGTCGGCACGGATGTCCTCGTCGGCCTCGCCGCGCTCCATGCGGCGCACCTCGCGCCGCACGCGGCGGGCGAACTCCTCCTCCTCGGCACGGCGCGCCTCCTCCTCGGGAGTCACGGGATCGAATTCGTGATCGCGGTACATGGCTGCATCAACGTTTTGCGGCGGCGCGGAGCTTCGCCGAACGGGACCGGGGATTGCGCTCCAGCTCCGCGGCCGAAGGGGTCACGGCCTTGCGCGTGACCGGTTCGAAGGGGACCTGCGGCCGGCCGTAGAAATCCTTGGCGACCCGCCCCGAGAAGTCGCCGCTGCGCAGGAAGTTCTTCACCAGCCGGTCTTCGAGCGAGTGGTAGGAGATCACCACCAGCCGCCCGCCGGGACGCAGCACCCGAAGGCTCTGCTCCAGGGCCATGCGCAGGGCCTCCATTTCTCCGTTCACCTCGATCCGCAGGGCCTGGAAGAGTTTGGTGAGGAACTTCGCCCCGTCCTTGCGGGGCGTGCAGGGCGCGACGGCCGCCACGAGCTGCGCGGTCGTGCGTACCGGCTCCGCCTCACGCGCCCGGACGAGGCACGAGGCCACCTTCCACGGCGTCTCCAGCTCGCCCCAGTCGCCCAGCAGACGCGTCAGCTCCTCCGCGGAGTAGCCGTTCACCACGTCCGCCGCCGTGAGCCGCCCCCGCTGGTTCATGCGCATGTCGAGCGGCGCGTCCCCGCGGAACGAGAAACCGCGCTCCACGGCGTCGAAATGGTGCGACGAGACGCCCAGATCGGCCAGAATGCCGTCCACCTCCCGGACCCCGCGGCAGCGCAACGCTCCGCGCAGAAAGCGGAAGTTGCTCTCCACGTAGCAGAACCGCCCGTCGTCGGGACGGTTGGCCAGCGTGTCGCGGTCCTGATCGAAGGCGTAGAGCCGCCCCGCAGGCCCCAGCCGCTCGAGAATGCGGCGCGAATGGCCGCCTCCGCCGAACGTCAGGTCGGCGTAGGTCCCGTCGGGACGTATATCGAGCAGGTCCACAGACTCTTCCAGCAGGACCGGCGTATGGTATTGCGGCATAATCTTCGTTCTCGAAAGTCTATTTGGGTGTAAAGTTAGGGATTTTTCGAAAAAGAATGCCTATATTTGTGGATATAATTTTCCGAACGTACCCATGCCCGAAATAGACATCGGAGCCGTACTCGCCGAGAAAGCCCCGGCGGCGGCCCGCTGGATACCCCGTTTCGCCGTGAACTGGCTGCGCCGCACGATCCACGAGCGGGAGATCAACCACATCCTCGAACACTACTGGTCGCTGCCGCCGCAGGAGTTCATCCGCGCCTGCTTCCGCCAGTGGCAGGTCACCTATTCGATCGAGGGGCTCGAACGCATCGACCCCGCGGGGCGCTACCTGTTCGTCTCGAACCACCCGTTCGGCGGCATGGACGGCATGATGCTGGCCGACAAGCTCATCGACCGCTTCGGCGACGTGCGCGTGGTGGTGAACGACCTGCTGATGCACGTCGAACCGCTGCGTCCGCTCTGGATTCCGGTGAACAAGCACGGCGCGCAGAATGCGGCCTGCGCCCGGCGTTTCGACGAGGCCCTGTTCGGCGAGCTGCCGATCCTCACCTTCCCCGCAGGACTCTGCTCGCGCCGCATCGACGGCCGCATCGCCGATCCCGAATGGAAGACCAGCTTCCTGAAAAAGGCCTACGCCTCGCAGCGGCAGATCGTTCCGGTCTTCGTCGAGGGGCGGCTGTCGGACTTCTTCTACAACGTGGACCGCTTCCGCAAGGCGCTGGGCATCCGGTTCAACATCGAAATGCTCTGGCTTCCCGACGAAATGTTCTCCCAAAAGGGGAAACACTTCCGCATCGCGGTAGGCGACCCGATCCCCGTGGCCGAACTGCAACACTGCGGCTCCCTGCGCGAACAGACGGAAGAAGTACGCAAAAAGACGTATTTTCTGGAAAACAAGCTCGCCGGGGGCGCGAAAACCCGCTAAAATTGGTACTTTTGTTCCCGTTATGCGACTGAAAGAGCCCGAACCGATCCTGCCGCCCGTAAACCGGGACCTGCTGCGCGCCGAGTTGACGCCCGACAGGAAGGTGCGCGACACGCACAAGGCCGGCAACGAAATCTACATCTTCGCCGCCGGGGAGTGCCCCGCGCTGATGCGCGAGGTGGGGCGTCTGCGCGAAATGGCGTTCCGGGGCGCAGGCGGCGGCACGGGCCGCGAGGTGGACATCGACGAGGAGGACCTGGCCGGCGACGGCTACTACCAGTTGATCGTCTGGGATCCCGCGGCCGAAGAGATCGTCGGCGGCTACCGTTTCATCATCTGCACCTCGGAACGGCCCCGCCACCTCTCCACCGAGCACTATTTCCGCTTCAGCGACCGGTTCCGCCGCAAATACCTGCCGCGGACCATCGAGCTGGGCCGCTCGTTCGTCCAGCCCTCCTACCAGGCACGCGGCAATTCGAAGAGCATCTACGCGCTGGACAACCTCTGGGACGGACTGGGGGCGCTGATCGTCCTCAACCCGCGGGCGAAGTACCTCTTCGGCAAGGTCACCATGTACACCTCCTACAAGTCCGTGGCGCGCAACGCGCTCATCTGGTTCCTCCGCCGCTACTTCCCCGACCGCGAAGGACTGGTCGAGGGCATCCATCCGCTGACGCTCGACCTGGACGACCCCTATTACGAGGAGCTGTTCTGCGGCGAGACCTACATGGAAAACTACCGCATCCTGCTCCAGAAAATCCGGGAGTTCGACGAGAACATCCCGCCGCTCATCAACGCCTACATGAACCTCTCGCCCACGATGCGGGTCTTCGACACGGTGCAAAATCCCGACTTCGGCGGCGTGGAGGAGACCGGCATTCTGGTCACGATCCGCGACATCTACCCCGAGAAACGGATGCGTTACACCCGCTGGCAGGGGTGGCGCGCCAACCTCAAGCACCGCCGCGAGGAGTTCAGCGAACAACTCCGGGAACACCTCGGGCGGATCACGAAAAAGAAAAACGGCTGATCCCCGCGGAACGGGGTTCTCCGGCAAAGGAAAGGCCGGATCGCACAAGAAAGGGGGCTGTCCTGTGAGGACAGCCCCCCTTTTCCCTTCCCCGAAGGGTTCCCTACCAGATGATCACGCGCTCCTCCTCGGGCATGAACATCGGGCCGTCGGTGATGCCGAACGTGTCGTAGAAGGTCTGCAAGTTGCGCAGCGTGGCGTTCACGCGCCACTTGCCCAGCGAGTGTACGTCGAGCTTCGTGAGGCGTGCGGCCTCCTCGTCGCGGATGTTCTGCGCCCAGAGGGTAGCGTAGCCCAGATAGAAGCGCTGCTCGGGCGTGAAGCCGTCGATCGGCGCGGGCTTCTCCTTGCCCTCGAGCGAGTTGTGGTAGGCCGTCCAGGCCACGCGCAGACCGCCCTGGTCGGCGATGTTCTCGCCCAGGCAGAGCGCGCCGTTGGCGTGCAGCGCCGGCTGGCCGTCCTTTGCGGGCAGAACCTCGATGGCGTCGAACTGCTTGACCAGCACGTCCGTCTTGGCCTTGAACGCGGCGGCATCCTCCTCGGTCCACCAGTTGTTCATGTTGCCGTCCTTGTCGAACTGGCGGCCCTGGTCGTCGAATCCGTGGGTCATCTCGTGGCCGATCACCACGCCGATCGCGCCGTAGTTCACCGCGTCGTCGGCATCGGGATTGTAGAACGGCGGCTGGAGAATGGCGGCCGGGAAGCAGATTTCGTTCGTCGTGGGGTTATAGTAGGCATTCACCGTCTGCGGCGACATGTGCCACTCGTCCTTGTCCACGGGCTTGCCCAGCTTGGCGATATTGTCGGCCGTGTACCACTCGTTGGCGCCCACGATATTCTCCCAGTAGCTCTTCGCGGGGTCGATCTCCAGCGTCGAGTAGTCCTTCCACTTGTCGGGATAGCCGATCTTCACGGTGAAGGCCGAGAGTTTCTCCTGCGCGCGGGCCTTCGTGGCGTCGGACATCCAGTCCAGCGCGGCGATATGCTGCGAGAGGGCCTTCTGGAGGTTCTTCACCAGCTCCGTCATGCGGGCCTTGTCCTCGGCCGGGAAGTACTTGGCCACGTACATTTCGCCCACGGCCTCGCCCAGCGTGCCGTTGGGAACCGACATGGCGCGCTTCCAGCGGGGTTTCTGCTCCTGCTGGCCCGACATCACCTTGCCGTAGAAGTCGAACGAAGCCTGCTGGAACTCGTCGCTCAGGTAGGAGGCCGCCGCATTGATATACTGCGCCGCGAGGTAGTAGCGGAGTTCCTCTATCGGGGCGTTCTTCATGAGGTCGTTGGCGGCGGCGATGGCCGAAGGGGTCGTCACGATGATCGTCTCGAAATCGCCGATGCCCATGGCCTTATAGTAGGCCGCCCAGTCCACGGCGTCGTAGGTCTTCTCGAAATCGGCCTGCTTCGTGGGGTTGTACTGCGCCGGAATGTTGCGCAGCTCGACGTTCGACCACGACTTCTCGGCCAGCTTGGTCTCGATGTCCATTACGCCGGCCACGGCCTTGTCCAGCTCGGCCTCGGGCAGTCCTGCGAGGCGGAAAATTTTCTTCAGATACTCCTTGTAGGCCGTGCGGATGTTCTCGTTTTCGGGTTCGAGGTAATAGTCGCGGTCGCCCATCGTGAGCCCGCTCTGCGAAATGTAGAGGGCGTTCACGTCGCTGTTCATCAGGTCCGCCTGCACGCCCACGCCGAAGAAGGGATTGGCCACCGTGTGGTGGAGCCGTGCGACGGCCTCCGTCAGCCGGTCGCGGTCGGTCAGGGAGAGCAGCTCCCTGACGCCCGCCTCGATCGGGGCGGCGCCCTCGGCGTTCAGGCGCGCCGAGTCGAGACCCATCTTGTAGAGGTCCGAAATCTTCTGCTCCACGCTGCCCTTGGCGGCGTCGAGTTTGGTCATCTCCTGAAAGAGGTCGTTGATGCGCTTCTGGTTGTTCTCGGCGATCACGTCGAACGATCCGAAGCGGGAGTATTCGGGTTTGAGCGGGTTCCGGGCCTGCCAGCCGCCCGTGGCGTACTGGTAGAAATCGACGTTCGGAGCGACCGAAAGGTCGAAGTTCGCCGGGTCGATGGCCGGAGTCTTGGAGGTCTGGTTCTGACAACTTGCCATACAAGCCATGGTTGCTGCGAAAAGCACAATCTTTTTCATTTTCGTCGGGTTTTTATTGAGAAGCGGGAACCCCGTCTCCGGAAATTCCCGCTTCTCGATGATCTCTTCTCGTAGGATGGAATCCGGATTAGTCGCGGATGGCCGCCACACCGGGCAGGTCGCCGAACTCGATGTATTCGAGCAGCGCGCCGCCGCCCGTCGAAATGTACGACACCTGGTCGGCCAGTCCGAACTTGTTGATGCAGGCCACCGAATCGCCGCCGCCGATGAGCGAGTAGGCGCCCTTCTTCGTGGCTTCGGCGATGGCCAGCGCCACCTCCTTCGAACCGGTGGCGAACTTGTCGATCTCGAAGACGCCCACCGGACCGTTCCAGAGGATCGTCTTGCAGCCGAGGATATGCTCGCGGAAGGCCTTCTTGCCTTCGTCGGCGATATCGACGCCCTCCCATCCGTCGGGGATGTTGTCCGCCGGAGCCACGTCCGTATTGGCGTCGGCCGAGAAGGCGTCGGCGATCAGCGCATCGGGCGACATGACGAGCTGCACGCCCTTCTGCTTGGCCAGCTCCAGAATCTCGAGGGCCACGGGGAACATGTCGGGCTCGCAGATCGAATCGCCGACCTTACCGCCCTGCGCGGCCGCGAAGGTGTAGGTCATGCCGCCGCCGATGATGATGGAATCGACCTTCTCGATGAGGGCCTTGATGACGCCGATCTTCGACGACACCTTCGAACCGCCGATGATGGCGCAAAACGGGTGCGCCGGCTTCTCCATCACGGCGGCGATGGCCTTCACCTCCTTCTCCATGAGGTAGCCGAACATCTTGTCCTGGGGGAAATACTTGGCGATCAGGTAGGTCGAGGCATGCTTGCGGTGCGCCGTACCGAAGGCGTCGTTCACGTAGCAGTCGGCATACGAAGCCAGCCGCTTGACGAACTCCTTCTGCGGGCCCTCCTTGAGGGCCTTCTTGGCGGCATCCTTCTCCTCCTTGGTGGCGTCCTCGGCCAGCCCGCGGGGTTTGCCCTCCTCCTCGGCGTAGAAACGCAGGTTTTCGAGCAGCACCACCTCGCCGGGTTTCACGTCCCTGCACATTTGGGCGGCCTTCTCGCCCATGCAGTCGCCGGCGAAGGCGACCTTCACGCCGAGATTCTTCTCGATGGCCGGAACGATCTGTTCGAGCGAGTATTTGGGATCGGGATTCTTCTTGGGACGGCCCATGTGCGACATGAGGATCACGGCTCCGCCCTTCTCGAGCACCTTCTTGATGGTGGGCACTGCGGCGCGGATGCGGGTGTCGTCCGTCACTTCGCCCTTCTCGTTGAGGGGCACGTTGAAGTCCACGCGGATAATCGCGCGTTTGCCTTTGAAATCGTAGTTGTCGATCGAATTCATAACACGTTGATTTTTAGTTATTCGTTAAAACATTCGCTTCGTCGGGTCATATCTGCCGCAAATTTATGAAAATATTTCGCTTTCCTGTTATTTTCCTAACAGAAAAAACGGCGGCAAACCTCCGCGGCCGCGGCCCGGAGCGGTCCCGGCCGGATTTCCCGGACCCGCGGCGGTCAGTATTTGTACCGCACCCACTTGAACAACTCCCCGAGCGTCGGTTTCTTGCCGTACATGAAGATGCCCACGCGGTAGATCTTCGCGGCGAACCACACCATCCCCACGAACGAGGCGTAGAGCACCGCGAGCGAAAGGGCGATCTCCCAGAGCGGAATGTCGTAGGGGATGCGGACGATCATGACGATGGGCGACGTGAAGGGAATCACCGAGAACCAGAAGGCCATCTGCGAGTTGGGGTCCCGGATGACGGCGAACATCATCAGCAGCGCGAGGATGATCGGCAGCGTGATGGGCGTCTGCAGTTGCGAAGCGTCCTGCACGTTGTCCACGGCCGAACCCACGGCGGCGAACATGGCCGAATAGAAGAGGTAGCCGCCGAAGACGAAGAGCAGCAGGCAGACGAAGATCCTGACGATATAGCCCAGGTCCGTGATCGCGGCCACGGCCTGCAACATCTCGGGGTCCATGCCCGAGGCGGCCGCGGCGTCGGGCATCCCCTGCTGCATGGCCTGGGCGCTCGCCATGACGTCGGACGGCATGAGGTGGGGCATCACCGCGGCGCCGATGCCGCAGATCAGCACGCCCCAAATGGCCACCTGTACGACGGCCACCGAGGCGATGCCGAGAATCTTGCCCATCATCAGATCGAAGGGCCGCACCGAGGAGACCATGACCTCCAGCACGCGGTTGTTCTTCTCCTCGATCACCGACTGCATGACCATCTGCCCGTAGATCAGAAGGAACATGTAGAGGATGAATCCCAGGACGTAGCCCGTCACGGTGGCCACGGTGGAGGACTGCGCATGGGTCTCCTCCTCCTGCGACTTGTCGTTGCGGAAGGTCTGGAGCGTCACGGTGGTCTTCACCTCGTCGAGGATCTGCTGGAGATTGTCGATATTGTACCGCTTGAGCTTCTCGGCCTCGAGAATGCGTTCGATCTGGTCCGTGATGCTGCTCTCGACCGAGAGCGACGACGACGAGTTGGCGTAGAGCTTCACGTCGGAGGGGTTTTCCAGGATGTCGCCGCCGATCCGGAGCACGCCGAAACGGTCGGTCAGCGTCCGGCGGGCCTCTTCGGTCGTCAGGTCCGTCGGCTCGAAGCGCAGCTCCTCGTCGCTTTCGAGGCGCGGGGCGACGAGACCGCTCTCGTCGATCACGGCGATCCGCTTTTCGTCGCCGCGCGAGAACTGCATGATGAGCGCCGGGGCGGCCATCAGGGCCACCATCAGCAGGGGCATCAGCAGCGTGGTGATGATGAAGGACTTTTTGCGCACGCGTTCGTTGAACTCGCGCTGGATGATGATGGAGATATTGGACATGGTGTTGTGGTTTTCATCGGTTCTCTTTCTCTGCCGTTTTCCGGATGCGGAGCAGCAGCAGGATGCCGCAGCACAGCGCGATGGACGAAAGAACGAGCCGCAACGTGCTCTCCTCCGTCCTCAGCGCGCGGACCGCTCCGTACATGCCGAGTCCCAGACACAGGCCGGCAAACGTCCGTGCGGCGGCTTTTCCGAAGCGGCGGGGCGCCTGTTGTTCGCGGCTTTTCATCGGGTTCAAAGTTGTCCGTTCACGGCCCGGATGAAGATGTCGTTCATCGAGGGGATGATCTCGCGGAACTGCCGCAGTTCGACGGCCCCGTTCGCGGCGGCGATCACCTGCCGCACCTCCGCATCGGACACGACGCGGAGCCGGAGGGTGTCGTAGCCGTCCGCTCCGGCAAACGCGGCGGGCTCCGTTCCGCCCTCCCCGTCCCCGGCGGCCGCATCGGCGGCTCCGGCGAGGATTTCGCAGCGGCCCGCGAGCGCTGAGCGCAGCGCCTCCCCGTCGCCGCGGTAGGAAATCTCGAAGATGTTCGACCCGTGGCGGCGGCGGATGTCGTCCACCTTGCCCGAGAGGATGTTGCGCGACTTGTTTATCAGCGTGATGTGGTCGCAGATCTCCTCCACCGACGACATGTTGTGCGTCGAGAAGATGATCGTCGCGCCCTTGTCGCGCAGGGCGAGAATCTCCTCCTTGAGCAGGTTGGCGTTGATCGGGTCGAAGCCCGAGAAGGGTTCGTCGAAAATCAGCAGTTCGGGTTCGTGGAGCACCGTGACGATGAACTGCACCTTCTGGGCCATGCCCTTCGAAAGCTCCTCCACCTTCTTGTCCCACCACGTCTCGATGCCGAACTTCCCGAACCACCGCTTCAGCCGCACGACGGCCTCGCGGCGCGAAAGCCCCTTCAGACGGGCGAAGAAGACGGCCTGTTCGCCCACCTTCATCTTCTTGTAGAGCCCGCGTTCCTCCGGGAGGTAGCCGATGCGGTAGATGTCGGCCGGGGCGATCTCACGCCCGCCGAGCAGCACGCGGCCCGAGTCGGGTGCGGTGATGCGGTTGATGATGCGGATGAGGGTCGTCTTGCCCGCGCCGTTGGGGCCGAGCAGGCCGTAAACCGACCCCTTCGGAATGGCGAGCGATACGTCGTCCAGCGCCGTATGCGCCGCATAGCGTTTGGTGACGTGTTCCGCCGTTAGCAGATCCATAGTCGTAACGTGTTTGTTCTCTCGGAAATTTACAACGGCAAATGTAGAAATAAATTTTGAATATCAAAAAATATTTATCGTTTTTCGATAATAAAAAGCCGTCATCCCCGTCAGAGTTCCGACAGTCCGGCCCCGGGCGCCGGAGCGGCCCCCTGCCGGGAAGGCGCCGGAGAGGAGGAGACTACGCTGTCCACGACGAATTTCGTGAAGCCGCGCCAGGGCAGGGCGCCGAAATACTCCTTGTAGTGCAGTTCGACCGAGCGGCCGCCCTCCAGCATCAGCCGCCGGGCCAGCTCCGGGTCGCGCACCGAAAATTCGAATTCGTAGGACTGGATCGTCCCGGCCGTCTTCGAGCGGATGCCCGACTGGATGAGCTTGCCTTCGTAGGTTTTGAAAATCACGCCTTTGTAAACGACATAATTCAGTTCGCCGCTCTTCACGCCCTCGCCGAAGACGAAGTAGAAGCGGAAGTAGATGAACAGCGCGAGGGCGGCGAGGACGACGGCCGGCGCGATGATCCGGAATTTTTTCATGGCTTTGCGGTTCGGTATCGGCCGTAAAGATAGCGAAATCCCGCCGATTCGGAGCCTGCGGCGGCCGAAAACCGCCTTCCCGTACCGAAATTCGCGCGAATCTTCCTATATTTGAGGTCGTGAAAGAGTCGAAGTTCGTCAAAGCGAAGATCGCCGCGGGATACGTCATCCTCATCGCGGCCTGCATCCTCTCGGTGGGATACGTCTATCGGGAGGCGGTGCGCCTCTCCGCGCCCGACGGCAGCTACGCGCTGCTGCGCAACAAGCGCAGCGCGGTCAATCAGGTGCTCTACCACCTCTACCAGGCCGAGAGCTACGGCCAGTTGATGATCGCCGGATACCAGTCCTTCGAGGGGCGCTACCGGCGCGAGCTGCGGACCGTGCGGGCCCGCATCGACTCGCTGCGCAGCATCGCCGGAAGCGGGGATTCGTTGCAGACGATGCGTCTGGACAGCATCGTGCGGCTGCTCGCGGACAAGGAGCGGCGGACGATGAGCCTGCGGCGGTCGATCCGCGCCGGAGCCACGTCGAGCCTGCTGGAGAAGAACATCCGCGCGCTCATCGAAGGGTCGCGCAACAGCCTCGCGCGCCCCGACACGCTTTCCCTCCCGGCCGGCGGCCTTCTTTCCCCGGACTCGCTCCCCCGGACCGACACGCTGCGCCCCCTGCTGCCCGACACCCTCGCGCCCGTACTGCCGCCCCCTTCCGACACGCTGCCGCCGCCCAGCCTCGTGCGTTCCGACACGGTGGCCGTGCCGCGCCCCAAACGGCGGTTCTTCCGCCGGCTGGCCGACCTGTTCAGCCCGCCCCGGAACGACTCGAACGTGGTGATCTCGCGGCGCGAAATCGTCGTCGATACGCTCCGGCGGCCCGGGGAGACGCTGCCGCCCGAGGCGATCCGGGACACGATCACGCTGGTCCTGCGCGCCCTGCAGGACAGCGTGACCAGCGAACGGCTGGGCATCTACGACGAAGCGTGGCGCGAGGGGCTGCGCCTGCGGTACAGCAACGACCTGGTGAACGCCAAGATCTACCGCCTGATCCTCGATTTCGAGGAGGAGGAGACGGCCTTCCTCATGCGGCGCATCGACACGAACGAGGCGATCCGGCAGCGCTCCTCGCAGATACTGGGCATCGTCGCCGCGGGAGCCGTGGTGCTGATGCTGCTGTTCGTGGCCGTGCTGTGGCGCGACATCAACCGCAGCGTCCGCTACCGCCGGGCGCTGGAGCGGGCCAACCGCGACAATGAGGCGCTGCTGGCGGCCCGCGAGCAGCTGATGCTGGCCATCACGCACGACATCAAGGCCCCGCTGGGGTCGGTCATGGGATATATCGACCTGCTGTCGCGCCTCACCTCCGACAAGCGGCAGGAGCTCTACCTACAGAACATGAAATCCTCGTCGGAGCACCTGCTCGCGCTGGTGAACAGCCTGCTGGACTTCTACCGCCTCGACGCCAACAAGATGGAGGTCGATGCCGTGGCCTTCAACCCGGCGCAGCTCTTCGAGACGATCCGTGCGGGATTCGCCGCGGCAGCGGCCGCCAAAGGACTGGAACTGCGGATGGAGCTCGCCCCGGGCACGGACCGCGAAGTGGCGGGCGATGCCTTCCGGATCCGGCAGATCGCCGACAACCTGCTTTCCAACGCCTTGAAATTCACCGACGAAGGGTTCGTGACGCTGCGGGCCCGCCTCTCCGACGGACAACTGGTCTTTTCGGTCCGCGACACGGGCCGGGGAATCGGCCCCGAGGAACGGGAGCGGATTTTCGCCGAGTTCGTGCGGCTCCGCTCGGCGCAGGGTGTGGACGGCTTCGGACTGGGGCTGTCGATCGTGGACCGTCTCGTGAAGCTGCTCGGCGGAGCGATCTCGCTCGACAGCGCGCCCGGCCAGGGAAGCAAGTTCATCGTCACGGTTCCCGTGGGCGACGCGGCCGAAGGCGCGGCGGGCCGGACGGCGGCGCCGGAACCGGGAGCCGCCGAACCGCTGCCGCCGCTGCGTGCGCTGCTGGTGGACGACGACCCCCTGCAACTCGAAATGGTCGCCGCCATGTGCCGCCGCGCGGGGGTTTCGGCCGAGTGCTGCCAATATCCCGAATACGCCGCACGGCTCGTCGAGGGCGGCCGCTTCGATCTGGTCGTCACCGACATCCAGATGCCCTCGTACGACGGATTCGGTGTGCTGGAGGCCGTGCGCGGCGTCGCGCCCGGGATCCCCGTGGTGGCCGTCTCGGCACGCGGGGAGATGCGTCCCGAGGACTTCGCGGCCCGGGGATTCGCCGCCTGCCTGCGCAAGCCCTTCACCTACGGCGAGCTGGTCGGGGCGATCCGTGCGGCCTGCTGCGGCGGGACGTCGCCGCAGGTTCCGGACGCCGGAACGAAGGCATCCGCCCCGGAGCCGGACGGCGGCGAGCTGCGCTTCGACGCCCTGACGGCCTATGCGGGCGACGACGCGGAGGCGGCGCAGTCGATCCTGGCCTCCTTCGCCGAGCAGACCGCGGCGAACTGCACGGCATTGTGCGAGGCCCTCGACGCGGACGATGCGGCCGGCGTGAAGGCGCTGGCGCACAAGATGCTGCCGATCTTCACGATGCTCGGAGCCGGAACCGTGGCCGACACGCTGCGCCGCGCCGAGACCCACGAAGGGGCGCTGACCGATACGCTGCGCCGCGAGCTGGCGGCCGTCGCGGAGCGCATCCGCGGAATCGCCGCGGAGGCCGGAAAACGGGCCTTTCCCGGAAAAGCGGCCTCCGGAGGTCCGGAATCCGAATAAAATCGTATCTTTGTAGGGAATATGGAACGCATCCTCATCGTAGACGACGACATCACCTTCGCGCTGATGCTCCGCACGTGGCTGGCCAAACGGGGCTTCGAGGTGGAGACGGCCGGTTCGGCGGCAGCGGCCCGCACGGCGCTCGGGAAAGGCGACTACGCCCTCGTGCTGAGCGATATGCGCCTGCCGGACGAAGACGGGATCGCCCTGCTGCAATGGATGGCCGGCGAGGGCATCGCGGCTCCGGTGATCGTGATGACGAGCTACGCCGAGATACGGAACGCCGTGCGGTGCATGAAACTCGGCGCGCGCGACTACGTGGCCAAACCCGTGAACCCCGACGAACTGCTGAAGAAGATCCGCGAGGCGCTCGACGCCCCGGCAGCCGGGGAGGAATCCGCTGGGTCCGGCCGGAACGCCCCGCGCGCGTCCCGGAGCGCGGCGGCCGAACCGCTCAACTACATCGAGGGGCGCAGCGACGCGGCGCGGCAGCTCTACGAATACGTGCGGCTGGTGGCCCCCACCGACATGTCGGTGCTGGTGAACGGCGCGAGCGGAACGGGCAAGGAGCACGTGGCGCAACTGATCCACCGCGGCAGCCGGCGCGCCGGAAAACCTTTCGTGGCGGTCGATTGCGGAGCCATCCCGCGCGAGCTGGCCGCATCGGAGTTCTTCGGCCACGTCAAAGGGTCGTTCACCGGAGCGCTGGCCGACAAGGCGGGAGCCTTCGAGGCGGCCAACGGCGGCACGCTCTTTCTCGACGAGGTGGGCAACCTCACCTACGAGACGCAGGTGCAGTTGTTGCGCGCCCTGCAGGAACGCCGCATCCGCCGCGTGGGCAGTACGCGCGAAATCCCCGTGGACATCCGCCTCGTGGCGGCGACCAACGAGAACCTCGAGGCGGCCATCGCCCGGGGAACGTTCCGCGCCGACCTCTACCACCGGATCAACGAATTCACGCTCCGCATGCCCGAGCTGCGGCAGATGAGCGGCGACATTCCGCTCTTCGCCGACTTCTTCCTCGACCAGGCCAACCGCGAGCTGGGCAAACGCATCGTCGGATTCGACGCCGCGGCGCTGGCCGCGCTGACGCACTACGACTGGCCGGGAAATCTCCGGCAGTTGAAGAACACCGTGAAGTCGGCGACGCTGCTCGCAGCGGGCGACTACGTCACCTGCCGCGAACTGCCGGCCGAAGTGACCGCCCCCTCCACCGGCGCCGCGGCGGGAAACCCGACCGTCCCGAGCTTCTCGCTGCGCGATCCCGCCTCGGAGGAGGAGCAGATACGCCGCGCCCTCGCAGCCGCGGGAGGCAACAAGTCGCAGGCCGCGAAACTGCTCGGCGTCGATCGCAAGACGCTCTACAACAAACTGCACCACTACGGCATCGAGTGACCCCTCCCCGGCAGCGGGCACGTACCGGCCCGGGGGAGGGTGTGGAATTTTTCCACAACATTGTGGAGCGGATTCCACACCGTTCCACACTTCGTCGGACCGCCGCTCCCCGGCGGAATCCGCTTCGCAGCACTCCGCCGGATCCCATTCCGAAACGCTTCCGAATCCGTCCAGGGCCCGTCCCGCACCTTTTCACGCCCCTCTTTCCGCTCCCGCCTCCCCGGCGAACGGCAGGTTTCCGCACCGTTTGGCACACCGCTTGAACGTTTTTTCTGTGAAACCGGCCCTGAACCGGTTCATACAACAAATAAGAATTGAAGTCGAACCTTTAAATTGGACCGCATGAGGAAGGAGTTTGTGATGACGGCGACTTTCTGACGAAGCGGGCGGTTCGCCGACGGAAACGGCCGATCGAGCGGCTCTTCGGAGCGCTCCGGACCGAATGCCGTCGCCGCAGCCGCCGAGCCGAGAGCAGTGGGGTTGTCTCGATTATTTAGTTAACAATTGTTTGCCTGGTACTCCGCCTCGTGCGGAGTTTTTTTATGCCCGGGAATCGGCCCCTTCCGCGCGGAGCATCCGGACGGGCCGGCCGCACCGGACCCGTCCGAACCCGCTCCGGCTACCGGAAACAGTCCGGACAAGGCCGCGACGCAAGCTCCAGCCGCAGCACTCCGCCCCGCACGATCTGCTCGTGCGTGAGGAACGGCCGTTCGAGGGGCTTCCCGTCGAGCCGCGCCGCACGGATGTATTTATTGACCTTCGACGCTCCGGGAGCCTCTATCACGAAACTCCGGCCGCCGGGCAGCGCGATCTCCACCCGCTCGAAAATCGGCGTGCTCAGGGCGTATTCGCCCGAGGCGGGATTGACCGGATAGAATCCCATGGCGGCGAAAACATACCATGCCGTGAGCGCCCCGCCGTCGTCGTCGCCGCTCAATCCCGTGGGACGGTCGTCGAACCAGATGTCGGCAATCTGCCGCACGCGGTGCTGCGTCTTCCAGGCCGCACCGGCATAGTTGTAGAGCCACGGGATGTGGAACGCAGGCTCGTTCCCCGCCGGAATGAGCCCCTGAAGTCCGGTGGCATCGGGCATCCGGCCCATGAATTTCCATTTGTCGAGCCTCGGACCGCGGGTGAAGGATTCGTCGAGACGGCGCACGAAGGCTTCCGGACCGCCCGTCAGCGCGATCAGCCGCGGAATGTCGTGCTGCACGTGGAAAACATGGACACAGGCATTGACCTCGGCGAAATAGCTCCGGGCGCCGAACCCGTCGCTCAGTTGCGGATCGAACGGTTCGATCCATTCGCCCCGTTCGTTTCTGGGTGCGAAATAACCGATCTCCGGATTCCATAGGTTCAGGTAGTTGCGCGACCTTTGCAGAAACAGCTCGCAATCCTCGTCACGTCCCAGATAGCGCGCGATCCGGGCCAGACACCAGTCGTCGTAGCTATGTTCGAGCGTCACCGACACGGCCTGCCGTTTCTCCCACCCGTCGTCGATATAGGGGTATTTCTCCTTCTCCCCGGGCGCCAGCGCCGGGAAATAGCCGTGTTCGGCATAGAACCGGTCGGGCTCGCGGGCCGCTCCGGCCCGCCAAGGAATCATCGTCCCCTCCAGCGCGTTCTTGCGCAGCCCTTCGTAAAGCGTCTCCACATCGAAATCGGTGATCCCCTTGCGGATGGCTTCGGCGGCGACCGACGCGACGTGATTGCCGATCATCGGATCGCCGTGCCAGTCCGGCGAGGCTCCCTCGAACCAGTCGCCGCCCCATTCGACCAGCTCGGGGAACTGGGGAACCCAGCCCCACTGGCGGTACATCCGGACATAGGACTGCAACTCGTCCGCCTTCCGCTCCGGATCGAGCAGCATCCCCAGCGCATGCAGGTTGCGGTAGGTATCCCAGGCCCAGTCGTCGTTGTAGAACGGCCGCGCGTCCTCGTGCACACGGCGGTCGAATCCGCTGTAATAACGTCCGTACTCGGACTGCTCGACCATCCGCTCGCAGGTCCGGTAAAGCGACGTGTAGAAAATCCGCCGCTCCCGTTCGGTTCCCCCTTCGACCCGGATGCGTCCCAGCGTCTCCTCCCAGATCGCGCGGCTTTGTTCCCGGACCTCGGCGAACGACGCCTCCCCAGCCTCGGCTTCGAGGTTGGCGCGGGCCTGTTCCACGCTGATATAGGAGATTCCGACCCGGAAACGCACGACGCCCCGGCCGGCCGGATCCGAAAGCCAGACCCCGATATTCCGGCCCGCCGCGGAGAGCGAGTCGGAAAGCACGCCGTCCCGGCAGGTCCCCGCCTTTCCGAACGGCCGGTCGGCCACGGCATAGAAGTACTGGCGGGCATAATCGACCGCCTCCCAGCCCATCACGACCCGATTCCCGTCCACGCTCGCCTCGCCCTGCGCCGCAAGCCGGAAAAGCACGTTCGCAGGGCGGTCTCCGTCCGTGAAGTCGAACTCGTAGAGGGCCGCGCGTTCGGTCGTCGTCCACGCCGCCCCGATGCCGAAATCCTCGAGCCAGACACGGTGCGACCAGGGATGCAGCTCCTCGAGGTCGTGGTCGTACCACGACGAGGAGCGCTCCGGATCGAACGACACATCGCCCGCCGTGGGCATGATCGCAGTCACCGCCCCGTTCCGGTAACGGGGCATGTTGAGGGCGATGCCGTAGATCCGGTCGGAAAAGTAACGGTCGTTGAGTCCCGGTTCGGTCACGGGATAGATACGCACCATGGCGTGCGGCCGGTGCACCTGCGGCATCACGGTCGTCAGCAGCGGCGCCACGCCCCCTATGTTGGGATCGACCCAGCGTCCCACGCCTTCGTCCCGGCAACCGGCCGTACAAAGCAGAAGCGCCGCGGCCGCAAACATGTGAATCCTGTTCATATTTTTTCCATTTTTTTCGGACGAACCGAGTGAAAAACGCCTGAAATTACGAATTTTCGGCCGATTTTCACTATATTTGTTCAGATAACCGCACGGTATGAAGTACATTCTGAAAGAGATCACTCCGCTGGGCGGAAACGACCTGTTCATCGCGAACCACTGGCCCGACAACCAGATGGATTTCCCGCTCCATTTCCACGAGGACTACGAACTCAACCTGACGCTGCACGTCCGGGGCAAACGAACGGTGGGCAATCTGGTGGAGGACTTTACGGAGAAGGATCTGGTCATCACCAACCCGAACGTGCTGCATTGCTACAAACGCGGCGAGAGTTATGCGAACGTCCGCTGCGAAGTGGTCGTCGTCCAGTTCTCCAAGAACCTTCCCTCGTGGGGCATTTTCGACACCGACCAGCTGCGGCCGATCCGGGAGATGCTCTGCCAGCCCGCGCCGGGCATCCGGTTTTCGGAGGACACCGCGGACCGGGTCCGCGACCGGCTGCTGCGCCTGCCGCACCTCGAAGGGTTCGAAGCCGTGCTGCTGTTCCTCGACATTCTCCACGAACTCGCCTGCGCCGACCGGACCAAGGTCGAGCTGATCGGGCTTCAGGGCGACGGCTCCTTCGCCCACAGCCGCCGCATCAACAAGATCGTGCAGTTCGTGGAGCAGAATTACAGCCGGAAGATTTCGCTCGACGAAATCGGCCGTCTGGTCGGAATGCCGGCGTCGTCCGCGAGCCGTTTTTTCAAAAAACGCACGCGGCACAACTTCTGGGACTACCTCAGCGGATTCCGGATCAACCGCGCGGCGCAAATGATCATCGAGACCGAACACACGATTTCGGAGATCAGCTACGAATGCGGCTTCAACAACATCTCCAATTTCAACCGCGTCTTCCGCGAACGCATCGGCACCACGCCGAGCGACTACCGGCGCAAGTTCAAGGCGTCGGTCATCCCCAAGGGGTGACCGGCCGGAAAGGCCTCGGAACACCGCAGCCTTTTCCGGCCGGAGAAGTCCTATTTCCCGAGCCACAGCTCCCGGATCGTCTCCTCGATCCCCATGCCGTAGGGAACCCGGTCGCTCTGCGCGACGGCGCGGCAGAGGAACGCGGGACCGCCCGCCGTCGCCGACACGACCCGTGCGCCGGGCATTTCGAGATGGCCGTTCGGATCGTTTTCGCGCAGCCAGCCGTAGGCATAGCGCAGCCAGGCCCGGCGGGCATCGGGTTCCTGCAGGTAGAACCAGGTGATTTCGTCATAGCCCCAAACGTAATGGTCCGACAGATCGGCCTCGCCCGGATGGTCGCTCACGCCGAAATTGTCGAACTCGACCAGATAGGGCAGGGCGTCGCACCGCCAGCCGCTCGGCGTCACGCATCCGGGGCTTTTGCCGTAAACCGCGTCGATATGCCCCGCCTCGAGCACGCACTCCATCGGCTTTTCGGGAACCTCCTTGATCCGCAGCGGGAAGGAGTTGAAGTCGATCAGGCTTCTGTCGCCGACCATCATGCCCCGGCTGCCCGTGTGGGCGTCAAAAAGCACGAAGTGACGGCGGGCCCGCGGGCAGACCCGGGCACGCACCTTCTTCAGAAAGCTGTCCCATGTCTGCCATCCGCGGTCGTTCATGCCGATCAGATAGACCTGCCCCAGATGGACGGCTTCGACCCCGATATCGACATAGGAGCCGATCAGGAACATGAACCACAACTGCGTCTCGACACGCGTGATGTCCGGCACGCTGGCTCCCGGCCCCCACTGGTCCACGTATTTTCCACCGGGATCGAGCATCTGCGCATAATCGAAACAGCGCTCCTCGACGGGCAGTCCCAGCGCCTCGAAAGCCCAGGCGGGCACGGGGATCTCGCCGACCTCGCGGTAAACCGCCTCGAAGGTCGCGGCCTGGAAGATCACGTCCGGATCGAAGGCGTGCACACGGTCGATCAGCGCTTCGGCTCCGGCCCAGAAACCCGGCTCGGCAAGCGCCTTCTCATCGCCCCAGCGGTAGATCGCCCGGCCGATGAACTTGGCGCCGGTGTTGCGGATGAACTCCACGTCGGCCTCCTTGTCGGGATAGGTTCCGTCGTTGCAGTAGGGATCGACGGTCAGGAACTCCGACATCGTGACGGCCCGCGAAAGGTAGCGGTCCAGCACGTCCCGGGAGATCGAACCGTCGAAGCGGTAGGGATCCGGCTCCGCAGAGCCGCATGCGCCCGCGCTGGCGGAAAGTCCCAGCGCGGCGGAAAGCAATACGAACAGTCGTTTCATGGCAGGTATCGTCATTCGTTCCACAATCTTCTGATGGTCTCCTCGGTCGAACGGCCCGTGGGGCACGCCTCGCTCTGCGTGTTGCAGCGGTAGAACCGGGAAGGCCCCGACACCGACACGCGGCAGCCCGGCATCTGGACGTACCCGATCGGATCCATGCTGCGGAGGTAGTCCACGGCGTATTCAAGCCACTCGCGGGCGTACTCGTCGTCGAGCAGGCTGAACCACGATATTTCGTCGTAACCCCAAACGTAGTGGTCGCTCCAGTCATACTGTCCCGGATGGTCGCTCACGCCGAAGTTGTCGAACTCGAGGAGATACGGAATCCGTTCGGCCGTCCAGCCGCTCGGGGTCCGGCCGCCCTTCGTATAGCCGATCACCGAATCGAGGTATCCCTTTTCGAGTTTCGCCTTCATCGGCTCGCCCGCGATCTCCTTCGCCCGCAACGGGAACGACACGAAGTCGAAGAGCAGTTCGCCATCGACGACGATGCCGCCGTTGCCCAGGTGGGCGTCCAGCAGCACCGTTCCCCGCGCCGCCTTGGTCGTCGCCGCCTCGCGGATTTTGGAGAGCAGGGTCCGGTATCCCGCATAGCCGTTTTCCGAATCGCCCATCGACGCCATGAGCATCACCTGCCCGCAGTGGAACGCCTCGATGCCGGCCTCCATGTATTTTACGGCCATGAAGTAGAACCACATTTGCGTCTCCTCGCGCGACATGTCGGGGACGCAGGTGTTCTCGCCCCACTGCTCCAGATAGACGCCGTTCTCGTCGCAGATGGCGTCGAACCGGAAGTTGCGGGCCTCGGGCTCCCGTCCGAAAGCCTCGAAAACCCACTCCGGAACGGGAATGTCGTTCACCCGGGTCGTCACGATCTCGAACAGGGCCGCCTGGAAAATCAGGTCGGGATCCGAACGGTGCATCCGCTCGATCCGCGCCCCGGCGTCGGCGAGCCACGCATCATCGACGAAAAGCTCCTCATGCCCCCACGAATAGATCGACCGCCCGATGAATTTGGCCCCGATCGAGAGGAGCATCCGCTCGTCGTCCTCCGTCCCGTACACTCCGTCGTTCGAGGTTTCGGGACCGGCGAGAAACTCCGTCTGGGTCACGGCGCGCGAAAGGTAGTTGTGCAGCACCTCTTCCGACATCGTTCCGCCCGAGAAGGCGTAATTGCCCGTATTGGGCACGGGAGCGGGCCTCTGCGGAATCTCGGGCCACCGGCTCCGGTCCCACTCCTTTTCGCAGCCCGCCGCCGAAAGCAGGCAGGCCGCAGCGAATAGTATGAATTTCGATCCTTTCATCTGTATTTCGGTTTTCAGGGTTCCGGCCGGATGTCTCCGGCCGGAACCGCAGTTGCCAATATTTCGTTACAATTCGTCGATCCGGTAGTTCGTTCCGTTGGATTCGATGGCGAACTCCGCCCCGGAGGAGAAGACGCCCGCCCGGTAAAGTTCGCCGAGCAGATCGAGTCCCACCTGCCCGGACACGGATTCCACGGGAATTCCGCCCGACTCGGCCCCGTTGCCCGTCACCGTCACGTTGCCGCCGACGCTCCGGAGCCCGGCGAAACCGCCCAGACCGTTGAGCTTCGCATTGCCGCGGATCGTCAGACTGCCGCCCACCGTCTCGAGCGGCATGACGTCGAAATTCCAGAAGTCGCCGTTGCAGTTCTCCACCGTAAAGTCGCCGCCTACGCTCCGGAGCGAAAGGAAAGTCACGCCCGCCATCGGTTCGGCGACCCCCGAGAGCTTCACGCTGCCGGCCACGCTCTCTATCTGAGAGAGGCAGCTCCCGGCTCCCCAGTTGGTCGCGATCTTCGGACAGTTCTCGAAGACGAGGTCGCCGCCGACCGCCGTCATCGACTTCATGCCGTTCAGATTGAACAGTTGCGCACAGTTGCGGAAGACGATGCCGCCGTCCACCGTGAACCCTCCGTCGTTGAAGAGCACTTCGGTCGTCGTCAGGGAGGTTCCCTCGACGGTCAGGGTCCCGGCGATCTTCCCGACGCGGTTCTTGACGAACGACAGATCGTGATCCGAAATCGTATTGTCCGGATCGAGAATCGTGAGGTCCTGCACCGTCTCCCCGACGGCCGAACCGTCCTGCGGAGCGAAAGCCAGCAGTTCGTCCCGTCCCGCGATCGTATAGGTCCGGGGCGTTCCCGGATCGGGTACTTCCGAAAACTCGACGGACGAACCGTCGGCATAGCGGCAATCGACCGCTGCCCCGGGCTGCACCACCCCGGAGACGATCCACCGCTCCACCAGGTCGAAACCCACCTGTCCGGCGACCGAGACATACGGGATGCCTCCTCCGGCGCTGACGTCCGTACCGCACTCCGCAATCGTGATGTCGCCGCCCAGATACTCCAGTTTCTCGAAACCGCCCAGTCCGTTCTGGTGATCGTTGCCGATAAGCGTGAGGTTTCCGCCGATACGGCGCAGATCGGTGGCCAGATTCCAAAAGAATCCCTGGTAGGTCTCCACGCAGTTGTCCTCCAGCGTCATGTCGCCGCCGACTTCGGACAGCGAGGCGAAGGCCATCTGCTGCATGCCGCAGTTGCGCACCGTCAGGTCGCCCTCCACGCGGACGATCTGCGCGAAGCCGTTGCCGGAACCCCAGTGAATCAGGTAGGGGATATTCTCCAGCACGAAATCGCCGCTGATCTGCGTGATGTTCTTGAATCCGTTGTTGTTGAAGAACTTGTTGCCGCTGTCCTCGTCGTAGGTTTCGATGTTGCGCAGGACGATGCCGCCGCGGCACTCCACCTTGCCGAAGAAGGTCTCGGTGGTCTTGATCGCCGCACCGTCGATGGTCATGGTCCCCTGTACGACGTCGATTTTCGAGGCCAGCAGGGCCATGCCGTCGTCGGTGACCTGGGGTCCCGTCACGGTGAGGTCCTTCACCTCCTTGCCCGAGGGGCTGAATGCGGCGGCCTCGGCGTCGGATTTGATCGTATAGCTGTACACGCCGCCCGACTCGCCGCCCTGCCCGATCAGCGACGGGTCGGTTACGGCCAGCGGATGGTTGTTCGACAGGGTCACGTTGTCCGAATCGAGCACCGAATTGGAAATAAGGTACTTGATGACGTTGAATCCGTAGGTATCGGGCTGATCGGGCTTGTCCTCGCCCAGCAGGGAGTTCCCCGTGACGAAGAGCTTTCCGGTCATTTTCTTGAGATTCATGAGACCGCTGATGTCGGTCAGCTGCGGATTGTCCTCGATATGGATGTCGCCGATGACGAACCTGAGCGCCAGGTCTCCGACGGAGACCAGCGATTCGTTTTCCGCGATTTCGAGTTTCGTGGCCACGGAGAAGGTCTTCGGAAGCGTCAGCGTTCCGATGCCCGTATTCCGGATGACGAGCGTGCCGACGGCCGACACGTCGAGCGACGAGAGATCGGTGATGTCGCCGCCCGTGACCGTGATCCGGTTGGCCTCGCGGCGGGTGGGAAAGGCATCGACCTCGGCCTGCGTCGTGAGCGTGAAGTTCCCCTCGTAGGGGTTCGCGGGATCGGTCCCGTCCTCCGAACAGGCCGTCAGCCACGCACCCGCGAGGGCGAGCAGCGGCAGCAGGTATTCATTGTACGATCGTTTCATGATGCGTTGGTATTAGGTCGGTTATCGCTGGGGGTTGAGGTCCATCTCCCGCTGGGGAGCCGGATAGAAATAGGCGTAGGTCGGCTTGAAGGCCTTGTTGGTGATATGCCGCTCGTCGGCCCGGTTGAGCCGGCGCAGTTCGTAGATGCCGTGTCCCTCGAAGGCCAGCTCCTTGATGCGCTCCTGAATCACCGCCTCGCGGAAGTCCGCGACCGAAAGCCCCTCGGGCAGCGCTCCCAGCCCGGCGCGTTTGCGCACCTCGTTCACCCATTTATATCCCTCCTCGGTCGGTCCCGCGGCTTCGGCGTAGGTGAGCGCCACTTCGGCGAACCGGATCAGGTAGAGATTCGCCGACGTCCGGTTCGAGTTCGACTTCGGATCGGTGTACTTGCGGCAGAACGGATAGAAGAACTTGTTCTTCACGTTGTCGCTGCTCGTCAGATTCGAAGGGTCGTAAGTCGCCAGCACGCTGCCGTCTTCGTTGTATATCGTCGTAACCATCAGTTGTTTGCGCAGGTCCGCATCGTCATACGTGTCACGGAATTCGTTGTCCACGCGCATCACCTGGAACCCCGACTCGTAATTCATGAACTTCATCACTTCGCCTCCGCCGGCGAGCGACGAGGAGATATAGACGATATTGCCCGTCTGGATCGCGAACATCTGGGGCAGCTGCGAATAAGTGCCTTCCATGCCGCTGGCCTCGCGGTTCATCGAGGTCATGAAGATATGCTCCACGCCGTCGGCCTGGTGATCGACGTCGTAAACATTGCCCAGATCGGGGTCGAGACGATAGACGGTCTGCCCTTCGAGCACGTCGGAGGCATACTGCGCCGCCAACGCATACATGTCATCGGCATCGGCGACCCAGTCGTAGCCCGGAGCGCCCGAAGCCTTCGAGGAGGCGAGGTAGAGGTAAACCCGCGCCAGCAGCGCCTGCGCGGCGACCTTGTCGGCCCGGCCCTGCACCTTGTTCACGGGCAGCAGACCGATGGCCTCCTCCAGCTCGCCGATGATGAACCCGTAGATCTTCTCGATCGGGGCGAAATCCTTGTAGGAGTCGGAGACGGTCGAAACGGTTTTCGACCGGATGGGCACGCTGCCGTAGTTGAT
Organism: Alistipes sp. Marseille-P2263; assembly: GCF_018101075.1. Lineage (NCBI taxonomy): Bacteria > Pseudomonadati > Bacteroidota > Bacteroidia > Bacteroidales > Rikenellaceae > Alistipes > Alistipes sp. Marseille-P2263. The sequence goes on from NZ_JAGQEJ010000009.1 coordinate 94,315, forward strand.
GACCAGCATGAAGTGGTTGAAAGCGCGCAGGAAATGCGCCTCGCCGAGAATCCTGTTGCGCGCCATCGCCGAGATGGACGTCATGCGCGAGACGTTCTCCAGCACCGAATTGGTGCGCGCCAGACTTACGTAGGCCGACTTGAAAAAGTAGATGGCCTCGTCGCTCGTCGGAGTGATGTCCCACTGGAACAGCGGGCTTTCGTCGGCCTTGCCGTAGGATTTGTACTGGTTGGTCGGCACGTCGCTCAGGAAGAAGAGGAATCGGCCGCAATAGTCGATGTAGTTGATCGGCACGTAAGCGTACATCAGCGCGGATTCGGCATCGGCCTCCGTATTGTAGAAGGTCTCGTTCGAATAAGTGCCGTAGGGAACTTCGTCGAGGCAGGAGGCGAAGCCCGTCAGTGCCCCGAGCAGAAGCAGGTATCGGAATGTCTTTTTCATTTTCAACATGGCTCTATCAGGTTAGAATTTGAACTCCGCGCCGGCGGTGATGACGCAGACCTTGGGATAGGCGACGCCCCCGATGCCGTTCTCTCCCACTTCGGGATCGTATTCGCTGACTTTCGAGAAGGTGAAGGGGTTGCTGGCGCTCACGAACACGCGCAGGTGCTTGATGCCCCGGATTTTGTTTTCCGGCAGGGTATAGCCCAGCATGATGTTGGAGATGCGCAGGAACGAACCGTCCTCGACCGACCACGAAGAGGCATGGTACTGGCGGTTGTACCGCAGGCTGGGGCGCTCGTTCGTGGGGCGCTCCGGCGTCCACCTGCCGGACATCAGCGCCGGAGAGGTGAGCTTCCGGTAGGAGAAAATGTCGTTGCCATAGACGGCGTACATCATCACCGAAAGGTCCAGACCGATCCGGTGCGACAGCGAGAGGTTGAGACTCGAGGTGAACTTGGGATTCGGATCGCCGATAATCACGCGCCGGTCGGGATCGAGCGTTCCGTCGGCGTTGAGCCCCGCATAGTTGAACTCTCCCGGACGGGTGTTGGGACTCGACCCGTCGCCCTGCGGCGTCTGGATGATGCCGTTCACCATGTAACCGTAGAACGAATTGACGGGGTAGCCGATGGCCAGCACGTTGAGGAAGGCGTCGTTGTAAACGCTGCCGCCGTACTGCGTATAATAGATGCCGTTGGCATCGACCGTACAGCCCGAGTTCTCGGCCGTGCCGATCGACACGACCTTGTTGCGGTTGAGGCTGAAGATGCCGGTCGCGCTGAAATTCCAGTCCTTCGTCGAGACGATGTGTCCCGTGACGGCCACCTCGAAACCCTTGTTGCGGATCTCGCCGTCATTGACCCACACCGTGTCGAACCCGGTGCTGGGAGAGAGGTACTGCTTGCGCAGCAGGTCGGTGGTGCGTTTGTAATAGTAGTCGAACGTGACGTTCAGCCGTCCCTTGAGGATCGAGAGGTCGAGGCCGATGTCCAACTGGGCCGTCTTCTCCCACGTCAGTTCGTGGTTGGCCATGCCCGCATAGGTGACGAAACGGTCGCCGAGCCCCTCGCGGCCGTCCTGATAACCGATGCCGTAAACCGTGTACTCTTCGCCGTTGCACCAATAGTAGTCGTAGCCGAAACGCTCGAAGGTCTGGTAGGGCGAAATGCCCTGATTGCCCGAAACGCCGTAGCTGGCGCGCAGCTTGAGCTGGTCGAAAAATCCGAGCGACCTGATCCACGGCTCCTCCTCCATCTTCCAGCTCACGGCGCCCGAGGGGAAGAAGCCCCAACGGTGTCCCTTGGCGAATTTCGACGCCCCGTCGGCACGGGCCGTAAAGGTGAACAGGTAGCGGTTCTTGTAGGTGTAGTTCAGACGCGTGAAGCCCGAAGCGAGCATCTCCTGACTGCGCGACGTGGTGGTGATGACCTTGTCGGCGCCGGAAACCACTTCGTCCTCGAGCGCGGCGTTCGAAAAGCCCCGTCCGGTGATGCTCGATCCCCGGCTTACGCTGTTCTCGTAACTGCCGCCGACCATGGCCGAAAAGGCGTGGTCGCCGAAGGTTCTGTCGTAGGTCAGGTATCCGTCCGTAGTGAGATTAACATAGGTGGACTCGCTGTTGCCGCCCTCCCCGTTGTAGTTGTCGCCCGCCTGCGTGTAAAGCGGCGGATTGAAAAACGCCGAACGGCTCTGTTCGGCCCGGGCGTTGCCCGAAACCGAAAGCGTCAAGCCCGGCAGAATCGACCAGTCGGCCTTCACGAGCGCATAGCCGGACATGTCGTCCGACTCCTTCTTGACCTCGTTGTTTATCATCACGGGATTGCTGTAATCCTTGGGCTGGCTCTTGAAATAGGAGCCGTCGCCGTTATAGACCGGCCAGAGGGGATTGCAGCCGTAGCTCGTCCCGTTGTTGTAGGTCCGGAATCCCCGCACGAATCCCGCCTTGGTCTTCAGCTTGACATTGCGGGCCACCTGGTTGTCGTACGACATATCGACCGTGTACTTCTCGTAGTCGTCGTTGTGCTGCATGCCCTCGCCGTCGTAATACCCCAAGCTCACATAGTAGCGGTTCTTCGCGTTGCTGCCTTCGATTCCCACGTTGTAATCCTGCGTAACGGAGGTCCGGAACACATAGTCGGCCCACCGGGTGCGATAGGGCCATTCGCCGCTTTCGATCTCGGAAACGGAGGGGTAATAGGTCCCGTCGGCCCATATCTTGCCCGTGTAGGGTCCTTCGGCGCCGCCGTTCTCGTACGACTCGTTCTCCAGACGGGCCATCGTCACCGGATCGCGCCAGTAGTCGAGCCGATCGCTGAAAACGCCCACGCCGACCTTGCCCGAGAACCAGACGTTCTGATGCTCCTTCCTGCCGCTTTTGGTCGTGATCATGATGACGCCGTTGGCGCCGCGCGAACCGTAAATCGCCGTGGCCGAAGCGTCTTTCAGCACTTCGATCGACTCGATGATGCCCGGATTGACGCTCTTGAGGTTTCCGGCGTCGCCCATCGGAACTCCGTCCACGACCACCAGCGGGGAGTTGGACCCGTTGATGGAACTGATGCCGCGCACCCGGACCGTCACGCCGCCCTCGGGACTGTCGTTCGAATTGTCGATCACCGTCAGACCGGCGACGCGTCCCTGGAGCAGCTTGTCGATCGACCCCGACGAAACCTGCGTCACGTCGGAGGCCCTCACCGAGGCCACGCTTCCCGTCAGGTCGCTCTTCTTCATCGTACCGTAGCCGATCACGACCACCTCGTCTACCAGTTCGGCCTCCTCCTGAAGCCTCACGTCCACGGCGGTCCTGCCGGCCACGTTCACTTCCTGCGTCTTGTAACCGAGGAACGATACCACGAGCACATCGTCCGCGGCGACGTCCAGGGCGTATGTGCCCGACGCATCGGTCGTCGTGCCCCTGACGGAACCCTTGACCACCACCGACGCGCCCGCGACAGGCTGTCCGTCGGAACCGCCCGTCACCACTCCCCGTACGGTCATCTCCTGGGCGGAGAGGCCGGCGCCGTACAGCAGCAGGGAAGCCAACAGCATGAATAGTCTCTTTTCAATCATGTTTCAAATAGGTTAGAAGGTTTGGTTTTCACAATCGGCCGTATAAATAAAAGGTGTGCGGAAACGAATTTTGCACGAATCCGTCCAAACGGACTATTACAAATATAGCCCAAAGAAAAGCAAATACATGGTGATATATTGACAAAACGTAGCAATATTTTCACACGATCGCATCCCCTGCGCACACCCTCGGAAGAAATATACATATCACTGATCCATACCGCATTACACGACAGGCGAAACTTCGTTCATCTTGTCAAAATATCACGCGCTTATGTCGATATTCCACCGGTTTTTCTCGTCCGGACCCGCTATCTTTGAATCATGAAACTTTCACATTCGGCCGCCTTCACTCAAACCATTTTCCGATCATGCTGATACCATTCAGAGAAATAACCCGAGACGCTCTCCGGCGACGCTACGCCGTCGGGGCCTTCAACTGCCTGAGCGTCGAAAACGTCATGGGGGCCGTCGCCGCGGCCGAGGAGCTGCATTCGCCGATCATTCTGCAACTGGCCGAAGTGCAGTTCCCCGAAGCTCCGATGGAGCTGATGGCCCCGGTATTCCTGCGGGCGGCCCGCGATGCGAAAGTCCCCGTCGCCGTCCACCTCGACCACGGCCGGAGTATCGAAACCTGCATCCGGGCCGTCCGGGAGGGATTCACGTCGGTCATGTTCGACGGCGCGGAACTGCCTTTCGAAGAGAACGCCGAGCAGACCCGGCTCGTCGTCCGGCTGGCGCACGCCGCAGGCGTCGATGTAGAAGCCGAACTGGGACGGGTGGGCGACACCGGCTTCGGAGGCGAAGGCACGGCGGCCGCGGCCGCCGACGTCTTCACCGACGTCGAAGAGTCGGCGCGGTTCATCGCCCGAACCGGAACCGACGCGCTGGCCATAGCCATCGGCAATCTTCACGGACGCTACACGGCCACCCCGCGGCTCAATATCGCCCGGCTGCGCGAGATCCATGCCCGGAACGCCGTGCCGCTGGTCCTGCACGGAGGCAGCGGCACAAGCGAAGAGGACTTCAAGGCCTGCATCCGCAACGGCATCTGCAAGATCAACGTCGCCACGGCGATCCAGATCGCCGCGGCCGAAGCGGTCGCGGAATACCTCGCCCGGGGCGGTTCGCCCGGATACATCGGGATAAAACGACGAATCATCGAAGCTTCCCAACGGGCCGTCGCGGAGCACATCCGGCTCTTCGAAAGCGACGGCAAAGCCTGAAACGCCCGGTGTCATGGAACGAAAAGGAATCATTTCGGCCGGCAACTGGCTGGTTGACAACATCAAGATCATCGAGCGGTATCCCACGCGGGGCAACCTGACGACCATCTCCCGCATCGAAACCGGACTGGGCGGCTGCTCGCACAACGTGCTGGCCGATCTGGCACGCCTCGGCACGGACCTTCCGCTCTATGCCGGCGGCTGCATCGGCCGCGACGCGTTCGGCGACTACGTCCTGCGCGAAATCGACCGCTGCGGCATCGACCGGCGCAACATGCTGACGCTCGACGACTGCGCCACCTCCTACACCGACGTCATGTCGGAGATCAACGGCGGCTGCCGCACCTTCTTCCACTTCCGCGGCGCCAACGCCCGCCTCGGCGCCGAAGAGATCGCGCGTATGGAATCCCCGGCCCGGATTTTCCATCTGGGCTACCTGCTCCTGCTCGACGAGCTGGACAGGCCGGATCCCGAATACGGCGTCGTCGCGGCCCGCGTCCTCGACGGACTGCGCCGCAAGGGGTACGAAACGTCGGTGGACGTGGTCTCCGAAGAGAGCGACCGTTTCCGGCAGATCGTCGGCCCCTGTCTTCCGTACACCGACTATTTCATCGTCAACGAGATCGAGGCGGGAGCCGTCTGCGGTTTGCAGCTCCGCACGCCGGAAGGCTCCCTGCTGCGGGAACGCGTGGAAGAGGCGGCCGCCATGCTCCTCGGCCGCGGCGTGGGAAGACTCTGCGCGATCCATTTCCCCGAAGGCGGCTATGCCGTCTCCCGCAGCGGCGAACGGTGCTGGTGCGACTCCGTACCGGTCGCACGGCACGAGATCGTCTCGTCCGTGGGCGCCGGAGACGCCTTCTGCGCCGGAATGCTCTACGCCCAGCACGAACGGATGCCGCTGCGCGACGCCCTGCGGACGGCCAACGCCTCGGCCCGCTTCAACCTCTTCAGCGCCACCAGCACAGGAGGCGCTCCGACTCTGCACCGACTCAACGAATTCATTCACCGAAACTATACCGAACTATGAAACGCTCCGAAATAAACCGATACGTGCGGGAAGCGCTGGACTTCCTCGCCGAACAACGCTTCGCACTGCCCGAATGGGCGACCTGGACCCCCGCCATGTGGGCGGACTGCGGCGATGCCTGCCGCGAAATCCGCGACAACGCCCTGGGATGGGACGTAACCGACTTCGGCAAGGGCGACTTCGCACGCGAGGGGCTGACGCTCTTCACGCTGCGCAACGGGAATCCCCCGCACGACCGCAAACCCTACTGCGAAAAGATCATGGTGGTACGCGAAGGACAGGCGACGCCGATGCACTTCCACTGGCACAAGATGGAGGATATCATCAACCGCGGCGGAGGCGAGCTGTGCATGAGAGTCTGGCGTGCCGACGAAGCCGAACGCCCGGCCGACGCCGAGTGCACGTTCCGCATCGACGGCATCGAGACGACCGTGCGCGCCGGAGAGACCTTCCGGCTGCGGCCGGGACAAAGCATCACCTTCGAGCCTTACGTGTACCATACGTTCTGGGCCGAGGGCGGCGACTGTCTGGCCGGCGAAGTTTCGACGGTCAATGACGATACGGCCGACAACCGCTTCTACGAACCGCTGGGACGCTATCCGCGAATCGACGAGGACCGGCCCGCCGAATTTTTGCTCTGCAACGAATACCCCCGTTAAGACGATGATCAGAACCCGAAAAACAGAACCGCTTACGTGGATCGTCGGACACGCGCCGGATCGGAAATCCGTGCCGGAACGGTTCGTTCCGGCGACGGTTCCGGGCGCCGTGCAGCTCGACATGGCCCGCGCCGAAGGGTATCCCGACTACAACCGTGCGGACAACTACCGCCGCATGACGTGGATGGAGGACCGTTTCTTCACCTACCGCGCGGAGTTCGACGCCCCCGGGCTCGGGCAGGACCGGCAGCTCTGGTTCGTATCGAAGGGGATCGACTACCGCTACGAAATCCGCCTCAACGACACGCTCCTCCTGGCCCGCGAAGGCATGTTCGCACCCGTGGAGATCGACCTCACGCCGCACCTCCACCCCCGCAACCGGCTCGAAATACTCCTGTTTCCCGTTCCCAAACGCGCCGGAATGCCGGACGACCGCACACAGGCTTCGGCCTCCGTGAAACCCGCCGTGGGCTACGGCTGGGACTGGCATCCGCGGCTCGTCCCGCTGGGTATCTGGGACGAAACGGGCCTCCAGATCCGCCGCCGGTCCCACCTCCGGGAGGTCGATGTCGTCTATACCCTCGACGACGACCTGTCCGGCGCCGATCTGCGGATCGAAAGCCGGGGCGCGGAGTGCGGGGAATGCCGCGGCGTCTGGGAACTCTTCGACGACCGCGGCCGCTGCGCGGCCCGGGCCGAAGGAGCCGTCGGACAACCGCTCGCGGCGCGGCTGGAGAACCCCCGGCTGTGGTGGACCCACGACCACGGGGAACCCGCGCTGTACACCTCGCGCTACACGCTCCGCGACGCCGCAGGGTGCGATCTGGAATGCGTGGAGGAGCGGATCGGTTTCCGCCGCATCCGTCTGGTGATGAACGAGGGGGCCTGGAGCGAACCCGCCGGCTTTCCCAAAACCCGGAGCGCCGCCCCCGCGCAGGTCGAGCTGAACGGCCGCCGCATCTTCGCCAAGGGCTCCAACTGGGTCTGCCCCGAACTGTTCCCCGGCACGGTCGATGCGGCCCGTTACGAAACGCTGATCGGAATTGCCGCGGAGACCCATTTCAACATGCTGCGTTCGTGGGGCGGCGGCATCGTCAATAAGGACGCCTTCTTCGAGTGCTGCGACCGCCGGGGAATAATGGTCTGGCAGGAATTTCCGCTGTCGTGCAACTGCTATCCCGACGACCCGGAGTACCTCGCCGTACTGGAACGGGAGGCCGCGGCGATCATCCGAAGGCTGCGCCGACACCCCTCGCTGGCGGTCTGGTGCGGAGGCAACGAATTGTTCAACAATTGGTCGGGAATGACCGACCAGTCGCTTCCGCTGCGGCTGCTGAACGCGCTGTGTTACCGGCTCTCCCCCGAAATCCCGTTCAACGCCACGTCGCCCCTCAACGGCATGGCTCACGGCCACTACCTGTTCCGCTGGCAGGGAAAGGACGTTTTCCGCATGATGAACGGCAGCCGCTTCACGGCCTACACCGAATTCGGCATTCCGGGTATCTCGCCGCGGGAGGTTCTCGAAGGGATCATTCCCGCCGAAGAGCTTTTCCCGCCGCGTCCCGGCACGGCCTGGGAGGAACATCACGCCTTCGGAGCCTGGGACGGCGATCCCTCGACATGGCTCGGACTGCCCACGCTCGCCCGCTATTTTCCGCCGGCCGAAACGCTCGACGAGCTGATCGCCCAAAGTTCCCTGTTGCAGGGCGAAGGCTACAAGGCCGTATTCGAGGAGGCGCGCCGCCAGAAACCCTACTGCTCCATGGCGCTCAACTGGTGTTTCGACGAGCCGTGGCCCGCAGCGGCCAACAATTCGCTGGTAGCCTATCCCGCGGTGCTCAAACCGGCGATCGCCGAAGTCCGCCGGGCCTGCCGTCCGCTCTGCGCCAGCGCCCGTTTCGCCCGCTTCGACTGGAAGGAAGACGAGACGTTCGAAGCCGAGGTCTGGATACTCAACGACGTTTTCGCCCGGACGGGACCCTTCGTCGTCACCGTAACCCTCCGTGCGGGCCGTGCGGAGGAACGCATCCTGCGCTGGGAAAGCCCTTCCGTCGAACCGAACCGCAATACGGCGGGACCGACGGCCCGGTTCCGGCTTCCCGCATGGGACACCGACCGTTTCGGAGTGGAGTTGAGCGTGGAGGGACACCCGGAGATGAACGCATGCTACACGCTGATGTACCGCCGTTCTCCCCGCAAGAGACGCTGTACGTCCATGAACGTAACCGAATGAACGCATGAAACGACCGATCTTCCTGCTGCTGGCGCTCGGACTGTCGCTGTCGGGGAACGGGCGGGTGCGCCTCCCGTCGCTCGTCGGCAGCGGCATGGTGCTCCAGCGCAACAGCGACGCCCGCATCTGGGGCCGGGCGGAGCCGGGCCGGAGAGTGACCGTCACCCCTTCGTGGGGCGCGGAGCCGGCTGCGGTCCGGGCCGACGGATCGGGCCGGTGGAGCGTCCGGATCGAAACTCCCGACGCGGGAGGCCCCCATACGCTGACCATCGACGACGGCGATCCCCTCGTGCTCGACGACATTCTGATCGGAGAGGTCTGGCTCTGCTCCGGGCAGTCGAATATGGAGATGCCCCTGCGGGGATTCGACTCCCAGCCGGTGAACGGATCCCTCGAAACGGCCATGCTGGCCGGGGAGCATCCCGAAATCCGGCTGTTCCGCGTCTCCCGGGCCGTCTCGCACGAACCGCAGGAGGACTGCACCGGAACATGGCAGGTCTCCTCGATGCGTTCGGCTTCGGGGTTCAGTGCCGTGGGGTATCATTTCGGCCTTTGCCTCGCCCGGGCGCTCGGCATTCCGATCGGCCTGATCGAAAGCGACTGGGGAGCCACGCGCATCGAAGCCTGGATGAGCCGGGAGGCCGCCCGGAACGTACGGCACGACATTCTCGCCACCGATGCGGAACACGATCCCCAGAACCGCACGGGAGCGTTGTATAACGCCATGATCCGGCCGCTCACGCCCTACACGCTCCGGGGATTCGTCTGGTATCAGGGCGAATCGAACAAAGGCTGCCATGCGGACTATGCCCGGAACATGGCGGCGATGGTCGCCGAATGGCGCGACGCATGGGGCGGAGGCGAACGGATGCCCTTCTACTACGTGCAGCTCGCCCCCTTCGACTACGACATTCCGATGCACCGTTTCCGGGGCGAGCGGAACCCCGTACTGCTGCCGCTGCTGGTAGAGGCCCAGCTTCGGGCGCTCGAACTCATTCCCAATGCCGACATGGCGGTGAACACCGACCTGGGCGACGCCCGTGAAATCCACCCGCCCGGCAAACGGATCGTCGGACAAAGACTGGCGCTGCTGGCGCTCGCGGGGACATACGGATTGTCGGGCATCGACTCGCGGGGACCGCAATTCGAAAGCGTTTCGTTCGGAGAGGGACGGGCCGTGGTGACCTTCCGCAGCGAATCGACCCTGCATCCCGTGGACGTTCCGCTCGAAGGATTCGAAATCGCCGGATCCGACCGCGTATTCCATACGGCCGAAGCGCGGGTGCTGCACCGCGGATACGACTTCAGCCGGCAGGTCGAAGTCCGCTCCGACGCCGTGCGGGAACCCGTCGCCGTCCGTTACGCGTTCCGCAATGTCGTCGGCGACGTCAATCTCACGAACACCGCCGGGCTTCCCGCATTCCCGTTCCGTACGGACGACTGGGACGATGCGGTTCCGGCCCGAATTTCCGAAAAGACATGCACACCCCGATAAAACTGCGCGAAAAGATCGGCTACGGCCTCGGAGACGCCGCGTCGTCGATGTTCTGGAAACTATTCGGCTCCTACCTGCTCTTTTTCTACACCGACGTCTTCGGTCTTCCGGCCGCCGCCGCGGGCACGATGTTTCTCGTCACGCGGCTGTGGGACTCGTTCGTCGATCCCGTCGTCGGCGTACTGGCCGACCGCACGCGCAGCCGCCGGGGAAAATTCCGCCCCTACCTGCTCCGGTTCGCCGTACCGTTCGGCATCGCCGGCATACTCACCTTCACCACGCCCGGATTCGGTCCGACGGGCAAACTCGTCTATGCCTACGTCTCCTACGGCGCGATGATGATGGTCTATTCGGCGGTCAATGTTCCGTACGCCTCGCTGCTGGGAGTGATTTCGGACAACCCCCGGACCCGCACGGAACTCTCCTCCTACCGGATGCTCTTCGCCTTCGGCGGCAGCCTGCTGGCCCTTCTGCTCATCGAACCGCTCGTCGGCTGGTTCAGCCGCGGAAGCACGCCCCAGACGGGTTGGCAGGCCGCCGTCGCAACCCTGGCGGTCGTCGCAACGGCCTTCCTTTTCTGCACCTACGCCTGGACGCGCGAACGCGTGCGTCCGGTCCGCACGGAGCGTACGCCGCTCCGCGACGACCTGAAAGACCTGATGCGGAACCGCCCGTGGTGGATACTGCTGGGAGCCGGCATCGCGGCCCTGATTTTCAATTCGATACGCGACGGAGCAGCCGTCTATTACTTCAAGTACTACGTACAGACCGAACAGACCTTCGGCCCGGACGGAACGGCCATTTCGCTCACGACGCTCTTCCTGGTGCTGGGACAGGCGGCCAACATCGCCGGCATCCTGCTCGTCACTCCCGTTTCGAACCGCGTCGGCAAGAAAAACGCCTATCTCGGAGCGATGGCGGCGGCCACCGTGCTGAGCCTGGCCTTCTGGCTGCCGGGCAGCGGAGACGTCTGGGCCATGATGTTTCTCCAGGTTCTGATCAGCATGTGCGCGGGGAGTATTTTCCCGCTGCTCTGGTCGATGTACGCCGACATTGCGGACTATTCGGAACTGCGGACCGGACGCCGGGCCACGGGACTGATCTTCTCCTCGTCGTCCATGTCGCAGAAATTCGGCTGGACGCTCGGAGGCGCCCTCACGGGCTGGCTGCTGGGACACTACGGATTCGAGGCCAATGCGATGCAGGAAGCCGCCGTACAGAACGGCATCCGGGCGATGATGAGCCTTCTCCCGGCAGCCGGAACCGTTCTGTCGGTGCTCTTCATCGCCTGCTACCCGCTGGGCGAGAGACGGGTGGCCGAAATCGGACGGAAACTCGCCGAACTCCGCGCCCGTTCCGGCGGAGGCGGAGAGTGACTTTTCAGAATGCCGATTCCGTTCCGCCGGGCGGAATCCGCCGATTCCGGGCGATTTTCTTCGGTATTTCCCGAATAATTCGTAAACTTGCCGGAAAGAAACCGTACGCCGGGCGGAACCGCAGCGACAGCACGGTTCCGCCGCCGGCCCCGGCAAAGCCTCAACCGAATTATCGCGCCATGCACAAACCGTTCGACACACTCGGCCGCCTCTCGCTCTGCGCGGCAGGGCTCGCCCCCGCGGCGGCAGCCGGCCAACAGCCGGCCGCACCGCCCAACGTCATCATCATCTACGCCGACGACCTCGGATTCGGCGACCTCTCCTGCAACGGCTCCCGGACCATCGCCACGCCGAATGCGGACCGGGCCGCACGCGAAGGCGTCCGGTTCACGAACGTCCATACCGTAGCATCGACCAGCACGCCAGCGCGCTACGGCCTGCTCACGGGACAGTACCCGTGGCGAAAACCGGGTACGGGAATCGCCGCGGGCGACGCCGGCATGATCATCTCTCCGGAGCAATATACGCTGGCCGACCTGTTCAAATCCGCGGGCTACGTCACCGGCGCCGTCGGCAAATGGCACCTCGGCCTGGGAGAGACGGCCCGGCAGCAGTGGAACGGCGAAATCGCTCCGGGACTGCGGGACATCGGGTTCGACTACTCCTTCATCATGGCCGCCACGGGCGACCGCGTCCCGTGCGTTTACATCGAGAATCAGCGGGTCGTGAACCTCGACCCAGAAGACCCGATCGCCGTGAGCTACGAAAAACCCTTCCCGGGAGAGCCGACCGGACGCGACAACCCCGAGTTGCTGCGGATGACTCCCTCCCACGGACACGACCAGGCCATCGTCCACGGCATTCCGCGCATCGGCTACATGAAGGGCGGAAAAAGCGCCCTGTGGCGCGACGAGGAGATCGCGGACCGGATAACCGAAAAGGCCCTGGGGTTCATCGCCGACAACCGCGGCCGGCCGTTCTTCCTCTACCTGGGGACCAACGACATCCATGTTCCGCGCGTTCCGCACGAACGCTTCGCGGGCCGGAGCGGCATGGGGCCCCGCGGCGACGCCGTCCTTTCGTTCGACCATACGGTGGGAAAAGTGCTCGATGCGCTCGACTCGCTCGGCCTCGCGGACAATACGCTGCTCATAATCAGCAGCGACAACGGTCCGGTCGTGGACGACGGCTACAACGACCGGGCGGCCGAACTGCTGGGCGACCACAGGCCGTGGGGCGATTTCCGGGGCGGCAAGTACAGCGCCTTCGAGGCAGGCACGCGCGTCCCGTTCATCGTCCGCTGGCCCGGACACGTCGCCGCGAACCGCATTTCAGACGCCCTGCTGAGCCATATCGACCTCTACGCCTCGCTGGCCGCGCTCTGCGGAGCCGCGCTGCCCGAAGGGGCCGCACCCGACAGCCGGAACCACCTCGGGACACTCCTCGGAACCGACTCCGAAGGGGCGGAATACGTCGTCGGCATCAACCTCTCGCAAACGCTCTCGGTCATCTCCGACGGCTGGAAATACATCGCCCCGAGCAACGCCCCGGCCCGGAACGAAGCGACCGACACCGAAATGGGAAACGATCCTGCGGAACAGCTCTACGACCTACGGAACGACCCCGGCGAACGCCGGAACGTCGCCGCCGGAAACCCCGGGGAGGTCGCCCGGCTCAAGGCCCTGCTCGACCGCATCAAGGCCCGGCCGCCCCGCTCCGGGAGGTGATCCCTCCGCCCTCTTTCCCGCCTTCGGCGGTACGATACGACACGGGCGGCGGATTCCCGTGAAGGAATCCGCCGCCCGTCATCCGGCACGGCTTTCGGCCTGCTACAACTCGAGTTTGCAGGGCGAATACATCAGAATACCCTGCAAGCGCGTGGCCTCGCGGACGGCTCCGTACTCCTTCATCACCGTCTCCAGCTCGGAGCGGGTGAAGGCCTCGCGGATGCTCACGTTCATCGCCGAGAGGAAGGCGGCGAGGCCCGTAGGTTCCTCGCGGACCTCGACGACGCGGAAATCGTCGCCCATCCCCGCCTTGTCCACGGCCATCGCAATGGCCGTCTTCAGACCGCCGTAGGTGTCGATGAGTCCGATCTCCAGCGCATCCTCGCCCGACCACACGCGGCCGCCGGCGATCTCGAGCACCCGTTCGACGGGCAGGTTGCGGCCCGCGGCCACATGCTCCGTGAAGGTCTCGTACACCTTGTCCACGCCGCGCATGATCGAAGCCCGCTCGACGGGCGTCAGCGCCGATACGGACCCCATGCCGGCCGAAGCGTTGCTCTTCACGCCGTCGAGCGTGACGCCCAGCTTGTTCTTCAGCGCGTCGATCGGATTTATGAACATGCCGAAAACCCCGATCGAACCGGTCAGCGTCGTGCGGTCGGCCACGATCACGTCGGCCGGACAGGAAATGTAGTATCCGCCGCTGGCGGCATAGGAACCCATCGACACGACGACCGGTTTTTCGGCCTTCAGCAGTTCCATCTCGCGCCAGATCACATCCGACGCCAGCGCGCTGCCGCCGGGGGAATTGACGCGCAGCACCACGGCCTTCACCTTCTCGTCCTCGCGCACGCCGACCAGCTTCGCCGCCAGCGTATTGCCGTAAATCTCCTCGCCGTAGCCCTCGCCGTCCACGATCTGCCCGTCGGCATAGACGACGGCCACCCGGTCGGCTCCGAGGTTGTCCAGATCGGGCCCGACCATCGAAGCGTAGTCGCCCAGCGACACGAACTCGTAGTTGCCCTCCCCGTCGTCGGCCACGCCCAGCTCGGCGAAGACCTCCTTCATCTGGTCCTCGTAGATCAGTCCGTCCACGAAGCCGTGTTCGAGCGCGTCTTCGGGCAGCGTCACCTGCAATCTGTCGGTGATCTCGCGCATCGCCGCGGAGTCGATGCCGCGGGCCGCGGCCACCGTGCCCGAAATCGTACCCCAGACGGAATTGACCAGCTCCTGCATCTGTTCGCGGTTCTCGTCCGACATTCTGTCGAGAATGTAGGGTTCCACGGCGCTCTTGTATCTGCACACCGTGGGACGGAACACCTCGGCCTTCAGGTCGAGCTTGTCGAACAGCCCCTTGTAGAACATCAGGTTCATCGAAAGTCCCGACCAGTCCATGCCGCCTTCGGGCTGCATGTAGATCCTGTCGGCCACCGAGGCGAGGTAGTACTGCCCCTGCGAATAGACCTCGTTGTAGGCGACGATGAACTTGCCCGTCTGCCCGAATTCCTCCAGCGCTTCGCGCAACTCCTCCAGCAGGGCCGTTCCGGCCACGCCGCCCCCGCCGTTCATACGCAGGTAGATGCCCTTGATCCGGTCGTCGGACGCAGCGGCTTCGATCGCCCGCAACGCCTGCAACAGCGGCAACTGCCGTGTCCGTTGCAGCGACACGAGGTTCAGCCCCGCCAGCGGATCGGACGAAGGGGAGTCGGTGATGATCTCCGAAAAGTCGATCCTGAGGATCGACTCGGGGCTGACCGCGACGCTCTTCTCCATCGACCCGGCAATGCCCATCAATACGAAAATCCAGATGAAAAAGACCAGAAACGTTCCCACGACGAAGGCGAGAAGCCCGGCCAGAAAGGTTTTGATGAAATTCATAGTGGCTTCTTATTATGCGGATACAAATTTTTCTCTTCGGCAAATATAACGATATTTTATGAAAAACAAATAAAATTTATCGTTTTTCGATAAAATAATCTGTCGTTATGTATTTATTCTCTAAAATATGCGTTATCTTTGTCCGGAACAGACACGCAAAGTACGATGAACAAAGGGATAAACAGGATCGCCGCGGCGGTCGGTGCGCTGGCGATCGGGCTCTCCTGCACGGGCGGCGCGACGACGGACTACCCGCTGCTTCCCTTTCCCCGGCAGGAGACGCCGGTGCGTCTCGACGACCTGTTCCGGGGCGTGGAGATCACGCCGCTGGAGACCACCGAAGCGAGCCTGTTGTCCTACCCCGAACTGCTGAAAACCTGCCGGGACACCCTGTTCGTATTCGACCGAAGCAACTCCTCGCTCCTGCTGTTCGCCCCGGACGGGAAGTTCATCCGACGGATCGGACGGATCGGGCGCGGCCCCGGAGAGTATCTTCGCGCACGCGATTTTCTGATCGACCCCGACGGGCGAACCGTCTCGCTGCTCAATCCCATAGGGGAGATCATCACCTACGGATTCGACGGTGATTTCATCCGGCGGGAACGACTGCCCGAACCTCCCGCCAACTACCAGCACTTCGAGTGGCTCGATGCGAAGAGCCTCGTCACCTGGTCGTCCGAGCATCGAGCCCAGGAGGGAGGCGTCCGGATCTGGACCCGCGAGGGTTTCGCGCTGCAAAACCACTTTTTCCCCGCGTCGGCAGCCTGGTCGTCGCTTAGAAACGGCCCCGTATTCAACCGATACCGCGATACAGTCTATTACCACGAATCGCTGAACAATCGCGTCTATGCGATCTCGTCCGACGGCGTGCGCACCGCCTACGCATGGGATACGAAGCCGCCGATCGAACCCGGACAGCTGACGCTCCCGGAGAACGAAATCCCGGCGGCAGGTGCACGCCACCTCGAAGAGTACACGACCGGGAAGATTCCCTTCTTCTTCGGCAGGCAACTGCAATCGGAGCGATACTACTACGCGGCACTCTTCTCCGGATACCCGCAGCCGCGGCAGACGACACTCTTCTACGACCGGAAAACGGGCCGGAGTTTCCGTTTCCACCGTACCGAAGAGGGACTGCCCGTCGGACTGTACGCCCTGTCGGACGGCTGCGCCCTCGGATTGATCCCCTACGAGGAGCGCGAAGCCTTCGCAAAGGCACTTCCGCCCCGGGAAGCCGAACGCCTCCTGCGGATGCGGGAGGACGACAATCCGGTCCTGGTCAAATACCTGTTCTGAAACGTCACAACGTAAAAACGCATACATGCAATGATGGAAGAGAAGATAAAGCAGGTGCTCTCGACGGTCGTCCACCCCGAAACGGGGAAAGACATCGTGGCGAGCGGATTCATCGAACATACGGCGGCGGCCGACGGCAAGGTGACCGTCGTGCTGCGCTTCGCCAAGACGCGCGACCCGTTCGCCGTGAAGATCAAGAACCAGGCCGAGGAGCAGCTCCGCGCGGCATTTCCCGGCAGCGACGTGCTGGTGGTCGTCAAGGAGGGCGGCGCCGCGCCGCGTCCCGAGCCGAAACTCAACACCTCGACGGGCGGTATCGCCCATGTGATCGCCGTGGCCTCGGGCAAAGGGGGCGTGGGCAAATCGACCGTCACGGCCAACCTGGCCGTCGCCCTGCGGAACATGGGGTTCCGCGTCGGCATCCTCGACGCCGACATCTACGGGCCCTCGCAGCCCAAAATGTTCGGCGTGGAGGGCTACATGCCCGAAGCCGTGCAGGAGGAGGGTACGGACCGCATCCTTCCGGCCGAGGCGATGGACATCAGGCTCATGTCGATCGGCTTCTTCATCAAGCCCACCGACGCGCTGCTGTGGCGCGGCGCGATGGCCGTGAGCGCCCTCAAGCAGATGATCCACCAGACGCGCTGGGGCACGCTGGACTTCCTGCTGGCGGACCTGCCTCCCGGCACGGGCGACGTGCACCTGTCGATCATCGGCGAGCTGAAGATCGACGCCGCGGTGATCGTCTCCACGCCCCAGCAGGTAGCCGTGGCCGACGTCGCGCGGGGCGTGGAAATGTTCCGCAACGAGAACGTCCGGATCCCGGTGGCGGGCATCGTGGAGAACATGGCGTGGTTCACCCCCGCCGAACTGCCCGAAAACCGCTACTACCTCTTCGGCCGCGGCGGAGCCCGCGAGTACGCCGAACGGAACGGCGTGGACTTCCTGGGCGAAATACCCATCGTGCAGTCGATCATGGAGGGAAGCGACGCGGGACTTCCGGCCGCCGCGACGCATCCGCTGGTCGAGGAACGCTACCGCGACATCGCCCGCCGCATTGTCGAAAAGGTGATGAAAGCGGGTTGATAAGGTGTGGGAAACCCTGTTGAAAACCGACGATAAAAAATGAAAACTCCCGGGTCCGCAGATTTGCATATCCCGCTCCGAAGCGGATATATACGGATTCCGGAAGAAACCAAAAAAAGTTTTCGCAAGTTGTTCCCCCGTCCGCAGGCCCCGAACCGGAACAGAATGTTCAAAAAGACCGGCTGTCGAAATGTGGACAACTCTTTTCAACAATTGTGGATTTTTTTGCTACATTTGTGATTATTAAAGGTTTAATTCCGTAAGAAGAAAAAAGGAGGACGATGGATTGTTGATAGACGAATAACAGTCCGGGTTATGAACAGTATCAACAGCTATTTCTATTATTCTTCTTTATTGAATTTAATTTAATAAAAAGAAAAAATAAAAGATGAACGTGGAAAACCCCTCCGCCCTCGCCCGCCGCATCGGGGAACTCAAGCGCGAGAAGAACGCCGTGATTCTGGCGCACTACTACACCGCGCCCGAGGTGCAGGCCGTGGCCGACTTCCTGGGCGACTCGCTGGCGCTCTCCGTCGAGGCGCAGTCGGTCGAAGCCGACGTGATCCTCTTCGCGGGGGTGCACTTCATGGCCGAGACGGCCAAGGTGCTCTGCCCTGACAAGAAGGTGCTGATCCCCTGCCCCGAGGCGGGCTGTTCGCTGGCCGATTCGTGCGACGCCGGAGCCTTCGCCGCCTTCCGGGCGCAGCATCCGGATCATACGGTGGTGTCCTACGTCAATACGACCGTGGAGGTCAAGGCGCTGACCGACATCTGCTGCACGTCGTCCAACGCGCTGAAGGTCGTGGAGTCGATCCCCGCCGACCGTCCGGTCATCTTCGCTCCGGACCGCAACCTGGGCTCCTACATCCGGAAGCTCACCGGGCGGGAAAACATGCTCCTCTGGGACGGGGCGTGCCACGTGCACGAGGAGTTCTCGCTCGAAAAGCTGCTCGCGCTCAAGCGCGAACACCCCGCGGCGAAGGTCGTGGCGCATCCCGAATGCCGGGCCTACATCGTCGCCGTGGCCGACTACGTGGGTTCCACGGCGGGAATCCTCTCCTACTGCGGACAGAGTGACGCGCAGGAGTTCATCGTCGTGACCGAGGCGGGAATCCTCGCGGAGATGCGCCGCCGCCATCCGGAGAAGCGCTTCATCCCGGCGCCTCCCGACGACGAGACGTGCGGCTGCAACAACTGCCGCTACATGAAGATGGTGACGCTGGAGAACATCGCCGCGGCGCTCGAGACGCTCTCGCCCGAGATCGTGCTCGACGAGCGGATCCGCCGCCTCGCCGAGCGGTCCATACGGAATATGATCAACATTAAATAAACGTTTATGAAGAAAATCTTTTTATTGTGCGCGGCGGCCTGCGTGTCGCTTACGGCCGTGGCCGACGAGGGCATGTGGATGCTCCCGTACCTCCAGAAAATGAATATCAAGAACATGAAGGCCCGCGGCTGCAAACTCTCCGCCGAGGAGATTTACAGCATCGACCGCTCCTCGCTCAAGGATGCCATCGTCATCTTCGGCAACGGCTGCACGGGCGAGATCGTCTCGCCCGAGGGGCTGCTCTTCACGAACCACCACTGCGGCTACGGGTCGATCCAGCAGCTCTCGTCCGTCGAGCACGACTACCTCAAGAACGGCTTCTGGGCCATGTCGAACGCCGAGGAGCTGCCCGTTCCGGGGCTCGAGGTGCGCTTCATCCGCAAGATCAGCGACGTGACCCCCGAAATCGTGGGCAACGTGCCCTCGATCGCCGGACAGGAGGAGTACCGGAAGATCACTTCCGGGAATATCGAGGCGCTGACCGAGAAACTCCGCAGTGAGAATCCCGGCATGGAGGTTTCGGTGGAGTCGTTCTTCGGCGGCAACCAGTACTTCGCCTTCGTCAAGGAGGTCTATACCGACGTCCGGCTGGTGGGCGCTCCCCCCTCGTCGATCGGCAACTTCGGCGGCGATACCGACAACTGGATGTGGCCCCGTCATACGGGCGACTTCTCGGTTTTCCGCGTCTATGCGGGGCCGGACAACCGTCCGGCGGCCTATGCGGCCGAAAACCGTCCGTATAGGGCCGAAAAGTTCCTCAAGGTGTCGCTCGACGGCGTCGAAGAGGAGGACTTCGCCATGGTGATGGGCTTCCCCGGCTCCACGGAGCGCTACATGACCTCGTACGAGATCGACAACATGCTCGGCGTGGAGAACCCGCAGCGCATCTTCATCCGCGGCGAGCGGCAGAGGATTCTCTGGGACGACATGATGGCCGATCCCGAAGTGCGCATCCAGTATGCCGCGAAATACCGCACCTCGTCGAATTACTGGAAGAACTCGATCGGCATGTCGCGCGGCATCGAGAAACTCGACGTGAAGGCCCGCAAGGAGGCTCAGGAGGCGTCGTTCCAGGCCTGGGCCGAGAAGAACACGCTGCCCGAGGAGGGGTATATCGACGCGCTGCCGAAAATCAAGCTCGCCGTGGAGCGCATGTCGGCTCCCGACGCCGGACGGCAGTACCTCTCGGAGGCGTTTCTGCGCGGCATCGAGCTGCTGACGCCGGCGCGTTCGTTCGTCGATGCGGAGACGATGGAGCCCAAGTCCGAGATCAAGAAAGTCGCCGAGGCCAAGGAGGCGATGAGCGAATGGTACAAGGACTTCAGCCCCTCGACCGACCGCAAGGTGGCCAAGCGGATGATGGCCATCGCCCGTGAGAACATGAAGGAGCTGCCGTCGTTCTACGGTGAGATCGTGGACAAACGGTTCGGCGGCGACATCGACGCCTATGTGGACTACCTCTACGACAATTCGGTTTTCGCCTCCGAGGAGAAGGTGATGGCCCTGCTGGAGGACTATGCGCCCGAAAAGGTGGCTTCGGATCCTGCGGTGGAGCTGGCCGGATCGGTCATGGAGAAGTATAAGGAGCTGACCGAGGCGCGCAAGGATGCCGCGCAGCTCTATGCCGAAGGCCACCGCAAGTACATCGCCGGCCTCATGTTGCAGAACCCCTCGAAAGCGTGGGCTTCGGACGCCAACTTCACGATCCGTCTGACCTACGGCCGCGTGCTGCCCTACGAGCCGGCCGACGGCATCGAGTACAACTACTATACGACGCTCAAGGGCGTGATGGAGAAGGAGAACCCCGAAAATCCCGAGGAGTTCACCGTACCCGGAAAACTCAAGGAGCTGTATGCTGCGGGCGACTTCGGCCGCTATGCCAACGCGAAGGGCGAAATGCCCGTGGCGTTCCTCGCCGACCTCGACATTACGGGCGGAAACTCCGGTTCGCCGGTGCTCGATGCCCGCGGCGCGCTGATCGGCCTGGCGTTCGACGGCAACTGGGAGGCGATGTCGGGCGACGTGGCCTTCGAACCCGAGTTGCAGCGCATGATCGCCGTGGATGTCCGCTACGTGCTCTTCATCATCGACAAGTTCGCCGGAGCGGGCTGGCTGCTCGACGAGATGCAGTTCGAATAGCGCTCTCCTGCCGGACGTCTCCGGAGCGTCCGTCACCCCGTTTTTCACCCCTGCCGCGATGCCTTCGCGGCGGGGGTGAAAACGTTTTGTCCCGCCCTCCGGGAGACGGTTCCCGCACGGCGGATTTACATACTTTCGGAAAAACTCGCCTTTTCCTTCACGGATATGTCAAAAATTAGTAATTTTGACAGAAATTAGTAAGATCGTATCCTCATTCATCTATGGCAAAAGAGTTCAAACGCTACCTCGTGACTTCGGCGCTCCCCTATGCCAACGGCCCCGTGCATATCGGCCACCTGGCGGGAGTTTACATACCTTCGGACATCTACACCCGTTACCTGCGGCTCAGGGGCTGCGACGTGCTGTCGGTCTGCGGATCGGACGAGCACGGCGTGCCCATCACCATCAAGGCCCGCAAGGAGGGCGTCACGCCGCAGCAGATCGTGGACCGTTACCACAGTCTCATCAAGCGGTCGTTCGAGGGGCTGGGCATGTCGTTCGACATCTATTCGCGCACCTCGTCGAAGACCCATGCCGAGACCGCCTCGGCCTTTTTCCGGAAGCTCTACGACGAGGGCAAGTTCATCGAGCGGACCTCGATGCAGTACTATGACGAGGAGGCGCAGACGTTCCTCGCCGACCGTTACATCGTCGGTACGTGTCCCCGATGCGGCAACGACCGCGCCTACGGCGACCAGTGCGAGAAGTGCGGTTCGACGCTCTCGCCCGACGAGCTGATCGACCCCCGCAGCGCCGTGTCGGGATCGGTTCCCGTGAAGCGCGAGACGAAGCACTGGTACCTGCCGCTGGACCGTTACGAGGAGTTCCTCCGCCAATGGATTCTGGAGGGCCACAAGGAGTGGAAAACGAATGTTTACGGGCAGTGCAAGAGCTGGCTCGACGGCGGACTGCAACCGCGTGCCGTGAGCCGCGACCTGGACTGGGGTATTCCCGTACCCGTGGAGGGAGCCGAAGGAAAGGTGCTCTACGTCTGGTTCGACGCCCCGATCGGCTATATCTCCGCCACGAAGGACCTCACGCCCGACTGGGAGAAGTACTGGAAGTCGGAGGATACGAAGATGGTGCACTTCATCGGCAAGGACAACATCGTGTTCCACTGCATCGTCTTTCCCTCGATGCTCAAGGCGCACGGCGGCTATATCCTGCCCGAAAACGTTCCGGCGAACGAGTTCCTGAACCTCGAAGGCGACAAGATCTCGACCTCGCGCAACTGGGCCGTCTGGCTGCACGAGTACCTCGAGGAGTTCCCCGGGAAGGAGGACGTGCTGCGTTACGTGCTGTGCGCCAATGCTCCCGAGACGAAGGACAACGACTTCACGTGGAAGGATTTCCAGGCCCGCAACAACAACGAGCTGGTCGCCGTGCTGGGCAATTTCGTGAACCGTGCGCTGGTGCTCACCAGGAAGTATTGCGGTGGCCGGGTTCCAGCCTGCGGCGAGCTGACCGGATACGACCGGCAGACGATCGCCGAGGTGGCGGCGGTGAAGGGTTCGCTCGAGGGCAATATCGAGAATTACCGCTTCCGCGAGGCGCTGAAGGACGCCATGAACATCGCGCGTATCGGCAACAAATACCTGGCCGACACCGAGCCGTGGAAAGTCGTCAAGAGCGATCCGGCGCGTGTGGAGACGATTCTCAACGTCGCTTTGCAGATTACGGCCAATACGGCCATCGCCATCGAGCCGTTCATGCCCTTCTCGGCGGCGAAGATTCTCCGGATGCTCGCCGTCGGAAAGTTCGGCTGGGAGCGGCTCGGCGCCACGGACCTCATCCCTGCGGGACACGAGATCGGTGAGCCGGAGCTGCTGTTCGAGAAGATCGAGGACGACGTGATTCAGAAACAGCTCGACAAGCTGGCCGCCACGAAAGCGGCCAATCAGGCGGCTGAATCTATGCAAAATATTGAAAGTCAAAAAGATACGATTCAATTTGACGATTTTCAGAAGATGGATATCCGCGTCTCGACGATCCTCGCTGCCGAGAAGGTGGCCAAGACCAAGAAGCTGCTGAAGCTGACGGTGGATACGGGACTGGACCGCCGGGTGATCGTTTCGGGAATCGCCGAACACTTCACACCCGAGGAGCTTGTCGGCAGACAGGTGCTCGTGCTGGTGAACCTGGCTCCGCGCGAACTGAAGGGAATCGTGTCGAACGGCATGATTCTCATGGCCGAAGACGCTTCGGGAAAACTGCGGCTGTTGCAGCCCGGCGAGAAGACGAACAACGGAGCTACGGTCGGATAACGGATGTTTCCGGCTTTCCGGCGGCGGATGCGGCGGAAATACGTCGTTTTCGGAATGAAATTTTTTATGGAAACGGATGGTAAAACCTTAAAACCTAAAAATATGGAAACTATCGAATGGGGCGCTTTGGGCTTCGATTACACCAAAACCGACGTCAATGCCCGTTACTCCTTCACCGGAGGAAAGTGGAGCGACATGGAGATCACGGCCGACGAGTATATCAGGATGCACATGTCGGCGTCGTGCCTGCATTACGGCATCGAGCTTTTCGAAGGATTGAAAGCCTTCCGGGGCGTGGACGGAAAGGTGCGTCTTTTCCGGGTCGAAGACAATGCGCGTCGTCTCCAGTCTTCCGCCAAGCGGCTCTGTCTGCCGGTTCCGACGGTGGAAATGGTGGTCGAAGCCTGCAAGGAGGTCGTTAGACGGAACGAGCGTTTCATTCCGCCCTACGGCACGGGAGCTTCGTTCTATCTGCGTCCCGTCATGTTCGGTACGACCGTAGGACTGGGTGTGAAACCGGCGAAGGATGCGCTGCTGATCGTTTACGGATCGCCCGTCGGGGCTTATTTCAAAACCGGAATCAAGCCGATCATGGTCGCCATCGACCGCGAACAGGACCGCGCTGCTCCACGTGGAACAGGCGATGTGAAGGTGGGCGGTAACTATGCGGCCAGTCTGATGTCGGGCGAAAAAGCGCATGATCTGGGGTATTCGAATGTCATGTATCTGGATGCGGCTGAGCATAAGTATATCGAAGAGTGCGGCGCAGCCAACTTCTTCGGTATCAAGGACGGAAAGTATATCACGCCGAAGTCTCCTTCCGTACTGCCTTCCATTACGAATATGAGCCTTCGCCAGATCGCCCGGGATATGGGGCTTGAGGTCGAAGAGCGGCATATTCCGGTCGAGGAACTGGAAACTTTCGAAGAGTGCGGAGCCTGCGGAACAGCGGCCGTGATCTCCCCTATCGGTAAGATTTTCGATATGCAGACCGAAAAGGTTTATAATTACGGAACCGAAGTGGGCAAGATTTCGATGGAACTTTATACGCGTTTGCAGGATATTCAGTACGGCCGGGCCGAAGACAAACACGGTTGGTGCACGATCGTGCTTTGATCGGACTGTTGTTTGTAAAGAAAATAGGAGAACTGAAAAGTTCTCCTATTTTCTTTTAGGTGTTTTGGATGTTCGGTATAGTGTTCCACGTGGAACGATTACTACCCTATCTTTGAAAATAAAATATATCTTCCCTGCTTTTTCTGGTTTACCGTCCGAATTTTACCAACAATACATTGACATCGGCCGGGGAGACACCCGGAATGCGTGATGCCTGTCCGATGGTAGCCGGCCGTATCCGGGTCAGTTTTTGACGAGCTTCGATGGTCAGCGAATTGAGCGAGTGGAAATCGAAATCCGACGGAATAACGATATTTTCGAGGCGGTGCAGCTTTTCCGCAATGAATTTTTCCCGCTCGATGTATCCTTTGTATTTGATTTGAATTTCCGCCTCTTCGACGACTTCCGCATCCATTCCGTTCGATTCGATGAACTTTTTCAGTTTCGGCAATACCTTTTGCAGCGATTCGAACGTCACGTTGTTGCGCATCAGAATATCGTGCAGCTTCCTGCCCTGCGTCAGCGGGTCCGAACCGACCGTTTTCAGATAGCCGTTAATTTCGGCTGCTTTGACACTCTCCCCGCGGGCGAACGCTACAAGCGATTCTACGAGCGATTTTTTTTTGACGAAATGATCGTATCTTTTCCGGGAAATCAGGCCTATTTCATACCCCAGCGGAGTGAGCCGGATATCGGCATTGTCCTGCCGGAGCAGAATCCGGTATTCGGCACGCGAGGTGAACATGCGGTACGGTTCGTCCACTCCCTTTGTCACGAGGTCGTCGATCAGTACGCCGATATAGGCTTCGTCGCGTTTCAGCACGACCGGTTCCTTTCCCGCGAGGGCGCGGTGGGCGTTGATTCCTGCCATCAGTCCCTGAGCCGCCGCCTCTTCGTATCCCGTCGTACCGTTCACCTGCCCGGCGAAGTAGAGACTCCGGACGAGTTTCGTTTCGAGCGAGTGATGTAACTGCGTAGGCGGAAAATAATCGTATTCGATGGCATATCCGGGACGGAAGATGTGCAAATCTTCGAATCCTGCGATTTTGTGCAGTGCCTCCCACTGCACCTCCCACGGCAGCGACGACGAAAATCCGTTCAGATAATATTCGTTGGTCGATTCCCCTTCGGGTTCGAGAAAGAGCTGATGCTGCTCCTTGTCGGCGAAGGTCCGGAGCTTGTCTTCGATCGACGGGCAGTAGCGCGGTCCGATGCCGCGGATCGTGCCGTTGAAGAGCGGCGAACGATCGAATCCGCTGCGCAGAATGGCGTGCACTTCGGGTGTCGTATAGACCAGAAAACACGGCAGTTGATGTTTAACAGGTTGTGTATCAGGTGAAAACGAAAATTTAGACGGGTTCTCGTCACCGTATTGCGGTTCGAGGGCGTCGAAATTGATCGTGCGGGCGTCGAGCCGTGCGGGCGTCCCGGTCTTCATGCGTCCCGTCTCGAATCCCAGCCTCCGCAGGCACTCCGTGATCCCGTGCGAAGCGGCATCCCCCGCCCTGCCCCCTTCGGCGTGCGAGGCGCCGCAGTGCATCATGCCCTCGAGGAACGTGCCGGCGGTCAGCACCGCGGCCCGGCACGAGAATTCGACGCCCATGCGGGTTCTGACCCCCCGGATGCGCGGAGTTTCGGCGGAGGTGTCGAAGAGCAGCTCCGTGGCGGCGTCCTGCCAGATGTAGAGGTGGCGGGTGTTCTCCAGCGTGCGGCGCCACTCCTCCGAAAAACGGGTTTTGTCGCACTGCGCCCGGGGGCTCCACATGGCCGCACCCTTCGAACGGTTGAGCATCCGGAACTGGACGGCCGTGAGGTCGGTGATGCGTCCCGTCTCTCCTCCCAAAGCGTCTATCTCTCTGACTATCTGTCCTTTTGCTACTCCTCCGATCGCTGGGTTGCACGACATGGAGGCCATCTTGGTCATGTCCATCGTCAGCAGCAGCGTGCGCGAACCGAGCCGTGCGGCGGCCGAGGCGGCCTCGCAGCCGGCGTGTCCGCCGCCGATGACGATGATGTCGTAATCGAGAATCATCTGTTTTTCGTCTGAATGTAGGTTTTCGGACCCGTTTCCGTCTGTCCGTCCGTTCCGGACGCGGGCGCCGGAGACCGGACGCACCGTGCGTCGCGGCTTGGTCAGGATCCGGCCGGGAGTTTTTCGTCCCAGAATTTCAGGTATTTGTCCTCCTTGCGGTGCATCTGCCGGTTGGTGCGGGGCGTCTTGTCGCCCTGGCCGCAGAGGTGCAGCACGCCGTGGACGACTACCCTGCGCATTTCGCAGAGCCGCGTGGCGCCGTATCGGCGGGCGTTGTCGGCCACGGTCTCCACGTCGATGAAGATGTCGCCCGAGACGATGCGCGTTCCCCGCCGGTCGCTGTAATCGAAGGTGATGACATCGGTGAAGTAGTCGTGTCCGAGGTATCGGCGGTTCATCTCCAGCAGCCGTGCGGCCGAGCAGAAGATGTAGTTCACGTCGCCCAGCACATATCCTTCCGCTTCGGCCACTTCGCGCAGCCACCGGGCCGTCAAGCGCTTTTGCGGGAGCCTGTACGAGCAGTCGTCGGTATAGTAGCGTACAGCCATTCGTATCTGTTTTTTATGCGTTTTCTCCCTGTTTTGCGGGGGTCGGGAATACCCTCTCTTCTCCGCCGGGAACCGCCGTATGCGGATTCCGGATCGGCCCCGGATTCCGGCTGCGGGACGGAGACCGGGCAACCGTCGTTCCCGGCACGGGGTTCCGCAGGTGAAGGGCGGACGCTTTCCTGCCGCCGGTTGCGGCCCTGCGAGGCGTCCGTAAGGCCGCGGCGCGGTCCCGGGAATTGTCCCGCTTCCGCCTTTCCGTCTTTTCGGAAGTCCCGTCTTTCTGCCCTCCCGGAGGCTCGCCTTTCCGCCTTTCCCGGAGACCGGGCCGCCCGAAGCGCCGCCCGCATTCCGCGTCCGGCAGTCGCAGACGCGGGGTCTTCGCGCCGCGGTCTGTCGCCGGGGGAGGTCTCCCCTACTTCTTGAAACAGTTCGCCGCGGACATCGTCTGCTTCGGATCGGGCGGATAGATGCCGAACACGAGGCGGTATTCGGTCTGCATCGTCTCGATGTCCACCGCCGAGCCGATGGTTCCCAAAGCCTCGTTTCTCGCCACTTTCTGGCCCTTCTCGACGCAGATCGTCCCCAGGTTGGCATAGGAGGTTATGTATTCGCCGTGCGCGACGAAAACGTCGTATTTTCCCGTAATGCGGTTGCGTTTGATTTCGACCACCTTGCCGTCGTAGATCGAGATCGCCTGCGCGCCCTTCGGCCCGGCCACCTCGGCCATGTTCCCCTTGTAGCGTTTCACGCGGCCGCCCTGCACCGGAAGGCGCAGTCCCGAGGTCTTCGACGAGAACGAGGCGCCCTCCTTGTTGCCTTTGGTGAGTTTGCGCAGTTCGCCGATGGCCGCGTCGAGCTGCTGTTCCTGCGCGATCTTGCGTTGCAGGGCCGCTTTCTCCTTCTTCGAGAGCCGGCTGACGCTGGCCCGGGCGTTGCGCGAGTCGAGCTGCAGCCGTTCGCGCTGCGACGAGAGCCGCCGCGTCGCCGAATCGAGCGACAGCTTGCGGCGCCCCAGCTCCTCCTGTTCGGTCCGCACCTGTTCGGAGAGGCTCCGGATGTCGCGCAGCTTGCTTTCGCGCATCGACGCCACGGCGCGCAGGTTGGCGATCCGGCGGGCCGCGTCGGCGAAGTCGCGCGACGAGAAGATATAGGTCAGGTAGTTGTTGTGGCGGTAGTTGCGGTAGGCTTCGCGGACCATCGCGGCGTACTGTTCCCGGTTGCGTTCGAGCGCCGCCGAGAGTCCTCCCGCGACGCTGTCCTTGCGTGCGATCTCCTCGCGCAGCAGCGACGCCTCCTTCTCGGTGGCGTCGAGCAACTGGGTCCGCGAGTCGATCTGGCGGGCCAGCCGGCGGATACGCTCCTCGGTGTTCGTGCGGCCCTGCCGGAGCTTCGAAATCTCCCGCTCCTCGGCGGCGATCCGTTTCTCGAGAGAGGCGATGATCTGCTTCTGCTCCCTGATCTGCGCGTCGTTCTGGGCCACGGCCCCGGAGACGGAGAGCGCGAGCAGGAGCGCCGCAAGGAGTTTTCGGATCGGCTTCATCGCTTTTTCGCTTCGGGTTCGGGGTTCGCCGCCTGCTGCATCCGCGGCTCGATCAGCTCGGCCGAATAGCCCTTTTCGAGCGCCTGCCGCCAATAGATTTCGGCCATGAACCGCTCGCCGAGGGCGTACAGAATGTCCCCGTAATGGGCCAGCAGGGCCGGCGAGCGCTGTCCGTCGAGCACCACGGCCCGCTGGAGGATTTTCTTGGCCTCGTCCGTGCGCCCCAGCTTGTAGAGCACCCAGGCGTAAGTGTCCAGATAGGTGGGGTTGTCGTCCTCGAGGGCCGTGACGCGGCTGGCCATCGAGAGCGCCCGCTCCAGATCCCGCCCCTCGATCGAGAGGAAGTAGGCGTAGTTGTTGAGCGCCATCGTGTTGTCCGGATCGTAGCGCAGGCTCCGGTCGTAGGCCTTGTAGCACTGTTTCATGTATTTGCGGAAGGCGGCGTCGGGTTCGGCGATTCCGAGGTCCATGCGTTCGTCCCAGTCCTCGCGCCCTTCGATGCCCTTCTGATGCCACGTGTCGCCTATCATGCCCCAGATGACGCTGCGCAGCGAGTCCGTCGCGGCGTAGTCGAGCGATTCGCGGTAGGCGTCGAGCGCCTTGTCGTACTGTTTCGAGTAGCTCATCACATGCCCTTTCGACATGTGGAAATCCACCCTGTCGGGAAAGAGCGCCAGCGCTGCGTGCACGTATTTGTCCACCGAGTCGGGGCGTTGCAGATAGCTTTCGATGTCGATCACCGTGCGGAAGAACTTCTCGGCGGGCGGCCGGTCCGCGAGGCGGAGCTTGTAGAGCGCCAGCGCCTGCTCCAGCTCGCCCGATGCGATCAGGTGCGAGGCGTAGAGCTCCGTGACGCCCGGGTCGTCCGGGTAGCGGATGGCCAGCGTCGTGGCCAGGTCGTTGAGCTGGAAGTAGTATTCGCGGTAGAAGCGCGTGTCGGCGGTGAACTGTTCGAACCGCCGGATTTTCGTCTCGAGGGGCACTTTGTCCGAGAGGAAAATGCGGCGCGTGGCGGCCAGCAGCGCGCCGTAGTCCTGCCGTTCGGCGTGGAAGTCGGCCAGCATCATGAGCGTTTCGACGTTCGTCGAGTCGATGCGCAGGGCCTCGTCGAACTCGGCCCGGGCCAGCGAATCCTTCCGGTCGGCCCCGTAGAGGGTGGCCAGCACGGCGTGGAGGCGGGCTTCGTAGGGAGCCGCCTCGACCTCCCTGCGGGCCTCCTCGATGGCCCGCCCCACCTGGCCGGTGGCCAGGAGCAGCCGCCGTTTCATCTCGCCGAGCAGCGGGATGCGCCCGAAGCGCAGTTCGGCCGAATCGAGCGTGATGATGGCCTGCACGGGGGATTTCGTCTGTTCGTAGAGCGCCGCGAGGATACGGTAGTTGTCCGGGTCTTTCGGGTTCTCGATCTGTAGCCGGCGGTAAACCTTCAGCGCCTCGTCGTAGCGGTCGGCGTAGATGAGCGCCTGCCCGTAGAACTGGTGGTACCACTTGTTCGCCGTGTCGAGCCGGTAGGCGCTGCGGGCCAGCTCCACGGCCTCGTCGGGCGAGGAGTACATGCCGTTGGCCGCCATCGCGTAATAGGCCGGGGCGAAGGAGGAGTCGCTGCGGATCGCCTCGGCGAAAAGCTCCCGGGCGCGTGCCGTGTCGCGCAGGATGGCGTTCTGCTTGATTCCTTCGGTGTAGAGCCACACGCTGCGCAGCGAGTCGGGGCATCCGGCCGCGCCGGGCGTGCCCTTCCCGGCGACGAACGCCGAGGTGAAGAGCGTGCAGAGGGCCGTTATCGCTGTCAGGCGTTTCATGCGGGCGGAAGGTTTCAGAGCGCTTCGTCGAACTGGCGGAGGAACCGTACGTCGTTCTCGAAATAGAGCCGCAGGTCCTTCACGCCGTACTTGAGCATGGCGATGCGTTCAATCCCCATGCCGAAGGCGAATCCGGAGTATTTCCCGGGGTCTATGTTGTTTGCCGTGAGCACGTTCGGGTCCACCATGCCGCAGCCCATGATCTCGAGCCAGCCCGTGCCCTTGCAGACGGCGCAGCCCTTGCCTCCGCAGAGGTTGCACGACACGTCCACCTCGGCCGACGGTTCGGTGAAGGGGAAGTACGAGGGGCGCATGCGGATGGCGGTCTGTTCGCCGAAGATCTCCTTGGCGAAGTATTCGAGCGACTGCTTCATGTCGGCGAACGAAACCCCTTCGTCGATGTAGAGGCCCTCGATCTGATGGAAGATGCAGTGGGCGCGGTAGGAGATCGCCTCGTTGCGGAAGACGCGGCCCGGACAGATCACGCGGATCGGCGGCCGCTGGCGCTCCATCGTGCGCACCTGGATCGACGAGGTGTGCGTGCGCAGCAGGATGTCGGGGTCCTTTTCGATGAAGAACGTGTCCTGCATGTCGCGTGCGGGGTGCTCGGGCGGGAAGTTGAGCGCCGAGAAGACGTGCCAGTCGTCCTCGATTTCGGGTCCGTCGGCCACGGTGTAGCCCAGGCGCGAGAAGACCTCGACGATTTCGTTCCGGACGAGTGCGATCGGGTGGCGCGAGCCGAGGCGCTCGACCGTGCCGGGGCGCGTCAGGTCGTCCGTGGCGGCCGGCCGGTCCGCCGCGGCGTTCTGCAACTCTTCGCGCAGGGCGTTTATCCGCTCCGTGGCCTCCTGCTTGAGGCGGTTGAGCTGCTGGCCCAGTTCGCGTTTGAGCTCGGGAGCCACCGTCTTGAACTCCTCCATCAATGCGTTCAGCTCGCCCTTTTTGCCGAGCACCCTGATCCGGAAATCCTCGATTTCGGCGGCCGCCTTGGGTTTGAACTCTTCGACTCGTCGGAGGAGTTCATTGATTTTGTCGATCATATTTTGCCGGTTTTTCTTTTTTTCCTACTTTTGGAGGAACGCTGTATAGTGTGCAAAGTTATAAAAAAATTGAGATATGTTGCGTAAAACGGTCGCTTTTGTCCTGTTTCTGCTCGCCGGGACGCTGCCCGCGCCGGGGCAGCGCGTCGGGGTCGTGATGAGCGGCGGCGGGGCGAAGGGGCTCTACCATATCGGCGTGCTGGAGGCGCTCGAGGAGTGCGGCGTGCCGATCGACTGCGTGGCCGGGACGTCGATGGGCTCGATCATCGCGGCCATGTATGCGGCGGGCTACTCCCCTGCGGAGATGCGTGCGATCGTCAGCTCGGGCGTGGTCAGGGAGTGGGTTTCGGGGCGCATCGACCCCAACCGCTACCTCGACTACTACCGGCAGGTGGGGAGCAACCCCTCGTTCCTGAGCCTGCGCATCGACGTCGAAGGCCCTGCGGGGAAACGGTTCCGCGTGCCGACGAACCTCGTCTCCTCCACGCAGATCGACATGGCGCTCACCGAGCTGTTCGCTCCGGCGACGGCCGCCGCCGACGGCGATTTCGACCGCCTGATGGTCCCCTTCCTCTGCGTGGCCAGCGACATGAACCACCGCCGTCCGGTGGTGCTGCGGCGGGGCGAGCTGAGCGAGGCGGTGCGCTCCTCGATGTCCATTCCCCTGGTGTTCAAGCCCGTGGAGGCGGATTCGATGCTGCTTTACGACGGCGGCATCTACGACAACTTCCCGTGGAAGCCGCTCGACGCGACGTTCGGTCCCGATTTCATCGTGGGATCGGTCTGCACCTCGGGCAACACCCCGCCCAGCGGCGACAGCAACATCATGGACCAGGCTTTCATGCTGGCCATGCAGGAGACCGACTACACGCTGCCCGAAGGGCGCAGCGTCACGATCCGCCGGGCCGTGGATGCCGGGATGCTCGACTTCGACCGGGCCGAGGCCATCATGGACTCGGGCTACGAGGACGCCATGGCCGCCATGCCCGAAATCCTGCGGCAGGTCGCCGCACGCCGCGGCGAGACCGATTACGCCGCGCGCCGCGCCGCCTTCCGCGGAAAGTGTCCCCCGCTGATCTTCAACGATTACCGGCTCGAGGGGCTGACGCGGACCCAGCGGGCCTATATCCGCGACTTCGTGCAGGTGGACCGCCGCACGCCGGGCCGCCAGCGGCCGATGGGGTTCGCCGAGCTGCGCGACAACCTCTTCGAGGTGCTGGCCGGGGGCGAGTTCTCGATGGGATTCCCCCACGTGCGCTACGATTCGGTGCAACGGCGCTACGCCTTCGAGGCGCATTTCTCCACGCGCCCCAACTTCCGGATCACCGTCGGCGGCAACATCTCCTCGACGGCCTTCAACCAGGCCTACGTCGGTATCGACCACCAGTGGATCGGCCGCGTCGGACAGCGGCTGAACGCCGAGCTGTACCTCGGGCCGATCTACACCTGGGGCGCACTGGGAGGCCGCACGGACTTCTATCTGGTGAAGCCCGTCTTCCTGGACTACTCCTACAACTTCTCGGTCCACAACCTGCGCCACGGCTCCTTCGGCAACGTGACGAAGATCGACAACACGGAGCAGGTCAAGGAGAGCGAGAGCTTCTTCTCGCTCTCCGCGGGGATGCCCCTCACGCACCGCAGCGTGCTGATGCTGCGCGCCAACGCCGGGCATGTCAATTACCGCTACGATTCGGACGAGCTGTTCGTGGACGAGACCGACCACACGCGCTTCTCGTTCTTCGGCCTGAAGGCCGAGGTGGCGCGCAATACGCTCGACAAGTTCCTCTATCCCCGCCGGGGTTCGGACCTGCGCCTTTCGGCCGTCTGGGTCTCCGGGCGCGACAAATTCCGGCCCTACGACGCCGAAGGGTTCCTCTCGCGCACCCGGCGCCGGTGGTTCGGGGCCCGCTTCTCGTGGGACAAGTACTTCGACATCCCCTCCTGCGGCTGGTTCTCGTTCGGGTTCAATCTCGACGGCGTCTATACGAACCATCCGGATTTCACCTCCCCGGGCGCGACGCTCATGTCGGAACCCTCCTATGCCCCGGTTCCGCATGCGCGGATGATCCACATGCCCGATTTCCACGCCCCGTGGTTCGTGGGCGGGGGCGTGATGCCGACCTTCGACCTCCTGCCGAACTTCTTCTTCCGCACGGGGTTCTACGCCATGTACCGCAGCGCGCGGAGCGGTGTTCCGGCCGTTCCGACCGCCTCGCCCGACCGCCGCTGGCATTACATCGCCGAGACGTCGTTCGTTTACCATACGCCGATCGGTCCGGTGAGCCTCGCGCTCACGAAATACGACCTGCGCGACTGGCGGAACATGTATCTGACCTTCAATTTCGGCTACACGATCTTCGCCCCGAAGGGAACCTTCTATTAGCGGATCCGCCGCGGCGGTTTCCCGCCCCGGTTTGGCCGTTTGCGGAACAAACGCTAATTTCGCACGACGGACTCCCGCGGGCCGCCGGATGCCGCACGGGCGCCTTCCCTGTCCGGTGCGGAGAGGCGAAAAGTGGCGAAAGGCCTTTCTCCTTTCGCTTTTAATGAATATCTTTGTCCCGATGACAACAATCAGACTGACCAAGGAATTTTCGTTC
Organism: Alistipes sp. Marseille-P2263; assembly: GCF_018101075.1. NCBI lineage: Bacteria > Pseudomonadati > Bacteroidota > Bacteroidia > Bacteroidales > Rikenellaceae > Alistipes > Alistipes sp. Marseille-P2263. Next base: position 128,236 of record NZ_JAGQEJ010000009.1, read on the forward strand.
GAAGCGGCGCATGCCCTCGACGGATACGACGGGCCGTGCCGCGAGATACACGGACACTCCTACCGCCTGTTCGTGACGGTGAAGGGAACGCCTGGGGAGGATCCCCGCGATCCCAAGTACGGGATGGTGATGGACTTCGGCTTGCTCAAACGCATCGTGAACGAGGAGGTCGTCTCGCGCTTCGACCACGCGCTGGTGCTGCGGGCTTCGGCCTCGGGCGATGCGCTCCGGCGGCTGCTCGCCGACCGCTTCGGCAATATCGTGGCGGTGGACTACCAGCCCACGTGCGAGAACATGCTTGCCGACTTCGCGCGCCGCATCGCCGCGCGGCTTCCGCAGGGTGTCCGGCTCCATTCGCTGCGCCTGAATGAAACGGCCACGTCGTTTGCCGAATGGTTCGCCGAGGACAACGGATGATCCCCGCCCCTTTTCCGAAAAAACGCAACTTCACATGATGAAAAAACTCTTTCTGGTCGATGCCTATGCATTGATATTCAAGTATTACTATGCCTTTCTGGGGCGTCCGATGCGTAACCGCGACGGCATGAACACCTCCGTGGTGTTCGGGTTCGTGAAGTTTCTGCGCGACATTCAGAAACGCGAACGTCCCGACCTGCTGGGCGTGGCGTTCGATCCCAAGGGCGGCAGTTTCCGCCGCGACATTTTTCCCGAGTACAAGGCCAACCGCGCCGAGACGCCCGAGGACATTCTGCTTTCGGTCCCCTATGTCAAGCGGGTGCTGGAGGCGATGTGCATTCCGATTCTCGAGGTCGAGGGCTACGAGGCCGACGACGTGATCGGCACGCTTTCGCAAAAGGGCGTCGCCGCCGGATACGACGTCTATATGGTCACGCCCGACAAGGACTACGGCCAACTGGTGAGGGACAACTGCCGGATATACAAGCAGAAAGGTGCGGACGGCGCGATCGAGATCGTCGGCCGCGAGGCGATCCGCGAGAAGTACGGCATCGACGATCCCGTGCTCGTGCGCGACATTCTCGCCCTGTGGGGCGATGCGTCGGACAATATTCCCGGCGTGCCGGGCATCGGCGAGAAAAGCGCCTGCAAGCTGGTGCGGGAGTGGGGCACGGTGGAGAACATCCTCGACAACGCGGCGCGGATCGGGGGCAGGCAGGGCGAGAAGATCGCCGAATGGGGCGACAGGTTGCGCCTGGCCAAGCGGCTCACGACGATCTGCCTCGACGTGCCGATTCCCTTCCGCGAGGAAGAGCTGACGGTCTGCGAGCCGCATCTGGACGAGCTGCGGGCCGTCTTCGCCGAGCTGGATTTCAAGGCTTTCCTGAACGATCTGGCGAACCTCGCACCCCCGGAGCCGCTGTCCGACGGGCCGCGTCAGGAGGATCAGCGGCAGTTGGCCGAGATGGCCCGCGCCAAGTCGGCCGCCGCGAAGAAGGCGGCGCTGGCCGGGCAGGGCAATCTGTTCGGCGATCCCGTGGCCCCGCTGCCGGGTCCCGTTCCGGCGGCCGAATTGCAGGAGGAGGCCGAGGCGATGCAACTGGCCACGGCCCAGACCACACCGCACGAATACACGCTCGTCCCGAACGCCGCGCGGCTGCGCGAGGTGGTGGCTGAGGTGGCCCGTTACGAAGAGTTCTGCTTCGATACGGAGACCACGGGCTTCGACATCTTCAACGACCGGATCGTCGGGCTGTCGCTGGCCGTCGAGCCGCACAGGGCGTGGTACGTTCCCTTCCGCGAGGAGGATGCGGCGGAGTACGCCGGGATCGTGCGGCCGCTGTTCGAGGAGGAGCGGATCGCCAAGATCGGCCAGAACGTCAAGTTCGACCTGATGGTGCTCCGGCGGCTGGGGATCGAGGTCCGCGGGCGTAAGTACGACACGATGATTCTCCACTACCTGCTCGATCCCGAATCGCGCCACAACATGAATGCGCTTTCGGAGAAGTACCTCAATTACAGGCCCATCGAGATCGAGACGCTGATCGGCAAGGGGCAGAAGCAGTTGACGATGGACCTGGTGAACGTCGAGCGTGTCAAGGAGTACGCCGCCGAGGACGCCGACATCACGTTGCAGCTCAAGCGCGTGCTCTACCCGATGGTCGAGCGGATCGGGCTGGAGCGGCTCTATTCCGAGATCGAGGAGCCGATGATCGAGGTGCTGGCCTCGATCGAGATGGCGGGCGTGCGGATCGACACCGCGGCGCTGGCCGAATACGCCGTCGAGCTGAACCGCCGCATGGCGGAGCTGGAGGCGGCGATCCGCGCGGAGGCCGGCGAGCCGTCGCTGAACATCAACTCCACGCGGCAGCTTGGCGAGGTGCTCTTCGCGAAGATGCGGATCGCCGAGAAACCCAAGATGACGCGTACCAAACAGTTCTGCACCGACGAGGAGTACCTCCAGACCTTCGCCCGCAAGCACCGCATCGTGGACCTCGTGCTGGAGTACCGCGGCGTGAAGAAACTCCTTTCGACCTATGTGGAGGCGCTTCCGCAGTTGGTGAACCGCACGACGGGGCGCATCCACACCTCGTTCAACCAGGCGGTGACAGCCACCGGGCGTCTCTCGTCCACGAATCCCAACTTGCAGAACATCCCCGTGCGCGAGGAGATGGGCCGCCGCATCCGCCGGGCGTTCATTCCCTCGGACGACGACCACCTGCTGCTCTCGGCCGATTACAGCCAGGTCGAGCTGCGGCTGATGGCCCACCTCTCGGGCGACGAGTCGCTCATCGCGGCCTTCGAGCACGGCGAGGACATCCACGCCGCCACGGCCGCGCGGCTGTTCGGCAAACCGCTCGGAGAGGTCACTCCCGAGGAGCGGCGGCGGGCCAAGACGGCCAACTTCGGCATCATCTACGGCATTTCGGCCTTCGGGCTGAGCCAGCGGCTCGAAATCCCGCGCAAGGAGGCCCGGGAGATCATCGACGGTTATTTCGCCTCCTACCCCAAAGTGAAGGAGTATATGGAGCGCGTGGTCGGGAAGGCCCGCGAGGAGGGTTTCGTGACGACGATCTTCGGCCGTCGCCGCTACCTGAACGACATCGCCTCGCACAACGCCGTGGCCCGCGGACTGGCCGAGCGCAACGCCGTGAACGCTCCGATACAGGGTTCGGCGGCCGACATCATGAAGATCGCGATGATCGACGTGCACCGCCGTTTCGCCGCCGAGGGAATCCGTTCGCGGGTGATTCTGCAAGTGCACGACGAACTGGTGGTCGATATGCTCCGTTCCGAGCAGAAGCGGGTCACGGCCATCGTGACCGAAGCGATGGAGTCGGCCGCGAAGCTCCGGGTGCGGCTCGTCGCCGATGCGGGCGTCGGCGGCAACTGGCTCGAGGCGCACTGACGCACGGCTCCCCGCACGGGAGCGTTTACCCGCCCGTGTCCGGCGGCGCACCTTTGCGGCGGATTCCCGCCGGACGGGAGGAGTGCCTGCGGGCAGAGGGTGCGCGGAGCGTGTGCCGTATCGGCTGAATTCGAACATGCGGGGCCTTTGTTTCGGCATCCCGCCTCCGGGAAACCGGGGGCGGGATGCCCTTTTTGCGGGCGGAGATGGCTCGGAGGGGGGGGAGTCACTCCACCTTTTTCCAGCGTCTTTCGGGCCTCCTCCGTCCCGAAAACGGCTCCTCGGAGTAGGAGATGCGCTTGACGACGCCGATGATGAACTCCTCGGGGGCGAATCCCCAGTAGCGGCTGTCCTTCGAGTTGGGGACGTTGTCGCCGCAGAAGAAGTAGTAGTTCTTGCGGAAAACGTAGTCGGCGAGCGGTTTCCCGTCGAGCCGCGCCGTGCGGCCGTCGAAGGAGAGGCTGCCGCCGGTTTCGTACTCCACGAGCGGCTTGTAGAGCCTGAAGTTGCGCAGGTCGAGCGCGATCTTCGCTCCGGCCCGGGGAACGTAGAGCGGTCCGAGATTCCTGATCGTCCAGCCGAAAAGCGAGTCGTCGAACGGCATGGCGCGCAGTACGGTCGGCGGGATCGCCGAGTCGGGCGTTTCGGCGAGCAGCCGCTGCCGCTCCCGGTCGCCGACGGGGCCTTCGTGGCGGTTGTTCCGAAGGTATCCGTTGCGGATCGAAACGCTGTCGCCCGGCGTGCCGACGCAGCGTTTGGCATAGACGTAGTTGATGCGGAACTCGATCCGGTCCCGGTCGTAACCGTGCGGGACGTTGAAGACCACCACGTCGTTCACCCGTACCTTCCGCAGCCCCGGCAGCCGGAACGAACGCAGCGGAGCCCCCTCGGCGAAATCGAAACTCCGGTAGATCCGCGCTCCGGCGATCAGTTTGTTTACCAGGATGCGGTCGCCGGGAATGAGCGTGGGCAGCATCGACTCGGACGGTACGACGAACTGGTCGCAGACGAACGCCCGCACGAAGTAGGGCATCCACAGCGCGAGCGCAGCGATGACCAGCGCCGTGCCGGCGGCGTTCCGCACGATACGCTTCCAGGGCCTTTTTCTTTCGGTCGGGTTCATGGTTCCTGTGTTTCTGAAAGGGGGCCGGAGCGGGCCGCGGCGAGCAGTCCGCGCATCTCCTCCTGCATCTTTCGGGTCTGCGCCGACTCGATTTTCGGCGTGTGGTCCGCGACCCTGCGGGCCGTGGCGAGGGCTTCGGCCTCCTGTCCGGAGGCCCGGTAGTGGAGGGCCAGCAGGTAGAGGGGATATATGCGGTCGGGAATGCGGAAGTGCGCCTGCAGGTAGGCTCTTTCGGCTTCGGAATGCTCCCCGAGCGCGTCGTGGTTCTTGCCCATGATGTTCCAGAACATGGGGTCGCTGCTGATCCGCGCCCCGGTCCGCAGGATGTCGTTGCTCCGGCGGTAGTCGCCGCTCCGGTGCAGGGCGTAGCCGTAGTCGTAGAGAAACCGGAAGTCGTGCGGCAGGCTGTCGAGAAGGCGTTCGCCGTCCTCGACGAGGTAGTCGTAGCGGCCCGAGCTCATCCAGATGCGGACGTCGCTCCATTGCCGGCGGGCCTCCGCGCGTGCGGCGGTGCGTCCATAGACGCCCGGCCAGCAGGCGATGCCCGCCGCGAGCAGCAGCGGTGCGGCGATCCGTCGGAAGGGTCCGGAGCGGCGGGAGGGGACGGTCTCCGTCCGGGGGCCGGAACGCCGCCGTCCCCCGGGCGGAGACGCCGCTCCGGCGAGCAGGACGACGAAGAGCAGCCGCAGCGGCAGGACGCTCCACGGATAGGAGAACGAGGCGAACACCGCCGCCGCGAGCAGTCCGTAGCCGAACGGGTCGCCGCGGCGGATGCCGGCCGCCACGGCCGTTCCGGTCAGCAGGAGCAGGAGTGCGAAGCCGGCCGCGCCGGTCTCGGCGCCGAATTGCAGAAATTCGTTGAATCCGGCTTCGGGGCATCCGGCCACCTGTTTCTCTCCTTCGGGCCGGGACCGTTCGGCGAAGTAGCGGGCCTGCTCCTCGCCGAAGGCTCCGGCGAAATTCCCGAGGCCCGCGCCGCAGAGCGGGCGGCGGAGCAGGATGCGGGCGTCGATCTTCCAGATCAGCAGCCGTCCCTCGGCCGAAGGGCGTTTGAGGTGATAGGCTCCGGCGGCCGCACCTCCGAGCAGCAGCAGCGCGGAGCCTGCGGCGATTCCCGTGCGGAGGGGGTGTGCGGCGAAGAGGCGGCGGAGACGGCCCGCGGCATCGAGTTCCCCGAGGGCCAGCGCGCCGCATCCGGCGGCGACGGCCGCCAGTGCGGCGCGGCTCATGGAGGCGGGCAGGACCACGGCCCCCAGCAGTGCGGCGCCCCAGCCCGCGAGGCAGGGCAGCAGGCCGCCCGTCAGGATGCAGGGACGGAGAAGGCTCCGCGGTCTCCGGAGAGTCTGCCGTCGCAGCAGCCGCCCCGCGAGGCGGTTGCTGCGGACGATGCAGGCGACGGCGCAGACGAGGACGGGGGCGATGAAGCCCGCATAGGGACCCGGGTTGAAGAGCGTGCCGGTGACTTTGAAAAGCCCGTGGTTCGAGTAGGCGAATCCGTAGATCTGGCGGATGCCGGTCCACGCCTCGTAGATGCCGAAGAGGCACAACAGCGTAAGCAGCACGGCGGCAGTATGCCGTTCGGCCGTGAAAAGGATGCGCAGCGAGGCGTAGAGCATCGCCGCCTGGAGCAGCTCGTCGTAACGCGCCGGGGCGGCGGGTCCGGGGAGGAGAAACCGGGAGGCCGTGACGCCGGCGAGCAGCAGCGCGGCGCAGTAGTCCGTGGCATTGGGGCGGATGCGCGGGGCACGGACGAGGAGAACGGTCCCGGCCAGCAGGAGCAGCAGGAGGGTGCCCTGCATCGACGCGAGGGCGTTCGCCCGCAGCTCCTGCGTCGGGACGTCGAGGGCCGGGACGAAAAGCCGCCAGCAGGCGGCGGTCCAGAGCAGGAGCACGGCCCCGCGGAGAAGGGGATGGTGTTTCCGCATCATGGCTCGGGACGGGGTTTGCGGCGCATCGGAAGGAAGATCGGCAGATAGACCGCCAGCGCGATGAGCGAGAAGAGCGTGCCGCTGATGGCCGCCACGGCGAATGCGAACCAGAAGACCTCCTCGGGACCGTCGTAAAGAAACGGCACGAGCCCCAGCACGGTCGAGAGGATGGTCAGCGCGATGGGGACGATCTTGTGGTTGTAGGCCTTCAGGTAGAGCGGGATGCCCCGCTTGCGCGACGTCGCGGCCCAGTTGTCCTCCTCGTTGATGAGGTAGATGCCCGCATTGACGACGATGCCGCACAGCAGGACGAAGGCGGCGAATCCGCCCTGGTCGAAGACGAAGTCCGACCAGCCGAAGGTGAGGAAGACGCCGATGAACGACACCGGGATCATCAGGATGATGACCAGCGGTTTGCGCAGCGACTCGAAGATGACGGCGCACATGGCGTAGATGATGGCGATGACCAGCAGGATCAGCCACACCTCCTGTTTCTTCTGACCGAAGCCGTAGCGGTAGGTGGGCGAGTCGGCGATGAACCCGATGGGCAGCGTCTCCTCGTTGAGCCGGTCCACCGTGCGCTCGATGAGCCGTCGGCCCAGCTCGTAGGAGCCGATGAAGTCGAATCCGACGGTGATTTGGTAGGATTGGTTGTAGCGGTAGATGGAGATGCCCGTGCGGCGTTTCTCGATGGTTCCGACGGAGGAGAGCTTCGTTTGCAGCGAGTCGATCCTCACCTGCGCGTTGGCGACGTGCCAGCGGTCGAAGCGGTCGCGGTCGGCCGATTCGAGCACGACGCGCTGCATCTCGTCGCCGTTGTAGACCGACGGGAGCGGCGCGCGGTAGAGCATCGTGCCGAGCAGCGAGTAGTAGTCGGCGACGTTCAGTCCCGCGGCGGCGACGCGTTCGTCGTCGTAGCGGATGTTGAACTCGTTGTGCGGCAGGCTCCAGCCGTTGCCGGTCATGATTTCGGGCTGCGAGACGCGGCGGTTCTGCGACAGCGAATCCACCAGTGCGTCGGCGTAGTCCGACAACTGGTCGTAATTGTAGCCCCGGAGGCGTATCTGGTTCGAGCGGTAGTTGCTGATGACGTTGTTGTTGAAGTAGTTGTCGTCGATGCCCGAGATGCGCCACGTCGCCCCGCCGAAGCGGATGGCCGCCGCGGTGAGCTCCTGTTTGAGCATCGACGGGAAGGGGCCGTTCTCGTATTCGGGCTTGAAGGTGACGATGATCTGGGCGTTGTCGTAGCCGTAGATGTTCGTGCGAAACATCTGCACCTCGTCGAACCGGCTGATGTAGTTCTCCATGTGGCGGACGACCTCGTCGAGCTGCTGCACGGTGCAGCCTTCGGCCATGCCGGCGTTGATGTAGAGTACCTTCTGCGCGGGCTGGCGGAAGTAGTTGTAGCGTCCGGTGGCCGTCCTGAAGAGGTTGAGCGACGAGCCGAGCACCTTGTCGAGGGTCTGGCGGTGTGCGGTGACGAATTCGCTGCCCATGACGCCGTTGTACCACCGGGCCGGCCACGGGAGGGGTTTCCCGTCCTCCTCCTCGATCCTGTCGGGCAGCAGGAACGTCGGGAGGCCGAAGCCCCAGAGCAGGGCCGCGACGAAGATCCAGCGGCGGCGGCGTCCCCAGGCGATGAAGCGGCCGTAGAGGCGCGAGAAGCGGACCGTGAAACGCCGCCGGCGCACGGACGAGACGGTCATGCTGCGTCCCAGCGGAAATTTTTCGAGCAGCGCCGGGACGAAAAGCAGCGCCACGAAGAGCGAGACGGCGAGGTTGATGACGATGACCAGCGAGAAATCGGCCAGGTTGAGCCGCTGCTCCTCGGGTAGCAGCCAGACGATGCCCAGCGCCCCGATGGTGGTCAGCAGCGCTCCGAGGATCGAGACGAAGACGCGCCGGTCGCGGTAGTAGCTGTAATGGTCCACCATGATGATCGACGTGTCGATGATGATGCCCAGCGACACGGTGATGCCGGCCAGCGTGTAGATGTGGATGTCCAGGTGCAGGAGGTTGTAGAAGACCGCCGCCACGAGGATATTGACGGCCAGCGTCGTGGCGATGATGGCTAGGTAGCGCAGGTCGCGGCTCACGGCGAAGACGAACGCGAGCAGGATGGCGACGCAGAGCAACGTGCGCAGGTAGATCTTCTCCAGCTCGCCCGAGACGTATTCCGTGGCGTCGTAGGTGAGCGTGGCCGACAGCTCGGGCGGGAAACGCTCCTGGAGGCGCGCCATCTCCTCCTTGACCGCCGCGGCCACCCGGAGCATGTTCGTGTGCGCCTCGCAGGAGATCGCCAGGGTGATCGTGTTCAGTCCGTTGATGCGGAAATAGCTCGTCGGCCGCTGCTCCTGCCAGCGGGCCGAGGCGAAGTCGCGCAGGTGGTAGATGCGGCCGTTGCGTTTGGCGACGGGAATCTCTCCGAAGTCGGTTGTGCCCCGGTTGCGGAGGCGGAGGACCACGGTGCGCTCCGTGCCGTCCTCCCCGGGCAGGGTCGTCAGTCCGACGATGTCGTTGCTGAAGTAGGCGCCGAAAGCCGAGGCGAGGTCGGCGGCGGTGATTCCCGCGGTCTCCGCCGCCTTGGGGTCGAAGCGGATGACCCATTCGTAGGGCGTGACGCCCGACAGGGAGACCTTCCCGACGCCTTCGATCTGGGAGAGGGGCGTCGAGACGTGCGCCGAGACGAACTCCTCGATGCGTTCGGACGGGAGGTCGGCCTTGACGGTATAGACGAGCGTCTCGGACTCCTGCCGGTTCCCCGACGCCGCGAGCGAAATGTAGGGGTAGCTGACCCCTTCGGGGAGCTTGGCGTAGAGGTTCCGGATCGTGGTGGCGACCTCGAAGCGGGCCGCCGTCATGTCGGTTCCCTTGGCGAAGGAGAGCCAGATGCTGCCGGAGCCCTTCGACGAGGTGGAGGAGATGCCCGTGTTTCCCGAGACGGTCGAGAGCGCCCCCTCGATGCGCGAGGTGACGTGCTGTTCGACGAGCCGCGCCGAGGCGTCGGGCCAGGAGAAGTAGATCCCGATGCCGCGCTGGGGGGTGGTCGGCGTGTACTGGATGCTGAGCATCGGCAGCATGGCCGCACCGACGACCGTCAGCGCCGCCATGATGAGCAGTACCGAGAAGGCGGGGATTCCGCGTCGCCGGGAAGGTATGGGCCGCGGGCGGTTCATCGGCGCGGCTTGTGGATTTCGTAGTAGGCCAGCGGGATGAACAGGACGCTGACCAGCGTGCCGACGGTCATGCCGCTGATGATGACCAGCGACATGGGGAATTGCAGGTCGGAGCCCATGTCGCCGCGGGCCAGGAACGGGGCGACGGCCAGAATCGTCGTCAGCGAGGTCATGACGATCGCCTTCAGGCGCCGCCGTCCGGCCTCCAGAATGGCCCGTTTGAGCGGGCGGCCGTTGCGGCGCAGGGTGTTGATCGTGTCGATCTTGAGGATCGAGTCGTTGATGACGATGCCGCAGACGACGATCAGGCCGATCATCGACATCAGGTTGAGCGACTCGCCGAAGAGCCGGAGCACGAGGATCGCCCCGAACAGGTCGATGACGATTTCCGACAGGATGATCCACGGCTGGACCAGCGATTCGAACTGCGCCGCCAGGATGAAGAAGAGCAGCAGCAGCGCGACGGCCAGCACGCCGACGAGCTGCCCGACCATGCCGCGGTTGGAGAAATAGCTGCCGCTGAAGCTCACCTCGAAGCCGTCGTCCCCGGCGACGCACCGCCGGATCGCGGAGATGACCTGCGGCACTTCCCCGGCGCGGGGCGACAGGTCGAGCGGGTAGTAGTTGCCTTCGGCTCCGGCCACGATGTGCTTCAGGTCGCGCGTCATGGTCTGGCGCATCAGCGCGCTGACCGGGATTTCGGCCTCGGCGGTGCGGATGAAGGTGCTTTCCAGCAGCTCGTCGAGGCTCCGGAGGTTGTTGCCGACGACCACGGGCAGCGATTCGTCGCCGCTCGAGATCGTGAAGAGCGTATTCTCGTTCAGGGCGTTGCGCAGCGTGGCGATCAGGTCGCCGTAGGTCACTCCGTAGAGGGCCATCCGTTCGGGCTGCGCCACGTAGAGGATGTCCTCCTGCATGGCTGCCTGCGGGACCTCCAGTCCGGGCAGCGCCTCGCGGATGCGGTCGAGGAGCCGTTGCAGCCGTTCGGGGTCGGCGTTCTGCCCCGTCGTGGAGCGCAGGCGCGCCGTGAGCACGGCCTCCCGTTCGGCGAAGATCAGGTCGAAGACGTTGCCCGAGACGCCGAACGAGCAGAGGGCCTCCGGGGCGTTGGCCGCGAGGTAGCTGCGGATCTCCCGCTGCACGGGTTCCACGTCGGCCGCGTCGCGGCATTTCAGATAGACGGTGGCTTCGGCCACGCCGTTCTCCTCGGTGTGCGAGAGGATGAACTGCTGCACGCCGGCCATGACCGTGGACTGTTCGATCCGTTCGCCGAGACGGTCTATGAGCCGCTGCGTGCGGCGGCCGTTCTCTTCGGCCGAGATGCGGTCGTTCCAGTCGATATGCACCAGCATGTCGCTGTACGTCATGCGGGGCAGCCGCTCCTTTTCGACCGTCAGGAAGAGGAGGACCAGTCCGACGATCGAGACGGCGTAGATGCCCCACATCAGCGCACGGCGGCGGAAGAACCACTTGAGCGCGGTCTCGTACCAGGCCGTCACGCGGTCGAACGAGAAGCGTTCGAGCCACGGCGTGGGGCGGAACGCCTCCTGGCGGCGGTACCACCAGCGGTAGTAAACCGGCAGCAGCGTGATCGACACGCCGTAGGCCACGAAGAGCGTGATCGTGACGGCCATCGCCTGGTCGTAGAACAGCGCTCCGGCCATTCCGTTGATGAAGATGAGCGGGATGAAGACCGCGCAGGTCGTGAGCACCGACGAGAGCATGGGGGCCACCACCTCGTTCGTGCCGCGCGTGACGGCGTCGGCGAGCCGTTCGCCGCGCAGCCAGCGCGCCGTCATGTTGTCGATGACGATGATCGAGTTGTCCACCATCATGCCGATGCCGAGCACCAGTCCCGAGAGCGAGATGATGTTGATCGAGATGCCGAGCACGTAGAAGACCAGCACCGAGACGATCAGCGTGACGGGAATCGTCAGGATCACCAGCAGCGGGGACTTCATGTCGCGCATGAAGAAGAGGATGATGAGGCAGGCGAGCAGCGCGCCGGCGACGATGTTGCTCACCAGGTTCGAGATCGAGTAGTCGAGCAGTTCGGTCTGGTCGCGCGTGACGGTGAACTCCACGTCGGGGTAGTCGTGGCGGAACTGGCCGAGGAGCTTGTCCAGTTCGCTCTTGAGTTGCGACATGCGGGCGTCGGACTGTTTCACGACGGCCAGCGTGATCGCGTCGCGTCCGTCGGAGAGGACCGTACCCTGCCGTTTGCGGGGGTGTTCGATCACCTGCGCCAGGTCCCTGACACGGAAGAGCCGTCCGTTGATCTTCAGGAAGATCCGTTCGATGTCCTCCCGGTCGGCCAGCACCGGGCTGAACTTCACGCTGTACTGGTACTCGCCGTCGCGGATCGTGAGGCTGCCCAGCGTGACGTCGGCCCGCTTGAGGGCGCTTTCGACCGCCGCGATCGTGATGCCTGCCTGCCGCAGCTTCGTCTCGTCCGGGATGATGAGGATTTCGGACGCCACGCTGCCGCTCATGTCCACCATCGCCACCTCGGGCAGCTGTTCGATGCGCTTGGTGATGACCTGCGAGGCGAAGCGGCTCAGGGCCGCGAACCGCTCCGACACGGGGTGCAGCTCGTCCTGCGCGGGGGCGGGGCGTTCGTCCCGGACGGTGAGGTTGATGTAGAAGGCCGGGATGTCGGTGGCGCTGGCCTTGATGACCTTCGGGCGCTCCAGGTCGCGGGGCAGCGAGGAGATCGAACGGTCGATCTTCTCGTTCACCTCGATGAACAGGTAGTCGATGTCCGCCCCCTGCTCGAAGGTGAGGCGGATGACGGCGCTGCCTTCGCGGGCGTCGCTGCGGATGTCCGTGAGCTGCGAGAGCTGGATGAGCTGCCGGCTGAGGGGTATGACGACCGTCTCGTTCAGTTGGCGCGCCGGGACGCCCTGCGCCGGAATCTGGACGGTGATGTAGGGCGCGTCTATGTCGGGCACGAGCGACACGGGCAGCAGGCGGCTGCTCACGACGCCCAGGATGACCAGGACGACGGCGATCATCGTCACGGCGACGGGCCGGTCGAGAAGTCTGCGTAGCATGGCCGGGGCGGTTTAGCGGGTTGCGTCGATCGTGACCTCCGACCCGTCGGCCAGGTTCAGGTTGCCCGAGACGATGACGATGTCGCCCGGCGAGAGATCGGCGCCGCGCTCCGTGTTCGCCTCGACGGCGTACTCCCTGCTGTTGGCCAGCGACGTGTGGACGTAGGTCCACAGCGCCTTGCCGTCGCGGAAGCGGAAGAGCACCTCCTCGTTGTCGCGGATGACCACGGCGCTCTTGGGCACGACCAGCCGGTCGGCCACCTGCTGCCGGACGGCCACGCGGACGTTCATGCCGTCCACGAGCGAGCCGTCGTTGGACACTTCGGCGTCGATCTGCACCTGCCCGTGCGCGTCGATCGAGGGATTGACGGCGACGATGCGGCCCCTGACCTCCCTGTGCAGGTCGGCGAAGGGGCTGACGGCGATCTCCTGCCCCGGACGGAGCAGCCCGACCTCCGATTCGAGCACCGTGAAGCGGACGTTGAGCCGGGTGTCGTCGAGCAGCGTGCAGAATTCGCCCGCCGACTTTTCATAGACCTGCTGGGCCACGTCGGCGACCTTCCCGGAGAAGGGGGCGCGCAGCGTGCATTGCTCCAGGCTGCGCCGGGCGCCGGCGACCGAGGCTTCGGCGTCGGCGTATCCCGAGCGGATGCGGGCCAGCCGGACGACCTCGGCCGGCGGCGAGAGCGTGTCGCCCAGCGCGTAGCCCTGGCCCACCAGCACGTCGTAGAACTCCATCCGCGCCTTCTCCAGCGAAAGCTGCGCCTTGCGCAGTTGAAGAGCGTATTCGCCCGTGTCGAGCCGGGCGATCGGTTCGCCGGCCCGGACGCCCGAACCGTTCTTCGCCCGGATTTCGGCGATGGTCCCCGCCACGGGGAACGACAGCGTGCTGCGGCGTGCGGCCAGCAGCCGTCCGTTGCTTATCAGCTCGCGCGTGAAACTCCGCAGCCGCAGCGTGTCCACCTCGACGGCGTTGTATTCGATCCGGTGGCGGATGCGGTCGTCGCCGTCGTCCGTCTTTTCGCTTTTCGGTCCGCCGCAGCCCGGCAGCAGGGCGGCGCAGAGGAGTGCTGGAAGGAGGTATCGGTCCATAGGGTTATTCGTTGATGAGTTTGTCGAACTCCGCGTTGATGTCGGTCCGGGAGATGAAGTCGTAGAGCGTCTTGCGGCGCAGCGAGTAGTAGTAGTTCCAGAAGTCGGCCAGCGCCGAGACGTAGGTCTGGTTGGCCTGGTCCTTCTCGGTCTGGGCCGTGTTCATGTCCGTCACCGAGACGGTTCCCCGCCGGAAGTTCTCCAGCGCGATGGAGTAGCGGCGTTCGGCGACCTCGAGGGCCCGGCCGGCCACGGCGCACTGGTTGCGCTGGTTGAGGAACTGCTCGATGAGCGTGTAGATCTCGTGGCGGTAGTCGATCTCCTCCTGTTCGATCCGGTTGCGGACGATCTCGGCTTTCGCCCTGGCCATGCGGACGCGGCCCTTGCCCATGCCCCAGTCGAAGATCGGGATGGAGAACTGGAGTCCGACGACCTCCTGGTCGAGCAGGTTCGAGTAGGCCGTGCGGAACTCCTCGCCGGTCTGCGAGAGGCCGAAGCGGGCGTTGAGCGTGGCCGAAGCGCCCCGCTCGGCCCTGGCCCGCGCGATGTCGGACTCGGCGTTGAGCATCTGGATCTGGTTGCCGATGTCGAACGACGAGTTCTCCAGCGCCTTGTCGAGCACCATGGCGTAGTCGATGTCGATGGCCGGAATGCGGTCGTCGAGCACCGGGGCGACCTCCACGTTCTCGTTGTAGCGCAGATAGGAGTTGAAGCGCATCTGCTGCTCGCGGACTTCGAGCGAAGTGTCGTTGATCGAGAGACTGTCGTTGAGCATTCGCAACTGGAGCTGCAGCAGCTCGTCGTGCGTGATGCTGCCCAGCTTGAGCCGCTTCTCGGCGATGGCGTAGAGCGCCTTGGTGTTGTCGTAGTTCTTGACGGCGATTTCATGCCGGGTCTTGCTCAGCAGCAGGGCGAAGTAGTAGCTCACGGCCTGCGTCGTCACGTCCTCCATCGCCTCGATGTAGGTGCGTTTGGCCAGCTCGTACTCCTTGGGTGCGATCTTCTTGTCCCACTTGAACTGGTTGTAGGCGAAGAGCGGCTGGGTGTAGGAGAGCGTAATGGGCTGCGAGTAGTAGGATTTCGAATCCTTGGGGGCGAACTGGTCCAGCCGGTTGAGCGACGAGTAGAGTTGCAGCGTGCCGCCCGTGAGGGCGATGTTCTGGCGGATCGAGAGGCCGATCGTGTTTTGCAGGTTGTAGTTCTCCAGATAGCGCATTTCGCCCGTGTCGTAGTCCTGCAGCAGGCGCAGCGAACGGTCGAAGCTCAGCACCTCGCCCGACAGGTTGAGCGACGGCAGGCGGCTGGCCCTGAACGAGCGGAAGGACCAGTAGGACGAGAGGAAGGTGTATTTGGCCACCATGGCGGCGATGGACTGCTCCTGGGCGGCGCGGATGGCCTCCTCGAGCGTCAGCTCCACGTGCAGCCGGCGGGTTTCCGCAGGTGCGGGCGTCGTGTTCTGCGACAGCGCCGGGGCGGCGAGCAGCGCGAATCCCGCCAGCAGGGCCGAAGTTTTCCGTAGGATTCCCGGTATCATAGCGATCGAAGGTTAGGCGTTGGGTTGGTTCTGGGTCGGGGCGGAGGCCGGAGACGCGGATCGGGAGGCGCGTATTGTGGATACGGATTCCGGCGGATCCGGAACGATTTCGGGAAAATGCGCTGCGTGCCCGCTTCCGTCCCGTTCCGCTTTCGCTCCGGAACCCGGGCGGAACCGGCGCCGAAAGTCGGCGGGGAGGGGCGGTTCGTGTTTCGGATCGTGCATACCGGAATCGTTTCGGAAGAAAATCTTTTTATCAAAATTAAGTAAAAAAATGGAAATGCGCAAATGGTCGGACCGCTTTGTATAAAAAATATTCGTATTTTTTATTAAAAAACGAAATATTCGGGATTCCGGAATCCTCCGTATAACGAAATGTCCGCGAAAATCACCGGAAACAGGCTGTATCGTCCCGGATTTTGCCTCCGGATTTCCGCCGGAAACGGCATTCGGGAGCGCCTGTCGTAAAATCCGGAACCTTCGGGGTGCGTATATTCGCTTTTTTTTGATCCTTATTCCGGTCCGTCGATGAAAAAAATCGGCTTCGGGAACGAAATGTCCGTAAAAAATTCGTATATTGGGCTTAAAATAAATAATTTTACTCTCGGACGGATCGGGCGTCGCCGCCTTTCGGCCTTCGCACGCATCCGTCGCTTGTCGTACCGTAACGCCGAATTCGTCTGTCTTATGCGAAACACGATCCGTTCGATCTTCATGACCCTGCTTCCGGGGCTGCTTCTGGTCTCCTGCCGCGACTCCGCGCTGGAGACGGCATTGCGTCTGGCCGGAGACAACCGTCCGGAGCTGGAGGCGGTGCTGCGGCATTACGCTGCGGACGAGGCCGACTCGCTCAAATACCGCGCGGCCCGCTTCCTGATCGAGAACATGCCGCTGCATTACGGTTACGGAGGTCCGGGGATGGAACGTTTCCGTGCCTATTACGACTCGCTGTTCTGCGACAGGACGGTTGCGAGGCAGGAGTTGCGGCGGCGGGCGGCCCGGGCTTTCGACGGGGCGGGCGGCATCCGGCCCGAGTTCGATGCGGCGACGCTCGACCGCGGTTTTCTGATCCGGCACATCGACCACGCCTTCGAAGTGTTCGGATACCCATGGTGCCGGGACCTCTCCTTCGACGAGTTCTGCGAGAAGGTGCTGCCCTACCGGATCGGGAACGAGCAGGCGGAGGACTGGATGCCGGCCTACCGCGAGTTCCTCGCCGGGACGATCCGTTCGCTGGAGGAGGCCGGCGCGGACCGGTACACCGCCGCGAAGGCGTTGAAGGACACCCTCCGGGGGATGGACTACGAGGTGATCGACGAGACGACGATGAAACTCGAGCTGCGTCCGTCGGATTACCTGCGGGCGGCGGGCGGAGCCTGTCCCGAGATCACCTGCATTGCCACCTATGCGCTGCGGAGCGTGGGATTGCCCGTCGATTACGACTACATCATCCAGTGGGCCAACAGAAGTCAGACCCATAGCTGGAACGCGCTGCGGATCGACACGGCGCTCTGTTGCTTCGGCATGAGCGACCCGGGTTTCGGCAATCATTTCGAGACCCGGGCGCACGAACGGATGGGCAAGGCCTACCGCAGGACGTTCCGTTTTCAGCCCGGGAGCCTTCCCAACCGGCGCGGGGCGCTGGAGGAGGGGATTCCCTCCGTATTCCTCGCGCCGTTCTTCGAAGACGTGTCGGAACTCTACTTCGACGGTATCGACCTGACGGTGGACCTGACGATTCCCGCCCCGGAGAAGAAGCGGTTCGCCTACCTGGCCGTGTTCGACAACCACCGGTGGGTTCCGGTGGCGTGGAGCCGGATCCGGCGCGGGCGGGCGACGTTCCGCCGTGTCGAGAAGGGATGCGCCTATCTGGCGGTCTATTACCACGACGGGCAGCTTCGTCCGGCGGCCGATCCGCTGACGGTCTCGAAGGAGGGCGTGGTGACGGTCCGCCGGCCGGACGGCGGACTGCGGGCCGTCACGCTGAAGCGGAAGTACCCGGTTTTCTACAACGAACCGTTCATCCTCAACCGGGTGAAGAACGGAAAATTCCAGGTCGCCGACCGTCCGGATTTCAGCGACGCCCGGACGGTCTATGTCACGCCCGAAGTGACGGAGATACACCCCTATTACGCCGAGCTGGGCGACAGCATCCGGTTCCGGTATATCCGCTACCTATCGCCTCCCGGGGCGTTCGTCAGCATGTCGGAGATCGGTTTTTACGATCCCTCGGGCCGGAAACTCGTCGGACGGATCATCGGCACGGAGGGAAGCTACTGGAATCTGGGCAACGACAAGTACAAGCTCTTCGACGGCGACCCGCTGACCTATTTCAATGCACCCCGGGAGTCCCGGTGCTGGGGCGGAATGGCTTTCGATACGCCTCAGACGTTGGGCAGCGTCATGTTCCTGCCGCGCAACGACGACAATTTCATCCAGGCGGGCGAGCTTTACGAGCTGTTCTGCTGCCGCGACGGGGAGTTCGTCTCGCTCGGCCAGCGGATCGGGGACAGGACCCACGAACTGCGGTACGAGGAGGTTCCCGGGAATGCCTTGCTGCTGTTGAAGAACCACTCCAAAGGCAAGGACGAACGGATTTTCACCTACGAGGACGGCCGGCAGGTCTGGTGGTGAGGCAGCCCGGATTTCCCGTGGCCGCGGCTTTCGTTCCCTGGCGCTCCGTCTCCGGCGGCGTATTTCTTGCCGCGGCGTTCTTCGTCGCGGCATTTCCGGTCCGGGGCCGCTTCCCGTTTCAGGCGGAGCGTCGGGCGGCCGTTGCTGTCGGCCCGGACCGCGGGATGGCCGGAGCGGAAAACATCCGCCCCCGCCGCGGATCGTTGCGGCAGGGGCGAAGCGTGTTTCCGAGATGCGGCTTTTCCGGCCCGGGTCAGAGGTCGATGCGTTTGCCCGACAGTCCGTTGATCCTGAACGTGCCTGCGCCGGGCAGCGACACCTTGTGCGCCTTGTCGTCGCGGTTGATCACGAGATAGACCCGCCGCCCGTCGGGCGCCTGCCATTCGGAGGCCAGCACGGCCGCGTCGTCGCCGAAGCCCGGGGCGTGCATCGTCGGGTTGTCGCCCGCCGGGGTGAGTTCGCGGAGGAACCGTCCGCCGTAGAGGACGTCGTGCAGCCCGCGGCGGAAATCCATGAGCGTTTTCAGGAAGCGCGCCTCCCGTTCGGCCTCCTTCGACATGAGGTAGCGGGGGTCCACCCAGCCCGGCTGCGACCCCCAGAGAAGGGCTTTGGTCATTTCGTAGCGGAAGTCGCCGTTGGTCATCAGGTCGGTGGAGAGCGGGGTGTAGGTGAAGCCGCTGGTGATGACGCGGTCGGAATAGACCATCGGGAAAACGGGGCGGATCGTGCAGTTTTCGGCATTGTGGGGCGTGTTCACCACCAGCAGCATGTCGAACAGGTCGATGTAGCACTCCGAGTTCTCCTCGCTGGTCAGAATACGGCCCTCCTGCAGGTGTCCGTCGCGGATCTTGCCGATCAGACGCCGGTAGCCGTCGTACCAGAAGTCGCCGCCGCCGACCGGGTGGGGGTGGTTCTCGTTCCAGCACGGTTCAGGGGCCGCCGCCGCGATCTGGTCGATGTAGATGCCGTCCACGCCCAGTTCCCGCTGGAGACGGTCCACCAGTCCGATGATCTTGCCGTGCCAGATATCCGTCGAGGGGCACGTCACCGTGTTGAGCACCTTCGAGGTGGGATAAATCTCCGTGTAGAGCGTCCCGTCGGGCTTGCGGCACGAGGCGTCGCAGCCGCGGTCGGGTTTGTAGCTGTCGGCCGCGGGATCCCAGAGCCGGCCGTTGATGTAGGGCGTGACATGCGCCCCGAGGCTTTGGGCCGTGCGGATCATCTCGGCGAAGCGCGGCTGCGCCGGGAAGTAGTCGGGGTAGTGGGTGTCGTAGGGGTGGTTGTGCCAGTAGTACCAGTGGATGCCCAGTCCCTTGCCGAAGAGTGCGGCGGCGCGGCGGACGGCGTCCAGCGTGTCGTCGGCCACGTGGCGGGCGCGGATCCAGGCGTCGGCGTCGTAGCACCACTGCGGGATGTCGCGCGAGGCGAGCGTCTTGCCGCCCCATTCGGTCGTGTAGGTGAAGGGGCGGTACCAGCGCACCACGGCGTCCTCCCAGCCCTTCGGCGCGAAGCCTGCGACCGACTCCCACGGCAGGCGGAACGTGCCCTCGTCGATCCATCCGGCCGAGGCGGGAATGGCGTCGCTGAAGATCACTTCGTCGCGCGTGCACTGCGCCGAGTAGGTCTTGCCGCAGCCCCGGCGGTCCTCCGTGCCGTAGTAGAAGGCTCCTTCGGGGTTGTGTACGACGATGAACTGCATGGACGAGGCGTGCGACGGGTAGCGCGCCTCGAAGGTGGCGATGTCGAGCGGTTTCTCCACGCCCCAGCCCTCCGTGGTCAGCACCTTGCCGCCGGCGGGGCGGTCGATCGTTATGCGGGGAAATTCGAGGTCGGTCACCATCCACCCTTCGGGCAGGTCGGCCTCGATGTTCCAGCGCAGCAGTTCGCTGTCGTCGGGCAGCGAGACGTACATGCGCACGGGGTAGCGTTCGGCGGAGTAGTCCAGCGTGAGCTGCCAGGTGAACACCAGCGTCTTGCCTTCGTCGTCGTCGCGGATTGCCGCTCCGTCGTAGGCGGCGTGTTCGGGCATCAGGCAGGGATTCTCGCCCTGCGGTCCTTTATAATATAGTATCCACGGGGCGAGGTTGGCGCCCGCGCCGAGCACCGATTTGCCGTTGAGGGTCAGTTTCTCGATGTCGAACCGGCCCTGTCCGCTGAACACGGCCTCCACGGCGCCGTTCGAAAGCGTGTAATTGTCGCCGGAGCGGGTCGCACGGGTCGTGCCCTGTGCGAAGGTCTGCGCGGCGAGCAGGAGCAGCCCGGCCGACAGCATACGGATTTTCTGGATCATAACGGGTGTAGTTGTTTCGGGTGTTTCCGGTATTTCCGGACGTTCGGGGCACGGCGGTCCTTCGTCCGTGCGATCCTGCGGCCGCTTTTTTTACCGGTCGGACAAATTTAAGTAAAATTATTTACCCGTACAAACCGAAACCAGTAAAAACTTTTCAATGACCGGCGGCTTCGGCTTCGGAAGTGCAAAAACAGGGCGGAAACGGTTTTTCCGGCGGAATCGGGGATTCAAAGCCCTGTCGGAGCGTGTTTTGCAGAGAACGGGTCTTTTGTTTCGAAAGAAAAGGCCCGATTCGTCCGAAAAACATTTTCGGAATGATCCGGTTTTATTTCGTTTATTCTCAATCGCTTAGTTTCCCGGAGCACCGAAATCCCCCCCCCTCGCGGGAATCTTAACAAAAAATAATTATCAAAAATGTTTTGTATAATAATTTTATTGCTATATTTGCTTTTGAAATAGTAAATACTTTTAACCGAAACCGAATGAAAGAACCCTGGAATGACACCTGTATTTTCCCGGATGGACCCTTTCGGCCGTTCGGTCCTCCGTGCGGATATTACTATCGTATAAACCTATAATTATCAACCACCTAAAAAACTGCGCCTATGATTGAATGAAACGGATCGGACCTAAATGTGACACTTCTCTGAAATTCTAAATTCCGCAAATCCTTATGGGATAAAATCGAACTTGTACGGAACCGCCGGTACGGAACGACGTGCCGCACGGGCTGCACAAACTTTTATTAAGTAATAAATGAGGAAATATGACAAGGATTATACAAAAGTATCTTTGTAAGACGATGTTCCGGTCATTCGTGCTGTTGTTGGGGCTGATGTCCGTCACGGAATTGAGCGCGAATCCCAACCTTTCCGCGCTGGAAAGCGGCATGGACGCACCGACGCCCGCTCCGCAAGGGGGGGGGAGATTTGCCCTGACAGGCAAGGTGTTGGATGAGACGGGAGCCGGAATTCCGGGTGCTTCCGTCGTTGTCAAGGGCAGTACGCGGGGCGTTACGACCGACGTGGACGGCTCGTTCGAATTCGAGGTCGCCGCGGCCGACGTGCTCCAGATCTCCTATCTGGGTTACGAGACGCAGGAGATCACGGTGGGCGCCCAGACCAATATCACCGTCCAGCTCAAGCCGCAGGTTTCCGAGCTGGAGACCGTGACGGTCGTGGCCTACGGCAAGCAGCGCAAGGAGAGTATCATCGGCGCCATCAACACGATCGACACCGACGAACTGCGGGTGCAGTCGGGACAGCTCTCGTCGAACCTGGCCGGTAAGCTGGCCGGTGTCGTCGTGATGCAGCGTTCGGGCGAGCCGGGCAAGAGCGCCGATTTCTGGATCCGCGGCGTGAACACCTTCGGCGAGAACAACAAGCCGCTGATTCTCGTGGACGGTATCGAGCGCGAAATGGACCTCGTGGACGTGGACGACATCGCGTCGCTTTCGATTCTGAAGGACGCTACGGCCACGGCGCTCTACGGTGTGCGCGGTGCGAACGGTATCGTGCTCATCACCACCAAGCGCGGTTCGGAAGGGGCCGCCAAGGTCAGCGTCAAGGCCGAGTTCGGCCTCACGCAGCCGGTGAAGGTCCCCGAGATGGCCAATGCCGAGCAGTGGATCGACTACTACAACGAAATCTCCACCTACGAGGAGGGTTCGATCAAGCCGATCGACGACTATCAGAAGCAAATGTACCTGAGCGGCGCCGATCCCGACCTCTATCCGAACGTGGACTGGATGGACGCCATCTACAAGAACCTGGCGATGACCGGCCGCGTGAATGTCAGCGCGTCGGGCGGTAACAAGAACGTCCGCTACTACGTGGGCGGTTCCTACTATACGGAGGGCGGTATGTTCAACATGGCCGACAACAACAATTACAACGCCCAGATGAACTTCAACCGCTTCAGCTTCCGTTCGAACATCGACATCAACATCACCAAATCGACCGAGCTGGGCCTTTCGCTTTCGACGCAGTACACCAGCAAGAACAAACCCGGCGGCGTGAATTCCGACGTGAACAACGATTTCTACGCCTATGCGATGCGCACGACGCCGATTTCGAACCCGACGATCTATTCGGACGGCACGCTGGCGGTTCCTCCCGAGGGCGGCGGCGCGGTGAACGTCTATAACATGCTCAACTACCAGGGCTACACGAAGGACAACCGGACGATGGCCCAGTCGCTCATCTCGCTGACGCAGGACTTCTCGGACATCATCACCGAGGGCCTGAAGGTGAACGCCAAGTTCTCGTGGGATATCGACAGCAACAACAGCATCACCCGCAAGTACAACCCCAACCAGTACCATGCGACCGGCCGCGACGATCAGGGCAATCTGATGTTCGACCAGATCGTGACCGGAACGGGTTACATGAGCCTCGATTACGTCTATCCCAAGGGCTGGACGACGATCAACTTCGAGGCGTCGGCCACCTACGACCGCGTATTCGCCGACGATCACCGCGTGGGCGCCCTGTTCCTGTTCAACATGCGCAGCAAGAGCATGCTGCGTCCGACCTCCTATCTGGAGGCGTGGCCCTACCGGAATATCGGTATCGCCGGCCGCGTGACCTACGCCTTCCGCGACAAGTACTTCGCCGAGTTCAACTTCGGTTACAACGGTTCGGAGAACTTCGCCCCGGGCAAGCGCTTCGGTTTCTTCCCCTCGTATGCCATCGGTTACATGATCAGCAACGAGTCGTTCTGGGAGCCGCTGCGCGACAAGATCAACATTCTGAAAATCCGCGCTTCGTACGGTACGATCGGTAACGACCAGATCGGCGGCGGCCGTCGTTTCGCCTACAACACGACGCTGGAGACCGGTGCTTACGGCTTCAACTTCGGAACCAACGCCCCGGCGTCGCATACGCCTCCGTTGAACGGTATCACGACGAAGGACTACGGCAACCCGAACGTGACGTGGGAGGAGGCTACGAAGGCCGACGTCGGCATCGAGCTGGGACTCTACGACATGCTCCGCATCCAGGCCGACTACTTCTACGAGAAGCGCGAGGGCATCTTCATCCAGCGCGAGTCGCAGCCTTCGGTGGTCGGTACGCGCGTGCAGCAGTACGTGAACCTCGGACGGATGCGCAACCAGGGCTTCGATATGTCGCTCGAGTTCGACAAGAATATCAACAAGGACTTCTGGATTTCGGCCCGCGGTAACTTCACCTACAACCGGACGAAGAAGCTCTACGACGACAAACCGGACCAGATCTGGAAGTATCAGAACAAGGCCGGCTTCGCCAACAACCAGCAGTTCGGCCTGATCGCCGAGGGGCTGTTCGAGTCGGAGGAGGACATCGCCAATTCGCCCAAGCAGGATTTCGGAACCGTCCGCGTGGGTGACATCAAGTACCGCGACATCAACGGCGACGGCGTGGTCAATACGTTCGACCAGGTGGCCATCGGCTATACGACGGTTCCTGAGATCAACTACGGCTTCGGCGTGAGCCTCGGCTGGAAGGGCCTCGACGTTTCGGTGTTCTTCTCGGGCGTGGGCCACGTGACCCGCATCATCGGCGGCTACAACCTCTACGGAGGCGCCTCGAACTACATTCGCCAGGGACAGATCTTCGCCGACGTGGCCGAGAACCGCTGGTCGCTTGCCAACCCCGACCCGAACGCGAAGTATCCGCGCATGTCCACGACCCGCATGGAGAACAACCTCCAGAAATCGACCTACTGGCAGCGCGACATGAGCTTCCTGCGTCTGAAGAACGCCGAGATCGGCTATACGCTTCCCAAAGCATGGACCAAGAAGGCCGGCCTTTCGACCGTCCGCTTCTATCTCCAGGGCGTGAACCTGCTTACGTTCAGCGATTTCGACCTGTGGGATCCCGAGCTGGAGGCCGACTACGGCAACCAGTATCCGACGGTGCGGACCGTGACGCTCGGTGTAAACCTTAACTTCTAAAAATCAGACAAGACCATGAAATACCTGAAAATATTGGCAGCGTCGGTGTTGATGTGCGCCTTTTCGCTGACTTCCTGCGATTCGTATTTCGAAGTGGAGCTGGACGACCAGGCGAACCTCGACGACGTCTTCAGCCAGTCCAATACGGTACATAGCTACCTGCGTCATATCTACTCCTACATTCCCATGGAGGAGGAGATCGTGACCAGCCACGGAGCATGGGCGGTGGCCCGCTCGGACGAGGCCACGTACTCGAACTACCAGTGGGTGTACTACAACCTTTACAGGACGGGCAACTATTCGAGCTCGACGCCCTCGTCGCTCTCCAATTTCGGCTACTGGGACCGGTTCTACATCGCGATCAACCAGTGTACGATCTTCCTGAACAATATCGACAAGGACAAGCAGGACAGACCCGAGGAGATCGAGATGATGAAGGCCGAGGCCCGTTTCCTGCGCGCCTACTACTACTTCTGCCTCTTCCGTCAGTACGGCCCGGTCTTCCTCTGGTTCGACCAGACGCCCGACGAGAATATCGACGCGAAGACGATCGACCGCCACACCGTCGATCAGAATATCGAGTTCATCGAGTCGGAGCTGTGGGACGTCGCCCAGATCCTTCCGACGGACCTTACGGAGATTCCCACCATCGACCCCTCGACGTGGACGGGCCGCGCCACGAAGGGCGCCGCGCTGGCGCTGCGTTCGCGCGTGCTGCTCTACGCCGCCTCGCCGCTTTTCAACGGCGCCGATATCTACAAGGGCCAGATGAAGAACATGAACGGCGATTACCTCTTCCCGCAGCAGGAGGATCCCGAGAAGTGGCAGAAGGCCGCCGATGCCGCATGGGACGTGATTCAGATGAACAAGTATTCGCTTATCGAGGACAAGTCCATCGTGGCCAACGGCACGACCATCACCGACGAAGACGCGAAGTTCCTGAACGCCATGAAGTCCTATGAACTCGTATGGCAGAACGACGGGACCTGGAGCAGCGAGACCATCTGGGGATGGTGGTGGCGTACTTCCAACAAGTATTCGTTCGACACGACCGGCTACGACTATATGGGCGGCGTCGGCGGTACGATGGTTCCCGCGCTTCCGCCCAACTTCGGCTTCTACGCCGGTTTCGGCGGTACGGCTCCCTCGCTCAAGCTGGCCGATTCCTACCCGATGTGGAGTACGGGCCGTTATCCGGTGAAGGGTTACGAGGGCCGGAACGACATGTCGAAGCCGATCGTCGATCCGCTGTCGGGTTACAAGACGGACGGATTCACCGAGGGCTACAAGCAGTATGTCGATCCGCTCTATCCCGAGTGGCGTCCTGCGATCAAGGCCCACAACACCTGCATCGACCGCGACCCGCGTTTCTACGCCACGATGGTTCCCAACGGTTTCTACTGGCCGCACCAGGGCAAGAACAAGCTCTTCACCTGCTTCAACAGCACGTCGGCCACTTCGCCGTGGAGCGCTTCGTCGAACTGTATCCGCGTGGGCTATGCCTTCCGCCGCGCCTATCCGGCCGGTCTGTGGTTCGACACGAGTACGGAATATACTCCGGTGACCTCTCTCAAGTGGGTTTATCCGGCATTCCGCATGGCGGAGATCTACCTGAACTACGCCGAGGCCTGCAACGAGAAGCCCGAGCGCGACGCCGCGTCGGCGATCGAGTACCTGAACAAGGTGCGCAACCGCGCCGGCCTGAACAATATCGAGGAGGCTTATCCCGGTATCGAGAACGACAAGGAGCTGCTCCGCTGGTGCATTCACAAGGAGCGCGGCGTGGAGTTCGCCTTCGAGGCGCACCGTCACTACGACGCCTGCCGCTGGATGGAGGCCAAGGAGGAGTATCCCGGTCCGTGGTACTCGCTGCACTGCTCGGCCACGACCTACGAGGAGTCCTACCAGCGCGTGACGGGCGAAATCGCCATCGAGGACAACGTCTTCCGCGACAAGGACTACCTCTGCCCGATCTACTCGGGTACGCTGGCCGAGATGGTCAATATGACCCAGAATTTAGGACATTAATAAAAACGCCTGAACGATTATGAAAATCAATATTTGGAAATTGTTGCTCGCCGCCCTGGTCGTACCGGCCGCTATGGGCGCCTGCACGGACGAACGCAACAACTTCATGGTGGACGACAGCGTTTCGTTCGTCGATTCCGACGGAACGTGGGCGGAGAACAAGGGATATGTTTCCACGCCGGTTTACAATGAGAAATACGAATTTCCCGTCGTAAAGAACGGCAAGGGCCTTTCGGGGACCACGGTCCGCATCGAGGCTTCCGAGAGCGCGCTCGACGCCTTCAACGAGGCGAACGGCACGAATTACGAGTTGCTGCCGTCGAACTGCTATCAGTTCACCGCGACCGAGCTCCGCTTCTCGGAGAAGGAGGTCCGCAAGTTCGCCGGCCTTACGTGGAAGATGTCCGACGTGACGGCGCTCGACGCCTATACGGATTACGTGATTCCGATCCAGCTCACCTCGTCGTCGAACGACGTGCCCGTGTCCGAAGACCGCGGCCTGATGCTGCTGCACCTGGAGATCGCAAAGGTCTCGATGGAGCTTTCGACCGACGAGGCCACGACCGTGAAGAACGGGACGTTCATCTATAACGGCAATGTCAAGCTGAGCACGACCGTTCCGACGATGGACGTGGAGGTGAAATATGCCGTGGATACGGACGCCAGCCTCGTCGATGCCTACAACAAGGCCAACGGAACCTCCTATCTGGCTGCTCCCGCAGGCTTCGCTTCGACCGTTGCCGCATCGTCGGTGATCGCTGCCGGCGAATCTTCGGCCGCGTTCGGCTGCCAGCTCAATCCCGACAAGCTGCTCGAGAACGTCGATAAACTGGATGCGGGCGTGCTGATTCCCGTGCGCATTTCGGCCGTCTCGGACGGAACCGTCATCACCAAAGGTGGCGACGTGGTTTATATTCCGGTAGTGAACAAGGAATTCCGGGGTACGGATGCCGAGCCGTGGGCGATTCTCGAAGGCGAGGAGATCTGCTATGCGAACGACCCGAAAAGACCGGCGCAGTCATGGGTAGATGCGTATGTGACCAGCAACCTGTTCAACGGCGCTTCGACCGGCGGCGACTCGTGGATTCCTTGGTGGGATTCTCCTAATACCTATCCCATCACCATTGTAGCGGACATGGGTGCGGCGCATCTGGTCTCCTACTTCAAGATCGAGGACACGACCGACAGCCAGGGTGCTTATCTGGACTATGAAATCTACCTGGCCGAGGAGTACAACGGCGACAAGACCGAATGGACGCTCGTGGCCAGCGGCATGCGCGACTGGGACGGCATCTACACGCCTCCCGGAACCGTGGGTGTGACGAAGGTCTATGACTATCCCGTTCAGAAGATGGCTGCCGGCCGTTACCTGAAATTCGTGATCGTCAAGTGCGAACCGGTGGCTCTCCAAAATCGAGGAAAACTCGGGGATGTTTGGGGTGTCGGACTCTGATGAAGCCGTTAGACGCTTGATTGTTAGTTGATTGATCCCGTCGTGAAATGTTTCCGAGTTTCACGGCGGGATTAATTGTGAAACCGAAAATTTCGACAGACCGATGTATGGATTCTTCAAAACGATGGCCCTTGCAGTCGTTGCGGCCGCAACGGTGGGATGCGCAACCGTGAAGCGCTCCGCCGCTCCGGCCGGGGAAAAACGCTGCGCCTGGGAGAAGGGCCGCCGCGAACGGCCTGTAACCACCGATGCCGTGTTGTGCTACGGCGGCAGCCACCACCGCACGCCGTTCCTCTGGGACGGGAAGCGGCTGGCTCCCTATGTCACCTATACCGACGAGGAAGGCCGCGAGCAGTGGCTCTTCGACGGGTTTATCTTTCTGGAGTTCGTGGATGCCTCCCGCCCCGACGGCCGGACCTACGCCTTCGAGACGGGCAACCGGAACGCTCCGGCTGCCGGGAAGGAGCAGTGGCAGGAACTGATCGACTACTTCTTCGCCGAGGGCAACTGCATCGACGCGCTCGACAAAAGCGTGGCCGAAGCCGAGCGGCGTATCGGCAGGGCTCCGACCAAGCGGCGCGTCGTCGTGATGCTGCCCGACCCTGTGATCCACCGGATGTACGCCGACACGACGGCGACGACCGTCTATTGGGGCGAGCTGGACGGGCGGAAGCTCGATTTCAGCCGGAACGAGGACCGTATCGCGGCCTGCAAGTGGTATATCGACTCCGTGCGGGAGCGGTTCGCGGCGGGCGGATACGAGCACGTCGAGCTGGCGGGATTCTACTGGATCCGCGAGATCGTGACGCGGCCGCAGGACACCGAGTACAGCTACCACCTGACCCGTTCGGACATCATGCTTCCGCATATCGCCGACTACCTGCACGGGCTGAACTGCTCGCTCGACTGGATTCCCTACTACGGTTCGCGCGGCTACGACGCCTGGCGGTCGTTCGGCTTCGATCAGGTCTATCTGCAACCCAACTACTACTGGAAGCCGCAGAACGACATGGACGACGTGTTCCGCCGGATCGGGGAGCTGGGCGTGGGGCTGGAGCTGGAGTTCGAGCCGACGCTGCTCGCCGGACGCGAGGGCAGCGAAGCCTTCCGCGAGCGTTTCCGCGCCTACATGCGCCATGCGAAGGAGACAGGCGTCTATGGCAGCCGCCCGATCGCCTACTATCACGGAACCAACGGGTTCTATGATCTCTGGGCCTCGCCCGACGCGGAGGACCGGGAGCTGTTCCACGAGCTCTGCCGTTTCATCGTCGGAAATCCGCTGCGCGGGGAGCGGGCCGAGTGACCGGCGAATTCCCGCAGATTCAGGCAAACAAGGCAAACGATTGACAATGAACATGATTCGCAAATCTATCCTCGCAGCGCTCCTTCTGGCTGCGGCGTGTCCCGCGCTTCCGGCTGAGGCCGGGCCGCGCGCCGGGACCTATCCGTGGGAGCGGCGCGCCGGACGGCCGACGGCCTCCGACGCCGTGCTGTGCTACGGCAACAGCCACCACCGCAACCCCTATCTGTGGGACGAGAGGCGGTTCGAACCCTATGTCACCTATGTCGATGAGCAGGGCCGCGAACAGTGGCTTTTCGACGGGTTCATCTTCCTCGAATCGCAGGACATGGACCGTCCCGACAAACGCAACTACACCTACATGACGGGCGTGCTGCGCGATCAGGGCCTCGCCGCCGGAAAGGAGCAGTGGCAGGAGCTGATCGACTACTATTTCGCCCGGGGCAACTGCGTCGATGCGCTGGACAAGGCCGTCGGAGCGGCCGAGGAGCGGCTGGGCGAGGCGCCCGTCAAACGCCGCGTCTTCATCGTCATTCCCGATCCGATCATCTACCATCATTGGATCGACCCGATGACCTCGACGACCTACTGGGGCGAGATCGACGGCCGCCGTCTCGACTTCATCCGCACCGAAGACCGCATGGCCGCCTGCCGGTGGTATATCGACACGGTCCGCGAGGCGTTCGCCCGCGGGAAGTACGAAAACGTCGAGCTGGCGGGATTCTACTGGCTGCGCGAAACCGCCGCCCAGCCCGAGGATACCGAGTACAGCTACCATCTGACCCGTTCGGACGCGCTGCTGCCGCAGATCGCCGACTACCTGCACGGGCTGAACTACTCGTTCATCTGGATTCCCTACTACGACGCCCGCGGGTACGACGACTGGCGCGACTTCGGCTTCGACCAGGTTTACCTGCAACCCAACCATTACTGGAAACCGGAGAACGACATGGACGACGTATGCCGGTGGATCAACCGCGCGGGGACGAGCATCGAGTTCGAATTCGAGGCGTCGATCCTCAATGCCCGCGAGAACAGCGACGCCTACCGGGCGCGCCTGCGCGACTACATGCGGGGCGCGAAGCAGTACGGCATCTACGGCAGCCGTCCGATCGCCTACTATCAGGGCAGCAATGCGCTCTACGACCTCTGGGTGTCGGACGATCCGGTGGACCGGGAGCTGTTCCACGAGTTCTGCCGTTTCGTGGTCGGGAATCCGCTGCGGTCGAAATAGAGATAGCCGAGGTCATAAACGATAAAAACGATAAAAAGACAAGATGATACGTTCCTGGATTGTGATGCCGCTGCTGTGCGCGCTTTCTTTCGTATGTTGCAGCAACGGGGATGATGACGGCTCGTCCGGCGGAGGGAAAAAGCCCGCGATGAGCCTGGTGATCGAGTCGTCCGACGGAGAGTCGGTGACGCTCGGAATCAAATGGCTCAATGCGACCCATGTGCGCATGGTGTGCATGGCCACCGAGGACAAGAAGGCCCTGACAGGCGCGGAGGTCGCCGCGCAGGGAACGAAATACGCGGAGGAGCGGGTGACGATCGGCGGCCTTACGCCGATGACCACCTATACGGTCTTCGCCGTGGCGTGCGACGATGCGGGCGGATACAGCGGGATGCAGGTCGTGCAGTTCGTGACCGAGTATGCCGGACCGCGTCCCTACGAGTGGGAGAGCGCCCGCGACGGCATCCCCTCCTACACGGATCTGGTGCTCTGCTACGGCGGCAGCACCCACCGCACGCCGTTCGGCTGGGACAAGGAGCGTTTCGCTCCTTTCGTGACCTATACCGACGAGGCGGGCGGAGAACATTGGCTTTTCGACAGCTTCCTCTGCATCGAGTTCGTCATGGTTCCCTACTCGATCAACCTGGGGCAGAAGCGGACTTCCGGCGGTCGGGAGCAGTGGCAGGAGCTGATCGACTACTGGTTCGGGCCGGATAACGGCGTCAATGCCCTCGAAGAGGCCGTCGGGGAGGCCGCGGCCCGGCTGGGCGCGCCGGCCGGGAAACGCAAGGTCGTGATGGTGATGCCCGACCCGATCATCTACGAGGAGTATGCCGACACGAACACTTCGACGACCTATTGGGGCGAGCTGAACGGTCGGCGGCTGGACTTCGCGAAGGCTTCGGACCGCATCGCGGCCTACAAATGGTATATCGACTCCGTGCGGCGGCTGTTCGACGAGGCCGACTACCGGTATGTCGAGCTGGCCGGATTCTACATCGTCTCCGAGGACCTCGCCACGCCGGGCGACGGCTGGAATCCGGAGCTCAAACGCTGGGAGGAGGTGATTCCCGAGGTGGCGGAGTACCTTCATGCGCTCAACGAGTCGCTCTGCTGGATTCCCTACAACCGGGCGGCCGGCTACCGGAACTGGAAGCGATTCGGCATCGACTACGCCTACATGCAGCCCAACTACTTCTGGGACGACAAGGGCGAGAAACCCCTTTCGCGCTTCTTCTCGGATATCAAGGCCAACGACCTGGCCATGGAGTTCGAGTTCGACGACGCGCTGCTGGAGAAGACCGCCGGCAGCGAGGTTTACCGCCGCCGGCTGCGCGAATACATGGACGGCGCCAAAGAGCACGGCATCTACGGCCGCAAGCCGCTGGCCTACTACCACGGGCAGAACACGCTCTACGAGCTGTCGGTGTCGGCTGCCGCCGAAGACCGCAAGCTCTACCACGAATTCTGCCGTTTCGTTCTGGACAACCCGTTACGCAAATAATTGTTAATCTATTCGTTCAAAGATGAAAACCTTGAAGACTCTCGGATTTTCCTCGCTGCTGGCCGCCTGCGTCGCGGTCGGCGGCGGCGCCACGGCACAGCCCTATCAGAAGGCGGACGACGTGCAGGACATGGCGCTTATCTATCAGGGCGGCTCGCACCGCCTGGACTGGACGGCGGACGAGTTCCGTCCCTATGTCGTGCACCGGTTCGCCGACGGCACGAAGGACTGGCTCTTCGACGGATTCCTGTTCCTCGAATTCAAAAACGGTTCGGGCCGTCACTACACCGTCGGCTATGAGAAGCTGAACGCCCGCAAGGGCGAGTGGGCATGGCTCCTCGACCGCATCTTCGAGGAGGGCAAGTCGCTCTCGGCGCTCGATCAGTGCATCACGGAGGAGATCGCCGAGCTGGGCAAACCCGGTTTCAAGCACCAGATCGTGCTGGGACTTCCCGAGGCCATCCGCGACCAGAAGGACTGGGGCGAGCTGAACGGCCGGGCGATGGACTTCTCGAAGGAGGAGGACCAGTTGGCCGTGACGAAGTGGTATATCGACGAGCTGGTGAAGCGGTTCAAGGCGGCCAAGTACAGGAATCTGGAGCTCTCGGGCTTCTACTGGGTGGCCGAGACGAACAACTACTGCGGCCAACTGACCGTCCCCATCAGCGAGTATATTCACTCGCTGGGCAAGCTCTTCTACTGGATTCCCTACTGGCAGTCGAAGGGCGCCGAGGACTGGAAGGCGCTGGGCTTCGACGTCGCCTACCAGCAGCCCAACCATTTCTTCAACCATTCGATTCCCGACAGCCGTCTCGACGACGCCTGCGCCTTCGCCCGCAAGCACGGCATGGCCATGGAATTCGAGTTCGACGAGAAGGCTTCGGCCGACCGTCCCAATACGTCGTACGACCGCATGGTGGCCTACATCGACCGTTTCGAGAAGAACGACGTGTTCAACTCGTCGGCCATCGCCTACTATTGCGGCAACCGCGGCGTGCTGACGCTCGACGAGTCGAAGAATCCGAAGGACAAGGCCGTGATGGACCGTCTGGCCCGTCTGATCCGGATGCGCCGCTACATGAAGCACGGGCTTCCGTTCAAGTGCAGGACGCAGGTGGTGGCCCACCGCGGCTACTGGCGGACCGAGGGTTCGGACCAGAACTCCGTGGCGTCGCTGCTCAAGGCCGACGAGCTGGGCGTCTGGGGCGTCGAGTTCGACGTATGGCGCGCTGCGGACGGAGTGCTGGTGCTCAACCACGACGGCGTGCACGACGGGCACAACGTGCAGACGACCCCTTCGACCACGCTGACGACGCTCCGTCTGGCCAACGGCGAGACGATGCCGACGCTGGCCGAGTATCTCGAGGCGGCGAAGAAGACCCGCGTGCACCTCGTGCTGGAGCTCAAGCCGCACGCCACGCCCGAGGCCGAGACGGCCGCCGCCGAGGCCGCGGTGAAGATGGTGAACGACAACAGGCTCGCCAAGCGCGTGACCTACATCACCTTCTCGCGTCACGCCATGGAGGAGCTGATCCGGCTGGCGCCGAAGAACGACGTGCTCTACCTCGGGGGCGACATCTCGCCCGAGGAGCTGGAGGCGATGGGAGCCGCCGGAGGCGACTACAACCACGGCGTTTACCTGCGCAACCCGTCGTGGCTCGCGTACATGAAGGAGCACAAGATGGTTTCGAACGTCTGGACGGTGAACCATCCGGTCGATATGATCTGGGCGATCGAACAGCAGATCGACTTCCTGACCACCGACCGCCCCGACCTGTTCCTCGAACTCGTCCGCTGACGGTTCCGGTTTCCGAAACGGCGATGCGTCCGCGACACACGGGCGCATCGCTTTCCTGAAAAACGACGAAGGATGAAAATCAAAGCATTTGTCTGTTATTTCCTGCTGCTGGGGTGTCTGTCGTCCACAGCGGCCTGCGGCGGCGACGACGAAGGGGCGCCGGTCCCTCCGCCTCCGGCGCCTCCCGAGGATGCGGGGTCGGGGAACATGCGTGTCAAGACACGCGGCGAGAACCTCTATATCGCCGCCAAGATGGACGGCGAGCGCGACATCGTGTACTGGTTCAAGCGCTGCATGTTCAACGAACTGTATACTTTCTACCGCGTGGGGATCGTCCGCAATACGGCGTCCGAGCCGATCCGGGACCCTTCGCGCGAACCCGAAATCGAACTGAACCTGGCTTTCAGCGACAATATCGGCCCGTTCGCCGTTTCGGGGTACGGCTGGTGCGGGGCGAACCACAGCTACAAGGAGGGGCAGAAGGTCCGCACGGCCTACAACGAACGGTTCTCGGTCCGGGCGAACGACCGGCCCGTTACGGGCGACGTCACCCTGCTGGCCGATTCCGTGACGGTCGATGTCGTGAATGTGATTCTGGACCCTTCGCGGCCGCTCGAGGACGGAGAGCTCCGGGACCCGTTGTGCCGCGAGACGGTACATTACCGCATCGAGGGGCGCAATATCGAGGTTTCGGCGTCGCACCTCTTCTGCAACACGGCGCCCGTGACGATAGAGACCTATTACGGCATGCAGTCCATGTTCGCAAACGAGACGCAGACCTTCACTTCGGGCGGAGCCTACACCGACTGGACCGTGCAGTCCGGCGTGTCGCAGTTCCTCAAGGGGGATTATCCCGAGTTCCGGCGGTTCGTCGAGCGGAACGCTTCGGCCTATCAGTCCTCGTTCCTGCTGCCCGGCGGGCTGGGGGACCACGGGATGCTCGGCGACGGCGACATTGTCTTCATCGGCAACTCCTCGGCGAAGAGCTATCATAAGCTGATCTCCCGGAAACGCTTCGAGAACGGCGACAGAATCGCCTGGCGGGGTGTTTACACGTGGTTCGCCGAACCTCTGGCGGACGATGCGGGCCTGTTCTGCTACGAAGGGGCGATCGCCGGACGCCGGGCGCTGTTCCTCGATGTCCGGGTCGCCTGCAGCCGGATGCTGGAGCTGCCTTCGGGGCTCGACGCGCGGCGGTTCGATCTGCTCGACGCCAACGGCGACCTGCGTGTGGAGGCCTCCGGGAAGAGCGCGTTGCGACTCTCGGCGGGAGGTCCCGGCGGGTGCGTGCTGCTTTTCGGCGGAGAAGACGGCGCGGAGGGCGAATGATGCGTACCGACGCATTTCCGGCAAACGATGCGGCGGCATCCCTTTCGGGGATGTCGCCGCTCTTTTTGATGTCCGTGCGTGCCGCGTCCGGATGTCCGGTGATGCCGCGCTACCGGATCGGCCGGTCCTGCGGCATCGGCCAGCCGGCGAGCGTCGCGATGTAGGGGATGACGGCCGCGGCCATCTTGCACTGTCCCCGCAGGTTCGGGTGGTAGCCCGCGCCCAGGTCGTCGGTCTGGTCGTTGATCGGCGCCAGATGCGGCACGGCGTGCAGATTCGGGTCTCCGAGCGTCCGGATCGTCGCCCGCAGGTAGTCGTAGTAGGCGTCGCAGTTCTGGGGCACGACGTAGAGGATCGGCACGTCGCCGTAGCGGCGGCGCAGCAGGGCGTACATTTCGCCGAACGAGGCGTCGAACTGTTCCCGGGAGGGCGTTCCCGTGCTGAAATCGTTGGTTCCGAGCTTGATTACCACGATGTCGGGCCGGTACTGCGCGAAGTCCCAGAGGGGCGTCTCCTCCATGTCGAAGGTGCGTGCGACACGTTCGCGCATGGTGATTTCGGAGCGCTCCTCGCGGATGCCCCAGTTGCGTACGATTCCCTGCCCGGAGTGTGCGATGAGCGTGTAGTCTGCGTCGAAGTAGCGTGCGATGATGCAGCCCCACGCCAGGTCGCAGTTCTCGGTCTCGGGCGTGAAGGGCTCCTTCGGGGATTTGCCCTCCGTGCCGTACCCGCAGGTGTGCGAGTCGCCGATGAACTCGATGTGCCGGCCCGGGGCCTGGGGCGCATCGAGCAGGGGCCCGTCGGAACCGACAGCGAAGAGCGTCGTGCATCCCTGCTCGCCCTCGGTTCGTTTCTGTACGAGTACGGTGTGCACACCGTGGGGGAGTCCTTCGGCCAGCACGATGGTCTTCGCCGGTCCCTCTGCAGTGACCTTTCCATGGGGTTTGCCGTCCACGAATACGTTGTAGTAGTTCCGTTTCGAGTCCGCGGCCCGCATGGCGCACCGCGTACCCTCGAATCGGAACGAGAAGTAGGCCCCGCTCCAGTCGAACGAGAGCGCGCCGTCGTCGGAGCGTGCGGCGCGTCCCACGAATCGGATTTCCGGCGCTGTCGCCGGAGTGAATCGGAGCGTTTCCGCGGCGGCGGATTCGTGCGGCAGCGTCTCCCGGGCCTCCGGGAATCCGGCGGCGGCATTCCCGGTGAAGGCGCCGTTTCCCGCGAAGGCGGGGCTTCCGCCGAAGGAACCCGCTGCGGTGTGGAACAGGGCGAGGAGCGCCGCGAGACACGTCCGTCGCATGACGCGTTATTTGATGTAGGGGCGGATCTTCTCGATCCAGATCCGGTAGCCGTCGGCCTTCAGGTGGATGCCGTCGAAGGTGTACTCCGCGGGCAGGATGCCGTCGCGCTGCATGTCGCTCCAGATGTCGATGTAGGTCAGCCCGCGGCGGGCGGCCATGTCGCGCAGCAGGGCGTTGAAGGCCGCGATGCGGGCGTTCTTGCCCTTGAAGAACTTCTCGTTCATCGCCTCGTTGAGCGGCAGCAGGCTCTGGATGTAGATCTTCGTGCGGGGCGATTCGCGGGCGATGACTCCGAGGAGCCGTTCGTACTGTTCGAGCAGCTTTTCGCCGGAGATTTTCGAGAACACGAGGTCGTTGGCTCCGCCCATGATGAAGATGGCGCGGGGCTGTCCCTCGACGATCGGGCCGATGCGGTGGATCATACCCGAGATGCAGTCGCCGCCGATGCCGCGGTTGAGCACGCGCTCTGTCTGGAAGTATTCCGACCAGAAGCCGCGTTCGGTCAGGCTGTTGCCCAGCATCACGATGTTCTTCCGCGTGACGGGGACCAGTTCTTCGACGTTGCGTTTCTTCGGGTAGTAGTCCTTGTTTACGGTCAGCGTATCGGGTTGCGCCGCGACGCTCGTCGCGGCGGCTGCGGCCAGCAGCAGGAGAAGCAGTTTTTTCATGGCGGGTCTATTTTTTCAGGTTTCCTTCGAAGTCGATCGCCCGGTCGAACGGATGCAGGGCCGCGTCGGTCATCCGGGCCGCCTCGCGCCGCGTGACGGGACCTTCCGCCCCGGCCGGGGTGTCGATCCGCCCGCCTGCGCGGCGCAGCAGCTCCGCGGCTGCGGAGGCGGTGAGCGGAGTCGGATCGTCCGTCGGGTCGATCTGCGGGGCGTAGTCGTGGAGCCCTTGCGTGAACTCGCCCACGGTGAGCGTGCGTTCGGGGTAGAACCACGAACGGTTGGCCCAGTGGTACGGTTCGCCGGTCATGCGCAGGATGCCCGTGGCGGCGATGCGCTGCAACAGTTCGAAGTCGGGATCGTCGGGCCGTACGTCGTACAGCGGGGCGATGTAGGCCTTTCGGGCGAGCAGCGCGCGCTGCACCTCGCGGACGGGCACTTCGCGCGGCGTCACCCCTTTCTTCACGGCCAGGGCCGCCAGCGTGCCGGCCGCCTGTCCGGTGAGCAGCACCACGGGTTGAAGGCGCGTCGAGCCGTTGATGAGGTTCGAGACCGAAATGGCCTTGTCCGAGACGACGAGGTTGTCGGTCCCGGCGGGGATCAGGGCCCCCAGCGGGACGCTGAACGACGGGACGGGCGGGAAGTCGATCTTCCCGAAGCCGGGATAGCAGGCGTGGTGGTGGTCTACGGGGTAGTCGCCGACGGAGATGCCCGTGCGGTAGAGCGCCGCCGGGCGGTCGTAACGGTCCGTAACGTCGTCGAGCGTCAGCCGTACCACGCCGTCCAGCCGGCGGCCTTCGCGGTGGTAGGGCAGGTAGGCCAGCCCGTCCTCGGTGTCGAACTCGTCGTCGGCGATGCCGAGGTTCCGGAAGCCCAGCTCGTGCTGGAGGTGGTAGATGAACCGGAGCGTCTTCTCGCGGGCGGGTTTCAGCGCCTCGATACGCTCCTCGTAGGGCATTTCGACGACGTTCGCGTAGTAGTCGTTGCCGTGCGTCGGCCAGTTTATCATGTACTTGCCGTTGGGCAGGCGTCCGTACTTGATCATGTAGGCCGGGTCCATGGGTTTCCCGCCTGCGGTGCAGCATCCCTCGAACTCCGCGGGATCGTATCCCTCGGGCCGGGGAATGGTCCTGTCGGCCCCTTCGCCGTAGTCCTTGAGGATCGCCACCACGGTCAGGTCCTGCACGATGTCGTTGGCCTGCTCGAACGCCTGCCGCTCGCCCGTGTCGGCGCGGGCGTCCATGCCCACGCGGTAGGCCGTGCCGCTGAGCGGCAGCGCTTCGCCCAGGTCGGTGGCGTCGATCGTGATGCGTGCCGCGACCTCCAGCCGTCCGCCCCTGTCGTCGGTGAAGCGGGCGCCGGTCACGGCGTCGCCCTCCCTGTACACCTCGACGAGACGGTAGCCGTGGATCACTTCGAGCGTCGGTTCCGCCGCCGCTTTGGCCTTGAAGATGCTGTCGGCGACGCTCGGCTCGAACTGCGTGGCGCTCACCCAGCCCGTCCGGAGCGCCTCCGGGCCGCCGTAGTGGCTGCGCAGGGCTTCGCGGAACTCGTTCCAGAAGCCCGAGGGGAGGCCGTCGTTGCCGTCGATGGCCGATACGCCCTGCGCCGTGAGCATGCCGCCGAGCATGGGCGTCGGCTCCACGACGAGCGTCGAAACGCCTTCGCGGGCGGCGGCGATGGCCGCCGAAGTGCCCGAGGTCGTGCCGCCGATCACCAGCACGTCCACCGTGCGGCGGGTCGTGTCGGTGCAGGCGGAAAATCCGATGGAGGCGGCGAGCGCGAAGGCTGCCGCGAAGAGGGTGGTTTTCATGGGTCGTGTCGCCGGTGTTTTATTTGCATTGTTCGAGGATCTTCCATATCTGGAACAGACCTCTCGGTACGTGGAAGCACCCCTTCCATTTTCCTCCCTTCAGAGGCAGGAGGACTTCGCCTCGCCGGTTCAGGTATCCGAACCACTCGGGGAACTCGGGGTCCTTGAAGTGCTCCCACATGTATTGGTGCAGTTTTTCGAACCAGTCCAGGCATTTCTGGTTTCCTGTGAGCTGGTATCCCT